>NZ_LSIC01000083.1 GCF_001556045.1 Bradyrhizobium sp. CCH5-F6
GCGCCCGCCTCACCCAGGTGCTGGCCGCCCGTACCGAGGCCGAGCGCAAATCGACCGAGGTGATCGTCGCTGCCGAAGCCGAGAAGAAGGCGGCGCTAGACCGCGCCGAAGCCATCACGACATTGGCTACTGCCGAAGCCGAGTCCAACAAGATCAAGGCTGTCGGCGTCCGCAACATCGGTGAAGCCGAGGCCGCCGTTATAACGATGAAGAACGAGGCTCAGAACAAGCTCGGCAGCAACGTGATCGATTTCGAGATCGCCAAGAAGCGGATCGAGACCATGCCGTCGGCACTCGCCGAGATGGTGAAGCCAATCGCGAACCTGAAGGATGTCCGCATCCTGCACACCGGCGGTGCGTTCGGCGGCAACGGCAATGGTGCCGGCGCCGGCAATGTCGGCTTCGGCGAAGGGCTTGCCGGTGAGCTCCTGAAGGTGCACGCGCTGCGCCCGATGATCGACGAGATCCTGCGCCAGAGCGGCTTTACGCCGGACGACGATCCCGTCAAGGCTCTGGTTGGCGCCGTGACGGGCAAGAGCAACGGCGCGGCCGTGCCGGCGCCGGTGCCGGAGAAAGCAAGCGCCGCCGATCTATGAACGCCCGTTCATTGCTGCGGAGAATTCGAATCGATAGACAGGCTGGGCGCGTCTCGCGTCGCGCGACGTTCCGGAGCGCGGATCGATCGTGTGTTGAGCCGTTCGATCTCGCTCCGGACGAGCCTTGAGGCAACGCCTTGTTCGCCGCGGCGCCTGCGTCGAGCGACGTCAGGCGCCGGGACCTGTTTCGATCGGAGCAATTTCACATGAAGCACTTTCTCGCCGGACTCATCGCCATCGGCCTTTCGATCGTCGCCGCACCGTCTCTTGCGGCCGATGCCCGCAACGTCACGGTCGTCAACGAGACCGGCTATGCCATCAAATTTCTGGGCTTCAATGGGCCGGACGATGGCCTGGACGAATGGGACAACGAGCTCGACAAGGTGTTGCAGAACCAGGCCAGCACCTATGTCGAGTTCGACGATGACGACGAAGGCTGCGTCTGGAACATCCGCGTCGACTGGCATAACTACGACGAGGCAGTGCTGTGGAAAAACGTCAACCTCTGCAAGCTCACTGCGCTCCGCTTGCGCTACGACTCCGGTACCAAGACCACCTCGTTCCTCGCGGAATAGTGCTTCTGGCCGACATGACCGGAGGAGGGGTCATTCCAGCCCCCTCCTTGGGAGCGTTGCGGATGACGACGAATTCGTCCTTTGCAAGCGCAAGCGGCTTTGTTATACGCAGCCGCGCGCGAACGAACGGTTCGCCTTTTCCTCGGTAGCTCAGCGGTAGAGCATCCGACTGTTAATCGGATGGTCGCTGGTTCGAATCCAGCCCGGGGAGCCAAATTTTCTTTACAATTCAAGGATTTGCGCTCGCATTCTCAGGCGACGTCAGACCTTCTTGTCCTGATCCTTGAACCCCGGATCGACGATTCAGGCGCGCAATCGGCCCTCAAATCACAAGTGTGCGCGGGCACGCGCAGGCCATGCGTGCGGCGCCAAATCGACTCAATTCACAACGAGCATCGATCTTGCCGGACATTCATGGAGCTGATTCCCATGCCAGACATCCAGGTCGACCGCTCTCACATGGCCCCCTCGATTCTACCCCCTGGCGTTCCCGAGCTCAGCGACGACGAATGCCTCGCCCGTCTGGCGCGCGCGGTCGAGACGCAGGATTCGGCGCGGCTGGACGAGGTCGCCGCTCTGATCGGCCGCCTTGCAGTGGCGATCGAATGAGACTGGCCGGCCGGTCGATTGGAGGAGTTGCGGACGCCTGATCATGGCCAACGGCCATGTTGCGTTTTGACCAAGCATGTTCCAAAGATGCCGCGAATTTCCTTCGCGGCATCGTCCGCATTGCAGGGTCCGCTCATGTCCGGTTTTTCGACCGCGCGCCAAAAGATGGTCGATGGCCAGGTGCGCACCAGTGACGTCACCGACCGTCGTGTTCTCGATGCCATGCTCACGGTTCCGCGCGAGGCCTTCGTGCCGGCGGGCCGCCAGGCACTGGCTTACCTCGACGTCGACCTCGACGTCAGCGAAGGCGGCGCCAAGCGGTTCCTGATAAAGCCGGCGCTGACCGGCAAGCTGCTCCAGGCCGCCGAAATCGGCGAAGGGGACAGCGTGCTGGTCGTCGGCTGTGCCAGCGGCTACCTCGCCGCGCTGACCGCCAAGCTCGCGCGGCAGGTCACCGCGACCGAATGCGATGCGGCTTTGGCCACCAAGGCCAGGGACGCCTTCGCCGCCCTGGGGCTTGCCAATGTCTCCTGCAAGGCGGTCGCCTGCACCGACGGTGACCCTTCTGCTGCGCCCTATGACGTGATCGTCCTGAACGGTGCGGCCGAAGTCATGCCGGAAGCTTTGCTCGGGCAGCTGAAGGAAGGCGGGCGTCTGGTGGGAGTTTCGGCCGAATCCAGGCCGCCGCGCGCCACCATCGTGACCCGCACCCACGGCGAATTCGGCCATCGGGCGCTGTTCGACGCCGCAGCCCCGGTCCTGCCCGGGCTGGAACGGGCGGCAGCCTTCGTCTTCTGAGGCCAAAGCCCGTTAAAATCCCGTTCTGAATCAGAAGTGTGGCCGGGATGCTGCACGTGAAGAGTTTCCACTGGGAACCACCCTCAGGTAGTTCCGTCGCGCTTGACCGCGTCCTATGTTGCGACGGGGCAACGACTCCACTCGTAGACGGTAACCCAGCTCGCGGGCACGAGCCGGACGTTAGAATGAACGGAATTTCAGGGATGCATGGGGTGAAGCTCTTCACCGGAGCTGCTGTTTCGGTCCTGCTGCTGGCGCTTGCCGGGCCGACGCCTGCCTTGGCGGATACGATCGAGGCAGCGCTGGTGCGCGCCTATCAGAACAATCCGCAGCTCAACGCGCAGCGTGCCCAGGTGCGCTCGACTGACGAAAACGTGCCTCAGGCCTTGTCGGGCTATCGCCCGAGGGTTTCGCTGACGGCGAGTGCTGGTTACCAATACTCGGACTTCAAGAGCGCCAGCAACAGCGACCCCATCAACGGGACCGGCTATCCGCGCAGCGTGGGACTGACCGCGTCCCAGACATTGTACAATGGCAACCAGACTGCCAACCGGACTCGCGCCGCCGAAAGCCAGGTTTCCGGAGCCCGCGAAGGTTTGCGCGTGCTTGACCAGA
Organism: Bradyrhizobium sp. CCH5-F6; assembly: GCF_001556045.1. Taxonomy (GTDB): domain Bacteria; phylum Pseudomonadota; class Alphaproteobacteria; order Rhizobiales; family Xanthobacteraceae; genus Bradyrhizobium. Next base: position 3,194 of record NZ_LSIC01000083.1, read on the forward strand.
GCCTGCTGCTCCAGGCCGCGACGACGTACATGGATTATCTGCGCGACGCCGCCACGCTGGAAGTCCAGCGCAGCAACGTGCGCGTGCTCGAGCAGACGCTGAAGCAGACCCGCGACCGCTTCAACGTCGGCGAAGTAACACGCACCGACGTCGCGCAATCGGAGGCGCAACTGGCTGCCGGCAAGACGCAGGCGCTCACTGCCGAAGCGAATCTGACCACGACGCGGGCGAACTTCCGGCGCATCATCGGTAACGAGCCGACGAACCTCGCCCCGGGCTCGCCCGTCGATCGGTTCCTGCCTCCGACGCTCGCAGCCGCGATCGAGCTCGCGCTCGTCGAGAACCCCAACGTGACAGCGGGCATGTACGGTATCGACGTTAATTATCTTCAGGTGAAGATCAACGAAGGCGCGCTGCTTCCCACGGTCACCCTGCAAGCATCCGTCACCCAGTCCTTCGAGCAGTCCCTGATTCAATACCGCTCGTTCGGAGCCTCTGCGGTCGCGCAGATCTCGGCTCCGATCTATCAGGGTGGCGCTGAATACGCGCTTATTCGTCAGTCCAAGGAGAATCTTGCGCAACAGCGCCTCAACCTGGAGACGACACGCGATCAGGCTCGTGCCACCGTCGTGCAGGCCTGGGGCCAGTTGCAGGCCAGCAAGGCACAGGTGCAGTCCGCACAGGCACAGGTCACCGCCTCGGAGATCGCGTTGAACGGCGTCCGTGAAGAGGCCAAGGCTGGCCAGCGCACCACGCTCGACGTGCTCAACGCGCAGCAGGCGCTGGTCAATGCGCGTGTCGCACTCGTCACCGCACAGCACGATCGCGTTGTTGCGTCCTATTCCGTGCTGAGTGCCGTCGGCCGTCTATCGCCGCAGGTCCTTGGCCTGCCGACGACGACCTACGACCCCAGCGTTCACTATCATCAGGTCCGCGACAGCTGGGCGGGCGTGCGCACGCCCGACGGGCGCTGATCCCCGCAATCATCCGGTCGACCTCGCGAACACCCGAGGTCGACCGGTGCTTTGCTTGCAATCGTCAAAATCCCTGACATAGCCTTGCCAAGATGATGCGGGTCGATTCGCCCCGCGTTGATGTCGTGTGCGTAACGGGTTGAGTGCTGGGGCAGGGACGCACCGCTGCACGTTGAGCCGTGATCTGGGGACAAGTCGGGCTGCCGCGACGAAAATGACGGGCTTCCCGTCCGGAACCGGCCAATCCCGTCGTGCTTGGTGGTAAAACAGCGCATGCGAGGGCGTTGATGATGTGGAGTCGCAGATGACGCAGCCTGCAAAGGTCACAGAACCCTCGATGGAGGAGATTCTGGCCTCGATCCGGCGCATCATCGCCGACGATGAGGCAAAGCCCCCGCCGGCAGAGGCCGCCAAACCCGCAGCGCCCGTCGCGCCGCCGAAGCCCCCGGCCATGAACGACATTCCGCCATCGAAGGTCGCGCCCGCAAAACCTGCTGCCGAGAAGCCTGCGCCGCCAGTTGCGAAACCGGCTCCGCCGCCGCCACCCGCGCCCGCGGCGGACGCAACCAACAACCAGGACGATATCGACGCGCTGCTGGCGGGGCTCGACGCCGCCACACCTGCGCCCGAGGTCCGCGCTCCCGAGCCGGAGCCCGAACCCGAACCCGACGTGCTCGAATTGACGGACGATATGGCGGTGGATCCGACGCCTCCGCCGCCGCCGCCCAGCTTCCGCAAGGTCGACCCGCGCGACGATCTCGAATTCGCCGAACCGCCGCCGCGGCCCACGCCGCCACCGTCCTATGCGCCGGTGGACTTTGACGCCCCGCCGCTGCCGCCGCAGCAGCCGATCCTCGCGCAATCGACGGTTTCCGCGGTCGAATCCGCTTTCAATTCCTTGGCCCACACGGTGCTCAGCAGCAACGCGCGGACGCTGGAGGATCTGGTCAAGGAAATGTTGCGACCGATGCTGAAGTCCTGGCTGGACGACAACCTGCCGGGCCTCGTTGAACGCATCGTGAAGGCCGAAATCGAGCGGGTCTCGCGCGGCGGCAGATAGGGCCGCAGGCCGCGCGGCCCTGATATAGCCCCGCCCGCACGCCATATTGGGTTCGTCGATCGCCGAAAGCCCGTCTGCGCTGACCTTTTCGTTGACTTGGCTCCCTCGCGCGGCTTTCTAGCGCCCCATGATCGAGAAAAATTACCAGCCCGCCGATATCGAAGCCCGCATGTCCGTGGTGTGGGAGGACAGCCTTGCCTTCAAGGCCGGCCGCCCCGACCGCCGCGATGCCGTGCCCTTTACCATCGTGATCCCGCCGCCGAACGTGACGGGCTCGCTGCACATGGGCCACGCGCTCAACAACACGCTCCAGGACATCCTGTGCAGGTTCGAGCGCATGCGCGGCCGCGACGTGCTGTGGCAGCCCGGCACCGACCACGCCGGCATCGCCACCCAGATGGTGGTCGAGCGCCAGCTGATGGAGCGTCAGCAGCCCGGCCGTCGCGAGATGGGCCGCGAGAAATTTCTCGAGCGCGTCTGGCAGTGGAAGGCCGAGAGCGGCGACACCATCATCAACCAGCTCAAGCGTCTCGGCGCCTCCTGCGACTGGTCGCGCGAGCGCTTCACCATGGACGAGGGCCTGTCGAAGGCCGTGGTCAAGGTGTTCGTCGAGCTGCACCGCGAGGGGCTGATCTACAAGGACAAGCGGCTGGTGAACTGGGACACCAAGCTCTTGACCGCGATCTCCGATCTCGAGGTGCAGCAGGTCGAGGTCAAGGGCCACCTCTGGTATCTGCGCTATCCGATCGAGGGCAAGACCTTCAATCCCGACGATCCGTCGAGCTTCATCGTCGTCGCCACCACGCGGCCCGAGACCATGCTCGGCGACACCGGCGTTGCCGTGCATCCCGAGGACGATCGCTATCAGAATCTCATCGGCAAGAACGTGATCCTGCCGCTGGTCGGCCGCAAGATTGCGATCGTCGCCGACGAATACTCCGATCCGGAGAAGGGTTCCGGCGCGGTCAAGATCACGCCGGCGCACGACTTCAACGATTTCGAGGTTGGCAATCGCCACGGCCTGCGGCGGATCAGCGTGCTCGACAAGGAAGGGTGCCTGGATCTCGTCGACAACGAGGATTATTTGCGTGACCTGCCGGAGGGCGCCTCGCAGTTCGCCGAGGAGTTCCACAAGGTCGACCGCTTCGTGGCGCGCAAGCGCATCGTCGAGCGGCTGGAATCGTTCGGCTTCGTCGAGCGGATCGAGCCGCACACCCACATGGTGCCGCATGGTGACCGCTCGAACAGCGTGATCGAGCCGTACCTGACCGACCAGTGGTATGTCGACGCCAAGACGCTGGCCAGGCCCGCGATCGCGGCGGTGCGTTCGGGCGAAACCACGTTCGTGCCGAAGAACTGGGAAAAGACCTATTTCGAGTGGATGGAGAACATCCAGCCCTGGTGCATCTCGCGCCAGCTCTGGTGGGGTCACCAGATCCCGGCCTGGTACGGTCCGGATGGCAAGGTGTTCGTCGCCGAGACCGAAGAGGAGGCCGTCAGTCACGCGCTCGGCTATTACGTCGAGCAGGAAGTCATCACGCCGGAGCAGGGGCGCGAGATGGCGCTCGACCGCAACAAGCGCGAAGGCTTCATCACGCGTGACGAGGACGTTCTCGACACCTGGTTCTCCTCGGCGCTGTGGCCGTTCTCGACGCTGGGCTGGCCCGACGATACGCCCGAGGTGCAGCGCTACTACCCGACCAACGCGCTGGTGACGGGCTTCGACATCATCTTCTTCTGGGTCGCCCGCATGATGATGATGGGCCTGCACTTCATGAAGGAGGTGCCGTTCTCGACGGTCTACATCCACGCCCTCGTCCGCGACGAGAAGGGCGCCAAGATGTCGAAGTCGAAGGGCAACGTCATTGATCCCCTCAACCTGATCGACGAATACGGCGCCGACGCACTGCGCTTCACGCTGGCCGCGATGGCGGCACAGGGCCGCGACATCAAGCTCGCCACCAGCCGCGTCGAGGGCTACCGCAATTTCGCGACGAAGCTCTGGAACGCCTGTCGCTTCGCGGAGATGAACCATTGCGCCGTGCCTGAAGATTTCGAGCCGGCGAAGGTGAAGGAGACGCTGAGCCGCTGGATCGCGCATGAGACCGCGCACACCACGCGCGAGGTGACCGAGGCGATCGAAGCCTATCGGTTCAATGACGCCGCGGGCAGCATCTATCGCTTCGTCTGGAACGTCTATTGCGACTGGTATGTCGAGCTCGCAAAGCCGGTGCTGCTCGGTCCCGACAGTCCCGCCAAGGACGAGACCCGGGCCATGGTCGCCTGGGCGCGCGACGAGATCCTCAAGCTGCTGCACCCCTTCATGCCCTTCATCACCGAGGAGTTGTGGGAGGTGACGGCCAGGCGCGAGGGCTTGCTCGCATTGGCACCGTGGCCGCTGAAGCCGTCCGAGCCGACGCCGGAGCAGCTCGCGATGCTGGCGGCGACGGCGGAACCGACCGATGCGCTCGTTTCGCCGGCCTGGGTGCTGCCGATCTTCGATCATGCCGACTTCACCGATCCCGCGGCCGAGGCCGAGATTGGTTGGGTGATCGATCTCGTCACCCAGATCCGCTCGGTGCGTGCCGAGATGAACATCCCGCCGGCCACGCTGACGGCGCTGGTGCTCGCCGGCGCTTCGGCCGAGACGCGGGAGCGCGCGCCGCGCTGGACCGACGTCATCAAGCGCATGGCGCGGCTGTCGGATATTTCCTTCGCCGACCGCGCGCCCGACGGTGCGGTTCAGTTGCTCGTGCGCGGCGAGGTGGCCGCGCTGCCGCTGAAGGGCGTGATCGACGTCGCCGCCGAGCGCGCGCGCCTCGACAAGGAGATCGGCAAGGCCGACGCCGACATCAAGCGCGCCGAGTCCAAGCTGGCGAACGAGAAGTTCGTCGCCAATGCGGCCGAAGAGGTCGTCGAGGAGGAGCGCGAAAAGCGCGAGGCGGCGCTGGCGCGCAAGGCGAAGCTGCTTGAGGCCCAGGAGCGCTTGAAGCAGGCGTCGTGAGCTCGTCGTCATTTCGGAGTGATGCACAGCATCGAATCCGGAATCTCGAGATTCTCAGGTGCGCAATTGCGCACCGGAGTTCGGCTCTGCGAGCCGCCCCGGAATGACGGTCACTTCGGAAACGGCTTGCTGAGGAACTTCGAGCCTTTGATGCCGTAGCGCCAGGGCAGCTCGACGGCCTTGGTGATGCCGATCCGGATGCCTGTTGCGACCTCGAAGTCTTCGGTCCGCGCATGCAGCGCGATCGGCGGCCGGTCCAGCGGCAGGGCATTATGCGCGATGGTGATGCCGAGCGCCTCGGTCAGCTTTCCCGGACCCGAGCACAGCGCATGCGCATCCTGGAGATGCCGGAGCCGGCGCATCGCGGCCAAGCCGTGCGTCGGCTCCAGTGCGCGGATCAGCACGGCGCTGGCCGAGCCTTCCTCCTCGCAGACGAAGTTCACACACCAGTGGATGCCGTAGGAGCGATAGACATAGGCAAAGCCGGGCGGGCCGAACATCACCTGGTTCCGTGGCGTCGGTCCGCGATAGGAGTGCGCGGCCGGGTCGGTATGATGATAGGCCTCGACCTCGACGATGATCCCGCCGACGCCGTCGACCAGCATGGTGGCGCCGATGAGGTCAGGCGCCACCTCATGCACGCTGCGTGCGAAAAAGGCGCGCTTCAGGGCTTTGCCGAGGCGCGGTGTGGAGGGTTTCGAGACTGGAGCCATTCGAGGTGAGAATCGCCTGAGAACAGAGCAGGATATTGCCCATATCTGCCATGTTCCCTGAAGCGGGGCGAGCCGGGTTGCGATGCCGGGCCAGACCGACTAGGTAGAACCTGAACAGACCGGACACCCCATGGTCGTTATCGTCGATACCATCTCGAACCCGCTGCGCCCGCGCCACCCCGAAAAGGTGAATAAGCCCGATTCCGCTTCGCCACCGAAGCCGGACTGGATTCGCGTGCGCGCGCCCAACACCCGCGGCTATGCCGACACCCGCAACATCGTGCGGGCGAACGGCCTGCACACCGTGTGCGAGGAGGCGGGCTGCCCGAACATCGGCGAGTGCTGGGACAAGAAGCACGCGACCTTCATGATCATGGGTGACACCTGCACCCGGGCCTGCGCCTTCTGCAACGTCAAGACCGGCCTGCCGAATGCGCTGGATGCGGCCGAGCCGCAGAACGTCGCCGAGGCAGTCGCCAAGCTCGGCCTTGCCCATGTCGTCATCACCTCCGTCGACCGCGATGATCTCGCAGACGGCGGCGCCGAGCACTTTGCCCAGACCATCCGCGCGATCCGGGCCGCGTGCCCCACGACCACGATCGAGATCCTGACGCCGGACTTCCTGCGCAAGGAGGGGGCACTCGAAATCGTGGTCGCGGCGAAGCCGGACGTTTTCAACCACAATCTGGAGACCGTGCCGTCGCGCTATCTCACGGTGCGACCCGGAGCGCGCTATTTCCACTCGATCCGGCTGCTGCAGCGGGTCAGAGAGCTCGATCCCACCATCTTCACCAAGTCCGGCATCATGGTCGGCCTCGGCGAGGAGCGCCACGAGGTGCTCCAAGTGATGGACGACCTGCGCTCGGCCGAGGTCGATTTCCTGACCATCGGCCAGTACCTCCAGCCGACCCGCAAGCACCACGCCGTGATGCGCTATGTGCCGCCCGACGAGTTCGCTTCCTATGAGAAGGTCGCCTACACCAAGGGCTTCCTGATGGTGTCGGCGAGCCCGCTGACCCGCTCGTCGCATCACGCCGGCGAGGACTTTGCGAGACTGAAGGTCGCGCGGGCAGCTAACGCCCGCTGAATCGCCATGCCCCAATTTTCGAGCAAGCGCCGTGTCAGTCACAGCGCATCCGAGATGTTTGATCTGGTCGCCGACGTCGAGCGCTACCCGGAATTCGTGCCGCTGTGCAGCGCGCTCAAGGTGCGCCAGCGCATGGCGAAGCCCGACGGCACCGAGGTGCTGGTCGCCGACATGACCGTGTCGTTCAAGCTGATCAAGGAATCCTTCACCAGCCGCGTGACGCTCGACCGCGCCAATCTGAAGATTCTGGTCGAATATCTGCAAGGCCCCTTCAGCAACCTCGAAAATCGCTGGACGTTCGAGCCCAAGGGCGAGGGCGTCTGCGACGTCGGATTCTTCCTCTCCTACGAGTTCAGGAGCCGCATGCTCGCGATGCTGATGGGCTCGATGTTCGACGCCGCGTTCGCGCGGTTTTCCACCGCCTTCGAGAAGCGGGCCGATGCGATCTACGGCCGGCCGAAGCTGGCGTCGTCGTAGTCTCGACGGGGCACGCTCTCTCAACCGTCATTGCGAGGAGCGACGCGACGAAGCAATTCAGAGTCTTTCCGCGGAGGGATTCTGGATTGCTTCGCTGCGCTCGCAATGACGACGAGGAGGCAGGCGCGCCCCTCAATCCACAGCCTTCACCACATCGGGGGGCTGCGAGGCGTAGTATGCTGCGGCCTGCTCGATCTCCTGCGGCGTCATCGCGCGCGCGATGTTGCGCATCTGCTGGCTGATGTCGTTGCGCCGTTCGCCGGAGGCGAAGGCCTGGAGCTGCGCCTTCATGTAGGCCTCGGACTGCCCCTCCAGCCACGGGCTGCCGACCTTGTTGTCGAGGCTGCCATGGCAGGAGCCGCAGGGAGCGATTCCGCGCATCGGCGCGCCGTAGATGACGATGTTGGGTTTCGGCAGCTGCGGCGTCGGGTGGTAGGCCGGAAGCCGCGGCAGATAGGCGTAGTACATCGAGAGATCGGCGATCTCCTGATCGGTCAGGTTGATCGTGAACGGCGACATCACGGCATTGGTGCGCGCTCCGGAGCGGAAATCGTGCAACTGCTTGTAGATGACGGCGGCGTACTGTCCGGCGAGATTGGGCGAGTCCGCGCGGCTGATGCCGGTCGGGCCATGGCAGATGGCGCAGCGCTGTGCCAGCGTCGCGCCGCGGCCGATCGCCTCCTGGCTCGGACGCGACAGCGTGTGCGAGGTGAGCACGACCTCGGACAGGCGTTTTGCCTGTTCGGGCGCCTTCACGGTTGGCGCGCGCTGCGGCACGCCGGCGGCGCTGCAGATCGCGTCCCAGACATTGGCGAACTGCACCCAGGGCTGCGCGAAAGGCAGCACGATGAAGCCGGCGATCGCCGTGACGATCAGGATCGCGGCAGTGATCCCGACGCCAATCCTGAAATGACTGTTACGATGGGTAAAGAGGTCGCGCGTGCCCATCACTGCGCTCCCACATAGACGGCCGGCACCGAGGTACCCTCGTTCAGCGCCAGCGTGAGGATCGGGTAGCCGTAATTGGTGAGGGTGAGCGCGATCATCAGCGCCACCCACAATGCGTGCGTGTTGAGCGCGACCGGCACGGTCGCGGGCTGGTGCACGGCCAGCGCAAAGCGATACGGGCCGGCATCGGTCTGCGGTGCGCGCATGCCGCGCGCCAGGATGACCAGGAAGAGGATGCCTGATGCCAGCAGGATGAAGCCGCCGATCGCCGAAAGGGTGACGGACAGCGCCTGCGGCGCGATCGCGGGATCGCTGAAGTCGAAATAGGCCATGCGGCGCGGCATGCCCAGAATGCCGACCCAGTGCCACGGGAAGGTCGTGACCATCATGCCGACGAACCACAGCCAGAGCTGGGTGCGGATCAGCCGGAGATCGATCAGCTCGCGGCCGGTCAGATGCGGCCAAAGATCATAGGCGATCGCAAAATACATGATCACGATGGCGCCGCCGAAGATCAGGTGGAAATGTCCGGTGATCCACTGCGTGTTGTGGATGGACGCATCGAGCTGATAGCTCATGTTGATGAGACCGCCGGCACCGCCGAAACCGAGCATGACGAAGGAGAAGGCCAGGGCAAGCATCATCGGATTGTCCCAGGGCAGGGCCCTGATCCAGCCGAACAGGCCGCGCCCGCCGCGCAGACGTGCGGCGATCTCGACGGAGGCGCAGATCGTGAACACCGTCAGCAATGTCGGCAACGCCACCAGCGCCGTGAAGGCCGAATGGATAAACTTGAAGCCGGCGCCGACTTGCGGATCGGCAAAGGTGTGGTGCATGCCGATCGGCATCGCCACCACAAGGAACAGGATGAAGGATATCCGCGCCATGGTGTCGGAATAGACGCGGCCGCCGATCGCGCGCGGCACGATGGTGTAATAAGCGATGTAGGTCGGCATCAGCCAGAAATAGACGATGGCGTGCAGCGTCCAGGAGAAGAACACGCGGGCGAGGCCGGCATCGATGGTGTTCTTCAGCCCCGCTGCGACCGGAATGATCTGCAACAGCAGCTCGAGCGCGGCACCGACCGCGGTCCAGGCCCACAAATACGAGCCGGCGACATTGGCGAACATCGCCAGCGGCACCGGCGCGCCGGGGTGGGCCTTGCGCCAGACGCGCAGGTTGATCGACATCAGCGCGACCCAGATCCAGGAGCCCACCACGACCAGCACCACGCCGACATAGTAGAAGACGTTACCGATCAGCGGCGGATAGAAGGTGTAGAGCACCGAGGCGCGGCCGAGCGCGATCGGGATCAGCGCCATGATGCTGCCGGCGACGATCAGCCAGAATCCGGCCCAGGCCCAGCGTACGCCGACCAGACGCTGCGCCAGCGCGGACTCGCTGATGGCGTAGCCGAAACCCATCGCGACCAGGGTCGGGAAAACATAGCCCATCACCGTGCCGTGCGCGGTCAGCGAACGGTAATAGAGCTCGGGATTGGACAGCCAGGTGCCGATCGGACTGCGGATGAACATCTGCCAGGCGCCGAGCGTGAGCGCGATGCCGAACACGGCAAAGGCCAGCCAGAAATGGGCGAGGATGAGCTTCCTATTGGCCAACACAGCTCAACCTCCCGCCGCCCTTTGCACGATCGGCGAATTCAGTCTTGTCGATCACCTTGACCTTGCCCCACATTCCCTCGTGGCCGAAACTGCAAAACTCCTGGCAAGGCATCAGATAGTCGCCGGTCTTCGCAAAGCGCATGGGCTGCTCGGAGATGTAGCCCGGCACCAGCATCGTGTTGACGTTGGTGCCCTGGATCAGGATGCCGTGCACGACGTCGGCGCTGGTGGCGCGCAGCGTGATCGGCGTGTCCGCGGGCACAAGGATGCAGGCCGGTGTGAAAGAATATTGCTGGCCGATTGCCCGCACGGTCACATTGCCATTGGTTTCAAGCACGCTACCGAGATTGCTCTCGACGAATTCGCCGGAGAGATGCAGTCGCGATGGATCGGTGGTCTCGACGCGCGGCTGCGGCATGGTCGCGCGGTGTATGCCGGCAAATGCGGCGAGCAGCGCCATGCCGACGATGATGATCACGGAAATGGTCGCCCAGCGCCGCTCGACGCGGGCCGCGACCTCGGCGCTGCCGTGCTGGGTTTCCTCTACGCTCATTGCAGCGGACCACGCGGCAGGAACACGAACAGATAGAACGCCAGCCACATCGCGACCACACAGGCCGTGGCGATGCCGGCGAGCACGATCGCGCCGGACGGCCCCTGCGCGACGACCTCTTCGACCGCCTGGTCGGCGGCGGCTGGGCTGGTCGGCGGATCGGAATTGATCATAACGGATTCCTGGCGTCTCTCAGTTCAGCGGTGCGGAGCGCAGTTCGTTGGCCTCGCGCGCCGAGACCGGCGTGCCGCGATTGCCCCAGGCGGTCCGGATGTAGGAGACGACGGCTGCGATCTCGTTGTCGGACAGAAGGCCTGCGAAAGGCGGCATGCCGTAGGGCATCGGATTGCCCTTGGTGCCAGGCGGATAGCCCCCATTGAGGACCATGCGGATCGGATTGACCGCCGACTGCATCTCGATCGACTGGTTGTTGGCAAGCGGCGGCCAGTGCGGCGGCTTGCCTTCGCCCTGCGTGCCGTGACAGCTCGCGCAGTTCTTGTCGTAAACGGTCTTGCCGAGGCTGATCAGCAGGCTGCTCTCGGTCGTCGGCAGCGTCGTTCTCGCCGGCGGCGGAGGCGAGGGCTCTGCGATGCTCTTGAGATACACCGCCATCGCCCTGGTGTCCTCGTCAGTGAGATATTGCAGGCTGTTGTGGACGACCTCGGCCATCGGGCCGTAGACGACGCCGCGCATGGAAACACCGGTCTGGAGCAGGTCCGTGATGTCCTTGATGCTCCAGTCGCCGAGCCCCGCCTCGCGATTTGACGTGAGCGAGGGCGCGTACCAATTCTGCATCGGGATCAGGCCGCCCTTGAAGGCTTCCGATTGGGAGGTCCCGCCGAGCGCGTTGATGGGCGAATGGCACATGCCGCAATGGCCGAGACCCTCGACAAGGTAGGCGCCGCGATTCCATTCCACCGACTTCGTCGGATCCGGCTTGAACTCACCTTCACTGAAGAAAAGCGTGCGCCAGCCGAGGATGAGCTGGCGATTGTCATAAGGGAAACGCAACTCGTGCGGCTTGTTCTTCTGGCTGACCGGCGGGATCGAGCGCAAATACGCGTAGATCGCGTCGCTGTCGGCGCGCGTGACCTTGGTGTAGGACGCAAACGGCATCGCCGGATAGATAAGCCCGCCATCCGGGAAGCGGCCGCTGTGCATTGTCTTGTAGAAATCGTCCGCACTCCACTTGCCGATCCCGGTCTCGGTATCAGGCGTAATGTTGGAGGTGTAGAGCGTGCCGAATGGGGTCGGCATGGCACGGCCGCCAGCGAACAGGCGGCCCTCCGGCGCGGTGTGACAGGCGGTGCAATCGCCGGCACGGGCGAGATATTCGCCGCGTGTGATGATGTCGCTGGACTTGTCTTGAGTCTTGTCCTGCGCCTGCACAGCAGTGGTGAGCGCGGCAAGAGCCAGGAATTTGATCGACAAGCGCTTGATCGATAGTTTCGAGCCCATCATCTGCCTCGTCAGTTGGGCTGGCTGCCGCAGCCGAAGGGCAGCGCGTAGGTGCCTTTCGGGACCGGAGCCGGATTGGCTGGTGCCGGCCGTGTCGCGAGCCAGGCAGAAACAGCAGTGACATCGGCCTCGGTCAGATGACCCGCAACCAGCTGCATGCAATCGGGCGACTTCGCCGTACGCGTGCCGTAACGCCAGGCACCGAGTTGGGCGCTGATATAGGCGGTGCGCAAGCCCAAGAGGCCGGGGATGCCGGGCTGCATACCGGTCAGTCCGGGGCCATGGCAGCTCACGCAGGCCGGAATATTGCGGCCGGCATCGCCGCTGATGGCGAGCGTCTCTCCCAGCGCCAGCACGTCCTTGCTGACCTCCGTCGGCGCCGGTGGCGGCAGTGGCGGGTGCTCGCTGGCAAAATACTCCGCCATCGCCTCCAGATAGGGATCGGGCAAGAACTCCAGCAAATAGTTCATCGGCGGATATTTGCGCCGGCCGCTTCGGAAGGCGAGGAGCTGATTGTAGAGATAACCGGCCGGCTTGCCGGCAAGGCGCGGGAAATAGACGTCGCTGGTGCCTTCACCTTTGTTGCCGTGACAGGGCGTGCAGGCCTCGACCCGCGCCGCCATCGTGTCCGGCGGCTGGTTGGCGGTTTGCGCGGCCGGACCATCGATGGTGGCCATAGTGACGATCACGACGGCCGAAGCCACGGCGCGAGCGAACAATTTCGTCGCCCTCCACGATGTTGGTGGTTGATTCCGGAGCCCAACGTAGAACGGCATTATTGCACCATTATTTTCTCGCGCAAGATCGGGCGCGCTGATGACGTTTGGTCGTGGCTCGTGCATCGGCGATCTCGATCGAGTTTGACAGACTCGCGAGCTTTCCCATCGGGATCATTTTGCGTCGTTGCGGGTTCTCTTCGGGTTGTCCGGGTCGGAGTCGCCATGACCATCAATTTCGACACGCTCAAAGCATCGCTCGTTCTGTATGGCTTGAACGCGATCTACGCGATCCTGCTGCTGGCGGTCGGCTGGTATCTGTCCGGCGCGATGCAGCGGCTCGTGACCCGTGTCTTGAGCGTTACGCATCGTGTCGATCCGCTGGTGACCTTGTTCGTCGCCAGCGTAGTTCGCTACGCCGTGCTCGCGGTGGTCGGCATCGCCGTGCTGCAGCTGTTTGGTATACAGACTGCAAGCCTCGTTGCCGTGCTCGGCGCCACATCGCTCGCCATAGGTCTGGCGTTACAGGGCACGCTCTCCAATCTCGCCGCCGGCGTCATGTTGCTGTTGTTTCGGCCGTTTCACATCGGCGATGATGTCGAGGTCGCCGGCAGGGCGGGCAAGGTGAGATCCTTGTCGCTGTTCATGACCGAGCTGGTCGCGCCCGACAACACGCAGATCCTCTTGCCCAACGGACAAGTATGGGGCGCGGCCATCATCAACCGCAGCGCCTATCCTGGCACAGGCGAGGTCAAGGTGGCCTTTCCTGTCAGGGCCGGCTCGGCCAATGCGCTCGCTGCCCAGATCCTGAAGGAGCTGCGTGAGGATCCGCTCATTGACGAGCGGGCTGCCCCGGCGGTCAACGTATCGAAGGTGATCGCCGCCGACCCGGCCGCGCCCCTCGTGGAATTGACCGTGAGTGCGAAGGTGAAGCCATCCGATGCCGATGCGGTCAAGCAGCGGGTGCTCGATCATGCGAGCGCGCTGCTCGCGATGGGCTGAGGCGCTTCCAAGGCAGCCCGCCAGGAGAAAAGCCAGGGCTGCAATGGCCACGATCCGGATGATCGCCCGCAAGCCCCAAGCGAGGCGATTCAGACCCGCGGCGAACGCGGCGGCCTGCGCTTCACCGCGTGCCGGCGCGGCGAGCGTGTCGCGCGCGGACGCAGGCGGCTGACGGCTTCGCGGCGTGGCTTGGCCTGGGCTTGCGGGCCGCGCGCAAGCTCCATCAGGAGGCGCAGCGCCTCGACCACCGAGCGCTGGCGCACAGTGCTGCGGCCGATCGCGCCGAAGCGGTGCTCGCGATGGATGATGCGGCCGTCGCGCGCGGCGGCGGCGAAGTGCACGAGGCCGACCGGCTTGCCGGGCGTCGCACCGCCGGGGCCGGCGATGCCGGTGATGGCGACCGCCAGATCGGTGCCGGCACGCTCCAGTGCACCGATCGCCATCGCGGTTGCGGTCTCCTTGCTGACCGCGCCGAAATTGGCGAGCGTGCCTGCCTCGACGCCGAGCATCGCGCGCTTGGCGTCGTTGGAGTAGGTGACGAAGCCGCGATCAATCACGTCGGAGGAGCCGGGAATGTCGGTCAGCGCGCCGGCGACGAGGCCGCCGGTGCACGACTCAGCGGTCGCGATCGTCAGCTTGCGCATCCGGCACAGATCGAGCAGCGAGCGGGAGAGGGCGCGTGCGTCGCTGCCGCCCATGGCCTAGACGCTCCAGGGCAGGCGGATGGTGGCGCTCGCGGTGGCCGCGATGCCTTCCTCGCGGCCGGTGAAGCCGAGCCGTTCGCTGGTCGTCGCCTTCACGGCGACGCGCGAGATGTCGACGCCGGAGATCTCGGCGATGCGGGCGCGCATGGTATCGCGCAACGGGCCGATCTTCGGCCGCTCGCAGATCAGCGTCACCTCGAGATTGGCGACGCGGCCGCCGCGCTGGGCGACTCGCTCGATGGCGTATTTCAGGAACTGGTCGGAGGAGGCGCCTTTCCACTTCGCATCGCTCGGCGGGAAGTGCGAGCCGATGTCGCCGTCGGCCAGCGCTCCGAGGATGGCGTCCACCAGCGCATGCAGGCCGACATCGCCATCGGAATGGGCGAGAAAACCCTTCGTGTGCGGAACGCGCACGCCGCAGATCATGACATGGTCGCCGTCGCCGAAGGCATGCACGTCATAGCCCGTGCCGGTCCTGACGTCGCCGAGCTGGGCGGCCAGGCGCGCTTCCTCGCGCACGAAATCCTCGGGAGTGGTGAGCTTCATGTTGGCAACATCGCCTTCAAAGGTTGCGACCGTCAATCCCGCCCATTCGGCAATGGCGGCATCGTCGGTGAAATCCGAGCGTCCCTCCTTCGCCGCGCGACGATGCGCCTCGAGGATGACGTCGAAACGAAAGGATTGCGGCGTCTGCGCGACTCTGAGGCGCGCGCGGTCCGGCGTGCCTTCGACATCGCCGTTCTCTCCGGTGAGCTTGATCGTGTCGGTGACGGCGATGACGGGGATCGCGGCGCCGGTGCGGTTCGCAGCTTCGATCGCGCGGGAGATCAGGCCTGCCGAGACGAAGGGACGTGCGGCGTCGTGGATCAGGACGATGTCGGGCGCGTGCCTTGCGAGCGCTTCGAGGCCGGCGAGCACTGATGCCTGCCGTGTCGCGCCGCCACTGGTGGGCGGCTCGTGTTCGAGCCCTGCGACCGCGGCCATGAACATGGCACTGTCGTCGGGGTTTACCACCGGCTGCACCGCTGATACCTCGGGGTGCCGGCTGAAGGCCTCCATGGCGCGATTGATCACGGGCACGCCGCCGATCGCCCGATACTGTTTAGGCCCGCCGGCGCCGGCGCGCAGGCCGCGTCCAGCCGCCACGAGGACGACCGCCGTGCGTTGTGATTTCGCCATAGGACTCAAGTACTCAGTTTGGTGAAAGAGTCGGGGGTGATTTCCGGCATGCCTCTAGCACGGCAGGGCCGCAAAAAAAGGGGGTTTCCCCGGATTGTGGGAAACGGCATTTTGCTGCACTGCACTTGCAAGATCTGCAGAATTGTCTAAACTGTAGGCATGACGCTTGACTGCACAAGAATTGTGCGCAAGATAGATCATGGCAGGCGCGATGAGGCCCTGCCTAGTCAACGAGACCCCTGTGACCGGCTCGGCAGTATCCGGCTCTAAGCCGTTGAAAATAGGCGATATTGAAGTCGCCACCCCGGTCTTCCTGGCGCCGATGTCGGGTGTGACTGACTCGCCCGTCCGCCGGCTGGCCGCCGAGCTTGGGGCCGGTCTCGTCGTGTCCGAAATGACCGCGAGCGACGAGCTCGCCAATGGCCACCGGATGTCCCGGTTGCGCTGCGAAGCGACGGGTATCGGGCCCCATGTGGTCCAGCTCGCCGGCTGCGAGCCGCACTGGATGGCGGAAGGTGCCCGGATCGCCGAAGCCGAAGGCGCCGATATCATCGACATCAACATGGGCTGTCCGGCCCGACACGTGACCGGCGGCCAGTCCGGCTCGGCCCTGATGCGGGACCTCGACCACGCCGTCAGCCTGATCGATGCGACGATCGCGGCGGTGAAGGTGCCGGTGACGCTGAAGATGCGGCTCGGCTGGGACGACCGTACACGCAACGCGCCGGAGTTGGCGCGGCGCGCGGAGGCCGCCGGCGTCAAGCTCGTCACCGTCCATGGCCGCACCCGCTGCCAGTTCTACAAGGGCGAGGCCGATTGGGACGCGATCCGCGCCGTGCGCGAAGCGATCGCCATTCCGCTCGTCGTCAACGGCGACATCACATCCTACGAGAAGGCGCTCGCTGCCTTGGAGGCCTCCGGCGCCGACGCCGTGATGATCGGCCGCGGCGCGCAGGGCCAGCCCTGGCTGCCTGGTCAGATCGGCCGCCGTCTGCAGGGCGGGGCCGAGGAAGCGACGCCCTCGCTCGAAACGCAGCTGCATTATGTCCGCACCCTCTATGATGGCGTTTGCGCGCTCTACGGTCTGCGCATCGGATTGAAGCATGCCCGCAAGCATCTGGGATGGGCGCTCGATGTCGCAGCGCAGGCGAGCCGTGCGCCGGCCGAGAAGCTGAAATCCTGGCGCCGGAAGATCTTGATCTCGGAGGATCCGCGCCTCGTTCACAGTTCGCTGCAAGACGCCTTCGACGACTTCGCATGGAGCGCCGCAGCATGAGCTCCGCCGCCGACCATCGCAAGCTGTCCGACAGCGACGCAATCCTGGATGCGCTCCCCAATCCCGTTCTGATGATCGGGCCGGACGGCAAGATCGTCGCCGCCAACATCGCGACCGAGGCATTCTTCGAGATCTCGACGCAGTTTCTGAAGCGGCAATCGCTGAAGGAGCTGGTGCCGTTCGGCAGCCCCTTGCTCGCGCTGATCGATCAGGTGCGCTCGTCGAACTCGCCGGTCAACGAATACAAGGTCGATTTGGGTACGCCGCGCATGGGCGGCGACCGTCAGGTCGATCTGCACGTGGCTCCGCTGACCGAGCGGCCCGGCCATATCGTGGTGATGCTCCAGGAGCGCACCATCGCCGACAAGATGGACCGCCAGCTCACCCATCGCAGCGCCGCGCGCTCGGTGATCGCGCTGGCAGCCATGCTGGCGCACGAGATCAAGAATCCGCTCTCGGGCATCCGCGGCGCCGCGCAGCTCCTGGAGCAGCAGGCCTCGTCCGAGGATCGAATGCTGACGCGGTTGATCTGCGACGAGGCCGACCGCATCGTGACGCTGGTCGACCGCATGGAGGTGTTCGGCGACGAACGGCCCGTGGTGCGCGGTCCCGTCAACATCCATTCGGTGCTCGACCACGTGAAGCGGCTGGCGCAGTCGGGCTTTGCCCGCAACATCCGCTTCATCGAGGACTACGATCCCTCGCTGCCGCCGGTGCTGGCGAACCAGGATCAGCTCATTCAGGTGTTCCTCAACCTCGTGAAGAACGCCGCAGAGGCGCTGATCGACGTGCCCGACGGCGAGATCCAGCTCACCACCGCGTTCCGTCCCGGCGTGCGCCTGTCAGTGCCCGGTCAAAAGTCCCGGGTATCCCTTCCGCTCGAATTCTGCGTGAAGGACAACGGACCCGGCGTGCCCGACGATCTTCTGCCCAACCTGTTCGATCCCTTCGTGACCACCAAGCAGACGGGCTCGGGTCTGGGCCTCGCGCTGGTCGCCAAGATCGTCGGCGATCACGGGGGCATCATCGAATGCGAATCTCAGCCGCGCAAAACCACCTTCCGCGTGCTGATGCCGATGTATTCCACATCGGTGAAACATGCCGATCAAAGCAGTCGCGCCGACTCTGCCGGGAAGTCGTCGCCTGCGTCACAGGGGGCAAAATGAGGATCAACAATGCCCGCAGGTAGCATTCTCGTAGCCGATGACGATACCGCCATCCGCACCGTTCTCAATCAGGCCCTGTCCCGCGCCGGTTACGAAGTGCGGCTGACCGGAAATGCCGCAACGCTGTGGCGCTGGGTCAGCCAGGGCGAGGGCGATCTCGTCATCACCGACGTGGTGATGCCCGACGAGAACGCGTTCGACCTGCTGCCGCGGATCAAGAAGATGCGGCCGAATCTGCCCGTCATCGTCATGAGCGCGCAGAACACATTCATGACGGCGATCCGCGCTTCCGAGCGCGGGGCTTACGAATATCTGCCGAAGCCCTTCGACCTCAAGGAGCTGATCGCCATCGTCGGCCGCGCGCTCGCCGAACCGAAGGAGCGGACCTCGACGCCGGACGAAGATGCCGAGATGGAGGCGATCCCGCTGGTCGGCCGCTCGCCGGCGATGCAGGAAATCTACCGCGTGCTGGCGCGCCTGATGCAGACCGATCTCACCGTGATGATCACGGGCGAGTCCGGCACAGGCAAGGAGCTGGTGGCGCGGGCGCTGCACGACTACGGCAAGCGCCGGAACGGCCCGTTCGTCGCGGTCAACATGGCCGCGATCCCGCGCGACCTCATCGAGTCCGAATTGTTCGGCCACGAACGCGGCGCCTTCACCGGCGCCAACACCCGCGCCTCCGGCCGCTTCGAGCAGGCCGAGGGCGGCACGCTATTCCTGGATGAAATCGGCGACATGCCGATGGAGGCGCAGACCCGTCTGCTGCGCGTCTTGCAGCAGGGCGAGTACACCACCGT
Source organism: Bradyrhizobium sp. CCH5-F6 (assembly GCF_001556045.1). Taxonomy (GTDB): domain Bacteria; phylum Pseudomonadota; class Alphaproteobacteria; order Rhizobiales; family Xanthobacteraceae; genus Bradyrhizobium. The sequence continues at coordinate 21,933 of NZ_LSIC01000083.1, forward strand.
CGGCGGCCGCACGCCGATCAAGACCGACGTGCGCATCGTCGCGGCCTCCAACAAGGATCTGCGCGTGCTGATCCAGCAGGGCCTGTTCCGCGAAGATCTGTTCTTCCGGCTCAACGTCGTGCCGCTGCGGCTGCCGCCGTTGCGCGAGCGCATCGAGGACCTGCCGGATCTCGTGCGGCATTTCTTCACGCTGGCCGAGAAGGACGGCCTGCCGCCGAAGAAGCTGGATGCGCTGGCGCTGGAGCGGATGAAGCAGCACCGCTGGCCCGGCAACGTGCGCGAGCTCGAAAACCTCGCCCGGCGCCTTGCCGCGCTCTATCCCCAGGACGTGATCACGGCGTCCGTCATCGACGGCGAGCTCGCGCCGCCCTCGGTCAGCCCGGGTGCCGCGGTCCAGCAGGGCGTCGACAACCTGGGCGGCGCGGTGGAGGCGTATCTGTCGTCGCACTTCCAGGGCTTTCCGAACGGCGTGCCGCCGCCCGGCCTCTATCACCGCATTCTCAAGGAGATCGAGGTGCCGCTGCTCACCGCAGCCCTTGCCGCCACCCGCGGCAACCAGATCCGCGCCGCCGACCTGCTCGGCCTCAACCGCAACACGCTGCGGAAGAAGATCCGGGACCTCGACATCCAGGTCTATCGGAGCGGGGGCTAAACTCTCGAAGCCGACGGTGGCTCAGCTCCCCCCTACCAAGGTGGAGCTGAGCCTGTCCGGATCGCGCTGGCCGTTATGGCTGACGCGGTGAGCAGAAGTCCGAATCGGATCGAAATGTTCCGCTCTCACATTCAAATTGATCATTCGGCCGCAACACGCGGCATCATGTCTATCTGACGAGGCCGCCGGATGCCGGCACGACGCTGGCGACATTCGCCGGCGGCTGCTGCAGGCCAAGGCCGTTGACCAGGAGGTCGGCGGCAACGATCAGCAGAAGAACGGCCGAGATCATTGTTGCGAGAAATATCCTGTCCATGCCGGGTCAAGCCGGAATGGCGGGAAACCGTTCCCGTCCACTAGGCATGTGGTTGTGGATGGCGTCCATGAGTGACAACCGAAGCGCCGCGGAATTGTCGCAATTCGGCAACAATGTGGTACGAATACATCAGTACCCGCCCATCGCGGGCCCGTTTTCAGCATCGCCATTGCCGGAATGACCAGCGCAGACACCTCGGCCGCACACTTTGACACGACCCTAGCCGAAGAGCCCAAGCGCTGGTCGCTGCGGCGCTGGCTGGCGCCCGTTGCCGTCGCTCTGGCGCTGCTGTCGGCTCTCCTGACCTTCCTGGTCCTGACCGGCCTGACCAGGATCGAGCCGACGCCGGAGGTGGTCCGCTCGTTCTACCTGATCAACGCGGGCACCATCCTGCTCCTGGTCGGAATCATCATCCGCGAGCTCTGGCAGCTGATCCTGGCGCGGCGGCGGGGCAGGGCGGCAGCGCGCCTCCACGTCCAGATCGTCAGCCTGTTCTCGATCGTGGCGGTGCTGCCGGCGGTGCTGGTCGCCGTCGTCGCCAACGTCACCATCGAGCGCGGCCTCGACCGCCTGTTCTCCGGCCCGACCAAGGAGGTGATCCAGAACTCGCTGACGATCGCCCGGGCCTATATGCAGGACCACGCACAGCTGATCCGTGGCGACATCATCGGCATGGCCAACGACATCGCCCATGCCCGGCCGCTCTACGACCAGGACCGCCGCTCGTTTCGCGAGATGCTGACGGCGAGTGCCGCCTCGCGCAATTTGCCGGGCGCGATGATCATCGACAAGAACACCAACATCCTGGAATCCGCCGACACCGGCATGCGGCTGGCGTATTCGCCGCCCGCGCCGGACTTTCTCAGCAACGTCAACGAGAACGAGCCCGAGATCGCGGTCCTGCCGGACGCGAGCTTCGTCGCCGCGGTGATCCGCCTGCGCGCCTTCAACGACACCTTCCTCTATGTTGCCCGCCCTCTCGATCCGAACGTCGTCCATCAGCTCAAGCAGACCGAGGTCAGCGTCGCCGAATACGCGCAGATCGAGTCGCGCCGGCTCGGCATCCAGGTCGCCTTCGCGCTGATGTTCGCGGTGATCGCGCTGACCATTCTGATGGCCTCGGTGCTGATCGGCCTCAACTTCGCCAATTCGCTGGTCTCGCCGATCCGGCGGCTGATGAACGCGGCGCAGACGGTCTCGACCGGAGATCTCCACGTCCAGGTGCCGGTACACCAGTCGGAAGGCGATCTCGCCCAGCTGGGCGAGACCTTCAACAAGATGACGCAGGAATTGCGCAGCCAGCGCGACGAACTCGTCAACGCCAGCGACCTCATCGACAGCCGCCGCCGTTTCATCGAGGCCGTGCTGTCTTCGGCGAGCGCCGGCATCATCGGCGTCGATGCCTCCGGCAGCGTCGGCATCCTCAACCGCTCCGCCGAGAAGCTGATCGGCCACTCCGAAGCGGAGACGCTCGGTCATCCGCTTTCCGAAGTGTTGCCCGAACTCGACGAGATGATGAAGACGGCGCGGGAAGGGACCCAGCGCCTGGTGCAGGGCCAGATCACGATCAACCGCGACGGACAGGAACGCAACCTGTCCGTTCGCGTCAGCGCCGAGAAGAACCAGCCGCACGACAGCCACATCATCACGCTCGACGACATCACCGAGCTGGTCTCGGCGCAGCGCACCTCGGCCTGGGGCGACGTGGCGCGCCGCATCGCGCACGAGATCAAGAACCCGCTGACGCCGATCCAGCTCTCCGCCGAGCGCATCCGCCGCAAGTTCGGCAAGGACATCACCGAGGCCAAGGACAAGCAGATCTTCGACCAGTGCACCGACACCATCGTGCGTCAGGTCGACGACATCAGGCGCATGGTCGACGAGTTCTCGCGTTTCGCGCGGATGCCGAAGCCGGTGATGGAAGGCGAGGACGTCGCCGACACGGTGCGGCAGGCCGTCTTCCTGATGAAGGTCGCCCATCCCGAGATCGACATCGAGGCCGAGTTCAAGGACGATCCGCTCCGCGCGCAGTTCGACCGGCGGCTGATCTCGCAGGCGGTCACCAACATCGTCAAGAACGCCACCGAGGCAATCGAGCAGGTCCCCCCGGAGGAGCTCGGCAAAGGCCGCATCGACGTCGTGGTGTCACGCGAGGGCGACGACGTGCTGATCGATGTGATCGACAACGGCATCGGACTACCAAAGGTCGCGCGTTCGCGCTTGCTCGAGCCGTACGTCACCACGCGCGCCAAGGGCACCGGGTTGGGGCTGGCCATCGTCGGCCGCGTGCTGGAAGACCATGGCGGGCGGATCGAGCTGAAGGACGCCTCCGACTTCCGTGAAGGGCAGCGCGGTGCCTGGATGCGGATGCGCTTTGCCATCTCGGGGCAACCCGCGAAGTCCGAGGCGGCCGAGCAGGCGCCGGCGGCCAAGCAAGCGACCGGGACGACATCCAAGCCCGAAACCGATCGAACGGCTGCGGAATCCGTCAAGAACCACGAAACAAAAGAGCCGGCCTCCGAAACCAAAGAGCCGGCTGAAAAGACAAATGATTCAACGAAGATCGAAGCCTCAACAGGCAGCTGACAAGGCAGGCGCGACCCATGGCAAGTGAAATTCTGATTGTCGATGATGAGGCCGATATTCGGGATCTCGTTGCGGGCATTCTCGAAGACGAGGGGTTCGTGACCCGGACGGCGCGCGACAGCGATACGGCGCTCGCCGAGATCGCCAATCGCCGGCCGCATCTGGTGTTTCTCGACATCTGGCTGCAAGGCTCCAAGCTCGACGGCTTGCAGCTGCTGGAGCAGGTGAAGAAGGACAATGCCGATCTGCCGGTCGTGATGATCTCCGGCCACGGCAACATCGAGACCGCGGTCGCGGCGATCAAGCGCGGCGCCTACGACTTCATCGAGAAGCCGTTCAAGGCCGATCGCCTGATCCTGGTTGCGAATCGTGCCCTGGAGAACTCGCGGCTCAAGCGGGAGGTGAAGGAGCTGAAGCAGCTCGCGCCGAGCGCCAGCCAGCTCGTCGGCCGCTCGCCCAGCATGAACCAGCTGCGCCAGACCATCGAGCGCGCGGCCAAGGCCAACAGCCGCATCCTGATCGTCGGTCCCGCCGGCGCCGGCAAGGAATTGACCGCGCGCACGCTGCATACGGCCTCGGGCCGCGCCGACGGTCCCTTCGTCGTCATCAATGCCGCCGCGATCACGCCCGAGCGGATGGAGCATGAGCTGTTCGGCATCGAGCAGTCCAACGGCGAGCAGCCGCGCAAGCCCGGCGCGCTCGAGGAGGCCCATGGCGGCACGCTGTTCATCGACGAGATCGCGGACATGCCGCGCGAGACCCAGAACAAGATTCTGCGGGTGCTGGTCGAGCAGTCGTTCCAGCGCGTCGGCGGCACCGCCAAGGTGCAGGTCGACGTGCGCATCATCTCCTCGACCGCGCGCAATCTCGAAGAGGAGATCGCGGCCGGCCGTTTCCGCGAGGACCTCTATCATCGGCTCTCGGTGGTGCCGATCCGCGTGCCGGCGCTGTCGGAGCGACGCGAAGACATTCCGGAGCTGATCGACTACTTCATGGAGCAGATCTCGGCCGGCAGCGGCCTGCCCAAGCGCCAGATCGGTCAGGACGCGATGGCCGTGCTGCAATCCCACGTCTGGCCGGGCAACGTGCGACAGCTCCGCAACAACGTCGAGAGGGTCATGATTCTGGCGGCCGGAGGGCCCGAGGTCATCATCACGGCCGACATGTTGCCGCAGGACGTCGGCTCCATGGTGCCGGCGATGCCGACCAGCAACAACGGTGAGCACATCATGGGCCTGCCGCTGCGCGAAGCACGCGAGGTGTTCGAGCGCGACTATTTGATTGCGCAGATCAGCCGTTTCTCGGGAAATATTTCTCGCACGGCCGAGTTTGTTGGCATGGAACGTTCGGCGCTGCATCGGAAGCTGAAGGCCCTTGGCGTCGGCTGACATGGCCGCGCGCGGTCGGACATCAGGAATCAGCGAGGAAAATCATCGATTTCCGTAGTTTTTCGGGGCCATCGGCAGGGGCTGCCGCGTGAAGCGGCTTGCCTAAAGGGTCCACCTGTCCTCTAATTGCAGTGCTGTTCCTTCCGAGGGGGATCTCATGAGGGACGGCAACCGGAAGAGGCCCCGCTATTCACAAAGAGGGCCGCAACCGGCGCAATAAAAAGAAACTCAAAGCGAGAAAAAAACAATGGCGGCAGACCGCGCACAAAACCTGCAGGACACCTTCCTTAATCACGTTCGCAAAACCAAGACGCCACTGACGATCTTTCTGGTCAACGGAGTGAAGCTCCAGGGCATCGTGACCTGGTTCGACAATTTCTGTTTGCTGCTTCGGCGCGACGGTCACTCGCAGCTCGTCTACAAGCATGCGATCTCGACCATCATGCCGGGCGCTCCGATTCAGCTGTTCGAAGGCGGCGAGGACCAGCCGGCTTGAGAGTGATCTGATTGGAACCCCGGAACTTCGGCGGGGATGCCGACCGTCCGCGGTCGGCAGGGGCACATACGGGGCGGGTGCTGGTCATCGGCCCCTATTTGCGAGTGCGCGCAGGTAATGCCGACGCGCAATCGGAAAGCCATGTCCTGCGCGACGCGGAGGCCCGGCTCGACGAGGCCGCGGGCCTCGCGCGTGCGATCGATCTCGTCATTGCCGACGCCATCATCGCTCCGGTCGGCCAGATCCGGCCGGCGACCTATATCGGCAAGGGCAAGGTCGAGGAGATCTCCGGGCTGATCAAGAGTCTGGAGGTCGAGCTCGTGGTGATGGATTGCGCGCTGTCGCCGATCCAGCAGCGCAACCTCGAGAAGGAATGGCAGGCCAAGGTGCTCGACCGCACCGGGCTCATTCTGGAGATCTTCGGCCGCCGCGCCAAGACCAGGGAGGGCTCGCTCCAGGTCGAGCTCGCGCATCTCAACTACCAGCGCTCGCGCCTGGTCCGCTCATGGACCCATCTCGAACGCCAGCGCGGCGGTTTCGGCTTCATGGGCGGTCCCGGCGAGACGCAGATCGAGGCGGACCGCCGCCTGATTCAGGAACGCATCTCCAAGCTCGAGAGCGAGCTGAAAAAGGTGCAGGCGACGCGGCGTCTGCATCGCGCCGGCCGCCAGCGCGTGCCGTACCGCGTCGTCGCACTGGTGGGCTACACCAACGCCGGCAAGTCGACGCTGTTCAACCGCCTGACGCGCGCCGACGTGCAGGCCGCCGACATGCTGTTCGCGACGCTCGACCCCACCTTGCGCGCGCTCACTTTGCCGCATGGCGGCAAGGCGATGCTGTCGGACACCGTCGGCTTCATCTCCAATCTTCCGACCCAGCTCGTCGCCGCCTTCCGTGCCACGCTGGAGGAGGTGCTGGAGGCGGACGTCATCCTGCATGTCCGCGACATCTCCCATGAAGACGCCGAGGCGCAGCAGAGCGATGTCGACGCGGTGCTGCGCCAGCTCGGCATCAACCCCGATGACAGCGGCCGGATCATCGAAGTCTGGAACAAGATCGATCGCTTCGACGCCGAGCAGCGTGAAGAGCTTCTGAACATCGCTGCACGCAGGCCGGCAGATCATCCGGCGATGCTGGTCTCGGCCGTATCAGGGGAGGGCATCGACGCACTGCTCGCCGCGATCGAGGAACGCCTCGCCGCCAAGCGCACCACGCTCGATCTCTCCATCGACGCCTCGGACGGCGCCGGCATCAGCTGGCTGCACCGCAACGCCGAGGTGCTGTCGAAGGAGCTGCACGACGGTCGCTTCGACATGACGGTGCGGGTGGACGAGACCAAGCGGGATATCGTGGTGAACAGGTTCGACGCCGTGCCGCATCACGCCACATAACCGGCGTGTACTGGCGAACGCCGGGACGACAGCGGAGTTACCGGCGCATGTCGTTGCCTCTCTCTGACGCCTTCGTCTCCTCACCCTTCGCCGCATTCCACAACGCATCCATCTCAGCCAGCGACGCGTCCTCCAGCGTGCGGCCCTGAGCCTGCAGCGCCCGCTCGATATAGGCGAAGCGACGCTCGAACTTCGCGTTGGTCGCGCGCAGTGCGGCTTCCGGATCGGCATCGACGTGGCGGGCGAGGTTGACGAGGGCGAACATCAGGTCGCCGGTTTCCTCGGTCAGCTCCTGCTTATCGTTGCGGTCAAGTGCGGCCTCGATCTCGTCGGCTTCCTCGCGGATCTTTTGCAAGACCGCGCGCGGGTCGTTCCAGTCGAAGCCGACGGTGGAAGCCTTGCGCTGGAGCTCCATGGCGCGGGTCAAAGCGGGTTGGCCGGCCTTGACGCCCGACAGCAGCGATTTGTGCGACGGGGCATCCTCCGGCGGCCGGCGCGCGGCGCGCTCGGCTTTTTCCTCGGCCTTGATGCGATCCCAGACCTCCTTGACATGGGAGGAGGCGAGATTGCCGTTCTTGTCGGCGAAGACATGAGGATGGCGGCGGATCATCTTGCCGGTGATGCCCTCGACGACGTCACCAAAGTCGAACGCGTTCTGCTCCGAGGCCATCTGGGCGTGGTACACGACCTGGAGCAGGAGATCGCCGAGCTCCTCGCGCAGATCGTCGAGATCGCCGCGGGCGATGGCGTCCACCACCTCATAGGCCTCTTCGATCGTGTAGGGCGCGATCGTCGCAAAATCCTGCTCGAGGTCCCAGGGGCAGCCGGTCACCGGCGTTCGCAGCGCTGCCATGATCTCGATCAGGCGGGAAATGTCGCGGGAAGGGGTCATTGCGGGGCAGGCTCCTGGGTCGGCAACCTTATGCCAAAACCGGGCCGGCGGTCCCAGCCTGCTGCGGCGGAACAGTCCGATTTCCACCGATTGGCGAGCAGGTCGCGCAGTGCTAAAGCGCGCACCATGAGTGACGCATTTTCCTCCGAGACCGCACTGGTGCTGTTCTCCGGCGGCCAGGATTCCACCACCTGCCTGGCCTGGGCGCTCAGCCGCTTTGGCCGCGTCGAGACGCTGGGGTTCGACTACGGCCAACGCCACGCCATCGAGCTCGCCTGCCGCGAGCGGTTGTTCGACGGCATCAAGAGCCTGCATGCGGATTGGACCGCACGGCTCGGCGAGAGCCACACGCTATCGATCCCGACGCTCGCGGCCGTCTCCGAGACGGCGCTGACACGCGACGTCGCGATCGCGATGGGGGCCGATGGCCTGCCCAATACGTTCGTGCCCGGCCGCAACCTCGTGTTCCTGACCTTCGCCGCGGCACTGGCCTATCGACGCGGGATCAGCCACATCGTCGGCGGCATGTGCGAGACCGACTATTCCGGCTATCCCGATTGCCGGGACGAGACCATCCGCGCCATGCAGGCCGCGCTCTCGCTCGGCATGGCCAGAAAGTTCGAGCTGCACACGCCCTTGATGTGGATCGACAAGGCTGCGACCTGGAAACTCGCGCATGACCTCGGCGGCGAGGGGCTCGTCGATCTCATCCGCGAGCACTCGCACACCTGCTATCTCGGTGAACGCGGGGCGCAGCACGATTGGGGCCATGGCTGCGGCGAGTGCCCGGCGTGCACCCTGCGGGCGAAGGGGTGGGCGGAGTATGTGGCGCAAAGGTAGCGGCCGCTAGAAAGTGTGCTGCAGCTTCACCGAGAAATTTCGGCCCGTCTCCACCAGAGGGTTCGTGAAGCTCCGTGGATAGGAGCGGTTCACGAACGTCGAGGCGTCGACATAGGCCGTGTTGAAGATGTTTTCCAGGCCGAGGATCAGCTTGGTATCGCCGAGTTGCGGAGATACCAGTTTCCCCAGTTGAAGCGTGGCATATAGCTTGGGAATGGCGTAGCCCGAGGTCGTATACTCCTGCGCCGTGTCGATCCGGGTCTTGCTGGCAGCCCAATCCACCACACCCAGAATCGAGTAGCTGCCACTCGGGTCAGCGTACTGAATCCCAACCCGCCCGCGATACGGTGCCAGAAACGGCAGCGGCTTGTCGGTCAGCGTGTTGGTGCCCCGCAGCTGGGCAAAATTCGTGAACACGTTGACGGCCGGCGTGATCTGCCAGCGAGCCTCCAACTCCACGCCGGTGACCTCGGCCTTGCCGACGTTCTGCGACTGGGTATAGCCCCCGACGCCGTTGAGCGTCACTGCGACCGTTTGAAGGAAGTTCTCGTAGTGCGTATCGAACGCCGTAACCTTGAGCTCCGCGTTGGACGTGTGAAAGCGTGCTCCTCCTTCATACGTCACGCCGCTCTCGGGCTTCAGGCTCGGATTGGGAAGCTGGGTGGCCGTCACAGCGTACAGCTCGGAGTTCGTCGGCTGGCGGAACGAGGTCGCCACGTTGCCGAGCAGATCGACCGTGGGCAGGATGGCGTAGACAAAGCCAAGGCTCCCCGTTGGGGCCGTCTGATCGACGTTGGTATTGCTCGCATAGACTGCCCGGACGTTTGCCGGAATGCTCGACGCGAGCGGTGAGGTCTCAGTGGTCGTGTTGAACCAGTCGAAACGGCCGCCCGCCGAAAGCGTCAGCGGCTGGATCGGCTTCCATTCGTGCAGGGCGAAGGCACCGATGTTGGACTGTGTCGTGTCAGGACCTTGCTTGGTGTACGGAGAGAACACGTCGCTTATCACGGCCCCCGTCGTTCCATTGCGGGTGATGGTTTCGGAGGTCAACTCACTGCCCGGCCGTGCTTCCCGGAAGCCGTCAAGACCGACCGTCGTCTTGGTTGCACCCCAAGGGCTGAGCCAGGGAATTTCGGCGAGCGAGCGTCCCCCGATCACCAGGGGGCCGATGACGTGGCTGGTGGATTTGACGGTTCTGGTGGTAATGCCGGCGGCGTTGATGGTGTTGTTGATCGTCGAGAGCTTCGTGTCGAAATAGTTGACGTAGAATGAGCTCTCGACGTGCTTCACCAGGCCGTCGAGTTCGCCCGAATAAGCGATGCGCGCCGAATGAACCTGATTGGGGTCCTGCCGGACCTGGAGATATGGCGCACCCGGCGCGCCGCCGACGCCGCCGGCTCGCCCATCGACCTCGCTGTAGGAGCGCAAGGAGAGCTCCAGCCTGTGTCCGATATCGGGCGTATAGCCGAGCTTGATATTGCCACCGATGCTCTGATAGTCGCTATTCGGCACCGTCCCGAGCGGAGTTCGATAGTCGCCGCCCCAGCGGCCGGCGAAGCCGCCGATGAAATCAAAGCCCTGTCCGGCGCCCTTGACCCAGTCGTAGGTGGAGACCGAATTGGCGACGCTTCCGTAGCCGGTCGACCAGCCGCCGCCCGTAAACCGGAATGGCCCCGACGTGTCGCCGGTGTACGACCGGGTCACGACGTTGACCAGTCCGGTCAGCGCCTCGCTGCCATAGACGACGGAGCCTGGACCGCGGATCACTTCGACGCGCTCGACCTCGTCAGGTGCGAGATAATTGAGCTGCAGCGTATTGCGGCCACGGAAGCGATCGCCGTCGATGAACATCGGCGAGCGGAAGCTGTTCGAGGAGAAGCCTCGCAGGTAGATCTGACCACCGATGCCGCCGGAGCGGGCGATCGAGACGCCCGGGACCGAAGCGAGAATATCGAGAAGGCCGGTCGGCGAAGTCGCCTCGATCTGCGCGCGGTCAACAACCGTGATGCTCTGCTCCGCAAGATGAGGAATTCCAGGTTGCGGCAGCCTGCCGCCCATGGGCTTCAGGGAATCGCTGTTCGTGCCTTCAGGAGCTGTTGCGACACCTTGCCCGCCTTGTGCCGGCTGGACAGCCTGTGACGGGGTTTGTCGCGCCGCGCGCGTTGCATTCTGCCGTGCCGTGCGACGAGGCTTCGACGGTTTTCCAGCCTCGACGGTCACCGCCGGCAGCACGGATTGTTGCGATGAACTACCCGCCGTCTGGGCTTCCGCGACTACGCTCGATGCCGTGGCCGCCACACAAGCAAGCCCTACACTCCATCTCCAAGTCGACGAAAAAAGTGAACTCCTCCCAAAGTCAAAAACGATCGTTCTCGAAAGCATCGACGATATCCCTCAGCATCCAGCCAGCCTCGGGCGTCTTATCGTGCCAAAATCACTTGTGCCATCTTCCGAAGTCGAGTTTCGAGAGATTCAAATTTCACTGGATGCTCTGCTCACCAATCAAGCGTTTGCTGCACGGGATTCGGCCACTCGTCGTCGCGATCGAACGACACTTCGTTCTTCGAACGATTCTAATCTCCGGCAGCCGCACCTCCGCGCACGACGCGCATTTTGCTTTTGAATCTTCCTTCCATTGGACTATGTAGCCGTATCATCAGCGCCGGGTAGACGATCCTCGGCGTCTCCGAGGTTCTGCATTTCATGCTGTCGCTGTTGCATTGGGTAAGACCATCACTGGGCTTGGCGACGATCCTTGTGATTGCGTTCGGGGAGCTCGGTTCTGCGAACGCGCTCGATCTGACCGACCAGCGCAACCTCAAGCTCTCGTTCAGCCAGCTGCCGGAACGCCTGGTCATCATTCCGATCCCGGCTCCGTCGACGTTCATGACGATCGATGGCGGCGACAGCAAGATCGTCGGCATGAACGATTACGCCGCACGCGCGATGCAGGAGGGGATTTTCGGAAAGCTTTTTCCGGGCTTCAGGAAGATCCAGACGGCGATAACGACCGGCGGAGATGCATCGAACTTCGCCCCGAACGTAGAGGCAATCCTCGCATTGCGGCCCGATGCGATCTTCCAATGGGCCAACAACAACGAGGTCATCGGACCATTGGACCGGACCGGGATTCCCGTCGTCGGCATGCGTGTGGGCTCGTTCGAGAACTATGTCGAGTACGTGAAGTTGATGGGGAAGATCGCGGGCAGGGAAGACCGCGCCAACGAACTCCTTCGAAAGCAGGAAGAGACTCGCCAGTGGCTGACGTCGCGGTTTGCCGATCTGTCGTCGACGCAGCGACCGCGCGTGCTCTATTTCAATCGCGCCACAAACACGCTGCGCGTCAGCGGCAAAGGAACGGCGCTGGATTTTGCCATTCAGCTGGCGGGCGGACAGAACGCGGTCGGCGGCACCGCTTCGATCAGCACCGTGACCATTGAACAGATCCTCGCGTGGAATCCGCAAGTCATCCTGCTTGGAAACTTCGATTCCGCGATGCCGTCCGATCTGTATCGCGATCCGCGCTGGCAGGGCGTCGAGGCCGTTCAGGCACGCCGCGTGTACCGCGTCCCTCTCGGGGGCTATCGCTGGGATCCGCCAAGTCACGAGTCGGCCCTTGGGTGGCTCTGGCTGGCCGGTCTGCTGCATCCCGAACGTGTGCAGGAGAGCATTCGTGCCTCGGTGAAGAGCTGGTTCGGCTTTCTCTACAATTACAGTCCCACCGATGAGGAGATAGACGGAATCCTGTTTCTCAAGGATAACGCCGGCTCGGCCGGCTACGAAGCTTATCGGGCTCATTGATGGGAAGCGCTATCTCCCGATCGGCGACGAGTCTCCCCTCGCGGGACGAAAGATCTTTCGTCCTGCTTTACGTTGCGCTCGCCGCGGGCCTGATCCTCGTCCTGCTGTGGTCGATAGCGTCGGGACGGTATCAGGTCCCGTTCGGCACTGTGGTGTCGATCATCTTGTCGCACCTGGTCGCAGTCAAGGCGACATGGACAACCACGGAAGCAGTCGTCGTCGAAACGGTGAGGCTGCCGCGCGTGCTCACTGCCGCCATCGCAGGCGCGGGCCTGTCGCTGTGCGGCGCAGTGCTTCAAGCGATCTTCCGCAATCCGCTGGTTGGTCCCCAGACAATCGGAGCCTCTTCCGGAGCTGCCCTCGGCGGCGTCATCGTCATCTTCCTCGTCGGGTTCGGCCCACTCGTCCAGATCGGTGCTTTTGGAGGAGCCGCCTTGGCGCTCGTCGCCGTGCTTGCGCTCCATCGCAGCGATAATCTCTCGCCGATCCTCACGCTCGTGCTCGCGGGCGTGGTCGTCAGCGCGTTCTGCACCGCTCTGGTCGGACTTGTGACCTATCTGGCCGATCCCGAGACGACGTTGCAAGTCATCGTGTTCTGGCTGCTGGGCAGCTTTGCGCCTTCGACCTGGCTGCACTGCGGCCTGATTGCGGTCTGCACCGCTGCCGCAGCCAGCGTACTCATCGGGATGAGGTGGCGGGTCAACGTCCTTTCGCTCGGAGATGAAGAGGCTCGAACCCTCGGCGTCAATCCGGGGCGTGATCGCTTGATCCTTCTGGCCGCGGCTTGTCTTGCGATCTCGTCCCAAGTTGCGGTCAGCGGAACGATCGGATGGGTCGGTCTCATCATTCCAAACCTTGCGCGCATATTCGTCGGGGCGGACAACCGTCAGCTGCTGCCGGTATCGACATTCCTTGGCGCCATCTTCCTGGTTGCAGCGGACACGCTGGCGCGGTCGCTCACGCCGGCCGAGATTCCGGTCGGGATCATCACGGCGCTCATCGGGACGCCGATCTTCGCGCTGCTCCTCCGGCGCACCACCAAGAGCGGCGCAGCATGATCCGTATCGAGAATGCAGGCCACAGCTACGGATCCCAGCAATGGCTCTTTCGCGAGCTGTCCGTAACGTTTCCTTCGGCCGGGATCGCAGCGATCCTCGGACCCAATGGCTGCGGCAAGACGACCTTGCTGCGCGCGATCAGCCGAACATTGAGGCTCAAGGAAGGAATCATCGACATCGACGGCCATGTGGGTTTCGTACCGCAGGCATTGACGGCCGATCAGTCCTACAGTGCCGTCGACATGGTCCTGATGGGACGAAGCCGCTATCTCGGCAGGTTCAGCTCGCCGGGACGCAAGGACAGAGAACGTGCATATGAGTCTCTCGAGGAAGTCGGTCTGGTGGGGCTCGCGGAGCAGCGTTACGACCGACTGAGCGGGGGACAGCGGCAGCTCGTCCTGCTGGCCCGCGCACTGGCCAGCGACTGCAAGGTCCTTGTGCTGGATGAGCCAGCCTCGGCACTCGATATGGCCAATCAGGGCGTCGTTCTTAGACTGCTGCTGCGTCTCGCAAGCTCCTTCGGTCTGACCGTGCTGTTCACGACCCATCACCCGGACCATGCAATCGGTATCGCCGATACGACCTTGCTGATGCAGCGGGATGGCACTCACATCTCCGGTCCGACCGAGAAGGTGCTGACGGAGAGCAATCTCGCTCGGATGTATGGGGTCCCGGTGCGCCGCGTGGATGTCCATGCGGACGAGGAGACGGCCTCTGCGATCGTGCCGTTGCACGGCTTGCGGAGCAAGGCTCCGGGTCAGCCTCACACGCCCTGAGATCAGCGGTCGGCGGAATCGGTTTGGGACGCAGCCTTTCGCTTCGCCCAAGGCAGAAAGCCGTCGAGGAACTTCGTGGTGGCCGGCATGAAATTGCTGCCGTGATGATAGAATGGATCCAGTGTCGAGACGAGCAACCGCCCGGGCAGCGTGACACGATCCTCGTAAAGCAGCGCTCCGCCACTGTCGCGGCCCTCAGGATCGGCCGGCACGTCGATCAGCGCCCTAGCCCCTGGTGGCGGGGTCAATACGCCGTGGAAGTGCCATATCATGCTTTCGAACGGCACCGCCTGAAACAGTTCATGGTCGGACGCCAGCAGGCGGTTCGGTGGATGCGCATTCTTGTCGAGCCACCACCAGAAGTTTGTCGGCCGCGCCGCCCAGGTGACGCCTGGCAGCCACGCGTCGGCGCGATTCTCGCCGAACACGAACAGCGTGTGCCCGGCTTTAGCAAAATGGATCAGGACATCGCGGTGGGCGCGAAGAACGTTCGGATTGATGCGATCCGGCACGATCAGGAAAGTGACGCCGGCCAAGGCATCCGTCGTGAGCTCAGGAGCGTAGATGATCTTGTCGAACAGCTCTCGATAGCGCCGGCCGTGAATGGCCGCGTGGTGATAAAACGTGCCGCCGTCGAGGATCGCCAGGCTCATTGAACGTTTCGTCCTTCTGCGACCCATTGCATGATCCGGGGCGCCAGCTGTTTCTCCTCGCTGCCGAACGTCCAGAGGTCGTTTCCTCCGTGGAAGAGAACGTGACCTCGACCGACCGGATAGATGAAGTCGAGCGGCAGGTTCGGCTGGCCGAGGGCATGAACAACCAGCGCATCCGGCGGCGCATCGTGCCAGACCCGTCCGTAGAAGCCGGAGACGCCGCGGCGGAAGGTCAGGTCATGCGGGTCAATACCGTGCCAGATGGGATGCTCGGCGAGGCGCAAGACCGTGATGTCGCTCAGCTTGTAATTGTCGATGGTGTGGAAAGCTCCCATGCGCGGGAGATAGGAGTAGGCGTGGTGACCGTTTGCCACGACGACGCCGCCGCGAACGAGGTATTCCTCGATCTGGCCCGCACGAGTCGCGAGAAAGCGCTGGTCGCTGTGCATGCTCACGAAAAGCACACTGAAATCGTTCAGATCGATGTCGGGCAGCGAATAGATGTCCCGCAGCTCGGCTTTGACGTCCGACAAGGCGCGCAGCGACCCGTCGTCATAACCGAAGCTGAGCGCAAGTCCCGGCTTCATCCATCAACTCGCACGCATGGTGAAGAGGGCGCCTGGATCCTTCGCCAGAACATCCTCGGCGATGGAGCGCTTCAATGCACTCAGCTCGCGCTCCTGTGCTGTGGTGCGATCCTTGGCGAAGACCAGCTCGAAAAACCGCTCCGGCAACACCCCAGGCCGCAACGCCATCTCGACGGTTCGCTCTCCGAGCGTAATTCGAAAGCTGTAGGAAATGTCGTGGCCGGGCACCAATCTCGCTTCGCTCAGCGTGCGGTCCACGCTATAGGCCCCGCGGGTCACGGCGCGGGTGACGAATTCGAACGCGTCCCGCACACCCGGACCCGGGTGTCCGCTCACGATACTGATGTCACGTCGCGCCGGAATTTTCCCGGGCGACAGCACGGCGAACGCTGCCCGCTGCGCCTGGAATACGATCGCGGCCATGGCAAGCGCGGATTGACCGTGGTAGGCGGCCACCATCGGGAAACCAATCTCGACGGGCTCCTCCTCGGCCATGATGGTGATCGCAGAGTCTTTTCCCGCTGGCGTGTTCACAGAGTTCTCACATGACGAGGCTGCTGGTACCTCGCATGCGTTACCCCGCGCTTTTGGCCGAGGTCAACAAGCCAAACTTAGATCAGTTCAAAACGCGATCAGGCGGCAAGGCTCGTCCGTTCGTGTTGATACAGCGAGAGAGATCATGCATCTCGCTGCTCGAAGGAGCGCGCCGAATGGATTGGGCGAGAAGTTCGCCCGGAAAGTTCGGCTGGCTAGCCAAAATCCTCCGGCCGCAGCTCGATCGGCTTGCCGTGCGGAGTGCGGTCGGCGGCGTGGTCCCAGGCGTCGCGATAGCGGTGGAGGGTTTCGACTGAGGCGACGCCCTTGCGCGCGACGAGGCCTTCCAGCGTCGCCAGCCAGTGCAGGTAGTAGGTTTCGCCTGTATCGGGGTCGCCCGCCGCCTGCGCGCGCTTGATCTCGTCGGCGAGTGCGGCGGCCCATTCGGGCCAGGTGAACACGCCGCGCTCATGCAGGGTCAGCGCCATGGCAAAGGCATGTGCCTCCCAGGGTGCGCGGAAGACCGGGCCGTCGTCATCGCGGGGAATGCTCGGTATTGCCGCCGTGGCGGCCGCAGCAAGCGTCGTGCTCATCACGCGGGGTCCAGATAGGGCTCGAATGCATCGATCGAGACCTTTGTGGTCGGATCAGCGTCGGGGCCCCAGAGGTCGCTGCCCTCGAACACCACGGTGTAGAGCCATTGCGGGTTCTCGCCGCGCTCCATTGCTGCGGAATCCGGAAATACGTGGCAGCCATGGTTCAGCTCGACCACGCCGACATGGCCACGCACGTAACGCGGCAGCCTTGTGTGCGTGGCCGGATGGATGTTCTTGGCGCGGACACGATCGCCGATCTTGAATTTCGCTGGAGCCGGGGCAGGGCGGCCAAACTTGCCTCGCACCATCACGCGCTCAACATTGGCGAGGTCGAACTTGCCGTGCTTGAGCGCTTTCGCGGGCTGCATCGCATGGCCGGCAGCGACTTCCTCCCGGGTGAGATAGCCCTTGTCGATCAGCATCTCCTCGAGCCCGAGGAACCACTTCTGATAGTACGTGCTGGAAAGGTAGACGTGCGGCGGCAGCGTCTCGCGGTAGAAGCGCGAGGTATCGATGTTGAAGGCGCCGGCCGCCCCCATCGCGCGCACCATGGCGAGGACACGCGCTTCCCAATCCGCGTGAAACATCGGCTCGTTGGGCTCGACCTTGCCGAACCCGTCCATGCCGCCCATGTCGTGCACGCCGTTCATGACGGCGCTCCGGGCTTCCGCGCAAAGCCGGTGCCGATCATGGAGTCGCGTGTGACGAGTTCGGCGAGCTGTTCTTCGCTCCAGCCTTCCGTGCCCTCGGGCCGCATCGGGAGCACGAGGAAGCGTGTCTCGGCGGTCGAATCCCAGATCCGGATCTCCATGTCCTTCGGCAGCGTGACGCCGAAATCGGCGAGCACGCCGCGCGGATCCTTCACCGCGCGCGAACGGTAGGGCGCCGCCTTGTACCAGACCGGCGGCAGCCCCAGCATTTCCCAAGGGTAGCAGGAGCACAGCGTGCACACGACCATGTTGTGTCGCTCTGGCGTGTTCTCGACCACGACCAGATGGTCGCCGACGCGGCTGACATGTCCGAGCGTGCCGATCGCCTTGGAGCCATCCTCCAGCAGCGCCTTCTTGAACGCCGGATCGGTCCAGGCCTTGGCGACGACGCGCGCGCCGTTATGCGGTCCGATCTTGGTCTCGTAGGCCTGGATGATGGCATCGAGCGCGGCCGGCTCGACATAGCCCTTTTCGGTCAGGATCGTCTCGAGCGCGCGCACGCGCAGCTCGGTCTCCGACAGCTCGGAATGGTCGTGGTCATGGTCGTGATCGTGGCTCATGGCGCCAAAGATAGGCGCAATGGCCCGGGCCTGTCGAGTGTTCCTTGCATCGTGATCGGGTCCCATATTCGTGACGACATTTGTGCGCTAGAATCGCCAAAAACCGCCTGGAGATCATCGTGACGGACTACGTGAAGATCGAGAAGGGCCTTGGGCCCGAGGGCCGGATTGCGGTGGTGCGTTTCGACCGCGGCGACGGCATCAACGCACTCTCCCCGGACGCGCTGCGCCAGCTCACGGCCGCGGCGCGCAGCTTCGAGGACGACGCCGCGACATCGGTCGTCGTCTTGACCGGCAGCTCGGGCGCGTTCAGCGCCGGCTTCGACCTCAAGGATGCGGAGGGACGTTCGCGCAAGGAGATGGATCTCGGCACGCTGCGGCGGCATCTCAAGCTCGGGCCGCGCCTGACGCACGCCTGGCAGGAGATGGAGCAAATCACGATCGGGGCGATCGAGGGCTTTTGCGTCGGCGGCGGCGTGGCCCTTGCCGTCGCGCTCGACTTCCGCATCATGGGCCGCAACGCGCATTTGCGCGTGCCCGAGATCGGGCTCGGCATGAACATGAGCTGGCAAAGCATCCCGCGCATGCTGCACCTGATGGGACCCGCCCGCACCAAGCAGGCGGTCATATTGGCCGACCAGCGCATCAGCGCGGACGAGGCGTATGAATGGGGCCTGGTGGAACAGGTGACCGACCCCGGCCATGCGTTCGATGCGGCCATGGAGCTAGCCCGGAAGGTCGCTGCGCAGCCGCCGCTTTCGGTCGCCATGACCAAGCTGACCGTCAACCGGCTGGCGCATGCGCTGGACGATCTCGCCAGCCACATGGATGTCGATCAGTTCGCGCTCGCCAGCCTGAGCGAGGATCACAAGGAGGGCGTGGAAGCATTCCTGACCCGCCGCAAGCCGCGCTTCAGGGGGCGGTAGATCAGGCGCGGCAGGACGATGATCCCGTCGGAAGACGAATTTTCTTCGCACGTGACGGATTGGGAAAACTTCGTCCAACTCCTCGCAAATATCTGAAATTGCAAGCAAGCCTGGAAACGGCGATGGTGCGTGCTGCGGTGCAGCGCGCTTCACCCAGCCGGCATTGCAATTCACCCCCGTCGCTCCATGCGACCTGATTCCCGCACGCTCATGAGCGGCGCGGGCAAGCGAACTATTGTGCATGAAGGCCGTCTCCATGAACGCCCACCAATCGCTCGCGATCGGACAGCCGACCGAAAAGCTTGAAGCGATTTCATCTGCTGCGACCGGGCCGGAGCCGATGGTCCGTTTCGAAGGTATCTCGAAGACCTATCCGGCCTATCGCGGCAAGCCCGGCGTCAACGCGCTGGAGAACATCGACTTCGCAATTCCGCGCGGGTCCATCACCGGCGTGATCGGCCGCTCCGGCGCCGGCAAGTCGAGCCTGGTGCGGCTCATCAATGGGCTGGAGAAGCCAACCACGGGCCGCGTGATCGTCGATGGCCGCGACATCTCGGCAATGGCTGGCCAAGAGCTGCGCCTGGCGCAGCGCTCGATCGGCATGATCTTCCAGCATTTCAACCTGCTGTCCTCGCGCACGGCCGCGGACAACATCGCGCTGCCGCTGGAGATCGCCGGCTGGTCGAAGGCCGATATCAAGGCGCATGTTGCCGAGCTACTGGCACTGGTCGGCATCGCCGACAAGCACGACCGCTATCCATCCGAACTCTCCGGCGGACAGAAGCAGCGGGTCGGCATTGCCCGCGCGCTGGCGACGCGGCCGAGCGTGCTTTTGTCGGACGAGGCGACCTCGGCGCTCGATCCGCAGACCACGCGCGCGATCCTCGACCTGCTCGCGAACATCAACCGCGAGCTCGGCGTGACAATCGTGCTGATCACCCATGAAATGTCGGTGGTGCGCCAGCTTGCGCAGGAGGTCGTCGTGCTCGACGCCGGCCGCGTCGTGGAAAAGGGCCACGTCGCCGACATCTTCACCCATCCGAAGCATCCGATCACGCAGTCCTTCCTCGCCGAGGTAATCGGCGACAGCCTCCCGGTCTCGCTGGCAAGCCGGATCGTGGCGGAGCCTGTGGCTGGCGGACAGGCCGTAATCCGCGTCCAGGTGCGCGGGGCAGGGGCCGGCGACACGGTCGTGGCCCGGCTCGCCCGCGAACTCGGCCTCGACGTGGCGCTGCTCTCGGCGCGCATCGACGAGATCGGCGGCCAGCATGTCGGCTCGCTCACGCTCGGCATTCCCCAGTCCGGCGGCGGCGAGCAGGCGGTGACGCGCACGCTCGCCTGGCTGTCGCAATTTCAATTCCCGTCGGAGCGTCTCGGCTATGTCGCCTGAACTCATCAACCTGATCGTCCAGGCCACGGGCGAAAGCCTGTACATGGTCGGAATCGCGGCGCTGCTCGGCACCACGTTCGGCCTGCCGCTCGGCGTCTTTCTCGCCACCAGCCGCAAGGGCGAATTGTTCTCGGCGCCGGCCATCAATCGCGTGCTGGGCATCGTCGTCAATGCGACGCGCTCGACGCCCTTCATCATCCTGGTCGTCGCCATCATCCCGTTCACGCGGCTCATCGCCGGCACCTCGATCGGCTCGACGGCAGCGATCGTGCCGCTCGTCATCGCGTCGACGCCGTTCATCGCGCGCCTCGTCGAGGCCGCGATCCGCGAGGTCGACGGCGGCCTGATCGAGACCGCATCCTCGTTCGGGGCCTCGCCGCTGCAGATCGTGCTCAAGGTGCTGATCCCCGAGGCGCTGCCGGGCCTCGTCCTCGCGCTCACGCTCGCCGTGGTCAGCCTGCTCGGCTATTCCGCCATGGTGGGCGCGGTCGGCGGCGGCGGTCTCGGCGACCTCGGCATCCGCTACGGCTACCAGCGCTTCATGCCGGAGATGATGCTCGCGGTCGTCGTCGTGCTGATCGCGCTCGTGCAGCTCGTCCAGAGCGCCGGCGACCATCTGGCGCGCCGGGTCAATCGCCGGCTGCGGCATCGCTGATCCTTTTCGTTCAATATCGGAGACTTCAATGCGTTTTCTGGCAACCCTTGCAGCCGCGGCCTTGCTCGCAACCACTGCCCAGGCTGAATCCATCCGTGTCGGCGTGACCGCCGGTCCCCACGCCGAGATTCTCGACGTTGTGAAGAAGGTCGGCGCCGAACGCGGCCTCGACATCAAGGTGGTCGAGTTCACTGATTACGTGATTCCCAACCAGGCGCTGGCGCTGAAGGATCTTGAGGCCAACTCGTTCCAGCACGAGCCTTACCTGAAAAATCAGATATCCAAGACCGGCTGGAAGATCGTCAAGGTCGCCAACACGATTGGCTCGCCGCAGGGCGTCTATTCGCAGAAATACAAGAAACTCGCGGACCTTCCGGAAGGCGCCCGCGTTGCCATCGCCAACGATCCCTCGAACGGCGCGCGCGGCCTGATGATCCTGGCCCTGCATGGCGTGATCAAGCTGAAGGACCCCAACAACGTCGCCTCGACCGTCGCCGACATCACCGACAACCCGAAGAAGCTGCGCTTCGTCGAACTCGATGCGGCCCAGCTGCCGCGCGCGCTGCAGGACGTCGACGTCGTCTCCATCAACAACAATTACGCCGTGCAGGCCGGCCTCAACCCGGCCACCGACGCGATCGCACGCGAGAACCCCGACGGTCCCTGGGTCAACATCCTCGCCGTCCGCGAAGAGGACAAGAACAAGCCCTGGGTCAAGCAGCTGATCGAGACGTACCATTCCGAGCCGGTGAAGGCGTTCCTGGAGACGCGCTTCAAGGGCACCTATCTGCCGACCTGGTAGGCGGCAAGCGCTCGCGTCAGGGCGCGAGCCTCGCCCGCCGCAGCGTTTCCGAGGGCAGCTCGGCGAAGTGGCGCTTGTAGTCGAGCGAGAACTGGCTGAAGTGCCAGAAGCCGTGCTGCACGGCGACGTCGTAGACAGATGTCTCGGCGCCGCGCTTGAGCTCGCGGCGGACGCGGTTCAGCCGCATCGCGCGCCAGTAACGCATCGGGCTGGTGCCGACGACTTCCTGAAAGCAATAGCCGAGCTTGCGCGGGCTGGCGCCGACGGACTTGCAGACTTCCAGCAGCGACAGCGCGCGCTCGCCGCTGTCATGCATCAGTTCGCGGGCGCGGTCGACCGTATGCTTGCGCGCCATCGCGCTGCGGCCGGGATCGCTGGCGCGGGCCGTCGGCAGCATGTCCATGATCTCGACCAGCAGTGCATCCTCCAGCGCCTGCCGCGCCAGCGCATCGTCGAGCCGCGCGGTCGCGGTCGCGATCATCTCGTGGATGGCGGCGAGGAGGGTTCGCAACCGCGCCACCGGCGCCTCCGCCATCTCGATCACCCCAAGCTGATGCCAGAGCGGCCGCGGCAGTTCGATATCGAACCGGACGGCCAGCTCCTGGATCAGCGCGGCACCGGTCACGACACCCCGGAGCTCGAAGGCCTTCGGCGTACACATGTCGACCTCGGCATCGATGCAGGCGATGACCTTGCCGCCCGCAGCGCTGCTGGCGCCATTGCAACTGACCGCGCCATCGCCGTGCCAGGCGAGGCCGATGCCGAAGCTGCCGGCTCCGAGCTGGCCGTACTGGCGGACCTGCTGGCTGGTGACCTCCCGGAAGACATCGAGCCGGGGTAGAGAGACCTGGGTGAAGCTGCCCGCGAAGGCGCCGGGGCTGATCTGGTCATAGCTGAGCCGCCAGCGGCCGAGGGCGGCACAATGCTCGTCCACATCGGTGCTGGCGACCTGAAGCAGGCCGGCAATCACCGAGTCTTGCATTGGAAGAGATGCGCTTAAGGCCATGACAAAACGCTAGATTTCGTTTCCGATCAGCCAGCAAGAAAGGCGCCAGACGGGCGTGTCAGCAGGGCCCGTCCGGCACAATATTGCCAGAACTCGATAACGCCCGATACGCCCCTCATGCATCCTTCCGGCTCGGCCGTTCCGACCACCGGGGTCGGCGATGGCGCTTGGTGGAGGGACCAAGATGCGACCGACCGAGATCATGCGCGGCAGCCCGCCCGCGCCCGAGGCCCAGGTGACGCGTGCCAACTGGCGCAGCTTTCCCGCGATCCGCTGGGGCTTCACCCACACTCGCGAAGTACTTCCCACCGCCGAGGTGCGTCGCTCGGCGCATCCGTCGCCGATACGAAGCGCGCCGCGCGAGCTGGCCAAGCTCGGCTTCACGGCGCCGGACGGCAAGCCGACCACGATCGAGGCGACCTTGCGCGAGACCTTCGGCGACGCGCTGCTCGTGATGCATCGGGGCACGCTGGTCCACGAATGGTATGGCGACGGCATGAGCGCGACAACGCCGCATCTGATCTGCTCGATCAGCAAGTCGATTGCCGGTACGCTCTGCGGCGTGCTGGCCGCGCGCGGGCTGCTTGATCCGGAGGCGAGGGTGGTGCGCTACGTGCCGGAGTTGGAGAATTCCGTCTACGGCAGCTGCACGGTCCGCAACGTCCTCGACATGGCCGTCGCCATCAAGTTCGAGGAAGATTACGAGGATCCCGCCGGCGACGTCGCGCGTTACCGCTTCTCCTCAGGCTGGGATGTGCCGCCATCGGGTGTCGAGCCCAGCCACCAGCGCGCTTATCTCACGACCCTGCGTGGCACCGGCAAGCCGCA
This sequence comes from Bradyrhizobium sp. CCH5-F6, assembly GCF_001556045.1. Classification (GTDB taxonomy): domain Bacteria; phylum Pseudomonadota; class Alphaproteobacteria; order Rhizobiales; family Xanthobacteraceae; genus Bradyrhizobium. Next base: position 45,376 of record NZ_LSIC01000083.1, read on the forward strand.
CGGCAAGGTGTTCCACTATGTCTCGACCAACACGGAAGTCCTCGGCTGGGTCTGCGAGCGCGCCTGTGGCAGGCCTTACGCCCGCATCCTCTCAGAATATCTCTGGCAGCCGATGGGCGCCGAGGAGGACGGCTCCCTCACGCTCGACAGCCACGGCATGGGCCGCATCGCTGGCGGCCTTTCCGTCACTGCCCGCGATCTCATCCGCTTCGGCGAGATGATCCGCTGCCGCGGCGTTGTCGAGGGCCAGCAGGTGGTGCCGGGCTGGTGGATCGACGACATCCACGAGAACGGAGATCCCCAGGCCTGGGCCGACGGCGATCTCGCCGAGATCTTCCCGGGCGCGCGCTACCGCAGCAAGTGGTACACGCTCGATCCGTCACGCAACGATCTCGCGGCGATCGGCATCCACGGCCAGTGGCTCTACGTCGATCCGGCCTCCGACACCGTCATCGCCAAGCTCGCGACGCAGCCGAAGGCGATGGACGTGCCACTCGACCATCGCTGGCTCGCTGCCTTCCGCGCCATCACCGCCCATCTTGCCCCGCGCTGACTTCTGGACATCATCATGCTCGATCCCGCCAAAGCCCGATCGCTCGCCCACGCCGCCCCGGCGCATCCGCTCGATCCTCTGACCACTGAGGAGATCACTGCGGCCTGCACGCTGGTGCGTGCGGGAGCAACCTCCCCGGAACACTGCCGCTTCCCGACGGTACGGCTGGAAGAGCCGACCAAGCAGGAGCTGGCCGCGGGCGGAGCAGCGCGCCGCGCCTTCGTGCTGACACTTGACATCGCCACCGGCGAGGCGATCGAGCACATCGTGGATCTTGGCCGCGGCGAGATCGTCGATCGGAAGCTCCTCCCCAACCGCGAGGCGCCCTATGGGCAGCCGCCGGTGATGCTGGAAGAGTTCTTCAAATGCGAGGCTGTTGTGAAGGCCGATCCGGGCTGGCGTGCGGCGATGCAGCGGCGCGGGCTCAGCGACAAGGACATCGAGCTCGTTCAGGTCGACCCGTTCTCCTCGGGCTTCTTCGACAATGAATTCGAGCGCGGCGCCCGCATCGTGCGCGCCGTCAGCTATTTCCGCGAGCATCTCCAGGACAACGGCTACGCCCATCCGATCGAGGGCGTGGTCGCGGTGGTCGATCTGATCGGCGGCAAGGTCATCGACCTCACCGACGAAAGCCAGATCGTGCCGATCCCGCGCAAGAAGCGGAACTACGGCGCGCACGAAGTCGCAAGCCCGCGCGCGGACATCAAGCCCCTGCACATCGAGCAGCCCGAGGGCGCGAGCTTTCGCGTCGACGGATGGAAGGTCGATTGGCAGAAGTGGAGCTTTCGCGTCGGCTTCACGCCGCGCGAAGGCCTCGTGCTGCATCAGCTCGCCTATCAGGACGGCGACCGCAAGCGTTCGCTGATCCATCGCGCCAGCGTCACCGAAATGGTGGTGCCCTACGCCGACCCGACCGCCAACCATTTCTGGAAGTCGGCCTTCGACGCCGGCGAATACGGCCTCGGCATGCTCGCGAATGCGCTCGAGCTCGGCTGCGACTGTCTCGGCAACATCCATTATTTCGACGTGCCGGCCGCCGACAACAAGGGCGAGCCCTTCGTCATGAAGAACGCCATCTGCATGCACGAGGAAGACTACGGCATTGCCTGGAAGCACTACGAATTCCGCAACGGCCTGTTCGAGGTGCGCCGGTCGCGGCGGCTGGTGATCTCGTTCTTCGCCACGGTCGGCAACTACGACTATGGTTTCTACTGGTATCTCTACCAGGACGGCACGATCCAGCTCGAGACCAAGCTCACCGGAATCATCCAGACCGCCGCGGTGCGGCCGGGCGAGACCTACAAATGGGGCGGCATGGTCGACGACAATCTCGGCGGGCCGACGCACCAGCACTTCTTCAACGTGCGCCTGCACATGGATCTCGACGGCGGTGGCAATACCGTGACCGAGCACGACTTCGTGCCGCGGCCCTGGGGACGCGACAATCCGCACGGCAACGTGTTCGACACCACGACGCGCGTGCTCTCCCGCGAGCGCGACGCGGCGGCGATCGCCAATGGCGAGACCGGCCGATTCTGGAAGATCAGCAATCCCAACGAGACCAATTCGGTCGGCAATGCTCCCGCCTATAAACTCATGGTCAATCCGAGCCCGTTGATGCTGGCGCAGGAGGGCAGCTATGTGCGCAGCCGCGGGGGCTTCGCGACGAAGCATGTCTGGGTGACAGCGTTCGACGCGAGCGAAAAATACGCCAGCGGCGACTATCCAAATGTCCATGCTGGCGGCGATGGCCTGCCGCGCTATGTAGCGCAGAACAGAAGTATCGAGAATGCCGACATCGTGCTGTGGCACTCGTTCGGCCATACCCATGTCTGCAAGCCCGAGGACTTTCCGATCATGCCGGTCGAATATGCCGGCTTCATGCTGAAGCCGGTCGGTTTCTTCGCTGCCAATGCGGCCGGAGACATTCCACCGGACCGCAACAGCCGCAGCGTGCTGGCGGGAGAGGGGAAGGGCGGTGGCAGTTGCTGCCACGACGGCTAGGCGGAAGCCGGGTTCCAGCTTGACGTGATGGCCACGGTGGCGACACTGTCGTTCCGGTCTTGCCGGTTCTCAGCCAGCCATGAGGTGAGCGATATGTTCGTTGACCTGCCCGGCTCCTGGCCACCGGAGGACCCGCAGCCTGACCCGCGTCAGCGTCGGCTCTCGGTTCGGGAGCAGAAGGTCCTGATCTGGCTGCTCGGCGTCAACGTGCTGCTGTTGCTCATCGTGCCCATTGGCGGCGCGACTCTGGTTCAGTTTCTTGTCGGGATACACTGACTTCGGCGCGCGCCTTCACTCCGCCGCCAGTTCGAGATCGCTGCCGCGCGCCTCGCCTGGCACCAATCCGATCGACGCCGGTCCGGCAACGAGGCTGTCGAGGTCGACCAGCAACAAATCGGCAATGTGCGTGAGCTGGTGGAGCGGAATGCTCATCTCTCCGCTCTCGGCACGTGACACGAACTCGGGCGAGACGGCAATGAGGTTCGCAATCTGGGCCTCTGTGTAACCGCGCGCTTCCCGCGCTGCCTTGACCTGCGCGCCGATGTGACGCCGGTGCAGAGCCTGCTCTTCCTCGGTCATCATGAGGGCCTGCTCGTCCGGGCTCGCAACGCCATCCGCGAACGCGACGCCGAGCAGCCTTCGCTTTTGCCAGGCGACACGACAGCTCTTTCGCAGGGCGTCGGCAAAGACCAGCGTGGCCTCCTTCGGAAACGACAGCGACCAGTCGAGCTTCAGTCTCGCACCTGTACCGGAGACGTCGCAGATCGTGCACGGGATCCTGACGGCACCCCTGGCGCCGTCAAACTCGATGATCCCGGTCCTGGCCGTGGATTGCCTGGTCGCAGCGCGCAATTCGTTCATGGATGTCGAACCCTGGAGGCCCAGCACGCGCCCGCACAGAACGTTGCGGCGCGTTTCGCAAACTGACTGAAATATCCCGCAACAGAGTCTACCTCCTGGGGGCGTCAGTCTCAATCGAGCGGCGAGGGGATGGTAAAGGATTCGTTCTACGCTCTGGCTCTCGATATCGCCGTTGTCCTGTCCGGCCGCCCTGTTCGCTTAGAAGAATTCCAAATCCAGCGACCATGCATCTGCTAGGCGCATTCGCCGCACCTGCCGCATACATGTCTGAAGAAATTCTAATGCTGTTCCTATCGCGCTCCGAAATCGGCTGCGTTAGGGCGAGACATCAGAAACGAGATCGGCAAAACCGGCTGTGCGTGGGGCCTCGACAGAGGTGACAATTGGCGACTGTCGCTGAACGTCACCAACCTGACCGACCTGCATCGTGTTGCGGCCTGCTATGGCGCCGCGTCAGGTTGCTTCTATGCCGAAGGACGCGAGGCCATCGGCAAGCTGACCTGCCGCTGGTGAATTCAACTGAAGACGGTCCGGCAATGGGGGCCGGACCCGCGGAATGAGATCTGAGCGATGAGAGCGATATTCGGCAGGCTGCATCGCTGGGCTGGACTGCTCACGGCCGGATTCCTGTTCTTCTCCGGCATCACCGGGGCGATCATCTCCTGGGATCACGAGCTCGACGACGTCCTGAACAGCCATCTGTTCGACGTCAGCAGCAAGGGCCCGGCGATACCATCGATCGAGCTCGCGAAGATGATCGAGCAGCGCGATCCCCGTGCGCGCGTCGTCTATCTTTTCATGACGCCGGAGGAGGGCCACTCGCTATGGTTCTTCATCATGCCGCGGATCGACCCTGCGACCGGCAAGCGTTACCCGCTCGACTACAATCAGGTGTTCCTCGATCCCAACACCGGCGCGGAGCTCGGCCGCCGCTACTGGGGCGCGGTCTGGCCGGTGACGCGGGAGAACTTCGTCTCGTTCCTCTACAAGCTTCACTACACGATGCACATCCCGGAATTCTGGGGTAGCGACCGCTGGGGCATGCGCCTGCTCGGCGTCATCGCCATCATCTGGACCATCGATTGCTTCGTCGGTTTCTACCTGACGCTGCCTTCACGGCGGCGTGCCAGGGCCGCGCGGGCGCCTGAAGTCGCACGCCAGCTCGAGCGCGGCTTCTGGGCGCGCTGGGCGCCGGCCTGGACCATCAAGACCTCGGGCAGCGCCTACCGGATCAATTTCGACATCCACCGCGCCTTCAGCCTGTGGACCTGGGGCGTGCTGTTCGTCATCGCCTTCACGGCGTTCTCGCTGAACCTCTATTTCGAGGTGTTCTCGCCGCTGATGAAGATGGTGTCGAACTACACGCCGACGCCGTATGAGCAGCGGCCCTATCGCGATCTCGACGATCCCATCGAGCCCAAGGTGACCTTCGCCGACATCGCCGCACGCGCGGCAGCCGACGGCAAGGGGCGAGGGTGGACCACCCCGGTCGGCGCGATCAGCTACGGCCCGGCTCATGGCGTCTATGCCGCCGCCTTCTTCCATCCCGGTGACGATCACGGCGCCGGCGGCGTCGGCCCGGCGCAGCTCTACTACGACAGCGAGGATGGCCGCCCCATCGGCGAGCGGCTGCCCTGGGTCGGCACCGCCGCCGACATCTTCGTGCAGGCGCAGTTTCCGTTGCATTCGGGCCGGATCGTCGGGCTGTTCGGCCGCATCCTGATCTCGATCATGGGATTGGTGGTGGCAGCGCTATCGGTCACCGGCGTCGTGATCTGGTGGCGCAAGCGCCGCGCCCGAATCCGCGTGCGCGAGACGGCCGCTGTTCGCCTGAGCCGGCAGCAACTCACGCCGGCGGAGTAGGGCCGGGCGGGCCGTTCCCGGATGAACCTTCCCGGCCGGCAGGGGCACAAAGACTGAAGGTCGCTCCCAGTTTTTCCGGACACTGCATGAGATCGCTTGCCTTGCTCTGCCTGCTCGTCTTCGCCACGCCCGCCCATGCGGCCGCGCCCGAGCAGCACTATCTCGACCTGCGCGATCGCTACATCGCAAAGTTCTCGAAAGCCAAGGAGAGCGACGAGCTCACCAGGCAGCACGACGCGGCGCTGAAGGAGCTCGCAGGCGTGCTGCGCGGCCTGCTGGGACCGGTCATGATCAAGGGGCTGCCCGCCGAGGGCAAGTCGAACGTCGACACACTCTTCAAGGACGACGTCGGATTCGGCCATCTCGACGGACTCAGCTTCGCTTCCGAGGATTACAAGACGCAAGCGGTGGTGACTACGACGACGCTGCTCAAACGCTGGCTGGGCGAACATCGCGACGACGGCATCCCGCAGGAGATCGGCGCGGCGCTCAGATCGGACCGCTTCTACCATTACGCCATCCAGGATGCCGCCTTCGCCAAATATGCGGAGCTGCCGATCGCGAAGCCCGCAGGGGCAAGCGTCGCGGCCGCCGTGCTCGGCATGCGCGGCAATGGCGACCTCAAGGGTTCACCGAATGAAATCGATGTGGTCGCGATCCAGGGCGACAAGGTCTATTTCCTCGCCGCAACCGAGGCCGTGAAGACGGCCCCGATCCCGGCCTGCGAAAAGGTCTGGAAGCAGATGATGGCGAAGCCCGTCGACAAGAAGGACCCGCGCGGCGACATCACCCGCGAAGACAATGCGATGACCGCTTTCACGGCCTGCTTCGCCAAGGAAGCGCCAAGCCAGAGCTGGTTCGCGGCAGCCGTCAAGAAGGCGCAGAGCGAGCTGGATCTGCTGCTGCAGCGTTGAGCTGCGCTGCCCCCCGACGCAATTGATGGAGCCGCAGGGTGGTCGGCACCATCGATCGGTTTGGCTCGCCAATCTCGAATCTCCCGGCGTATTGTTCATGGGCGAACAATTCGTCCCGGAAATGCATGGTAAACGAGCGTGTCTCGCCGGCCCGGGAAATCTTCGGACGTGCGCCCCGAAGCGCGGTGGCAATACATACGGGGCATGAACATGAACAACAAAGGGGAGGGCGTCACCACGATCGGACATGGCGCCATCGGCGGCGGCCTGCTGCTGGCCGCATCCTTGTGTGCTGTGGCAGCGCGAGCGGACGATCTGAAGCTGCTGGCGGCCAGCCCTGCGATGCAGAAGGAGCAGGCGCGGATCGTGGCCGCCGAGGCCAGGGCTCCGTCCAATCCGCTGCGGGAGGCCTATTTTGGCGAAACGCATGTCCACACCGCCTATTCGCTGGACGCCTATCTCGGCGGGGCGCGGCTGACCCCGGATGGGGCGTATCGCTTCGCCCAGGGCGAGAAGATGACGGTCAACGGCCAGGTGCACCGCATCGTCGAGCCTCTCGATTTCGCCGCGGTGACGGATCACGCCGAATATCTCGGCGAGATGTACTCGACCATGGTCGCGGGCGCGCCCGGACACGATCAGGACAAGCTGAAGGAATTGCGGTCGATGACCTCGATCGAGGACCGCGAGACTTGGTTCCTGAACTATGTCGTGAAGAGCAACCGTTCCGAGACGCCGCAGCACCCGCCGTTCTTCGCAGGTACCGAGACCACGAAGAGCGCCTGGGTCATCGAACTCGAGGCCGCCGAGCGGAACTATCAGCCCGGCAAGTTCACGACGATTCCCGCGTTCGAATGGAGCGCGGCGCCCAAGGGCGGCAATCTGCATCGCAACGTGTTCTTCCGGGACATCCGCGTGCCCGAGATTCCCATGAGCTACATCGATATCAATCGCGAGGACGGGCTCTGGGCCTGGATGGGCGGCCTGGAGAGAATCGGCGCCTCGGTGATCGCGATCCCGCACAACTCGAACGCCAGTAAGGGCATGATGTTCGACCCGCTCGATCCGCAGGGCAGGCCGATCGATGGAGCCTATGCGAAAACGCGCGCCCATTTCGAGCCGCTGATTGAGATGATGCAGGTGAAGGGCAATTCCGAAGTTCACCGCAAGTTCTGGGCCGCCGACGAATTCGCGAATTTCGAGAACGCGGACACGATGGCGAACTACAGCGGTCGCGTGGCGCAGAAGGAAAACTTCGTTCGTTATGGGCTCGTCAAAGGCCTCGAATATGAGCGCACGCTGGGAGCCAATCCCTACAAATACGGCGTCGTGGGAGGGACCGACAGCCACAACGGCACGCCCGGCGATACCGACGAAAGTAACTTCAAGGTCGGCAGCCATGGCGCCGCCGACGGTACGGTCGAGCGACGCCGGACCGCGGATGTCGGCGGCTGGATCGGCGGTATCGACCTCAACCCCGGCGCGCTCACCGGCGTCTGGGCGACCAGCAATACGCGGGGCGCGATCTGGGACGCGATGAAGGCGAAGGAAACGTTTGCGACCAGTGGTGTCCGCATCAAGATCCGCATGTTCGCGGGTTTCGATCTTCCCGGGCCGGACGCCAACCCGAAGGCCATGGTCGAGAACGGGTACAGGTTCGGGGTGCCGATGGGCGGAAACCTGCCGGCGGTCGCCGCCGGCGAGAAGCGGCCATTGCGCTTCAACGTGACGGCGATCAAGGGTCCGAAGGACGCCAATCTCGATCGCATCCAGATCATCAAAGGCTGGATCGGCGCGCACGGCGCGCCGCAGGAGAAGATCGTCAACGTCGCGTGGTCAGGCGATCGCAAAGTCGGTCCGGACGGCAAGCTGCCGCCGGTGGCGAATACGGTCGATGTGAAGACGGCAACCTACAGCAATTCGGGTGGCAGTCCGCAGCTGACCGGGACCTGGGTGGACGCCGACTTCGATCCCACCCAGCACGCTCTCTACTACGCTCGCGTGCTGCAGATCCCGACGCCGCGCTGGAGCACCTATGATGCCTTTCGCGCGAAACTGCCGTTGCTTGAAGGCGTGGCGCCCACGGTGCAGGAACGGGCCTGGACGTCGCCGATCTGGTACTCGGCCGCCAAATAGGGCTCGCCGGATCGTGCCCCTCGGGCACGATCAACGCATTCGATCGGTTTTCGGCGGCCGGCCCGGGCAGGAGCGCCTGCGTGCCTTCATCGGAGATGGTCGTTACGCCGTCGATCGAGCGCCGAGCACGTCAAAGTCCTGGTCGGCGAGCAGCAGGCGCAGGGTCGTTCGGAACGGAATGCTCCGATTGCCTAGCAACGCGGTGTTGGTGTTTTCGGCGCCGCGGTCGGTATAGCATCCACTGAAGCCAACGGTGGCGACCTTTCGTGCAAAGGGCCGCGTCGCCAAGTTCAGCGTGTGCTCTTGCGAGGTGACCTCGCCTTTCCACCTGCCGCCGCTACATACGTAACAGCCGATGAAGTAAAAGTAGGAGTCTCCGCCGCGGATCGTGCCGTCGCGCAATACGAGGACGCCATTGCCTCCGCCTTGAATGCCGTCAAGCAACTCGACGGTTAGCGCGTACAGCCCGTTTCTGATCATGACGGGGTCCCTCCGGTTCACGACGTGAAGTACAAGTCGTCAGTTCAACTCGTGCGGCCCTCGCTATCGGTGGCCAAGTGACGCTGCGCAAGCGGCCGTTCATCGACACCACAGTTGTTGTGGTCATCGGAGCCGTCGCTCGCGCCGGGTTCGATTTCAATGAGCAACAGAGGCACAGCCAGGAGCGCTCGGATCAAAATGCGTGAGGCCTTCATTTGCGCTCCCGTTACCCCGCACGCATCGCACTCGCTGGGGGTAGATCAGAGGTCACCGTCCTTCGAAGAGTAACAGGCGAGGGAAGTGACATTGATCGCGGACGATCAATCGAAGGCCAAATGTCGCAGGCAATCCAAGCACCCGATCTGTTGCGCCCGCAGTGGCCCTGGTTGTCGGCTCACTGGTTGAGGTGATCGCTCGCTAGATCGCGAAGCTTGTGACCCTGTTGACGAACCAGACCATGGAAATGGTGCCGATCAGGTAGGCGGCGGCGAGGCGGGCCGGCACCACAGGCAATTTAACGAACGCTGTAGCTGCTCGGACCACGATCAGCATCGCTGCGACGAACAGGAGCTGGCCGGCCTCCACGCCGATGTTGAACATGAGCAGAGCCAGCGGGATGTCCAGTTGCGGCAAACCGGTCTCCTTGAGCGCGCCGGCAAAGCCGAAGCCGTGAAGCAGGCCGAAGGCGAAGGAGACCAGCCATGGATAGGCTTGCGACAGACGTCGTTCGCCCGCCTTGATCTTGATGAGCTCGCTTGCAACGAAGGCGATGCTGAGCGCGATAGCGGCTTCGACGGGCTTCTGCGGCAGGCTGAAATAGCCGAGGGTGGCGCCTGCCAGCGTGATGCTGTGCGCGATCGTGAAGGCGGTGATCGTCTTCGCCAGCATCCAGGGAGCACGGATCAGCAGCATCAGCGCCAGCACGAACAGCAGATGATCGAAACCCGTGAGGATATGGTCGATCCCGAGCAGCAGATAGGTCTTGGCGACCTCGAGCCTGCTCTGGGTGCCCACGACGACGATGGTCGGGGAGTCCGGGGTGATCCGTGCGACTTCCGTCGTGCCGTCACGGTACTCAATTCGCGCCAGCGCGTCCGTCACGCCTGCCCTGAGGCCGTCGACGGAAATTTCCTGGCCCTTCAGGCCGCCGGCGCAAACCACGCTCGATCGCTCGAAGAAGGACCCCGCCTGAATGGTCCTGACCGGCTCCGCCTTTGGGCGGCAGGACGCAGGCAGGCGAATGTAGATGCCCAGCCGCATATCGCCGAGCGCCGGGACCTTCCACACGACGGCGAATTCGTCGGCCGCCGTTTCCCGGATGTCGAGATAGGCGGGCCGAAGCTCGTCGGCCGCAGCGAGACTGACCGCAAGCAACTGCGCGAGAAAGAGAAGGATGCCGGCGAGACGGGTCATGGACCGTTCGCTAGCCGGGGAGCGCCATTCGGCTTCCGCTCCGTCGTGATCCGGTAGCGCGTCAGCAGCGCGGCGAGGCGTTGATCCTCGGTGGCTTTGCGTTTCTCGTTCGCCCACTCGCGTTCGACGGGACTGCGAACCTCGGCAAGTGCGGGCGCGCGGCCCGCCTGACGCTCCGCGATGCGGACAAGATGCAGCCCGAAGTCCGACTCGACCGGCCCGGTCCACTCGCCCGGTGCGATCTTGTCGAGGGCGTCAGCGAACGCGGGACCAAACGTCTGGCTGATCGATGCCTTGCCGGTGAGATCGAGCTTGCGCGGGAGCAGCGTGGCGTCTCCGAGCTCGGCCGGGTCGATGGACAGTTTCGTTCGGAGGACATCAAGAACCGAAGCTGCGCGCTGATCGATCTTGTCGCCATGCTGGTCGGGGCTCAGCAGTACTTGCTGGAAAGCATATGCGGGATCAATCGCGAACTTGTCGGGATTGTCCTTCAGATAGATCTCGAGCTCGGCGTCAGTCGGCGTCAAGGTCGCGGTTTCGGCGCTGTTCAAGAACTCCATCTTGAGGCGCAGGCGGCGGCGAATGATCACGTCGTCCTTGTCCAGACCGAGCACAAGCGCCTCGCGGACGAGAATCTCCTCCTTGACGTGGTCGTCGATCAGGTTCTTGAGCTCGGCATATGTCGGCGGACGCTGCCAGATCGCGGCGAACTGCGCGGCCAGCCGATCGATCCGGGACTGCGTGATCATTATCTCGTCAGGCTTGCCCACCTCGACGCGATTGAAGACCCCGTAGGCGACAAAGACAGCGACAGCCAGCGCCAGAAAATGGAGTAAGGGCTCTTTGAGCAGACGTTTCATGGCTGCGCTCGCCGTTTACGATGGCGTGTACCAGACGGGTGAGGTCCAGGCGCGCTCCTGGTGCTTCATGGGCACTTCCGGCGGCATCTTGATCCCGAAGCGGAGCGCATCATAAGCGGTCCAGCGAGGCGTCGGGATCTCGATGACGCGCGCATAGTAGAACGCCCGCACGGATCGATCGAAATCAGGGTCCTTCCAGACCCCGACGAGTTCGGAGGCGCCGATGGTGTTGGTCCAACTGGCCCGCGCGACGTCGACCGTGTCGCCCACCGGCGGCAGCTTGCCGTCCTTGCCGGGTTTGCGACGCTGCGCATCGCTCCACACCACGTTGTAGATTCTTTCCTGCGGCTTGCCGGCCTTGTCGAGCCAGCCCTTGACGATCTGGATGCGGTCGAGATTGCCGCCTTGTGCATCCTTCATCGCCGCGATCAGGAAGGAGGGGGCCTTGCCCGCCGCCGGCAACTTCGGCAGGTCCGCGCCCATCGGCACGCCCTTGGCGTAGCCTGTCTCCGCGACGTAGCGCGAGCGCGCGTCGTCGGCCGTGATGTCCCAGCCGGCGAACATGCGGACGGTCATGCGGGTGCCCGAGGTCGCATAGACCTCCTTGCGCTTCATTGCGTCCCACAGCGCTTCGCGGGTGTTGTCGGTAGCCCACACCGCCGCGTAGCCGGCCGCGGTGTAGTGCCACGTGTATCGCGTCTTGCCGAAGCCCTGCTTGGAGACGTGTTCCCAGCGGGTCGGACGCGGCTCCTGATTGACGTGCTTGCCGTAGAAATTGTCCTCCTCGATCGAGGTGAGCGAATTATGGACATCGGTGCCGCCGATGAAGCCGAACTTGAACGGATTGGCGCCGAGTTTGCTCTCCTGCATCAGCCCCTGGAGCAATCCCCAGCGGAGATAATTGGTCGGCATCATGTCGCGGGACAGAGGTTTGTCTTCCAGCGTCAGGTTGCCGTATTCCCAACCGGCGATGCCGAAATCCGCGAACTCGTCGTTCGGGGACAATGCGGGATGCGTCTCGCTGGCACCCTTGGTCTGCATCATTTCCTGCAGCACCTCCCAGCGGGCGCGTCGCTCGGCGTATCCCTTCGAGAGCGGCTTGCCGGCAAAATCCACCAATTCGAACATGCGGCCGTTGGAGAGGTTCGCGTTATGCGGGATGGCAAGCAGCTTTCCTCCCGTCTTCTGCTCGTACTTGTCCATCCAATCCCACAGCTTCTCCGGGTCTTCGCTCTGCCAGGCGGAGAACGGCAAAATCTGATCGGCCTTGTCCTTGTTGTCGCGGAACAGGACATTGCGATGCAGGTTGTTGCCGCCGGGAACCGAAGTCCATTCGAAGCCGATCATCGCGGTGAAGCGACCCGGCTCGTTGAATTTCTCGGCGGTCGCCGTGTATTCCTGCCAGACCGACTTCATGATCGGACCGACGATCTTCGGGTCCTTTATCGGAGGCGGAAGCTTGTTGTTGGCCTGCGCCGAAACAAGCTCGTTCATGGCGTCCTGTTGCTCCTTTCCGCCACTCTTCAGCGCCTTGCCCCAGCGCGTCAGAGTCGAATCCGACGCGAAGGCCGGGTTGCCGTCGGCGACCTGAAACATCAGGCCGAGCCCCTCTGCATGGTCCGACACGACGAGGAAGTCGAGTGGACGGGAGAGCTTCGCCGGCACGCCGCTCGAGGACACGACCTCTTCCCCGCGCGCGAAACGATAGGCCTGCTCCGGCGTCAGCTTGTTGCCGCCCATGAAAGCGTCGCCCGAATTGGCCGTGTGGTGATGGGTGTCGCCGAAGAACACGCGGGTCGGATATTGGCGGCCCGCATACGGCGAGTATCGCTTCTTTGCCTCGACGCCGGCCGGCGTCTCCGGCTTGCTTTCGAGATTTGCGGCGTCGTCCGGATCGAACGCGCCCTTGACCGAGACATCATCGGTGGCGGCTCCAGTCGCTGTCGATTGTGCGCTGGCGTCTCCGGGTACGGCAACGGCGAGCGCAAGTCCGGCAATCACAAAGGCGATCGAAGCAGAGGAGGGGGTCCGTTCATGTCTCATCGCAATTCCTGCCTCTTTGCTGCCCGCTCGATTGGAATGAGCTGAGGTTACGCCGACGGAGCTTGGCGCAGGCTGGGTTCCATCTGTTCATGATGGAATCGGAACGATGCGGACGGGCAACGCACCACGACACAACCAGCGAGATATTGATCTCGATCAACCCCGTGGCCACCGACATGCATAGCCATAAAGCCTCAGTCAGATTGATCGCCGGCGACCTATTGGAGCCAGGATGCTCAGAAAGGAAGCGGCCTCCGAAATCGTCAGCGACAAAGGCTGGCTCCGCAACACGCCGCCGTCATTTCGGAGCGCGGTCTTGAAGCGCTGCGTGCTGGAGCACGTTGGCGGCGGCGCTCCGATTTATGCGATCGGCGATGAGCCGGGCGGCCTCTATGGGCTTGTCGAAGGAGGTCTCGGCGTTTCCATCGCGCCTCGGGAGGCAGGGCCGTATACCGCGCATTTCGCGATGCCCGGCGCTTGGTTCGGGGAAGGCTCGGTCTTCACGCGTCAGCCCCGAAAAGTTGGCCTGACCGCGACCAGGCCAACGACACTGCTGCATCTGCCGATGCATGGCGTCGACGAGATTGTCGGCGTCGACCCAGCTGCCTGGCGGCTATTTGGCCTCCTGGCGCTCGATCATCTCGATCTCGCAATGGGGGGCTCCGACGACCTGATGATTCGCAGTCACGCCAAGCGCTTCGTGGCTGTCCTGCTCCGCCTCGGAGATTGCCGCCTCACAAGTCCGCCAAACGGCCGGCCAATCGAGATTGACCTCAACCATGAAGAAATCGCCTATATGGCCAACGTCGCTCGGACCACGGCTGGTTCTATTCTGCGCCAACTCGAAGCGGATGGATACGTGAAACTGTCGTACCGACGCATCCGCATTCTCGCGCCAACCGCGCTACGGAAGGTGTTGCGCGATTGAGCAAGTCTCTAAACCAACGTGTGCTCGTTCGAGCTCAGCAAGGCGGGGCACGGGGGCTAGTCTGTACAAAGTATACCCGTGAGACATGGCCGGATAAAAAGAACAACCACATGCACAGTAACCGTCAAGAGCTCGGACGACGTTCGAGCGCCGGGCCGAAGACTGCGCTGTGCGGTGGAGCTACGGCTCAGAACGGATAGTGTCGCGGTCCGGTCTGCACGGTGATCCAGCGCAGCTCGGTGAACTCGTCGATCGCTGCCTTGCCGCCGAAGCGGCCGTAACCGGACGCCTTGGTGCCGCCGAAGGGCATCTGCGGCTCGTCGTGCACAGTGGGCGCGTTGACATGGCAGATACCGGACTCGATCCGCTTGGCGACGCCGAGGGCGCGCGCGATGTCGCGGCCGAATACCGCGGAGGAGAGGCCATATTCGGTGTCGTTGGCGACGCGGACGGCCTCGTCCACCCCGCTGACGCGGACCACGGTCACGACCGGACCGAAGCTTTCCTCGCCATAGATGCGCATCGCCGGCGTGACGTGATCGACGATCGTGGCCGGCATGATGGTGGCGCTGCCGTGTCCGCCCGCCGCGACCACGGCACCCTTGGCGACGGCATCGTCGATCAGGCCCCTGACGCGGTCGCAGGCCGCGCCGCTGACCAGCGAGCCGAGCACCACATTGCCCTTGCCCGGATCGCCGAAGGGAAGGCTGTTCGCCTTGGCGGCGAATTTGGCGATGAAGGCGTCCGCCACCTTGTCGTCGACGACGATCCGTTCCGTCGACATGCAGATCTGGCCCTGGTTCATGAAAGCCCCGAAAGCCGCGGCGTTGACGGCGGCGTCGAGGTCCGCATCGTCGAGGATGACGAGCGGAGCCTTGCCGCCGAGCTCGAGCAGCGCGCGCTTGAGGTGCTTGGCGCAAGCGAGCGCAATGAGGCGGCCGACCCGGGTCGAACCAGTGAAGTTGACGCGGCGGATTGCGGGATGGGCGATCAACGCCTCGACGACGGCCTGCGCGTCCTCCGGCGCGTTGGTCACGACATTGACGACGCCATCGCCCAGGCCGGCTTCGGTCAGGCAGCTTCCGATCAGGCGGTGGACGCCAGGGCTCATCTCGGAGGCCTTCAGCACGACCGTATTGCCGCAGGCGAGCGGCATCGCCACCGAGCGCACGCCGAGGATCACCGGCGCGTTCCACGGTGCAATGCCGAGCACGACGCCGACGGGCTGGCGGAAGGCCATGGCGAGATTGTCGGGCTTGTCGGTCGGAATGACCTCGCCCGATATCTGTGTCGTCATGGCCGCAGCTTCGCGCAACATTCCCTCGGCAAGATGCACGTTGAAACCGGCCCAGCCTGCGGTGGCGCCGGTCTCGGCCACCATCAGCGCGGTGAATTCCGGCGCCCGGCGCGCCAGGACGTCGGCGGCGGCGTTGAGCCGCTTGCGGCGCTCGGAGGGACCGAGCTGCGACCACGCGGGAAAGGCGGCGGCCGCCGCATCGGCGGCGCGCATCGCATCCTCGATCG
The DNA here is from genome assembly GCF_001556045.1 of Bradyrhizobium sp. CCH5-F6. Lineage (GTDB taxonomy): Bacteria > Pseudomonadota > Alphaproteobacteria > Rhizobiales > Xanthobacteraceae > Bradyrhizobium. Next base: position 60,955 of record NZ_LSIC01000083.1, read on the forward strand.
AGGCCGCCGCCACGATGGTCGCGACCTCGCCGGAGATGGGGTTATGGCGCTGGAAGGTGCGCTGGTTGCTGGCCGGCTGGTCCTTGCCGGCGATCAGAAGGTCGATTGCGTTCATGGAGCTCTCCGAGGATTGCAGGAGGGAGTTGCTGGGCGATCATCGTCGCGGCGATGCGGCGCGCGCCTTGCCGAGATAGGCGCGCTGAATCTCGGGATCGTTCTTCATCGCAGCCGCAGGACCGCTGCCGGCGTTGCGACCGGACTCGATCAGGTAGACCCGATCGGCAATGTCGAGGCTCGCGCGCGCGTTCTGTTCGACCAGGAGGACGCCGACGCCGCTGCCGCGGATCTGCGTCAGTGCGCGAAACATCTCGCGGCTGAGCAGGGGCGACAGGCCGAGCGAGGGCTCGTCCAGCAGGAGGAGCAGCGGGTTCGACATCAGCGCGCGGCCAATCGCCACCATCTGCTGCTCGCCGCCGCTCATGGTGCGGACGGCTTGGGTCATGCGCTCGGCCAGGCGAGGGAACAGCTGCAAGATCTTCGCGAGCCGCGCTGCTTCGCCTGCACGGGCCCGGGCAGGGTAGGCGCCGAGCTGCAAGTTCTCTGCAACCGTCAGCTCGCCGAAGACCCCGCGGCCTTCAGGCACCAGGGCGATGCCGCGCTCCACGATCAAATGGGCCGGCAGTTCACCGATGTCCCGTCCCTCGAACCGGATCGTTGCGCCAGGGGTGGGCCTGACCAGACCCGCGATGCTCTTGAGCAGGGTCGACTTGCCGGCACCGTTGGCGCCGAGGATCGCGACGATCTCGCCTTGATCGATGCCGAGCGCAATGTCGGCCAGGGCCTGGTGCTTGCCATAGAAGTGGGAGAGGGCGGCGACCTCAAGCATCGTCATCTCCGAGATAGGCGGCGATGACTTTTGGATCGGCCAGGACCTCGTCCGGAGCGCCGCGCGCGATCACGCTGCCGGCGTTCATGACGATGCAATGGCCGCACAACGCGCGGATCGCATCCATGACATGCTCGACCATGATGATGGTGAGGCCGCGCTCGCGCAGCTTCGCGATCAGCGCGATGCCGGTCTCGAGCTCGCTCGGATTGAGGCCCGCCAGCCATTCGTCGAGCAGCACGAGGCGCGGCTGCAGCGCCAGCGCACGGGCAAGCTCCAGACGTTTCTGATCGATATAGGTCAGTTCGCCCGCTTGCGCCTCGTGCATGGTGCCGAGCCCGACCAGATCGAGCAACTCGCCGCCCGTCGCCTCCGGGCCGCTCGACGACGCGGGTGCGGAGGAAAACAGTCGTGCGGCAGCAACGTTCTCGGCCACGGTCAGGTCCGGCATCACGCGCACCAGCTGGAAAGTGCGCGCGAGGCCAAGACGCGCGATCCGGTGTGCCGGCAGGCCGTTGAGGACGGTGCCACTGAACCGGATCGTGCCCGATGACGGAGTCAAAGCGCCGGACAGCGTATTGAGAAGCGTCGTCTTGCCCGAGCCGTTCGGACCGATGATGCCGACGATCTCGCCCGGCGCGACCGAGAAGCTCACGGCATCGACCGCGCGCAACCCGCTGAAGGACTTGCTGACACCGTCGACCGCGAGCAGAGGTGTATCCATGGTGCGGGCGGAAGCGGCCGCGCGGCCTCCTGTCGGCACACGCCAGCGCCCAACTCCGAGCAGGCCGATCACCCCGTTCGGCAGCACCATGACGATGAGGACGAAGACGAGGCCGAGCACGATGCTGAAATGATTGGGCAGCGTCGCGGTCAGAACCTCGAACAGCAGAACCAGCGGAATGACACCCAGCACAGGGCCGAACAGCGAGCCTGCCCCGCCCAGCAAGGCCATGATCACGACCTGGAATGAGATGGTCGGATTGAACGCAATCGCCGGATCGATATAGGTCCAGCGCGGCGCCATCAACGCACCGGTCATCGCCATGAATGTCGCGCTCAGGATGAACACGCCGAGCTTGACCCGCGTCGCATCGATGCCGGAATGGCTGGCCGCGGTCTCATCGGCGCCGATGGCGCGCAGGGCCAGCCCGTAGCGCGAGCGCCCGAGCAGCCAGCCGACCAGGAAAACCAGCGCGGTCAGGCCAAGGAGCTGCCAATAGAGGATGTCCTGCGTCACGGCGCTGAAGAGATAGCGGCCGACCGATTTGTGGATGTTGACCTCGTACCAGATCACGAGTTGCCGGATCAGTTCGGCAAGCCCAAAGGAGAAGATCACGAAATAGATGCCTGACAGCCGCAGCGTCGAAAGCCCGGTGATTGCTGCGGTGAGGGCGCCCACCCCGGCCGCGGCCAGCAGCACGACCGGCCAGGGCATGGTCTCGCCGAGCACCGCGGCGGTGTAGGCGCCGAGACCGAAGAAGGCGACGGTCGCAAGCGAGATGTACCGGGTCGGACCCGAGAACATCGCCCAGGCGGTCGCAAGAATCGTGAAGTAGAGGACGCTGATGCCGAGCGCGAGATAATAGCCGTTGGCATAAAGCGGATAGCTGACGATCGCCGCAGCCAGGGCGAGGCCGGCGCACCACAGCAACGTCCGGACCAATGCCGTCACGACGTGGCTCTCCCGAACAGACCCGTCGGCTTGATCAGGAGCACACCGAGGAACAGCGCGTAGGTGGCCGCCAGCGTCAGGCCCGGATCGACCAGCCGCGCCACCGCGTTTTCGACCACACCGAGCAGCAGTCCCGCAACCAGCGCGCCCATCACGTTGCCGACGCCGCCCATGATGACGACGACCAGCGCCTTCATGGTGAAGACCACGCCCATGGCGGCATTGAAGGTGAGGAACATGCTGACCAGGACACCGCCGACGGCGACGAGGCCGCCGCCGAACGCAAAGGCCAGCCCCGACAGCGCCGCCACGTCGATCCCCACCAGGCGCGCGGCATTCGCATCCACCGCGATGGCGCGAACGGCAGTCCCGATCCGGGTGCGGGTGAGGGCGAGATACACGGCGCCGCCGACCAGCGCCGCGAACAGCAGCGCGACGAGGCGATTGACCGCGAGGGTCGAGCCCATGATCGTCAGCGGAATGGAGAGATAGCTGTAGCTGTAATACTGGCCACCGAAAGCGACCAGCATGGCACCTTGAATCACGAACAATACGCCGAAGGTGACGAGGATGCTGTCGATCTCCTGCGCGCCTCTGTCCTTGCCGCGCCGCATCAGGCGTTCCAGCAGGAAGCGGTAGAGCAGCCAGTTCAGCACCATCGCGACAGGAACCGCAAATAGCAGCGCAGCCAGCGGGCTGAGGCCAAGACCGCTGTAGAGCGAGAACGCGCCGAAGGCGGCGGCGACGAGCGACTCCCCATAGGAGAGGTTCATGACCCGCGCCACGCCATATTGCAGCGTCAAGCCGAGCGCGATCAGCGCGTACATGCCACCAAGCACGAGGCCCGGCAGGACGATGTCGACAAGCAACATGAAGATGGTGTCCCTGGTGGATGGCGGGCAGGCCTCACACGCGAGGCCTGCCGGCCAGCCTTATTGCCACTGCGCCTTCGGCACGACCGGGGCGCGCGCGCCCGGACGCGAGGCGGGTGCGAGAGCGTAGAATTCGCCGTTCTGCCATTGGCCGACGCTCCAGACCTCCTGGAGCAGTCCGTCCTTCAGCTTGACCTTGCCGATGATGGTGTCGAACGTGCCCGAACGGATCTCGGCCGCGACCGCGGCGCGATCGAGCTTGCCGACCTTCTCGATCGCCTGCTGGAGCACCTGGAGGCTCGCATAGGTGATCGAGCTTGCCCAGCGATCAGGCTCCTTGCCCGTCGCAGCCTTGTGACGCGCGAGATAGTCTTTCAGCTGCGGCGAGTCCGCGTTCCAGCCGCCGATCCCCATCACGCCATCGCTGTTGGCGGCGAACTTGCCCTTGTAGAGCGGGAAGGCGGTGCCGACGCCGACATAGAAGACCTTTGGGTTGAACTTGAGCAGTTGCGCCTGCTCGGTCAGCGCGATCGTGTCCGGCGGATAGCTGAACGCAATGAACGCGTCCGGGTTGGCCGCGATCGCGTCCTTCAACAGGGGCTGAAGATCCTGAGTCCCCATCGGATAGGTCTTGTCATAGGCGAGCGTGAAGCCGTGCTTCTTGAAGGCTTCGCGGCCGGCGGCTGACAACTCGATGCCGAACTGATCGGCGATGCTGACCATCGCGATGTTGGGACCGATCTTGCCTTCGCTCTTCAATTTGCCGAGCAGATCGGCGAGCGCCTCGGAGATCTGCGCGGAAGTGCCGAGCCAGAAGGTCGCGTTCGACCAGCGCTTGGCAAGCTCCGGCGCCTTGTCGGTCACCGACGTGACCGCGAGGTGAGGGTAGCCGAGACGGTTCAGCGTCGGGCCGACCGCGAGGTTGAGGCCCGTTCCCCAGGGCGGAAGAATGAAATCGACCTTGTCCTGATTGGCGAGGCGCTCGATCCCCTTGACGGCTTCCTCCGAGCTGCTGCGGTCGTCGTATTCGACCACCTCGATCGGCAGCTTCTTGTCGCCGAGCTTGATGCCGCCGGCCGCGTTCACGTCCTTCACCCAAAGCTCGTAATTGGGCAGGGTCGTGATGCCGGCACCACCGGCATAGGGGCCGGTCTTGGAAATGGCATAGCCGATCCGGATCTTCTCCTGCGCATCGGCTGTGGACACGAAGGTCCCCAGCACCGTGGCCAAAGCCGCCAGGCCAGTGACGCGCAGCAACGTTCGACGGTTCGCGGAAAACATGTCGAGCCTCCCTCGTTTTCACTCGCGCGGTTACCCGCAACGATGTGAGTGTCGTTTCCTCATGATCCCGATTTCTTTTCAGCGTGGCTTCGATGAGCCGGCTTGCGATCGAGAACTTGACCTAGCAAGCACCGCAAGGTTTGTTCGCACAATGGACAAATCCGGGGAAAGATTGGACGTTTCTGGTCGCGCCGGGCAAGTGCGTCGAGGCGTCGCGGAGGCGGACCAGGCCCCCGCAGCGGTCGGGACGGCACCGATTGGAGCCGAGCTGATCGGAGCGCACTACGTGGCACGGCGCTGGACCCTGACGTCCAAGGCGTTCCGGCCCTTCATCCATTTGCTCTGCCTGCACGGCGGCGGCGCCGCCGAGATCGGCCGGGCCGGCAAAACGATCAAATTGGCAGGACCGGCCATCGTCTGGCTGCCGGCGGAATCGGCCGACTATCTGGAGGTATCGGCGGCTGCCGCCCTCGGCCGAGCCTGCCTATCTCGCGCTCGAAGGCGCCGCCGGCATCATGGCGCTTCCGGTCGAGCCCGATCTCGTGACCACCATGGCCCATTCGATTGCGGCGATCGCGGATGAGATCGCGGCGCCCACGCGCAGCGGCGCGGCATCGATCATGTCGGCCGAGCTGACGCTGTGCGTCCTGCGCTTCTGGCGGCTGTTTGCCGGCGACAGTGACCGGGACGAGGAGGGCACCAGCACCGAGATTCTGAGCCGCTTCCGCAGACTGCTCGAGGAGCGTTACCAGCAGCACCTGCGCGTCAGCGATTACGCCAGCCTTCTCGGCATGACGCCGGACCGCCTGCACGCACTCTGCAGCCGTGAGCTGAAGCGCTCGCCGAGCGAGCTGATCCAGCAGCGCGTGGTCAAGGAAGCCGCCACACGGCTGGAGGCCGGCACCGTCGCCATCAAGCAGATCGCGTTCGCCCTCGGGTTCAAGGATACCGCCTATTTCAGCCGGTTCTTCCGCAAGCACACCGGAGAGGCACCGGGTGTCTGGCGCCGGCGCGTCGCGGCACGAGAAAGAGCCGGACGATCGAGGCCGACGCTGAACTTTGCCGACTGGCCGTGAGCACCGCGTCAACCTGGATCGATCCGATTCGACCACGCGCGGCCATCCGCCCAACCGCGGGACCATCAAAGAGGACCGGATTAGGATTTTGGGGTCGCCGGGGAGCGGGTCCCATCTGGCCGCAAGCCCATATCCATGATTCGCATAAGGTATATTATGGAATATATTTATGTACAATGAGATCAATTATTTAGATGAAACTCCTGACATCCCGGCTTCGCTCCGGCGCGATTTTCGTCTCCGGGCCCGAACGTCGTCCAAGCACTTGACGGCTACTGTGCATGGGGTTGTTTTCGCACTTTTTATCCGGCCCATGTCCCTCAAGCCGTTATTGCCGTGACCTTGTCCGGCTGCAATAAGCGAGGCCTCGCGAGATCGCAGATGACCTTCCGACCGACCGTCCGTATAGGTTTGCATCTCAGAACAACAACAAACCTTCCGAGGAAGCAGACCCATGGTCTTTTCGACGCGCTTTTCCCGACGCACGCTTCTCAAGGCCTCCGCCGCGACCGCGGTCCTGGGCGGCATCAGTGCGCCCCATGTGGCCCGCGCCCAGAGCGCCGAGTTCACCTACAAATATGCCAACAATCTGCCTGACACCCATCCGCTGAACGTGCGCGCCAAGGAGATGGCGGCGGCGATCAAGGCCGAGACGAACGGCAAGTTCGACCTCCAGATCTTCCCGAACAACCAGCTCGGGTCCGACACCGACATGCTGAGCCAGATCCGCTCCGGCGGCGTCGAGTTCTTCACGCTGTCCGGCCTGATCCTGTCGACCCTGGTGCCGGCGGCATCCATCAACGGCATCGGCTTCGCGTTCCCGGACTACGACACGGTCTGGAAGGCCATGGACGGCGATCTCGGCGCCCATGTCCGCGGCGAGATCAAGAAGGCCGGCCTCGAGGTCATGGACAAGATCTGGGACAACGGCTTCCGCCAGACCACGTCGTCGACCAAGCCGATCACCGGTCCCGACGACCTCAAGGGCTTCAAGATCCGGGTGCCGGTGTCGCCGCTGTGGACCTCGATGTTCAAGGCGTTCGATGCGGCGCCCGCCTCGATCAATTTCAGCGAGGTCTATTCGGCGCTCCAGACCAAGATCGTCGAGGGCCAGGAGAACCCGCTCGCGATCATCTCGACGGCGAAACTCTACGAGGTGCAGAAATACTGCTCGTTGACCAACCACATGTGGGACGGCTTCTGGTTCCTGGCGAACCGCAGGGCTTGGGAAAAGCTGCCTCAGGACGTGCGTGCCGTCGTCGCCAAGAACATCAACGCCGCGGCCATGAAGGAGCGCGAGGACACAGCCAAGCTCAATGCCAACCTCCAGCAGGAGCTCGCGGGCAAGGGCCTGACCTTCAACCAGCCGGCCGTGGCGCCGTTCCGCGACAAGCTGCGGACTGCCGGCTTCTATGCCGAGTGGAAGGGCAAATACGGCGACCAGGCCTGGGACCTCCTGGAGAAGGCCGTCGGCAAGCTGTCGTAAGGCGTCGGGGCCATCATGGCTCATATCGAGATTGGGGTAACCGAAGGAGCGGGCGAGGTGGCTGTGCAGTCCCCTCGCCGACCTTCGTTGCTGGGCTCGCTGGAACGCGTGCTCGGCCTCCTCGTCGAAGTCCCGGCGGCGATTCTCGTCGTCGCCGAAATCGTGATCCTGTTTGCCGGCGTGGTCGCCCGCTACGGCCTGCACCGCCCGCTGATCTGGTCCGACGAGCTCGCCTCGATCCTGTTCCTGTGGCTGGCCATGCTCGGCGCCGCCGTCGCCTTCCGCCGCTCCGAGCACATGCGCATGACCGCCATCGTCGCCAGCGCCAGGCCTGCGATGCGGGCCTATCTCGACCTGGTCGCGACCTCTGCGGCGCTGGCGTTTCTGGCGCTGATCGTCTGGCCGTCCTGCGACTATGCCTACGAAGAGAGCTACATCACCACGCCGGCACTGCAGATCTCCAACATGTGGCGCGCCGCCGCCTTGCCGGCCGGCATCGGCCTCATGGTGGCCTTTGCCTTGCTGCGGCTGCTGCGCGCGGCCGACTACCGGATGGTCGCGACTGCGTTCGTCTCCGTTGCTGCCGTAATCGGCCTGTTCTGGCTGGCGGAGCCGTTCCTGCGCCAGCTCGGCAATCTCAACCTCGTCATTTTCTTCGTCGGCGTCGCCGGCTTCTGCGTCTTCGCCGGCGTTCCCATTGCGTTCGGCTTTGGCTTGGCGATCTTCGGCTATCTGGCGCTCGCCACGCGCACGCCGGTCATGGTGCTAGTCGGGCGGATGGACGAGGGCATGAGCCACCTCATCCTGCTCTCGGTGCCGCTGTTCGTGTTCCTGGGGCTCCTGATCGAGATGACCGGGATGGCGCGGGCCATGGTGGCGTTCCTGGCAAGCCTGCTCGGCCATGTCAGGGGCGGGCTGCATTATGTGCTGGTCGGTGCGATGTACCTGGTCTCCGGCATTTCCGGCGCCAAGGCCGCCGACATGGCCGCCGTTGCGCCCGTGCTGTTTCCCGAGATGAAAGAGCGCGGTGCCAAGCCCGGCGACCTCGTCGCGCTGCTTGCGGCGACGGGTGCCCAGACCGAGACCATTCCGCCGAGCCTCGTGCTGATCACGATCGGCTCGGTCACCGGCGTTTCGATTGCCGCCCTCTTCACCGGCGGCCTGCTGCCCGGCGTCGTGCTCGCGATCACCCTGTGCATGCTGGTATGGTGGCGCTACCGCCACGAGGACATGAGCCACGTCCGCCGCGCCACGGCATCCGAGATCGGCAGGACATTCATCGTCGCCCTGCCCGCGCTCGCACTGCCCTTCGTGATCCGCTACGCCGTGGTCGAGGGCATCGCGACCGCAACCGAAGTCTCCACCATCGGCATCGTCTATGGCGCCCTGGTCGGCCTGCTGGTCTATCGCCGCTTCGACTGGCGGCGGCTGTTTCCGATGCTGGTCGAGACCGCTGCCTTGTCGGGCGCGATCCTGCTGATCATCGGCACGGCGACCGGTATGGCCTGGGGCCTGACCCAATCGGGCTTCTCGCGCTCGCTGGCCGCGGCCATGACGGGATTGCCCGGGGGTGCCGCGACCTTCATCGCCGTCTCCATCCTGGCCTTCGTCATTCTCGGCAGTGTGCTCGAGGGCATCCCGGCGATCGTGCTGTTCGGGCCGCTGCTGTTCCCGATCGCCCGCGCCGTCGGCGTCCACGAGGTGCACTATGCCATGGTGATCATTCTCGCCATGGGTATCGGGCTATTCGCCCCACCCTTCGGCGTCGGCTATTATGCCGCCTGCGCCATCGGACGCGTCGATCCGGCCGAAGGCATCAGGCCGATCTGGGGCTATCTCTTGGCGCTGCTGGTGGGATTGATCATCGTCGCGATCTTCCCCTGGATCTCGATCGGATTCCTTTGAGACGCATTTGAGGAGAGTGTCGATGAGCGAGCGGCAGAACCCATACAATATCGGCCTCGACAAGACTCCAGCCAACTACGTGCCGCTGAGCCCGCTGAGCTTTCTCGCGCGCAGTGCCGCCGTCTATCCCGATCACGTCAGCACCGTCTATGAGGGCCGCAGCTTCACCTGGGCGCAGACCTACGAGCGCTGCCGCCGCTTCGCCTCTTATCTCGCGGGCAAGGGCATCGGCGTGGGCGACACCGTCGCAGCGATGCTGCCGAACATTCCGGCGATGAACGAGGCGCATTTCGCTGTGCCGATGACGGGCGCCGTGCTCAACGCGCTCAACATCCGCCTCGATGCGCCTTCGATCGCGTTCCAGCTCGACCATGGCGGCGCCAGGATCATCCTGGTCGATCCGGAATTCTCCGGCGTCATCAGCGACGCGCTCGCGCGGATGACGGGTCCCAAGCCGCTGGTGATCGACGTCGACGACGCCGCGTTCAACGGCGGCAAGCGCATCGGCGAGATCGAATATGAGGCGGCGGTCGCGCAAGGCGATCCAGCATTCACGGCGATCACGCCGGGCGACGAATGGGACGCGATCGCGCTGAGCTACACCTCGGGCACGACGGGAAATCCCAAGGGCGTCGTCACCCATCATCGCGGCGCGTATCTGAACGCCGTCAGCAACATCCTCGCCGGCAATCTCGGCCAGCATCCGGTCTATCTCTGGACGCTGCCGATGTTCCACTGCAACGGCTGGTGCTTTCCCTGGACCATTGCGGCCGCCGCCGGCATCAATGTCTGCCTGCGCAAGGTCGAGCCGAGCAAAATCTTCGAGCTGATCAAGCAACACGGCGTCACCCACATGTGCGGCGCGCCCATCGTCTACAACACGCTGATCAATGCTCCCGATGCGCCCAAGGAAACGTCAACCGGCAGCGCCGCCCGCCGCGTCGTCGGCCTCATCGCCGGCGCCGCGCCGCCGGTCGCGGTGCTCGAAGGCGCCGAAAGCATCGGCATCAAGCTCACGCATGTGTACGGCCTGACCGAGGTCTACGGCCCCGCCTCCGTCTGCGCCGAGCAGCCGGGCTGGGACGAGCTCCCGGCGGCCGAGCGGGCTCGGATGAAACGCCGGCAGGGTGTGCCCTACCCGCTCGAGGAAGCCGTCACCGTCATCAATCCGCAGACGATGCAGGAGGTGCCGCGCGATGGCGAGACCATCGGCGAGGTCATGTTCCGCGGCAACATCGTGATGAAAGGCTATCTCAAGAACGAGAAGGCAACCAGGGAAGCCTTCGAGGGCGGCTGGTTTCACACCGGTGATCTCGGCGTGCTAGACGAGCACGGCTACGTCATCATCAAGGACCGCTCCAAGGACATCATCATTTCCGGCGGCGAGAACATCTCCTCCGTCGAGGTCGAGGACATCCTCTACAAGCATCCGGCCGTGCTGTTCGCAGCGGTGGTCGCCAAGCCCGATCCGAAATGGGGTGAAGTGCCCTGCGCCTTCGTCGAATTGAAGGAGGGCGCAAGCGCGAGCGAGGCCGACATCATCGCCTTCTGCCGTTCGCATATGAGCGGCTTCAAGACGCCGAAGGCGGTCGTGTTCGGGCCCATCCCCAAGACCTCGACCGGCAAGATTCAGAAGTTCCTGCTGCGCAACGAGGTCGGATCGGCGAAGGCGATCTCGGCCTGAGCTGATTGCAGAATACCTTCCGCCCGCACACCGGAAGGCGGCGGGCGGAAGGCCTCATCCTCACATCTTCTTGTAGGTGTCGACAATCGCCTGACCGTCGGCGCCGGCCTTCTTCAGCCAGTCGGCCGTGAGCTGTTCGCCGATCTTCTGGAAGCCGGCCTTGAGCGCCGGGCTTGGCGGCTCGACGTTCATGCCTTTCGCCTTGAGCTGATCGAGATACCAGGTGCTCTTGTCCTGCCAGGCCTTCCAACCGCGGGTCTCCGCGGTCGCGGCGGCCTTGAGGATGGCCTCCTGGGTCGGCTTGTCGAGCGCCTCGAACGCAGCCTTGTTGACGAAGGTGTAGTCCTTCGGAATCCAGGCCTGCACGTCATAGAAGTATTTGAGCGACTCCCAGGCCTTCGAATCGTAGCCGGTGCCGCCCGATGACATGAAGGAGTTCACCACGCCCGTCGCCAGTGCCTGCGGCAACTCCGCCGCCTGGATCGTGACCGACTGCGCGCCGACCAACTCTCCAATGCGCGCGGTCCCGACATTGTAGGCACGCCATTTCAGGCCCTTCATGTCCTCGACCGATGCGAGCGGCTTGTTGACATAGACGCCCTGCGGCGCCCACGGCACCGCGAACAGGAGCTTGAGACCCTGCGCATCGAGCTTCTTGACGATCGCGGGCTTGGAAGCCTGATACAGCTTCATCGCGTCCGGAAAGCTGGTCGCGAGGAACGGCACGACGTCGATACCGAAGAGCGGGTCCTCGTTCTCGTGGATCGACAGCAGCACCTCCCCCATCTGCGCCTGCCCGGTCACCACCGCGCGCTTGATGTCGGGTGCCTTGAACAGCGAAGCGCCCGGATGAACCGTGATCTGGAGCTTGCCGGAGGTGGCGGCTTCGACGTCCTTGGCGAAGGCGACGAGATTCTCGGAGTGCGGGTTGTCGGCCGGATACGCCGCCGGCAAATTCCATTTGGTCTGGGCCAAAGCGGGCGTCGCGGCCAGCACGGTGCCGGCGATCAAGGATGCGCGGAATAGACGAGACATCATCGGGCTTCTCCTCACAGTCAATCTGAAAAGGTGCGCTCAGTCTGGGAAAGCGAGCTTGGGCAGGAACGTCACAATCTGCGGATACTCCGTGATGATGAAGACCGCAGCAAGCAATAGCACGAAGAACGGGAAAGCGGCCCGTGCGACGGTGAAAGTATCGCGGCCGCTCATGTTCTGGAGCACGAACAGGTTGAACCCGACCGGCGGCGTGATCTGCGCCATCTCGACGTGAATGATGAGATAGACGCCGAACCAGACCAGGTCGAGACCAGCCTGCCTGACCATCGGCAGCACGATGACCGCGGTCAGGACGATCATCGAGATGCCGTCGATCAGGCATCCCAGGATGATGTACATGATGCTCAGATACAGAGCGAGCATGCTCGGTGTCAGCTCTTGTCCCTGGACCCAGGTGGCGAGCGCCGCCGGAATGCCCGTATAGGCCATCGCAGCGGTCGTGTAGGCCGCGCCTGCCAGGATCAGCATGATCATGCAGGTCAGGCGCGTCGCGCTCATGATGCTCTCGAGGAGGTTCTTGCGTGTTAGCGTACCGCTCCACCACGCCAGCAGCAGCGCGCCCGTGACGCCCCATGCCGCGCATTCGGTGGCGGTCGCAAAGCCCAGCACGAGTGAAAGAAACACGGCCAGGATCAGAAGCAGGCAGGGCGCGAGCTTCGCCGACTCTCGCAGCTTCTGCCGGAACGGCATCGGCGGATCGCGCGGCGGAACCTTCTTGGGATTGAGCAGCGACCAGATGATGATGTAGCCCGAATAGAGCACCATCACGAGCACGCCCGGCAGAAATCCGCCGAGGAACACCTGAAGCACGGAGACGTTCGCCGTGACCGCGTAGACCACCATCGGGATCGAGGGCGGAATCAGGAGGCCGAGCGTGCCCGCGCCTGCGAGCGATCCGAGACTCAGGCTCTTGTCGTAGCCGCGCTTGTCCAGCTCAGGCAGCGCGATCTTGCCGATCGTCGCGCACGTCGCTGCCGAAGAGCCCGACACCGCCGCGAAGATGCCGCAGCCGATCACGTTGACATGAGTGAGGCGTCCCGGCAGCCATTGAACCCACGGCGACAGCCCCCGGAACATCTCTTCGGACAATTTGGTGCGGAAGAGAATCTCGCCCATCCAGATGAACAGCGGCAGCGCGGCCAGCGTCCACGAGGAGCTGGCGCTCCAGGTGGTGGTGGCGAGCACGGCCCCGAGCGGCAGGCTCGTCGTCAGCGCCATCGCCACGAAGCCGACCAGCCCGAGCGAGACCGCGATCCAGACGCCGCTTCCCAGCAGCAGGATCATGACGCCGAGGAGAATGAACGACAGCTCGATCATGCCGAGATTGGCCATGGTCAACCTCCGCCGCCCTGCGAGATGCGTTCGATGAATTCGTCCGGCGTCTCATCCGGCGAGCCCCTCTCATAGGTTGGCCGATTGCCGATGACGACATTGACCATTTCATCGATGAGCGCGATCGACAGGATCGCAAGGCCGCCGGCAAAGCCGAGCTGCGGAATCCAGAGCGGAAGCGCGACGACGCCCTGCGCCACATCGTTGAAGCGCCAGGAGTCGTAGGTCATCTGCACGGCATAGCGGGTGAAATAGAGGATGAAGGCGGTGGCGATACCGAGCGCCACGATCTCCGCGATCTGCTTGGTCCGCCCGTGCAGACGTTCGAGCAACAGGCCAACGCGGATCATCTCTCCGCGCTTGAAGGTGTGAGCGAGACCGAGGAAAGCCATCGCGGCCATGCACCAGGACGCGAAATCATCGCCGGCGGGAATGTTGATCGCAAATTGGCGGCCGACCGACATGGCCATCATGATTGCGAAAATCGCGACCAGGAAGACGCCCGCGGCGTAGCCCGCGCCGAGATAAAGGAGATCCAGAGCGCGTCGCACCGCTCCCCGAGCCGCTACATCGTCCCCTGCCAACGCAATCCCCATCCGCACGCGAGACTTTTCAGCCGATCCGGCGATCACTCGTCGCCGATCCGCCTGAATATCGCCCCTGCCCGACGCCTGTCCTTCAGACGTTAGATCAACATGATGCGGCCGATGCAAGCAAGGAGTATGCCGGCTGTTGCCGGACTTTCCACCGCGGGGTTAGTGTGTCTCCAGCCGCAGCCCGTCATAGGCCGGCACCACGCCCGCGGGCAGCGACTGGCGGATGACCTCGTAATCGACGTCGGCGGTCATGTTGGTGATCACCGCGCGCTTCGGCTTGAACCGCTCGATCCAGGACAGCGCATCGTTGATGCTGAAATGGCTGACATGGCTCGTGTAGCGCAAACCGTCGACGATCCAGAGATCCAGATTTTCCAGTGCGCCCCAGCTCTCACGCGGGATGTCGTTGAGGTCAGGCGTGTAGGCGGCATCCCCGATGCGATAGCCGAGCGCGGGAATGTTGCCGTGCTGCACCAGAAAGGCCGTCAGCGTCACGGCGCCGCCCTTCCCCAGAACGGTCTGGCTTTCGCCCGCCTCGATCGAATGCCGGGTGAGGATCGGCGGATAGTCGCTGCCCTCCGGCGAGATGAAGCAATAGGAGAAGCGCGACAGGATGTCCTTGGCGGTCGACTGGTTGAAGTAGGTCGGAATACGACGTCGCATGTGCATGACGACCGAGCGCAGATCGTCCATGCCATGGGTCTGATCGGCATGTTCATGCGTCAGGAACACTGCGTCGATGTGATCGACATTGGTCGAGAGCAATTGCTCGCGCAGATCCGGCGAGGTGTCGATCACGATGCGCGTCGTGCCGTGCTCGGAGGTCCGTTCGACCAGCAGCGAGCAGCGGCGCCGGCGGTTCTTGGGATTGTTGGGATCGCAGGCGCCCCAGCCGAGCGCCGGGCGCGGCACGCCGGCGGAGGAGCCACAGCCCAGGATCGTCAGCGTCAACGTCATGCGGTTTCCAGTCTCAAGCTCTTACCTTCGAGAACAGGCGGAAGAAGTTTTCCGTAGTTTGGCGCGAGATCTCGTCAAAAGACACGCCGCGCGTCTCGGCGAGCACTTTTGCGACCTCGACCACATAAGCGGGTTCGTTCCGCTTGCCCCGGAACTTGCCCGGCGCAAGATAGGGCGAGTCTGTTTCAACCAGGATACGATCTGATGGCAGTTCTGCCGCGAGCGCGCGCAGGGCTTCCGATTTCTTGAAGGTCAGTATCCCCGTGAAGCCGATATAGTGCCCGAGCGACACGGCCTTCAGAGCCAGTTCGCGCCCGCCCGTGTAACAATGCAGCACGGCGCGGAACGATCCTTTTGCCGCCTCGTCTTCCAGAATGCGCGCGCAGTCCGCGTCGGCCTCGCGGGTGTGGATCACCAGCGGCAGGCCGGTGGCACGGGCGGCGGCGATGTGAGCGCGAAAGCCCCTCGCCTGCGCCTCCGGCGAGCCGTTGTCGTAGAAATAATCGAGCCCGGCCTCGCCGAGCGCGACGACCTTGGGGTGCTGCGTCAACGCAACAAGCTCGTCCGGCGCGATGCCGTCCTCCTCGTCCGCATGGTGCGGATGGGTGCCAACCGAGCAATAGACGTCGTCATAGCGTTCGGCGATCGCGAGCAGGTCCTTCAGCCGCCGCACCCGCGTCGAGATCGTGACCATGCGCGCGATGCCGGCCGCTCGCGCCCGCGACACGATCCCGTCGAGATCTGCCGCAAAGTCCGGAAAATCCAGGTGGCAGTGGCTGTCGACCAGCATCGCGGCAACGCCTTCAGGCCGCCGGCTCGACGTAGCGCGGGAACGCCGGCGTCGGTGCCGGCAAGGTCGAGCCGGGGGCGATGCGCTTGGCGCCGCCGAGCGCCGCAAAATTGCGCTCCTCCGCGGGAATGCCGAGACTGTCGAGCAGCTTGCCTGACGCGGACGGCATCACGGGCTGAGCAAGGATTGCGATCTGACGCACGACTTCGGCGGTGACGTAGAGCACCGTCTTCTGCCTGGCAGGATCGGTCTTGGCGAGCGCCCACGGCGCCTCGCCCGCGAAATAGCGGTTGGCCTCCGCGACCACGGCCCAGACGGCGTTGAGCCATTGATGAATCTGCTGCGCCGCCATGGCCTCGCGCGACGCAGCGATCATGCCGTCGGCCATTGCCAGGATCGCCTTGTCGTTGTCGCTGAAGTCTCCGGGCTCGGGCAGCACGCCGCCGAACTGCTTGGCGATCATCGAGAGCGAGCGCTGCGCGAGATTGCCGAGATCGTTGGCGAGATCGGCATTGATGCGTGCGACGATGGCCTCGTGATTGTAGTTGCCGTCCTGGCCGAACGGCACCTCGCGCAGGAAGAAATAGCGCATCTGGTCGACGCCATACTGGTCAGCGAGGTTGAAGGGGTCGACGACGTTGCCGACCGACTTCGACATCTTCTCGCCCCTGTTGAACAGGAAGCCGTGGGCATAGACCCGCTTCGGCAGCGGGATCCCGGCCGAGAGAAGGAAGGCCGGCCAATAGACCGCATGGAAGCGGATGATGTCCTTGCCGATGACGTGCACATCAGCCGGCCAGTAGCGCCAGTTCTTGTCGCTCTCATCGGGGAAGCCGACGCCGGTGATGTAGTTGGTCAATGCGTCGACCCAGACATACATCACGTGCTCTTCGTCGCCGGGCACCTTCACGCCCCAATCGAACGTGGTGCGCGAGATCGAGAGATCGCGCAGGCCGCCTCTGACGAAGCTCACGACCTCGTTCTTGCGCGAGTCCGGCCCGATGAAATCAGGATGGTCCGCGTAGAGCTTGAGCAGCTTGTCCTGGTACGACGACAGCCGGAAGAAATAGCTCTTCTCCTCCACCCATTCGACCGGCGTGCCTTGCGGCCCGAGGCGCACGCCGTCGTCGTTCAAGCGCGTCTCGTCCTCGGCGTAATAGGCCTCGTCACGGACCGAGTACCAGCCCGAATAGGTGTCGGCATAGATGTCGCCGTTCGCTTCCATCCGCCGCCAGATCTCCTGGCTGGAGCGATGATGCTGCTCCTCGGTGGTGCGAATGAACCTGTCGAACGACACGTTCAGTCGCTCGTCCATTTCCTTGAAGCGGCCGGCGTTGCGGGTCGCGAGCGCGGCGGCGGACATGCCTTCACCGGCCGCGGTCTGAACCATCTTCTGACCGTGCTCGTCTGTGCCGGTCAGGAAGAACACGTCCTTGCCGTCGAGCCGCGCAAAGCGCGCCAGCGCATCGGTCGCGATCGCCTCATAGGCGTGACCGATATGCGGGCTGCCGTTGGGATAGGCGATCGCGGTGGTGATGTAGAAGACGTTGTCGCGCGCAGGCGCGATCGTCGGCACGGCGGCTTGCGAAGCCGCGACGGGGGGAGGCGAGGCCACGGGAGCCGACGCAGCGATCACGGCAGGCGCAGCCGCCCTTTTGGCGACCTTCTTCGCCGGAGCCTTGGCCGGCTTCTTGGGAGCCGATTTCTTCGAAGCCTTCCTGGCGACGACGCGCCCCTTCGCAGCCTTCTTGCCGGCCTTCTTCGTCGCCTTCGCAGCGCTCTTCGTCACGCCTTTCCCGGCGGCGGACTTCTTGGTCTTCTTGGCGGCTTTGGTCGCGCGCGCCTTCACAGCCTTCCGGGCGGCTTTCTTCACGGCCTTCTTGGCAGCCTTCTTCTTGCTGCTCTTGCCTTTAACGGTCTTCTTAGCTCGCGTTGCCACCACGAATTCCTTTACCGGCTTCTCGAAATTTGGAAACGGCCCTGCGCCTAGCGCGTTGCGTCCGCCAGCCAGCCAAACACCGAGAAAACCAAGGGCTTGCGCTCCAGATTGTAGGTTTCGGTGTCGCGCGCGGCGCGGACGATCTTTTCCCATACCTCAGCTAGGCGCGCAAGGCGCGGCAGGTTCTGGTTGGCATTGGCCTCATCCGCATGCAGCCGCTCCGCGATCCAGCGGTCGATGCCGTCGATGAAGGCGGCAAGCGCGACGCGATCGCTGGTGCCAAGCGAGTCGCCGAGCGTGTGCAGTTCGCGCGGATCGACCTGCGGCAGGCGCGCGAGCAGCGCCGCCGTGCGCTGCTGAAGCTTCAGGGCGTCGCCGCCGAGCAGCGTCAGGGCCCGCGCGACGCTTCCCTCGGAGGCCTCGGCCGCCTCGCGCAGCGCAGGATCGTTCGGGTCAAGCTCGGCCGCCGAAGCCGCGGCGGCGATCACATCATCCGTCGCGAGCGGGCGCAGGCGCAGCTTGCGGCAGCGCGACTGGATCGTGGCGAGCACCCGCGCGGGCGCGTGGCTCACCAGAAGGAACAGCGATTGCTGGGGCGGCTCTTCGAGGATTTTCAGCAGCGCGTTGGCAGCATTTGGATTGAGCTCGTCGACGGTGTCGACGATGCAAACCCGCCAGCCTTCGGCCGCCGCGGTCGAGCCGAAGAATGCGATCGTCTCGCGCGTCTCGTCCACGGTGATGACCGTGCGCATCACGCCGCGGTCGTTGGCGGTGCGCTCCAGCGTCAGCAGGCCACCATGGGAGCCGGCCGCTACCTGCCGCGCCACGGCATCGACAGGATCGATCGCAAGGTTCTCGGCGCGCTGCACGGCGGGCGCGAGCGGCTGCGAATGAGCGAGCACGAAGCGCGCCATGCGATAGGCCAGCGTTGCCTTGCCGATCCCCTGTGGCCCGCCGATCAGCCAGGCATGCGGAATGCGCCCGCTGCGATAGGCCGTCAGCAGCGCGGCCTCCGCCTCACGATGGCCGAACAGCCGCGATGTCTCGCGCGGATGCGGGATCGTGGATTCGCGCTCGGTCTGACGCGGGCTCATGCCGAGATCACCGATGCCGGCGTGGGGAGCAGACGCTCGCGCAGAGCGGTCCAAACGCGCTCGGCGACCGTGTCCGGGTCGGAATTGGCGTCGATCAGCACGCAGCGCGCGGGATCTTCCGCCGCGATCTTGCGATAGGCCTCGCGCAGGCCCTGGTGGAAGCTGAGCTTCTCGGCCTCGAACCTGTCAGGCGTGCCGCTGCCCCGGCGCGCGGCGGCACGTTGCAGACCAATCTCGACCGGCAGGTCGAGGATGATGGTGAGGTCCGGCTTGAGGTTGCCGATCGTGACCCGCTGCATCGCGTTGATCAGGCCTTCGGGAACGTGGCCGAGGCTGCCCTGATAGGCCCGCGTCGAGTCGGCGAAGCGATCGCACAGCACCCAGGTGCCCTGGTTGAGCGCAGGCTGGATCACGGTGCGGACATGGTCATCGCGCGCGGCGGCAAACAGCAGCGTTTCCGCCTCGGGGCCGAGCAGCTTGCCCATGCCCGACAGCACCAGATGACGCATGATCTCGGCGCCCGGCGAGCCTCCCGGCTCGCGCGTGACCCGAATGCGCAGCTTTGCGGCCTTGAGGCGGTCAGCGAGCTTCTTGATCTGGGTCGACTTGCCCGTGCCCTCCCCGCCTTCAAAGGTGATGAAGCGTCCGCGTCCGGACGTCCGCTGAACCGCGCTCTCACTCATGATCAGAGCTTCTCGGCGCCTGCGCGGAACATGCCGATGACGAGCTCGCTCGCGCCATCGATCGCGCGACGCATGGTTGAGCCGGTGCCGACCGCTTCGGCTGCATAGACCGGCGTCTCGACGGCGATGTTGCCGCTGCGCCAGACCCTGACGACGCCGACGCGCTGGCCGGCCTCTACCGGCGCGCGCACCGGGCCGCTATAGACGATGCGCGCAATCAGCTTGTCGTTGCCGTTCCTGTGCACCATCACCTTCACCGGCGTCTTGGCGACGAGCTTGACCGAGCGGCTCTCGCCGCCGAACACCTTGGCGTAGCCGACCGGCTGCTCGGCCGCGATCAGGGTGCGGGTCTCGAAATTGCGAAAACCCCATTCCAGCATCTTCTTGGCTTCGCTGGCCCGGTCGTCGGGGTCGTCGAGTCCATTGACGACGACGATCAGCCGCGTGCCGTTCTGCACGGCCGAGCCCACCATGCCGTAGCCGCCTTCCTTGGTGTAGCCGGTCTTCAGACCGTCAGCGCCTTCCATCGAATTGAGCAGCGGGTTGCGGTTGGGCTGGCGGATCTTGTTCCAGGTGAACTCCTTCTCGCCGAACAGTTTGTAGAACTCGGGGAAGTCCAGGATGATGTGGCGGGCGAGGATGCCGAGCTCGCGCACCGTCATCTTGTTGCCGGGGTCGGGCAAGCCGCTGGAATTGGCGAAGGTCGATCTGGTGAGGCCGAGCTCGCGCGCGCGCTTGGTCATGAAATCGGCCGCAAAGATCCGCTCGTTGCCCGCCATGGCTTCGGCAAGTGCAATACAGGCGTCGTTGCCGCTCTGGATGATCGCGCCGTGGAGGAGATCGTCGACGGAGACCTTGCTGTTGATGGCGGCGAACATGGTCGAGCCGCCCGAGGGCGCCCCGCCCCGGCGCCAGGCGTTCTCGCTGATCCGGTACTCGTCGGTCAGCTTGATGTCGCCCTTCTTGACCGCATTGAAGACGACCTCCGCGGTCATGAGCTTCATCATGCTGGAGGGCGCACGCAGCTCGTCGGCGTTCTTCTCGAACAGGACGCTGCCGCTGGAGGCTTCGATCAAGATCGCTGTCGGGGCATCGCCGTCGAAGCCGGCATCTTCCGCTTTCTTGGCGCCCTGGACGCTCTGGTTGGCGGCGTGGAGCATTCCGCCCCAGCCGATGCCCGCGACCAGAACCGCAGCAATCAGCCCGTGCACCAGCGCCCCGGCAATGGACCGCTTGCGACGATGCAAAGAAAGACGAAATGCCATGGCCTAGCCCTGAGAGCGGCGTTCTAACAGTTGGAACCGGTGCGAACAATAAGAGGTTGGGCGCTTGTCCTGAGATTGCACGATTCTCGTCGCGCCCCTATCGTGGCACCTCATATTTCCCGAACAAACCCCTGAAACAAGGCGGAAAAGCGAATGTCCTCAAGCCGCGTGATCAAGGCCAACGGGATCGATCTCTTCGTCCGCGAAGCCGGCCAGGGACCGCTGGTGGTGCTGTGCCACGGCTGGCCGGAACTGTCGTACTCCTGGCGCCACCAGATTCCGGCGCTCGCCGCCGCCGGCTTTCACGTCGTCGCCCCCGACATGCGCGGCTATGGCCAAAGCTCAGCGCCGCCCGAGGTTGCAGCCTACTCGATCTTCGACACGGTCGGTGACGTGGTCGGCCTCGTGCAGGCGCTCGGCGAGACCAAGGCAATGGTGGTCGGCCACGATTGGGGCGCACCGGTCGCCTGGCACGCGGCGCTGTTCCGCCCCGATATCTTCACGGCGGTCGCAGGCCTGAGCGTGCCGCCGCCGTTCCGCAGCCGCGGCAGGCCGCTCGACCTGTTGCGCCAGAGCGGTATTACCAACTTCTACTGGCAATATTTCCAGACGCCCGGCGTCGCCGAGGCCGAGTTCGAGCGCGACGTCGCCCGCACCATGCGCGTCGTGCTTGGAGGACGCGGCCTCGCCGATCCCAGCGCCGCCATGTTCGTGCAGGAAGGCAAGGGCTTTCTCAGCCACGCGGCCGCCGACGAGCCGCTGCCGGCCTGGCTCAGCGAGGCTGATCTGGCCTATTTCACCGAAAGCTTCCGCAAGTCCGGCTTTCGCGGCGGACTGAACTGGTACCGCAACATCGACCGCAATTGGGAGCTGACCGCGCCCTGGCAGGACGCCCAGATTCATCAGCCTTCCCTCTTCATCGCGGGCTCGAGGGACGCGGTGATCACCGGGCTGATCGGGGCCAAGCGCGTCAACGAACTGGAGCGAGTGCTGCCCAATCTCAAGGACAAGTTGATCCTCGACGGCGCCGGCCATTGGGTGCAGCAGGAGCGGCCCGACGAGGTGAACGCGGCGTTGGTGAAATTCCTGACGGCGAGCGCGGCTCAGTAGAGCCCGCGGCCGCTCAGGATGTGACGAGCCTCGGCGGCGCCATCGGCCGACGCGGGAACGCTCTCGGCGGCGTAGCGGCCGTCCTCGTCATAGGATACGGCGCGGGCGTTCTGGAGTGCCCGGCCTCGGCTGCGGCTCGACGCCGACATTTCCGAGGTCGCGTTCAGCGATGCGACATCGGCCGAAGTGCTGCCGAGATTGTAGGGGCGCCCTTCCGGCATCGGGACCTCGCCGCGAATGGCGCCGCGGGTCGAGGACGGCAATTCCGGCACGAACGGCTTTGCCGAGGCGACCCGGACCATCGATGGGGATGGTGCGGGAACGCCGGTGCGCAGGGTCGCCAGGAGCTGGCGGTCGTCGGAGCCTTCAAGTGGCGCCCGGCCGACATATTCGACACGCACCTTGGCAACACCATGTCCTTTGAATTCAAGGAGTTCGGCGGCCTTGTTCGAAACGTCGATGAGGCGGTTGCCGTGATAGGGCCCGCGGTCATTGACGCGGACGATCAGCGACTTGCCGTTCGAGATATTGGTCACCCGCGCGTAGGACGGCATCGGCAGGGTCGGATGCGCCGCGGTCAGCGAAGTCATGTCGAACACTTCGCCGTTGGCAGTCAGGCGGCCGTGGAAATCATCGCCATACCAGGACGCCATGCCCTCGGCGCGGTAGTTCACGTCCTCCTCGGGCACGTAGGTCTTGCCCGCCACGACATAGGGCTTGCCGACGCGGTAGGTGCCGCCGCCCTTCGGGACCGGATCGCCAAAGGCCACGACCCGGGGACTCGAGGACACCCCGTATTTCGGATCGACGCGGCTGGCGAATTTGTTCGAGGAGGCACAATTGGCGAGCGCGAGGCAAGTCGCCACCGCCGCAACACCGCGCGCGGCCCGCAAAACCGAATCTGACCGTCGGATCCCCATGCGCCCCAAATACCACTTCGCCGGAGGCGTACCCAACCCGCTTTGGCTACGGGAGAGCGCTGTCCGGTCCTCTGATTCCGAGGCGGCCCACCACCGCGCCGGACGTGGTAACGATAACGCAACCCGAACACGGCGGAAATGGGGAGCCCACGGCGATCAAGCCAGGATGGTAAACGCGAGGTTCCTTTTCCCGGTGATCCACCGAAGCTGGGCGCGCTGCTCTGTGCCAAGGCTGGACATTCTGTTGCGCCAAATCCTCACTCCACCCCCATTGTCACCCCACTCCCGGAAATTCTTTTGACTGTGCAAGGCTGCCCGCGTTCTCTCGGGTGCAAGGGCGGGATTTGGAATTTAACGATGATCGAGACGGTTTCGGCACTGATGGGTCTGGTGAGCGCGGGGATCTTCCTGGCCCATGCGTTTGAAGGTTACCGCACGAGGGCGTGAGGCACTCGCGTGGACGGCAAGCATCACCTCTTTCAAGGCAGCGCGTTCGGACGATCTTAATCGATCTGGTCGAGCATCGAAGATGAGAGCGGAAGGTGTCCCATGCGTAACCATGATCTCGTATCCGATGGCTTCCTGGCATTGACCGCCGGCGGCTTGGTGCTGCTCTGCTCGAGCCTCGTCGCCCTGGCGTTTGCCTGAGCCCCACTTTTCCTTTGCAACACCGGCTCCACCGCGCCGCAGCAGGCGCAACTGTGCCGCTCCCATTCAGTTGATTGAATTTCTGCGTTCGGCGCCTCGACCAATTGCGAGAGGCCATCACCAATGAAGGTGACGCAAATGCTTGCCGAGAAATTCTTCCTGGTCTTGGAATCCCTGATCCGCAGCGACCGCACCTATCCTGATGGGAGCCCCCGGGTCATCAGCACCTCCGCGCACGTGCCGATCAAGCTGCCGGCGCGGCAATAGACGGCGTCGGCAAGCCGGGGTGCGGATTCCGCTCGATGTCGCCCAGCATTCCGAGATGATCTCGCCCACCATTCC
>NZ_LSIC01000084.1 GCF_001556045.1 Bradyrhizobium sp. CCH5-F6
CCGATTCTGTTGAAAAAGGCTGGCAGTATTCCGTTGTAATGGCTGGGCGGAATGATCGAGGTGGCCCCTATGCGGGCCTTGCGATAGGCATCGCGATCAGCTTGGCCATCTTCCGAAGGTTCTGTGCGGTCGCTGCGAGAGTGAACTCGTCGCGTGCGCCGTTTGGGCCTCGTAATCGTAACCGGTCGAGCTTGAGAATGCGCTTGAGGTGCGCAAACAGCATCTCGATCTTCTTGCGCAACCGGCGTGAAGTACGACCCTCCCATGATCGTGCTATCTCGCGCGCCATGTCACGAGCGCCCTCGTAGATCGAGCGAGACACTTTGCGGACAAGGTCCTTGGGGCAGCAGCGAGCCTTCAAGGCGCAGCCGGTGCAATCGTACTTGCTTGCCCGGTAGAGCATCGTTGCGCCATCGTTCACCAGTGTTCCGGTTGTGGTCAGCATCTTGCCGCCGGGGCAGGTATAGACGTCGCTGATGTGATCATAGGTGAAGTCCTCGCGCGAAAAGGTCCCGTCCGCGCGGGCCGACTTGTCGAACACCGTCACGTGCGGCTCGATCCCGTGCTCGTAAACCAGCCAGCCGAGCATCTCGGCCGAGCCATAGCCGCTGTCACCGAGGAGCCGGGCGGGATAAAGGTCGAACCGTTCGAGCGAGCGCTCAATCATGCGTTTGGCAGCCAACACCTCCGCCTGCCGGATTGCGGTGGTTGCCTCGACATCGACGATGATCGCATTCTCGACGTCGACCAGGTAGTTTGTCGAGTAAGCGAAGAAGGCTTGGCCGCCGTGCGCGCCCGTCCAGCGCGCCGCTGGATCGGCAGGCGATACAAACTTCGGCGTGACCTCCGTCGCTGCACCGAAAGCGGCATCATCGAGGACAGCTAGATACTCATTAACCGCTCGGCCTGCCGCCTCCGGCGGGAGTCCCTTTTCGCCTTCAATCCCCTTTTGCCGATTAGCGTCGGCCTTGATCAGGCTCGCGTCGACGGCAAATCCTTCACCGCCGACCAGCCGCTCCTCGATGCAACGTTGCAAGACGTTCTCGAACACGCGACGGAAGAGATCGCTTTCTCGGAAGCGACCATGTCTGTTCTTGGAGAACGTCGAGTGATCCGGCACCGCACCGTCCAGGCCGAGCCGGCAGAACCACCGGTAGGCCAAATTGAGGTGAACCTCATCGCACAGACGCCGCTCCGATCGGATGCCGAAGCAATAGCCGACCAGGAGCATCCGTATCATCAACTCGGGATCGATCGAAGGGCGGCCGATCTTACTGTAGAAGGGCGCCAGGTCCTGTCTAATCTGTTCAAGATCGACAAATCTATCGATCGAGCGAAGCAAGTGGTCGGAAGGGACGTGCCTCTCGAGCGAGAACTCATAGAACAAAGCAGCCTGTTCGACTTGCCGATGTCCCATCATGATCTTCAGTCCTGCCAATTAGACAGATTGAATCACTGCTGTCTCTGAGTCGCAACTGCGGCCTTTTTCAACAGAATCG
>NZ_LSIC01000085.1 GCF_001556045.1 Bradyrhizobium sp. CCH5-F6
GTTCGTGATCTGAACTTTCTACCGTATATCTGTGCCCCTTTAATGTTCAGGGGCCGAAATGCGCTTCGACCTCGGAATCATCGATATCAGGCCGCGTGTCGGCCAACGCCTGGCGCACCTTCTCCCGAAACCAGCTATCGTAAGCTTGGCTGTTGCTCACGAGCTCCAGCGGAAGCATCCCTTCATTGGCCGTGCGTGTCAGCAGGATCCGCACGGCGTCGGATACCGTGAGACCCATATTTTCCAGAACCGCAGTGGCCTTTTCCTTCACGTCCGCATCGATGCGGGTTTGGACCAAGGCATTCGAAGCCATAGCGACCTCCATATTCGTAGCTAGATGTAATACATTTGAATGACATGCACCAGAGACTATCACGGCTCCGTGAGCTGAGGCCGTGACAGCGGGCAAATGGCCCCGCCTTTCGGCGGGGCCGTTGCCGTAGGCCCTCAATCCCGATTCGGGCGGGACCAGATGAGCTGTAGGCCGTCCTGGCCCTCCACCTCGATCAGGGTGGCATAGATCGGAGCCGGGAAGCTCGGATCGTCCAGCTTGACCGAGAGGTAATCGCGCTCGGTGTCCCTGGCGGTCTTCTGCCAAGCCGCTCCCAGCTCGACATTGCCGGCGAAGATGCGGAAGTGCGGTCCCTTGTCGGAGGGATTCTCGACCCGAACTAGCTTGGCTTTGGCATTGAGAGCGAGGGTGCGAACCGTGCCGGAGAAGCCGTTTTAGGTCAGTTGGCAACCGTCTTTCTGAAATGAAGCGGTTGATCCGATAGCGAC
>NZ_LSIC01000086.1:0-52500 GCF_001556045.1 Bradyrhizobium sp. CCH5-F6
GCGCCAACCTTACCGACCAGGGCGGCAGCGTCGCGATCAGCAAGAGCGGCGGCGGCACGCTGACGCTTCTGGGGGCCAACAGCTATAGCGGGGGCACGACGGTCAACGGCGGCGTGCTCAATGTCGAGGGCTCGCTGGGCGGCCCGACTGCCGTCAACAGCGGTGCCTTGATGGGGGGCGGCTCGGTCGGCGCGATAACGGTCAATGCCGGGGGCGCGTTCGCGCCCGGGAACGGCATGCCGGGCAGCTCGATGACCGTGAACGGCAGCCTCGCCTTCCAGTCCGGTGCGATCTATCTGGTTCAGCTCAATCCGTCGACGGCGGCCTATGCGGGCGTCAATGGTACTGCGCAGCTCGGCGGCGCGACGGTGCAGGCGAACTTCGCGGCGGGCAGCTATGTCGCCAAGCGATACACGATCCTGACTGCGAGCGGCGGCGTCAGCGGCACCTTCAATCCGGCCGTCGCGATCAGCAGTCTCCCGTCCAATTTCCGCGCCAACCTCAGCTACGATGCCAATGACGTCTATCTCGATCTGATCCTGACCTTCGGCATCCCATCCGGCCTCAACGGCAACCAGCAGCGCGTCGGCAACGCGCTGACCAATTTCTTCAACGGCAATGGTGGCATTGCGGCGGTGTACAGCGCGCTGACGCCGGGCGGGCTGACACAAGCGTCCGGTGAACCGGGAACGGGGGCGCTGCAGACGACGTTCAACGCCATGGGCCAGTTCATGGGCCTGCTCACTGACCCCGGCGCGCAGCGGGACGGCGGGCCGGGCTCGGCCGGTGACGCCGCTGGCTTCGCCGAGGAGGATCAGGCCAGTGCCTATGCCGCACGCAAGCGCACCGATGCATTCGCGCTGATGACGAAGGCGCCGCCGCAGATCTTAGCGCAGCGCTGGAGCGTGTGGGCCGCGGGCTTCGGCGGTTCGCAATCGACCGACGGGAATGCGGTGGTCGGCTCGAACGGCGCAACCAGCCGCATTGCCGGCACGGCTGTCGGCGCCGACTACAGGCTCTCGCCGACCACGCTGCTCGGCTTCGCGCTGGCCGGCGGCGGCACCAGTTTCGGCGTCAACGATCTCGGCACAGGCCGCTCCGACCTGTTCCAGGCGGGCGCCTATCTGCGTCACGCCAGCGGTCCGGCCTACATCTCCGCCGCGCTCGCCTATGGTTGGCAGGACATCACCACCGACCGCACGGTGACCATCGCCGGCATCGATCGCCTACGTGCCGAGTTCAACGCAAATGCCTGGTCAGGTCGGTTCGAAGGCGGCCGGCGCTTCGTCGCGCCCTGGATGGGCGGGATCGGCCTCACGCCCTACGGCGCGGCGCAGTTCACGACCTTCGATCTGCCGGTCTATGCCGAACAGGTCGTGTCCGGCTCAGGCGCATTTGCGCTGAACTACGCCGCGAGGAGCGTGACGGACACGCGCAGCGAACTCGGTCTGCGCAGCGACAAGTCCTATGCTCTGCACGATGGTGTGATGACGCTGCGCGGTCGCTTTGCCTGGGCTTACGACTTCAACCCGGACCGCGCGATCGCGGCCACTTTCCAGGCGCTGCCCGGCGCCAGCTTCGTCGTCAACGGCGCGGCGCAGGCGCGAAACTCCGCGCTCACGACCGTGTCGGCGGAGATGAAGTGGATGAACGGCTGGTCCGCGGCGGCCACTTTCGAGGGCGAGTTCTCGAATGTGACGCGCTCCTACGCCGGCAAAGGCAGCATCCGCTACGCTTGGTGACACACCTCACTCTTCCAGCGTGAAGCCGACGCGCAAGGTCACCTGATAGTGGCCGACAGTGCCGTTCTCGATGTGACCACGAGTCTGAACCACCTCGAACCACTTCATCTCGCGAATGGTCTTCGACGCCCGGCTGATCGCATTCTTGATCGCGTCCTCGATGGAGGTTTCGGACGATCCGACCAGGCCCAGGATCTTGTAGACGTGGTCTTTCTCAGCTGCGGGCATGGATGGCCTCCCTCGGTTGCGCTGCGGCATGCGCGGGCGCGCGTGCTCCCATTTGAACGAGCGCCAGCCGGTCCGGTTCCGTTCTGCGTGATGGCGCGCATGCGCCAGCCGAGGTGGAGCAGCCGGCGCCGGCCTGCTAAGCGCTATCGATGGATTCGGCGCGACGCGACAGGACGATAGGCTCTCTCTGCCTCTGCGTGACGGCGTTCGGCTGGGCGTTGAACTGGCCGCTGATGAAGCTGCTGCTCCAGCAATGGCCGCCTTTGTTCGCGCGCGGACTTGCGGGCGTTTGCGCCTCGCTGATTCTCGGGGCTCTGGTGCTGAGCCGGAAGGAATCGTTCGCCGTTCCGCGCGAGGCGGTCCCGCGGCTGCTGTTTGCGACCTTCACCAACGTCTTTGCCTGGATGGGTCTCGGCACGGTCGCGATGAAGTATGTGACGGTGAGCGAGGGCGCTCTGCTCGCCTATACGATGCCGATCTGGGCGATGCTGTTCGCCTGGCCGGTGCTGCACACACGGCCTGCCCCACGGGACATCTTCGGTCTCGTCCTCGGCGTTGCCGGCGTCACGTTGCTCCTGAGCGGAAACGGCTTCGCGTTCGGCCTCGACAAGCTGCTGGGCATCGTGCTGGCGCTGCTCTGCGCCATCCTGTTCGCGCTCGGGAACGTGCTCAACCGCAAGCCGCTGCCGATGCCGCCGCTGGTCGTCGTCGCCTGGCAGGTCGGGCTCGGCTGCGCCACGATGCTGATCCTCGGCATCGCGTTCGAGCGTCCTGATGTCACGGCGATCACTCCGCAGGGGCTCGGCTGCTTCATCTACATGACGCTGGTGCCGATGGGCATCTGCTATGTCACCTGGTTCGAGACGCTTCGGCGGTTGCCACCGACCACCGCCTCGACCGGCATGTTGATCGTGCCCGTGATCGGGGTGGTGTCCGCCGCCATCATACTGGGCGAGCCGCTGGGCCTGCGCGAATGGACGGCGATGGCGCTCACGCTCGGCGGCGTGACACTCGCCCTGCAGCGAGGGTAACGCGCGGAGGCTGGCCTTACGGATCCAGCTCCGTATCCCAGTACAGGTAGTCGAGCCAGCTGTCGTGCAGGTAATTCGGCGGGAAGAGACGGCCGTTGCGATGGAGCTGGTGCACGGTGGGCGCGAATGCGCTCTGGCGCGGAAACATCTTGGCCTGCGCCGGGGTGAGATTGCCCTTGCGCAGGTTACACGGCGAGCAGGCCGCGACTACGTTCTCCCAGGTGGTCTGGCCGCCCTTGCTGCGCGGGATGATGTGATCGAAGGTGAGGTCTTCGGGCGAGCCGCAATATTGGCAGGCGAAACGATCGCGCAGGAAGACGTTGAACCGGGTGAAGGCGGGATGGGTGGTCGGCTTGACGAAGGATTTGAGCGAGACGACGCTCGGCAGCTGCATCTCCAGCGTCGGACTTCGCACCGCCTGATCGTAATGCGCGACGATGTTGACGCGGTCGAGGAACACCGCCTTGATCGCGTCCTGCCACGACCACAACGACAGTGGGTAGTAACTCAGCGGCCGGAAGTCCGCATTCAGAACCAACACCGGCCAACTGCCTTGCGAGACATGTGCGTTCAAGTAACGCTCCCGGCCTCCAATGTACGCTGCGAAGCAGCATGTAGTGACATACTACATGCAGCGTGACGGGATTGTGAAGCCCGTTGAGCGACTTATTCAGGCGCGAGCAATGCGGCGGCGAGGTGGCAAAAGTGCTCAAAAAGCCGCGATCCCCGGCGCGCGCGGGACCCGCATCCCGGCTTGCGGGTGGCCTTGCCGTGGCAGCTACTCCCGTACCCTCTCCAGCTTCTGCAGGCAGCGCGTCGTGAGCACCGCCGCTGGCATCTCCTCGTCCGGAAAGCTGCTGTCCCAGTTGGTGACGCCGACTTCGCCGACATAGATGTCGCCCCTCGAGTCCAGCGCGATCCCGTGCGGCGCAAGGAATTTGCCGCTGACGACGCCCGGACCCTCCTCGCCGCCAAGCCGCGCGATGCGATTTCCCCTGGCGTCCACGATCGACAGCCGCGGGCCGAGATTTGGCACATGACGGTTGATGGCGAGGCCGGGGCCGAGCTCGCCGATCACGAAGGTCGGGCTCTTGCCGCCGCAGCAGCACAGCGCGCAGGGCCGGTGCAGATTGTTCCACTGCGTCTCGTACCTGCCCTCGCCGTCGAACACTTGCACGCGATGGTTCTCGCGGTCGGCGACATAGACCCAGCCGTCGGCATCGGTGGCGATGTTGTGCACGATGTTGAACTGGCCGGGATCGGTGCCGGGCTCGCCCCAGCTCTTGAGCAACTTGCCGTCGGGGGTGAACTTGTGCACGCGCGCATTGCCATAGCCGTCGGAGACGTAGATCTCGCCCTTCGGCGACAGCGCGGTGTGGGTGCAGCGGTGGAACGGCTCGCCACTCATGAACGGCGCCGGCTTTGCGGGAATGCCGATCGTGAGCAGCACCTTGCCGTCGGTGGTGCATTTGCGCACGGTATGGTCGCCGTCATCGGTGCAATAGAGATTGTCGTCGGCATCGATGTGCAGGCCGTGTGCCCGGGAGAACAGTCCTTCGCCCCAGCTGCGCAGGAAATTGCCGTCGCGGTCCAGCACCACCATCGGATGGGCGCCGCGGTTGAACACGTAGATGCGGTCTTTGCTGTCGACCGCGACCGAGGCGACGTCGGTCAGCTGCCAGCCGTCAGGCAGTTTCGCGAAATTTTCGACGACGCGGTAGCGGTGCTCGCCGCTGCCGAGAATGGCTGGCATTGGTGTTCTCCTCTTATTCGTTATGGATAGCGCGACACCGCTTCTACGTCGTCATTGCGAGCGAAGCGAAGCAATCCAGAATCTTTCCGCGGAGACAGTCTGGATTGCTTCGCTCCGCTCGCAATGACGGTGTTGCTCAAGCCGTGCTCGCCGGTGCAGCCCCAGCCTGCCCCAAAATCCCTTCCTCGATCGCCTTGATCTGGAGCGCGAGATATTTCGAATTGATGCGGCACTGGGCGAGGCTGCCGGCGATGAACCACAGGCCGGGCTGCTTCGTGCGCACGTACATGTTGCGCAGCTCGAAACCCTCGCCGAAACCCCAGATCGGGCCGACGCGATCTGCGATCGTATCGCCGAAAAGCTTTTGCACCAGATATTCCTGCGGCTTGTAGCCTGTCGAGAGCACGATGAGATCGGCTGCGATGGTCGAGCCGTCCTTCATCCGCGCGCCCTCGGTAACGAAGCTTTCGATGTCGGAAAACTGCCTGAGCCTGATCTTGCCCTCGACGATCAGGTTGGAGCAGCCGACGTTGAAATAATAGCCGCCGCCGCGGGTGAGGTATTTGAATTGCCAGCCGGTGCCCGCCTCGCCGAAATCGAGCTTGAAGCCGACGCGACGCAGACCGTCGAGCAGCTCCTTGTCGAGCTCCTTCGATTGCTCGGTCAGCATCACATGCGTCTTCTTCGCCAGCGGCGTCGGCATCGAGGCCGCGATCAGGTCATTGTCCTCGAGCGTGCCTTCATTGTAGGTCGCGTAGGCGAGCTGCGCCGACGGCTCGATGTTGGTGACCAGCGTCGGCGAGCGCTGCACCAGCGTCACCTCGGCACCGCTGGAATAAAGATCCTGCGCGATGTCGTGGCCGCTGTTGCCGGTGCCGATGACGATGGCGCGCTTGCCTGTCCAGCTCTCGCCGTCCTCGTAGCGGCTGGAATGCAGCAGCGCGCCCCTGAAATTGTCGAGGGTCGGGATATCGGGCACGTTGGCGATGCCGCTGACGCCGGTCGCCATCACCACGTGGCGCGGATGCATGGTGCGCTTGCTGCCGTCGGCGCGGCGCAGCGTCACGGTCCAGTGGCCGTTGGCCTCGTCATAGGCGCCGCCTTCGAACTCCGTGCCGGTCCAGAAGTTCAGCTCCATGGCATCGACGTAGGCTTCGAACCAGTTGGCGAGCTTGTCCTTGGGGATATAGACCGGCCAGCTGGGCGGGAAGGGCATGTAGGGCAGGTGATTGACCTGCACCTGGTTGTGCAGCGTCAGCGCGTGGTAACGCTTGCGCCAGTTGTCGCCGATCCGCGCCTCGCGATCAACGATCAGCGTGTCGACCTTGAGTTGCTTCAGCCGCGCCGCGATCGCGAGCCCGGCCTGGCCGCCGCCGACCACCAGCACGGCCGGATCTCGGTCGGCATAGCCGCGCGATGCGTTGCGCAGGTCGAGCCAGTTCGGCCCGCGGAAGTCGCGCGAATAGGCCTGGCCGCGGGGCCGCGAGGTGCCGAGCTGTTCCTCGAAGCCCTTGAGCTCATCGAGCGCGGTCAGCAGCGTCCATGCCTTCAACCGGTCGGCGTCGGTGCTGTCAGGTACGAGCCGCAGGATACCGCTGCCGCGGCCGAGGGCGGTTTCAAAGTGGAAGATGGCTTCGATGGTGTTGGTGCCGGCGCGCGTCACCCAGCGCGGCGGCGCGCGGTTGGGCGCGATCTTGAAATGAGACGGAGCGGCTTTGGGCGCGAGCGCCGTCAGCTGCTGCACGACCGTGTCGCGGCCGGCGATCGTTTGCAGGTGCCAGCTCAGCGCCAGCACGTCACGCCAAAAACTGTCGGCGAGGAACAGGTTGTCGAGCGCGACGGGATCGGGCTGGTCCAGCCCACGCTCGAATGCGTCGAGCCAGCCTTGTGCGGCGACGGAAATATCCTTCGTCCTGTCCAGCATGCGCGACCTCGTGGCCGTCTTCGCGGCGTTTCCTCTGATCGACGCTATACGGTTTCGTAGGTCGCCAAAAGCCGGTCACCCGAGCGATGCCGGCATATGGCCCTGCTTGGACGGAATATGCCAGGTGACGCTTCAACGCCGGCTGCCGGCTAAGGCCCGCCCGGCCTGCGGTCCGCCCAATAGGGATCGCGCAGCTTGCGCTTGAAGATCTTCCCGGTCGCCTCGCGCGGCAGCGCATCCAGGAACTGAATCTCCTTCGGCACCTTGAAGTTGGCCAGCCGCTCGCGCAGAAAGGCCTGCACTGCAGCGGCGGAGAGCTGCCCGGCCAGGTCGGGCTCGATGCAGGCGCACAGCCGCTCGCCATATTCCGGGTCGGGGATGCCGAACACGGCGCAATCGCGCACGCCGGGCATGGCGATCAGCACATTCTCGATCTCGGCAGGATAGATATTGACGCCGCCCGAGATCACCATGTCGCGCTTGCGGTCGCACAGGAACAGATAGCCGTCCTCGTCGAGATAGCCGACGTCGCCGACGCTGACGAGGCCGTCGCGCCCTGCTTCGGCGCGCGCCTGCGCCTTGCCGTGATAGTCGAAATCGGGCACAGCGGTCTGACGCATGTAGATCTCGCCGACCTCGCCTGCGCCGCAGAGGCTGCCGTCCTCGCGGAAGATCCTGACGATGCCGCCTTCGATGGCACGGCCCACCGTGCCGGGTTTCCTCAGCGCCTCCTCGGCCGAGTGCCACACCGGGATGCCTGTCTCGGTCGAGCCGAAATATTCGTTGATGACCGGTCCCCACCACTCGATCATGGCCCGCTTGACCTCGGGCGGGCAGGGCGCCGCACCGTGCACGACGAAGCGGAGCGACGACAAGTCATAACGCTGCCTCACCGTCTCGGGCAGGCGGAGCAGGCGCACGAACATGGTCGGCACCATGTGGATGTGCGTCACACGGTGGCGTTCGATTAGCGCCAGGAGCTCCTCGGCGTCGAACCGCGCCTGGAGAACGATGGTGCGGGCGTTGCGGAACGCCATCATGCCGTAGGAATGCGGCGCCGAATGATACATCGGCCCGTTGATCAGCACGACCTGGTCTTCGCGCGGCTTGATGCCATAGGCGATCGCGCCGACGCGTTCGGAAGCGGCGGCCTGTTCCGGCTGCATCGGCATGCGCCGCACGCCCTTCGGCATGCCCGTGGTCCCCGAAGTGTAGATCATCGCCGCGGCCCGGCGTGATGGTTCCTGCATTTCCGGATGGCCGTCGCGCCACCGGTCCCAATCCATCGATCCCGCCGGGACGCCGGTCAGATCGGGGGGAATTGCGAAGGTCGCAGCGAGCTCGGGCGGCGTCGCGACGACGAGCAGGCGGACATCCTCCGGGATGCCGGCGCGGATCTGCGGCAGCAGATCGGCGTGGCAGACCAGGATCCTGGCGCCGCTGTCGGCCAGGATGTAACGGACCTCCTCGGCCTTGAGGTGCCAGTTGATCGGCACCACGGGGCTGCCCAGTGCGGCCGAGGCCGCAACCACCTCGAACAGGGCGAAGTCGTTGCGCAGCATCATGGCGACCGGCGCAGCCTCGGCAAGGCCGAGGGCACGTAGCCCGCTCGCGGCGCGTTTGATGCGCGCCTGGATCTCGTCATAGCCGATCCGGCGTTCGCCGCTGATGATCATGGTCCGTCCCTTGTTCCGCTCGAATCAGCGATCGTCGAGCACGTCGCCGAAGCCCACCCAGCTCTTGCCGTTGAAGCGCCTGAGCTGAAGCTGCTGGAACGGCAGATAGTCGTCTGGCCCGGTCGAAACGGCGATGCCCGGCAGCAGCAGCGGCAGCTTCACCTCCTTCAGCGAGGCCGCCTGGCGCATGATGTTCTCGCGGCTGAAATCATCCTTGCACGCCTTCAGCACGGTCATCAGCAGTGTCGCGTAGTGGTAGCCTGCCGCATAGTTGGAGTTGGAGAGGTCCGCATTCGGCAGGTACTGCTTCATGAAGGCGAAGTACTCCTTCACCCCTGGATCGCTGGCCCATTGCGGGTCCATCGTGTCCTTTTGATTGCTCGACGAGATCAGGCCGACGGCGTTGTCGAGCCCGGCCGGCTCCAGGAACGAGATCGACGAGGCCGACGTCGGCACGAAGAACAGCTCGGGCTTCCAGCCGATCTCGGCGACGCCCTTGATCATCTGCGAGGTGAACTTGCCGAGCACGACTCCGAACAGCACGTCGGCGCCCGATGACTTCAGGGTCGAGAGCTGCGAGCTGATCGTCGGCGCACTGGTCTCGTAGGTCTGCTCGGCGATGATCATGCTGGCGGCCTTGTCGCCGAGCGCGCGCTTGAAGCCGGCGACATAGTCGCGGCCGAAATCGTCGTTCTGCGACAGGATGGCGATCTTGGCGCCCGGCTTGGTGCGCAGCACGTGCTTGGCATAGACCACGCCCTCGGATTCGTAGGCGGCCATGCCGGGCATGGTCCATGGATATTTCTGCGGATCGGCCCATTTCGTCGCGCCCGAGAGCACGAACAGTTGCGGCACCTTCTTGCCGTTCAGATAACGCTGCACGGCGCTGTTGGTGGCGGTGCCGAGCGAGCCGAACATCATCAGGACTTCGTCTTGCTCCACCAGCTTGCGGGTCTGCTCGACCGTCTTCGGCGGCGAATAGGCGTCGTCCAGCGTGATGAACCTGACCTTGCGGCCGTTGACGCCGCCTTCGGCATTGACCTTCTCGAAGAAGGCCTCCTGCGTCCGTCCGATCGTGCCGAAGCCGGAGGCCGGGCCGCTGTAGGGCAAAGTCTGGCCGATGCGGATCTCGCCGGC
Organism: Bradyrhizobium sp. CCH5-F6; assembly: GCF_001556045.1. Taxonomy (GTDB): domain Bacteria; phylum Pseudomonadota; class Alphaproteobacteria; order Rhizobiales; family Xanthobacteraceae; genus Bradyrhizobium. Next base: position 9,492 of record NZ_LSIC01000086.1, read on the forward strand.
GCCTTCGGAATGAACGCTACCGCCGGCGAGCGCCAGCAGGGACAGGCCGATCAGTGCGGGTGCAAGCTTCATTGTATCCTCCCGTTATCTTGCAGGTCCGAGACGTCAGGCGCTGACGCGCATCAGGAAATCCTGGCGGGCCTGATCGAACTCACCCTTCATCCGGTCGACGAGCTCCGCGACGGGAGGGGCATCGGTGATCTGCCCGATGCCCTGGCCAGATCCCCAGATGTCGCGCCAAGCTTTCGATTTCATGTTGCCGCCGGAACCGAAATTCATCTTGGATTTGTCGGCAGCCGGGAGATTGTCCGGGTCTAGCCCGGCGGCGGCGATGGAAGGGCCGAGATAGTTGCCGTGCACGCCGGTGAACAGGTTGGTGTAGACGATGTCGTGTGCGGCATGCTGCGTCAGCGCGGATTTGTAGGCCTCGTCGGCATTGGCTTCCTGCGTCGCGATGAAGCGTGTGCCCATATAGGCGAGGTCGGCGCCCAGCGTCAGCGCCGAGGCGATGCCAAAACCGTCGCTGATCGCACCCGACAGCAGGATCGCGCCCTTGAACCATTGCTTGACCTCGCGCACCAGCGCGAAGGGCGACAGCGTGCCGGCATGTCCGCCCGCACCGGCGCAGACCAGGATCAGCCCGTCGACGCCCTGCTCGGCGGCCTTGCGGGCGTGCTTGACGTTGATGACGTCGTGGAACACCAGCCCGCCATAGGAATGCGCGGCCTCGACGATCTCCGCCGGCGGCCGCAGCGAAGTGATGATGATGGGTGCCTTGTGCTTTACGCAGGTCTCCATGTCCTTCATGAGCCGATCGTTGGAGGCATGGCAGATCTGGTTGACGGCGTAGGGCGCAACCTTTTTGCCGGGATTGCGCGATTTGTATTCGCCGAGTTCGTCCTCAATGCGGCTCAGCCACTCGTCGAGTTTCTCGACCGGACGGGCGTTGAGCGCGGGGAACGAGCCGACGACGCCCGCCTTGCACTGGGCGATCACCAGCTCCGGTCCGGAGACGATGAAAAGCGGCGAGCCGACCACGGGCAGCTCCAGCGTGTTCTTGAGCAGGGCAGGCAGTGCCATCCGATCCTCCTGACGACGCGCATCGTCGGCTCTTCCGGCCGAGGTGAGCGCTTCCATGTCGATTGTCGCGCTGGCGGGTGCTCCGCCTCGCTGGTTTGACCGCACTATAGGGTTGGACGGCGTGCGCGGGATCGTTCAATATTGAACACGTGTGTATTCAGCTTTGAACGGAACCGCCGGTGGATTGGGATCTCTGCAAGACTTTCGTCGCGGTGGCCGATACCGGCAGCTTCACCGCCGCGGCGCGACGGCTACATGCGAGCCATCCAACCGTCAGCCGCAAGATCGCGGCACTGGAGGCGCAGCTGGGCACCAAGCTGCTGGCCCGCGCTGCCGACGGATTCGTGCTCACCGCCGATGGCCGTACCTTGCGCGAGCATGCCGGGGAGATGGCGGCCGCCGCGCTCCGCGCCGAGGCCGCCGTCGGCGCGGGCGGGCGCAAGGCGCGCGGCACGGTCAAGCTGTCGATCGGGGCCACGCTGGCCTCGCACTGGCTGATGCCGCGGCTGCGATCCTTTCTGAGCGCGCATGATCACATCCGGCTCGAGATCATCACTCATCCGTTTCCGGCCAGCGTGCGGCGCCGGGAAGCCGACGTCGTGCTGCGTCCAGTGGACAGCGGCGAGGAAAACCTGGTCGGCCGCAAGATCGGCCGTCTCGGCACCGGCTTCTATGCCTCGCGCGACTATGCTGCCGCCCGACCCTTGCCGGAACGGAGCGGTGAGTGGAAGGGACACAGCGTCATCGGCTTTGCCGATCAGGATTCGAACGCGCAGCTGGCGCGCTGGAGCGATGCGATCACGCGCCAGGGCACCGTGGTGATGCGCTGCTCGTCGCAGGGCGACATGCTGGCGGCTGTGCGCGCGGGAATCGGAATCTCCGCGCTGTCCTGTTTTGTCGCCGCAAGCTATCCGGACCTCGTGCGCGTCGCGCCGCAGAAGCTCGTCAGCGTCTCCGATCTCTGGCTGCTCGCCCATCCCGACCTGGTCGAACTGTCGGCGGTGCGTGCCGTGGTCGACTTCGTGGCCGAATGCGCCCGTGCCGACCGCGAGCAGCTGCGGGGCTAATTAGTTCGATCCGGCGAGCACGCCCTCGCGCTTCTTCACCGCGCGGTAATAGCTCCACCAAAGATGCGCCGCCGCGCCGCGCAGCGGGCGCCAAGGCTCGGCAAGCGGCGCCATCTGTTTCTCCGTTGGCCGCGCTTTGAGGCCGAGCCCGATGCGGATGCCTTCCTGCACCGCGAGGTCCCCGGCCGGCCAGGCATCGCCGTGGCCGAGACAGAACAGCAGGTAGACGTCCGCAGTCCACGGCCCGATGCCGGGCAGCGCGATCAGCGTGTGATGGGCGGCATCGGCATCTTCCTCCGCCAGCACGTCGAGGTTAAGCCGCTCTGCTTCGATCTCGCGCGCCAGGTGTTTCAGCGTCTTGATCTTCGCCGCGGAGAGACCGAGCCGGCCCAGCCGGTCAGTGCGGGCGCGGCGCACGGCGTCATGGTCGAACGGGTCGAAGGCGGCCGACAGCCGTCCCCAGATCGCCGCCGCGCTCGCGGTCGAGAGCTGCTGCCCGCAGACGATGTGGGCCAGCCCCGCAAAGCCCGGCTCGCGCCGCCGCAACGCCGGCATGCCGGCGATATCGAGCACGGGCCTGAGGCGTGGATCGCGCTTGACCAGCGCGTCGACGGCTTCTTCGAGGTCGGACTGGGTTTCGAGGTGGATGGTCATTGCGGCCCTGCTCGTCATGCGCGGGCTTGACCCGCGCATCCATCTCCTATCGTAACAGAGTCCTGGAAGATGGATTGCCGGATCAAACCCGGCAATGACAAGTCTCGCGAGAATCGATGCCACCCGTTTTCCGATTTGCCCCCAGCCCCAACGGCCTCCTGCATCTCGGCCACGCTTATTCCGCGCTGCTCAACTTCGAGCGCGCGCGAGAGACGGGCGGGCGGCTGTTGCTGCGGATCGAGGACATCGACATGACGCGCTGCCGGCCGGAATACGAGGCGGCGATCTACGAGGATCTCGCTTGGCTCGGTATCTCCTGGGAGACCCCGGCGCGGCGGCAGTCGGAGCATCTTGCGGACTATCGCGCCGCGCTGGACAAGCTCTCTGCGCTCGGCCTCGTCTATCCTGCCTTCGAGAGCCGGGCCGAGATCGCAAAGCTGGTGGCAGCGCGCGAGGTTAACGGGCCGTGGCCCCGGGATCCCGACGGTGCGCCGCTCTATCCCGGCGAGGCGAAATCGCTCTCGGCCGGCGAGCGGAAGCGGCTCGTCGAGTCCGGCGCGCCTTACGCGCTGCGGCTCGACATGGCGGCCGCCTGCCGCCGCGTCGCACGCCTCACCTGGGGCGAGCTCGGCGAAGGGCCGGCCGGCGAGCACGGAACCGTTGCGGCGCAGCCGGAAGCCTGGGGTGACGTCATTCTGGCCCGCAAGGAGACGCCCACCAGCTACCATCTGTCCGTGGTGGTCGACGATGCGCTCCAGGGCGTCAGCGAAGTGGTCAGGGGGCGGGACCTGTTTCATGCTACGGCGGTGCACCGCCTGCTCCAGGTTCTGCTCGGCCTGCCGGAACCCGTCTACCGCCATCATGTGCTGATTTGCGATGAGACCGGCCGCAAGCTGTCGAAATCGAGCCGGGCGACGGGGCTACGCGAGTTGCGCGCAGCCGGCGTCACGCCGGGCGGCATCCGCCAGCTTGTGGGATTAGGTCAAGTTTCTCTGGGGGTTAGCCAAAGGCTGCCGTGACTCCTGGGGTTCCGCCGTGCCATGTTGGACGGACGGCCGGGTTCGAAGGGGATCTATGGCGGCAAAAACGCGCCCAGCGCGCACCACACGGACGTCCAGGCGACCGCCTCGGAAGCGGTCCGGGGCGGCCGGAAAGGTGCGTAAGCGCGCCACCAAGGCGGTCGCGCCGGACGTGGTCCAGGCTGCGCTCGCGGCCTTTGCCCATGAGGTTCGCACCCCCCTGACCGGCATCCTGGCCATCAGTGACCTGCTCGCCACGTCCGATCTCGGCGAGCGGGAGCGGCGCTGGGCCGACACCATCAAGGCCGGTGCCGAGCATCTGGCGAGCCTCGCCACGCTCTTCGTGGATGCGGCCAGAACCGGCAAGGGGCCGGGCAGGAGCGGCGGCACGCTTCGGCAGGACCTCTTCGACCTCAGGACGCTCGCCCGCAGCGCCGGCGATTCGCTGGCCGGCCGCGCCGCGGCCAAGGGTCTGAAGGCCGAGGTCGAGATATCCGAAAAGCTCCCTGGACTCGTGGTCGGCGATTCCGTCCGCCTGCGCGCCGCTCTCGAGAACCTGATCGACAATGCCGTGAAATTCACCGACCAGGGGGGCGTAGCGCTCGCGGTGACGCCCTGGCGGCGTTCCGCCAAGGACAAGGGCAAAGCCAAAGGCACGGTCGGCGTTGCCTTCGCGGTGTCTGACAGCGGCATCGGCCTGACCATGGCCGAGATCAAGCGGCTGTTCCGCCCTTTCACCCAGGCCAATGTCACCATCGCCTCACGCTTCGGCGGCGCCGGCTTGGGTCTCTCCTCGGTCAAGCAATTGGCGCGTGCGATGGGCGGCGGCATCACCGTCGCACCGCGTCGCGGTGGCGGCGCCACCTTCACCTTGACGGTGTCGCTGGACGCCACGGGATCGGCAAAGACCAGCACGGCGAAGGGCGAGGCGGAGGCGGACCAAGTCGCGTCGGTGCGCGTGCTCAGCGTCGAGGACAATCCGTTCGGCCGCGTCGTGCTCAACACGATCCTGACCGAACTCGGCCATCAAGCCGAGTTCATCGGGCGCGGCGAGGACGCGGTCGACAGGCTGGAGCAGGGCGCGTTCGATGCGGTGCTGATGGACATGGTGCTGCCGGGCATCGACGGTATCGAGGCCATCAGGCGGATCCGCGCGCTGCCGACGCCACTGGCTCGGATCCCGATCATCGGCGTGTCCGGCCGCGGCGAGGACGAGGCGGCTTCGCGCGCGGCTGGTGCAGACGCCTTCCTGGTCAAGCCTGTGTCTCCGCGGGCTTTAGCGACTGCGCTGCTTGAAGCGACACGCCATGAGGAAGCCGCGACTTGATGATCGCGGCGTTGAGCTCACCGCCGTAAACGAAGATCGCGGCGATGAAATACAGGAACACCAGCGCGATGATCACCGAGGCGAGCCCCGCATACATCGTCACGTAGTTGTTGGCGAAGCGCGCCAGATACTGTCCGAACACGACGCCGGAGACCAGCGACGCCACCACCGTGAAGACGATGCCCGGCATGATCTGGAGGAAGCTGCGCCGTCCCGCCGGCAGCCAAGCATGCAGGATGAACAGCGCCACCACCAGCGCGCTGATGGTGATGCCGTAGCGCAGCCAGGTCAGAATGCTCTCGTTCGATTCGACGAACAGGGGGATGTGACGCCGCGCGGCCTCGATGATCAGCGGACCGAGCACGATCAGGAACGCCATCGCGAGTGCCGTGAAGGCTGCGATCAGCGTGTAGGCAATCGATTCAAGCCGCAGCCAGTACCACCGCCGCATCTCCACCACTGCATAGGCGCGGTTGAGCGCGACCCGCAGCGCCTCGACGCCGTTGGAGGCGAAATAGACCGACAGCGCCGCGCCGATGGTCAGAATGCCGGTGCGGGTGGTGGTCAGCACGTCATGCACCTCGCCCGAGATCGAATCGGCGACCTGCTTGGGCCAGATCTGGAGCATCAGGCTGGCGGCCTGGTCGGCGAGTTCCTTGGAGCCGAAGACGCCGGCGAGCGACGTCAGCACGATCAGGAACGGGAACAGCGCCATCAGCGTCGACAGCGCAATGTGGCTCGCGATCGCCCAGCCGTCATCGGCGAGGAACGTGTAGAACGCATCCATCACGACGATGTAGATGTAACGGACTGCTTTCACGTGGCACCTACACCGCTGCTCTCTCCCCCCGCACGTAGGGAGAGATCAGAAGACCAGGCACTGGGCGCAAATCGAAAATCATCGCGCTACCATCTGATATTATTGGCTCAAAAGCCAGTTCGCGAAGCGCCTCACTGTCATTCCGGGCTCGATGCCGCGCACCGCCCCGGAATGACGCCGGAGGCTGCTGCGGCACCATGGCGCATCCGCGCACACGGTGTTATCTACGCCCGATGGCATCTCTCCTGAGTACTTTCATCCTGCCGGCAGCAGCCGGCGCCGTGGCGTTGGTGCTGCTGCTCGGCCTCATCAACATGATGCGCGGCGGCTCGCCCAACACCTCGCAAAAGCTGATGCGCTGGCGCGTGCTGCTGCAGTTCGTGGCGATCATCATCGCGATGCTCGCGGTCTGGGCGATGGGGCGTTAGCTATGGTGGTGCTGAACCGCATCTACACGAAGACCGGTGACGACGGCACGACGGCGCTCGGAACCGGCGAGCGGCGTCCGAAATACGATCTGCGCATCGAGGCCTATGGCACCGTCGACGAGACCAATGCCGCGATCGGCGTGGTCAGGCTCCACACCGGGGGCATGCCCGAGCTCGATGCGATGCTCGGCCGCATCCAGAATGATCTGTTCGACCTCGGTGCCGATCTCGCCGTGCCGGAACGGGAGGGGAAAGCCGAACGGCTGCGGGTGGTGACGAGCCAGGTCGAGCGGCTCGAGCGGGACATCGACACGCTCAACGACAAGCTCGCGCCGCTGACCTCCTTCGTGCTTCCCGGCGGCACGCCTGCCGCTGCCTATCTGCATGTCGCGCGCACGATATGCCGCAGGGCGGAACGGGTAATCGTGGAACTGGCGGCCCGGCCCGGCGAGCCGGTCAACGCGGCTGGCATCCAATATATGAACCGCCTGTCCGACTTCCTGTTCGTGGCGAGCCGGACCGCCAACGGCAATGGTGCGGGCGACGTACTCTGGGTTCCCGGCCAGAACCGCTGACCCATCCGGCGCCCGCATTTCAGAAGGCCAAAATTAGACCCGTTCGCGCGTTGACCGGGGCAGATCAGGCCTTTAGGTTCCGCGCCAGTTGATAACCCCCCTCCCAAATTGAGTGAAAGAGGATCGATGAAGGTCTTGGTGCCGGTAAAGCGGGTGGTCGATTACAACGTCAAGGTCCGCGTTAAGGGCGATGGATCGGGCGTTGAACTCGCCAACGTCAAAATGTCCATGAATCCGTTCGATGAAATCGCAGTCGAGGAAGCGCTGCGCCTGAAGGAAGGCGGCAAGGCGACCGAGGTCGTGGTGGTCTCGATTGGACCTGCGCAGGCGTCGGAGACGATCCGCACCGGTCTTGCCATGGGCGCCGACCGCGGCATCCTGGTGAAGGCCGAGGGCAGTGTCGAGCCGCTCGCAGTTGCCAAGATCCTGAAGAAGGTTGCTGAAGAAGAGCAGCCGGGCCTGATCATCCTCGGCAAGCAGGCGATCGACGACGACAGCAACCAGACCGGCCAGATGCTGGCCGCGCTGCTGGGCTGGGCGCAGGCGACCTTCGCCTCCAAGCTCGAGGTCGAAGGGTCCGACTTCAAGGTCACCCGCGAAGTCGACGGCGGCCTCCAGACCGTGAAGCTGAAGGGACCGGCGATCGTCACCACCGACCTCCGCCTCAACGAGCCGCGCTACGCCTCGCTGCCCAACATCATGAAGGCCAAGAAGAAGCCGATCGCGGAGAAGACCGTCGCCGATTACGGCGTCGACGTCGCCGCGCGCCTCGAGGTGCTCAAGACCACGGAGCCGGCGGGCCGCAAGGCAGGCGTCAAGGTGAAGGACGTCGCCGAGCTGGTGTCGAAACTCAAGAACGAAGCCGGGGTGCTCTGATGACGACGCTTCTGATTGCCGAACACGACAATGCGTCGCTCAAGGATGCGACCAACAAGGCCCTGACCGCGGCCGCCGCGCTCGGTGCGGATGTCGAGGTGCTGGTCGCCGGCCAGAACGCCAAGGCCGCGGCCGATGCCGCCGCCAAGCTCGCCGGCGTCAAGAAGGTGTTGCTCGCCGATGGCGACCTCTACGCGCACGATCTCGCCGAGCCGCTGGCTGCACTGGTGGTGTCGCTGGCGCCCGGCTATGACGCGATCGTCGCGCCCGCGACCTCGCGCTTCAAGAACGTGATGCCGCGCATCGCCGCCCTGCTTGACGTCATGCAGGTCTCGGAGATCATCAAGGTGGTGGCCCCCGACACGTTCGAACGTCCGATCTACGCCGGCAACGCCATCCAGACGGTGAAGTCGAAGGACGCCAAGAAGGTCATCACGGTGCGCACCTCCACCTTCGCCGCAGCGGGCGAAGGCGGCAGCGCGCCGGTCGAGAGCGTGGCGGCAGCGGCCGATCCCGGCCTGTCGTCGTTCCTCGGCGAGGAAGTCGCCAAGAGCGACCGTCCCGAGCTGACCTCGGCGAAGATCATCGTCTCCGGTGGCCGCGCCATGCAGAGCCGCGAGAACTTCGCCAAATACATCGAGCCGCTCGCCGACAAGCTCGGCGCCGGCGTCGGTGCCTCGCGCGCGGCGGTCGACGCCGGTTATGCGCCGAACGACTGGCAGGTCGGACAGACCGGCAAGGTCGTGGCGCCCGAGCTCTACGTCGCGGTCGGCATTTCCGGCGCGATCCAGCATCTGGCCGGCATGAAGGACTCCAAGGTGATCGTCGCGATCAACAAGGACGAGGACGCGCCGATCTTCCAGGTTGCCGATTACGGCCTGGTCGCCGATCTCTACCAGGCGGTTCCGGAGCTGACGGCTGAACTCGGTAAGCTCGGCAAGTAAGAGCATCAAACACCGGCCGGAGGGATAAAACTCCGGCCGGTGTTGCATTTTGAGGCGCTTTCTTTGGCGTTGGGCGCGCCTTCGAAGCGATCCAATCTAGGTTTCGAGCCAAGGTTCTGATTAAATCGGACCTCCCGGCTCAAGGGGATAGGCAGGGTGCGCTCGTCGCGCGCCGTTCCGGTGGATGACATGATGGCGGCAGTGATCAAGAAGGTCGGCGTGATCGGCGCGGGTCAGATGGGCAATGGCATCGCTCATGTTGCGGCGCTGGCCGGCTTCGACGTGGTGCTCAACGACATCTCGGCCGACCGCCTCAAGTCGGGGATGGCCACCATCAACGGCAATCTGGCGCGACAGGTCTCCAGGAAGGCCGTCACCGAGGACGACAAGACCAAGGCGATCGCGCGCATCACGCTCGCCGAGAAGCTCGATGACCTCGCCGACTGCGACCTCGTGATCGAGACCGCGGTCGAGAAGGAAGAGGTCAAGCGCAAGATCTTCCACGAGCTCTGCGCCGTGTTGAAGCCGGAAGCGATCGTCGCCTCCGATACGTCGTCGATCTCGATCACGCGGCTGGCCGCCGCCACCGACCGTCCCGAGCGCTTCATCGGCATTCACTTCATGAACCCGGTGCCGTTGATGGAGCTGGTGGAGCTGATCCGGGGCATCGCCACCGACGACTCCACCTTCGAGACCGCCAAGGAATTCGTCGGCAAGCTCGGCAAGCAGGTCGCGGTCTCCGAGGATTTCCCGGCCTTCATCGTCAACCGCATCCTGCTGCCGATGATCAACGAGGCCATCTACACGCTGTACGAAGGCGTCGGCAATGTCGAGGCGATCGACGCGGCGATGAAGCTCGGGGCCCATCATCCCATGGGCCCGCTCGAGCTCGCCGATTTCATCGGCCTCGACACCTGCCTTTCCATCATGCAGGTGCTGCATGAGGGGCTGGCGGACTCCAAGTACCGCCCGTGCCCGCTGCTGGTGAAATACGTCGAGGCCGGCTGGCTCGGCCGCAAGACCCAGCGCGGCTTCTACGATTACCGAGGCGCCAAGCCGGTTCCGACGCGCTGATCTACCTCGTGACAATTCATGTCGCGTTAACCCCTCACGCCTAGGTTACGGCCGGTAAGAGGGTTCGCGTAATGGACATGATGGCGATGGTCAGCAGCATGCTGGCCGCTCAGCAAGGCGCACTGCAGTCGAATATCGCGGCGACGCTGACCAAGCAGAACATGGACATGGAAAAGTCGACCGTCCTGACGCTGATGGGCGCGGGCCAACCCTCGCTGGCCAATGTCGGCCCCGGCGTCGGTGGCAATCTCAACGTCACCGCCTGAATTCCTTAAAGCGATGCGGCGGCCTTGCCCGTCGCGGCCCGGATCAGCTTGAGCGCATCCTCGCTCGCCCATTCCGCCGGCCCGGCGATCGTCGCGATCTCGCAGCCCTGCGGGTCGACCAGCACCGAGGTCGGCATGCCGAGCGCCCGGCCTATGGCCTTAAGATCCTGGAACACCTTGGCTTTCTGGTCGCTGAAATAGGCGAGGCGGGTCAGATTGGCCTCTTTGAGGAAGGTCTTGGGCTTGTCCGGGTCGCGGGTGTCGATGTTGATCGCCACCACGTCGAAATTCGGGCCCGCCAGCTTGCCCTGGAGCTCGTCCAGCGCCGGCATCTCCTTGCGGCAGGGCACGCACCACGTGGCCCAGAGGTTTACCAGCAGCGTCTTGCCGCGAAAGTCGGACAGCTTTTTCGGCTTGCCGTCGGCGTCCTCGAAGGCGAGGTCTGGCAGCTTCAACGGGGCGCTCGCCATGGTCAGCGCGGCCACCTCGCCATGCGCCAGCGGCGCGATCTTCTGCGCCGTGGCCACCGCGGACCGGCAGGCCGGATCGCCCGATGGCGACCGGCTCAGGCCGAGCCCATACAGCGCGGCGAAGCCGGCCAGGCCCGCGATCGCCAGGGTGGCGATGACGAGGGGGACGCGGCGCGTGGCAGAGGGCTTCTTGTCGAGCATATCGTTTGTCATCCGGTCGCAGATATGGCTATCAGGGGCCTCTTAATACGGCAGGCTGCGGCCGGCAAACGTACGGCAATCAAGGCGTGAGCAGGGGATCATGAGCAACAAGATGTGGGGCGGCCGGTTCTCGGAACGTCCCGACGAGATCATGGAAGAGATCAACGTCTCCATCGACGTCGATCGTCACCTGTTCGCCCAGGACATTGCCGCGTCCAAGGCCCACGCCGCGATGCTGGCCACGCAGGGCATCATCACCGCCTCTGATGCGAAAAATATCGGCAAGGGTCTAGACACGATTTTGTCAGAGATCGGCAAGGGCGGCTTCGAATTCAAGCGCGCCCTCGAGGACATTCACATGAATGTCGAGAGCCGCCTGTCGGAGCTGATCGGCCCCGCCGCCGGAAGGCTGCACACCGCCCGCTCGCGCAACGACCAGGTCGCGACAGATTTCCGTCTGTTCGTCCGCGACGTCATCGACGAGACCGATGCTGCGCTTGCCGCGTTCCAGCAGGCGCTGGCGGAGCGCGCCCTGGAGCATGCCGGCACCGTGATGCCGGGCTTCACGCATCTGCAGACCGCGCAGCCCGTGACCTTCGGCCACCATCTGCTCGCCTATGTCGAGATGGCCGCGCGCGACCGCGGCCGTTTCCAGGACGCGCGCAAGCGGCTGAACGAATCCCCGCTCGGCGCTGCCGCGCTCGCCGGAACCTCGTTCCCGATCGACCGCCACGCCACCGCGAAGGCGCTCCTGTTCGACCGCCCGATGGCGAACTCGCTCGATGCGGTCTCCGACCGCGACTTCGTGCTGGAGACGCTGTCGGCAGCCTCGATCTGCGCCGTGCACATGTCGCGCTTCGCCGAGGAAATCGTGATCTGGACCTCGCCGCTGGTCGGCCTGATCCGGCTCAGCGACAAGTTCACCACCGGCTCTTCGATCATGCCCCAGAAGCGCAATCCCGATGCCGCCGAGCTGGTGCGGGCCAAGACCGGGCGCGTGATCGGCGCGCTCAACGGCCTCCTGATCGTGATGAAGGGCCTGCCGCTCGCCTATCAGAAGGACATGCAGGAGGACAAGCAGGGCGCCATGGAGGGCTTTGCCGCGCTGTCGCTCGCGATCCGCGCCATGACCGGCATGGTCCGCGACCTCGTGCCGGATGAAGCGAAGATGAAAGCGGCCGCGGGCGAGGGTTACGCCACCGCGACCGACCTCGCCGACTGGCTGGTGCGGACCCTGAAGATGCCGTTCCGCGAGGCCCACCACGTCACCGGCCGCATCGTCGCCAAGGCCGCCGAGGGGGGCGTGGCGCTGCACGAGCTGCCGCTCAAGGAGATGCAGGCGATCGAGCCCAAGATCACCAAGGACGTGCTCGGCGTGCTCTCGGTCGAATCGTCGGTGAAGAGCCGGACCAGCTTCGGCGGCACTGCGCCAAAGAACGTGGCGTCGCAGGCCAAGGCCTGGGCGAAGCGGTTGGAAAAAGAGCGAAAATCTGGCTGAGGGCAAAATTTCGCTTATGTTTCATGGTCATCCGGCTCTCGCCAGAGCGCGCCAATCTCTGTATGGTGCGGCCCGCGTAGTGGGGATTTCGTCGTGACGTCAAAGTTTCGCCCGGCCGGTTCGGGGTGGGCCATCATTGTCTTGAGCCTGACGGCGCTCGCGCTTGCCGGATGCGGCCGCAAGGGCCCGCTGGATCTGCCGCCGACCGCTTCCACCGCTGGCGGTGCCGCACCGACCGATACCGAAGCCGAAGCCCAGAGGACGCCGAGCGTGTTCAACCCCACCTACGGGGTGGATGCCGCGCCCGCCGCAGCCAAGGGCAGGAAGAAGCCGTTCATTCTAGATCCGCTCCTGGACGACCCTCCCGCCAAGAGATAAGCCGGGACAAGCGAGCCTGCGCCATGAACCATTTCGACTATCGCAACGGCGTGCTGCACGCCGAGGCGGTGAACCTGTCCGAGCTGGCCGCGACCGTCGGCACTCCGTTCTATTGCTATTCGACCGCAACGCTCGAGCGGCACTACCGCGTCTTCACGGAGGCCTTCGCCGGCGAGAAGGTGCTGGTTTGCTACGCCATGAAGGCGAACTCCAACCAGTCGGTGCTGCGCACGCTGGCCAAGCTGGGCGCCGGCGCCGACGTGGTCTCGGGCGGCGAGTTGAAGCGCGCGCTGGCCGCCGGCATTCCCGCCAGCAAGATCGTGTTCTCAGGTGTTGGCAAGACGGAAGACGAGCTGCGCGCGGCGCTCGCCGCCGACATCCTCTGTCTCAACGTCGAATCCGAGCCTGAGCTGGAGTTGCTCTCGCGCCTTGCGACCGAAATGGGCAAGACCGCGCGGATCTCGTTGCGCGTCAATCCCGACGTCGACGCCGGCACGCATGCCAAGATCTCCACCGGCAAGTCCGAGAACAAGTTCGGCATCCCGATCGTGCATGCCCGCGAGGTCTATGCGCGGGCCGCAAGGCTGCCCGGCATCGAGGTGACCGGGACCGACGTTCATATCGGCAGCCAGATCACCGATCTCTCCGGCATGGAGACCGCCTTCCGCATCCTCTCCGAATTCGTGCAGACGCTGCGTGCCGACGGCCACGACATCAGCCACGTCGATTTCGGCGGCGGCCTCGGCATTCCCTACGACATGGACCGCGAGGCGCCGCCGGAGCCGGCCGCCTATGCCGCCATGGTCAAGCGCGTCAGCCATAATCTCGGCTGCACGCTGATGTTCGAGCCGGGCCGCATGATCGTCGGCAATGCCGGCATCCTGGTCGCCAAGGTGATCTATGTGAAGCACGGCGACGGCAAGAATTTCGTCATCATCGACGCCGCGATGAATGATTTGATCCGCCCGACGCTGTACGAGGCCCATCACGACATCCTGCCCGTGATGCAGCCTGCCAAGGGTGCGGCGACGATCATCGCCGACGTCGTCGGCCCGGTCTGCGAGACCGGTGACTATCTCGCGCTCGACCGCACGCTCCCGACGCCGAAGGCGGGCGATCTCCTCGCCATCATGACCGCGGGCGCCTATGGCGCCGTCCAGGCCGGCACCTACAACACGCGCCCGCTGGTGCCCGAGGTGCTGGTGAAGGACGATCAATACGCCGTGGTGCGCCCGCGCATCGAGGTCGAGCAGCTCATCGCGATGGATAAGCCCGCGCCCTGGCTGTGAGGGCTACTTCCCCGCCAAGCCGCCCTTTGCTCCACCAACCACAACGCCCGCCTTCCTCTCGATCGGCTTGATCGCCGCGGTGAAATCGGACTCGGCGCCTTCCGAGCTGATCACGGTCTCCCATAGCCGCCCGACAGCATCGGCAACTTCCATCGACAGGCCGAGCTGCTTCATCTCCTCCAGCGCCAGCCGCACGTCCTTCACCATCAGCCCTGTGGCGAAGCCGAAGTCGAACGTGCGTGGCAGCACCGAGCGCGGAAACTTGTCGCGACTCGCCGTGTTCATGCCGGAGCCGGCATTGATGACGTCGATCATCACGGCGGGATCGAGCCCTGCCTTCACGCCCATCACCACCGCTTCCGAGGTCGCTACGATCGCCGTAGCCGACAGGAAATTGTTGGCGAGCTTCATGGTCTGCGCCGCGCCGGGCTTCTCGCCGATGAAGAACACCTTTCCAATCACGTCGAGCGCGGGCTTGAGCAGCTCGAACTCGGCCTTCGGCCCCGACACCATCACCGCCAGCGTTCCCTTCTCGGCGCCGCCGACGCCGCCGGACACCGGGCTGTCGATCTGCACGATTTGGCGCTTGGCGAGCAGTCCGTGAATCTTCGTCGCCATCGTCGAGCCGACGGTCGACAGATCGATGAAGCGTTTTGCGCGGCTTCCCTCGATCACGCCGTTCGCCCCCGTTGCGACCTCGAGTGAAGCTTGCAGCGAAGGCAAACTCGCCATCACGGTCTCGACCTGGTCGGCGACGTGCTTCGGCGACGTCGCTGGCGTGGCGCCGCGCGCCACCAGTCTGTCGACGACCTCCTTGCGCGTGTCGAACACGACGAGCTTGTGTCCCGCCTCGATCAGCCGCCGCGCCATCGGGAAGCCCATGTTTCCGAGCCCGATGAATCCGATGTCCATGGTGTTTTTCCCTTTTCTCGTCATTGCGAGGAGCGAAGCGACGAAGCAATCCAGACCGTTTCCGCGGAAGGATTCCTGGATTGCTTCGCTCGCAATGACGGAGCAATCAGAGTGAGAGCTGGTGGCCCAGCGTCACGCCTTCCCGTCGATCTCCGCGAACACCTCGCGCGCGATCCGGAAGCTGTCGACCGCGGCGGGCATGCCGCCGTAGATCGCGACCTGCATCAGGATCTCGCGGATCTCCTCGCGGGTGACGCCGTTGGTCAGCGCGCCCTTGAGGTGCGCGCGAAACTCGTGCTGGCGGTTGAGGATCGCGATCATGGCGATATTGAGCATGCTGCGGGTCTTGCGCGGCAGCTCCTCGCGGCCCCATACGGTCCCCCAGCAATATTCGTTGAGCATCTCCTGGAACGGACGGTTGAAATCGTCGACGTTCTTCAGGGCGTTGTTGACATAGGCCTCGCCCAGCACCGCTTTGCGGACTTCCAGGCCCTTGTCGTGCATCTTCTTGTCCATGGCGTTTCCTTCGTTTCCCTCGGGGATGGCGCGCGGAAATTACGGGGTTGCGCCGCCCCAGTCACGTCCTCGTGTTATGCGGGAAAAGGAGGCTCTCCCGTACAGGAACGGATGCCTCAGTGCTGCCGTTGTGATAGGCTGTTCTGTACCGGGCAACCTGGAGAGTTGATTGAACGGCGTCACCCCCGACCCGTCAGACCCGATCCGCAACAGCGATGAGCTGTCGCGGCTGAAGCTGGCGCAGGCCCTCGATCGGGCCACTTATGCCATCGCGTGGGAGCGTGCCTGGCCCCATGTGGCGCGCCTTCTGACCGTTGCCGGCCTGTTCCTGGTGGTGTCCTGGGCTGGCCTCTGGCTGGCGCTGCCGTTCATTGCGCGGGCCATCGGCCTTGCCCTCTTTGCCGCGATCGCGGCCGTCGCCCTGTTCCCGTTGATTCGCTTCCGATGGCCGAGCCGCGAGGAAGCGCTCGCCCGGCTCGACCGTGGCTCCGGCGTCCGGCACCGCCCGGCCACCACCCTCACGGACACGCTGACCTCGCAGGACCCGGTCGCGCAGGCGCTGTGGCAGGCGCAGCGCGAGCGGACGCTGGCTTCCATCAAGCGCATCCGCGCCGGTGTGCCGCACCCGCGGCTCGCGCTTCACGATCCTTGGGCGCTGCGCGCGCTCGTCATGGTGATGCTGGTGGCGACGTTCTTCGCCGCGGGCAGCGAGCGTGCGATGCGGCTTGGCGCCGCCTTCGACTGGAATGGGGTGCTGGCGCCGACCAATGTCCGCGTCGATGCCTGGGTAACGCCGCCCCTCTACACCGGGAAGCCGCCGGTCATCCTGTCCGCCGCCAACAGGGAGGCTGCGGCGTTGCCCGCCAGCGGCCCGCTCGCCGTTCCCGCCGGCTCCACCCTGATCGTGCGCTCCTCCGGCGGCAGCCTGGACGTGGCCGTTTCCGGCGGCATCAAGGAGGTCGCTCCCACTGAAGCCGCACCCAAGGGCACCAACGAAAGGCATTTTGTCATCTCCGGCGACGGCACCGCGCATGTCCGCGCGCCCTCCGGCCAGCCGCAATGGGCGTTTGCGGCAACGCCGGACCGCGCGCCGACGATCGCACTCGCCAAGGACCCGGAGCGCCAGGCGCGCGGCGCGCTCCAGCTCTCCTACAAGATCGAGGACGATTACGGCGTCACCGGCGCCGAGGCCAAATTTGCCCCGCGTTCGATCGATGCCCGGGACGGCAGCAAAGCTGCGGGCGACAAGGCTGCTGCCGGCGACGGCGACGCCCGGACGGCTCCGCGTCCGCTGTTCCAGCCGCCTCAATTCCCGCTTGCGCTGCCGAATGCGCGGACCCGCAACGGCGTCGGACAGTCGGTGAAGGATCTCAGCGAGGATCCCTATGCCGGCGCCGAGGTCACGCTGACCCTCACGGCCAAGGACGAGGCCGGAAATGAGGCTACGAGCGAACCGTTCAACATGCGCCTGCCCGAACGGCTCTTCACCAAGCCGCTGGCACGTGCACTGATCGAGCAGCGCCGCATTCTCGCGCTCGACGCCAACAAGAATTCCGACGTGTATGCCGCGCTCGACGCGCTGATGATCGCGCCCGAGATGTTCACGCCGGAGCCCGGGCAATATCTCGGCTTGCACAGCGTTGCCCGACAGCTCGAGGCCGCACGCACCGATGATGCCCTGCGCGAGGTCGTGGCAAGTCTTTGGGCGCTCGCGGTGACGATCGAGGACGGCAAGATCTCCGACGTCGAGAAGGCGTTGCGGGCCGCTCAGGACGCGCTGAAGCAGGCGCTGGAGCGCGGCGCGAGCGACGAGGAGATCAAGAAGCTCACGCAGGATCTGCGTCAGGCGCTGAATGACTTCATGCGCCAGCTCGCCGAGCAGTTCCGCAACAACAATGACCCGCAGCAGCTGGCGCGGCCGCTCGACCCCAATACCAAGGTTCTGCGCCAGCAGGATCTGCAGAACATGATCGACCGCATGGAGCGCCTGTCGCGCTCCGGCGACAAGGATGCCGCCAAACAGTTGCTCGAGCAGCTCCAGCAGATGTTGGAAGGCCTCCAGATGGCGCAGCCGGGACAGTCCGGCGAGAGCGACATGGAGCAGGCGCTCAACGAGCTCGGCGACATGATCCGCAAGCAGCAACAATTGCGCGACAAGACCTTCAAGCAGGGCCAGGATTCCCGACGCGAGCGTTCGCGCGGCAAGCAGCAGCAGGGCGATCAGTCCATGTCGGAGCTGCAGCAGGACCAGCAGGGACTGCGCGACCGCCTTAAGAAGCTGCAGGACGAGCTTGCCAAGCGCGGGCTCACGCAGAAGGGAGAAAAGGGACAGAAAGGCCAACAGGGACAGAAGGGCCAGCCAGGGGAGCAGGGCCAGCCCGGCCAGAACGGCGATCAGGACGGCGACCAGGGCGATGACGACGGTAGTCTGGACGCTGCCGACGGCGCCATGGGCGATGCGGGATCAAAGCTCGGCGAAGGCAATGCCGACGGCGCCGTGGACTCGCAGGGCAAGGCGCTCGACGCGATGCGCAAGGGTGCGCAGAAGATGGCCGAGGCGATGCAGCAGGGCGATGGTGACGGTCAGGGCGACGGCCCCGGCCAACGCGCCGGCCGTCAGCAGAGCGGTGGCAACCAGACCGACCCGCTGGGCCGTCCGCTGCATGGGCGCGAATATGGCGACGATTATACGGTCAAGATTCCCGGCGAGATCGACACCCAGCGTGTCCGCCGCATTCTCGAAGAGCTCCGCCGTCGTCTCGGCGATCCCTCGCGCCCGCAGATCGAGCTCGACTATATCGAGCGGCTGCTGAAGGAGTTTTGAGGCTCGCGTAGCCCGGATGAGCGAAGCGATATCCGGGACCGCTGCTCCCGCATGTCGCTTCGCTCATGCGGGCTACGACACCGGCGGGTTGCTACCCCTTCCTCGCCGCCAGCGCATCCGCTACCGCCGTGCGGATGTCGGCGACCGAGAAAGGCTTGGTCACGACGTCATGCACCAGCGCGTTCAGGTTCGAGGCGCGCTCGCGCTGGTCGGCAAAGCCGGTCATCAGCAAAATGGTCAGGTCAGGGAAATCGCGGGCGGCGGAGAGCGCCAGCGCGATGCCGTCCATGACCGGCATCTGGATGTCGGTGAGCAACAGGTCGAAAGCGCCATCCTCGCGGGTCAGGATCTCCAGCGCCTCGGCGCCGTCCTGGGCAGTGACGGTCTCGTGGCCGTCCATGGCGATGGCGCGCGCCACCAGCTGGCGCATCGAATCCTCGTCGTCGGCGATCAAGATTTTCGGCATGAGACCAACCTTGGGATCAACCTTCCGTGCGGAACCTCGAGCATGATCCGGAAAAGTGCGTAGCGCCTTTCCGAAAGGATCATGCCCCAACAATAGCCTGATCGGTTATGCGCTGCCGCCGGCAATGTCGCGCCGGTTGAAGAAGCGAACGTCGATATTGCGGCCCTCCGGCGGCGGCGAGGCAAGACGTGAGCGGAAGAAGGCGCGCTCGCCGGGCCGCAGCACCGTCTGTTCCAGCACCGTATTCCAGGCGTATATCTCGGCTCCTTGCGCGTCGCGCACGGCGAAGCGCAGCCGCGGGATGTCGAGCGGCTTCTTGCCTTCGCCGACGATCACCCCCTCGATCACCAGCACCTGCTTACCTTCCACAGTCTCGCTGGAGAGCTTGACGTCCTTGAAGGCGAGGCCCCGCAGGTTCACTTCGAGCCCGACGATCTTGTAGAACGCGGCCGTCTGGGGCAGCAGCCGTACCACGTCGCCGCGCCAGATCACCATTGCCAGCACCAGCGCACCCATCGCAGCGCAGGCGGTCGGCAGGCCAAAATAGGATTTGCGCGGAGCCGCGGGGGCGGCCGGGCGGCTCACTCGCGCGCCGCGGCGGGGGAACAGGCTACGGAACCAGGACTGGTGCTGTGCGCCGGCAGTGTCCTCCTCGGCCTGCCGGGCCGCCGCTGACCACTCATCCTCGGTTTCGCGGGCCTCCTCGTCCGGCCAGTCGCTGGCGATCGACGGGCTGTCGACGACGGGCGTCGTCGTGCTGCCGTCGTCCTTGGCATAGGAGTTCCATTGTTCGGCGAGATCGGACTGGTCGTCGGCTCGGCTGGCTGTGGCCATGGCCGGCACGGATGCTTCCTCGATGGCATCCTCTGGATGGGCGATCCAGGTTTCCTTGCAGCGAGAGCAGCGGACCGCCCGTCCGTTCGCGCCAAGGCTCGCGAGCTTGATGGCGTAGGATGTCATACAATGGGGGCAGACGATATGCATGGACGAGCCTTGATGCACGAACGAGGTGTTGGACAAGTCTTGAGGAACCGGTCGCGAAAAACCGGGCGGCAAGGATGCTCCGAGTTATGCTACAGGGCGACCGTTAACGAACCGGAAACCATAACGGCGGCAAAAGCCGTTGATCGCGCATGGCGGCGCGCAGCCGTGCGGCCCGCGCCCCCTCTCGAACGGAGCTGAACTTGGTTCGGTTCGAAAATGTCGGATTGCGTTACGGCCTGGGGCCGGAGATCCTGCGCGATCTCAGCTTCCAGATCCCGGCACATTCCTTCCAGTTTCTCACCGGACCGTCCGGCGCCGGCAAGACGTCCCTGTTGCGCCTGTTGTTTCTGTCGCATCGGCCGACGCGGGGCCTCGTCAATCTGTTCGGCCACGACATCTCGCAGCTCGGCAAGGACGAGATCGCGGATCTGCGCAAGCGCATCGGCATCGTGCTTCAGGATTTCCGCCTGCTCGACCACATGACGACCTATGAGAACGTCGCGCTTCCGTTCCGCGTCATGGGCCGCAGCGAGTCGAGCTACCGCAAGGAGGTGATCGACCTCCTTCGCTGGGTCGGGCTCGGCGACCGCATGGACGCGTTGCCGCCGATCCTGTCGGGCGGCGAGAAGCAGCGCGCGGCGATCGCGCGCGCCGTGATCTCGCGGCCGCAGCTGCTGCTCGCGGACGAGCCGACCGGCAGCGTCGACCCGACGCTCGGCCGCCGCCTGCTGCGACTCTTCATCGAGCTCAACAAATCGGGCACCGCCGTCATCATCGCCACGCACGACATCGGCCTGATGGATCAGTACGAGGCGCGGCGCCTGGTGCTGCATCAGGGACGGTTGCACGTCTATGAGTAGGAGTGACGAGCGCGGCGTGCTGGTCGATCTCGGACAGGAGCGTCCGCAGCTTCCGGCCAGGGCGCGCAACATGTCGCCGATCGTGCCGCGCGCCTCGATCCATGGCCGCGCGCTGGTCGCCGTCGTCGCCATCATGACCTTCCTCGCCTCGATGGCCACGGGCACGGTGCTGCTGGTCAGTGCCTCCGCCGCCGAATGGCAGTCGGATGTCGCGAGCGAGATCACCATCCAGGTCCGCCCGCAGGCCGGCCGCGACCTCGAGCGCGACACCGCAGCCGTGACGGAGGCGATGCGCGCGCAGGCCGGCATCGTCGAGGTCAAGCCGTTCACCAGGGAGGAGAGCGGCAAGCTGCTCGAGCCCTGGCTCGGCACCGGCCTGTCGATGGACGATCTGCCGGTGCCGCGCATGATCATCGCGCGCGTGCAGCCGGGTACGCCGCTCGATCTCGGCACCTTGCGCGCGCGCGTGACGCAGGTCGCGCCGGGCGCCAGCGTCGACGATCACCGCGCCTGGATCGAGCGCATGCGCCTGATGACAAACGCCACCGTGCTGGCCGGACTCGGCATCCTCGCGCTCGTCATCATCGCCACGATCATCTCGGTTTCGTTTGCGACCCGCGGCGCCATGGCGGCGAACCGTCCGATCGTCGAGGTCCTGCATTTCGTCGGCGCCGGCGACCGCTACATCGCCAATCACTTCCTGCGCCATTTCCTCAGGCTGGGCCTCGAGGGCGGCGTGATCGGCGGCGGCGCCGCCATGCTGGTGTTCGGCTTCTCGGAGTCCGTCGCAGGCTGGTTTTCCGGCACCCCCGTCGGCGACCAGTTCGCCGCGCTGCTCGGCACCTTCTCGCTGCGGCCATCAGGCTACATCGTGCTCGCGATCCAGGCCGTGCTGATCGGAGGTGTCACCGCGGTAGCCTCGCGCCAGACGCTGTTTGCGACGTTGAATGATGTTGATTGAGTGCAGTTTTCTTACTTCTCCCCTTGTGGGAGAAGGTGGCATAGGCGGCCTTCGGCCGCCGTTCTCAGAGAACGCCGAAGCAAAGCTTCGGCTACGGCGCCGGATGAGGGGTTCTCTCCGCGTGCTCAGTGCAACAGGATCATTCGCGGAGAGAACCCCTCACCCGCCTCGCCGCTAAGCGGCGAGCCACCTTCTCCGACAAGGGGAGAGGGTAAAGAAACCGGACTCCACTTCGCCTCAAAACGTCTTAAAATCAGCTCAGGGAACGGATCAACGACATCGCATGACCTCGCCGACCGACGATCGATCGCCGAAACTGCCGCGCGGCTGGCTGCGCGCGACAATCGTGTCGACGATCGCGCTTGCCTTCGTCTGCGGGGCGGCAGGCTTCATTGCGTTCCTGTCGCAATTGCGTGGCGCCGAGACGGTGCCGGACCGCAGGGCCGACGGCATCGTGGTGCTGACCGGCGGCTCCTCGCGGGTATCGGACGCCATGGAGTTGCTTGCTGCCGGTTACGGCAGGCGGCTCCTGATCTCCGGCGTGCATCCGACCTCGACGGCGAACGACATCTCCCGGACGTTGCCGGAGAACCAGTCCTTCATGGCCTGTTGCGTCGACCTCGACCGCACCGCGCTCTCGACCCGCGGCAACGCGGCGGAAGCGCGGCGCTGGGCCGAGGGGCGCCGCTTCAAATCGCTCATCGTGGTCACCTCCAACTATCACATGCCGCGCGCGCTGGTGGAATTTTCGCATGCGATGCCACAGGCGACGCTGATTCCCTTCGTGGTGGTTGGCGACAAATGGCGCGAGGAGCCGTGGTGGACCTCCGGCTCGACGCTGCGGCTGCTCCTGTTGGAATATGTCAAGTACATCGCGGCAGAGCTCAGGGTGCGGCTGGAGGATTTCGGGATTGACCTCGTGCCCGAGATGTCGGAGCAGCCTGCAGGTCAGCGGCCGAAGCGGCCCGCCACCGCACAGGCCAGTTGATCGACAATTGATCGGACTATCGATGTTCCCAATTTTTCTGCGCTCGCTCGTGTTCAACGTGCTGTTCTACGCCGTGCTGGTGTGCCTCGCGATCGTGGCGCTGCCGACCTTCGCGCTGCCGCCGCGCGCGATGCTGACGGTGGCGGAATGGTGGGCCAAGGCGACGCTGTTCCTGATGCGCGTGGTCTGCAACATCAGGGTAGAATTCCGCGGTGTCGAGAATATCCCGAAGGGACCGCTGCTGATCGTGGCGAAGCATCAGTCGTTCTGGGAGACCTTCGTGCTGCCGGGTTTCTTCAACCGCCCGATCTTCATCCTCAAGCGACAGCTCATGCAGATCCCGGTGTTCGGCCAGTTCCTCGTCAAGACCGGGATGATCGCAATCGACCGCAATGCCGGCGTGAAGGCGCTCCTGGACATGACGCGGCGCGCGCGCGAGGCGGTGCGCAGCGGAAAGCAGCTCGTCATCTTTCCGGAAGGCACGCGCCGCGCGCCGGGCGCGCCGCCCGACTACAAGACCGGCTTTGCGCAGATCTATTCGTCCTGCGGCGTGCCGTGCCTGCCGATCGCGCTCAACTCCGGCCTGTTCTGGCCGCGCCGCACCTTCATGCGCTATCCCGGCACGCTGGTGGTGGAATTCCTCGATCCGCTGCCGCCGGGCCTGCCGAAGGACGAGTTTCTCTCCCGCGTGCAAGCCGCGATCGAAGACGCGACCGTCCGCCTCGTCGAAGCAGGCCGCAAGGAGCAGGAGCAACTGATCGGCTCGGCGCCGAGCTACGCGCCAACGAGCGGCTAGCGGCTTTCGCGATCTTCGTTCGGGGCCGGCGCGCGCGGGGAATGCGCATCACCATGAAGCATCGATGCGAGCTGATGCAGCTGCGCGTCGCGAAAGCCTTCGGCCTCGATCGCCTTCACCGTCGCGGTCACGTAATCGCGATTGGCGCCGGACTGGCCGTGGCCCTGGACGACATGGCGGTGCTGCTCGGCGAGCGACAGCCGGCCGGCATATTGCACATGGCCGCGGTCGACGACGTAAGCGAGTGCGGAGACACGCTGGCGCGCATCATTCTCCAGCCACACCGAGCGCATCACCTCGCGATAGACCGACGTGACCTGCTCGCGCGCGCGCAAATAGGCGACGACGTCGGCACGGTTCTTCTCGGCGACGCGGAAGGCGATGCCGCGGCAGGCGCCGCCGCGGTCCAGCCCGAGCACCAGGCCCGGTTTTTCCGGCGTGCCGCGATGTACGAAGGAATAGACGCAGAGCGCGCGATGCTCGCCGACCAGCCTCGCCGGGACGCGCTCCTCGAAGTCGAAGCCCGGTCGCCACATCAGCGAGCCGTAGCCGAACACCCAGAGGTCGCCCGTGGCGGTGGTAACGGAGGGGAGGGTGATTTCGGACATTTCGGGAACGGCTACCAGAACCGCGATCCCAAGCGAAGCGAATTCTCCGCCTTTCGTCGCAGCCCGCCCCCGCTTACATTTGCCAAAATCCGGGGTCAAAGGGTGGCCGCATGTCCAATATGACCGTTGCCGCAGGCCGCCGCTCCCGCTGGGGCCTTTTCATCGCCCCCGCCTTCGTCCTCATCCTTGCCGTAGCCTGGAGTTGCTTCTGGTTCTACGCCGCGTCGCAGGCCGAAATCGCCGCCGACGCCTGGCGGGCGCAGGAGGCCAAGTCCGGCCGCATCTATGATTGCGCCAAGCGCTCGATCGCCGGCTTCCCGTTCCGCTTCGAGGTCCAGTGCTCCGGGGCCAGCGTCGCCCTGATCTCGCAGAACGCGAGCAGGACGCCGTTCACGGCGAAGCTCGACAACATCCTGGTCGTGGCCCAGGTCTACGATCCCAAGCGGATCATCGCGGAATTCTCCGCGCCCGCGACGCTGACCGACGGCGTCACGCAAACCACTTTCGCGGTGAACTGGAGCAAGGGCCGCGCCAGCGTGGCCGGCCTGCCGGCCGTGCCGGATCGTGCCTCGCTCGTGTTCGACGATCCCAGCCTCAACCGTCTCGACGGCGGCGCACAGGTACCGCTCGCGCGTGCCAAGCAGGTCGAGCTGCACGGCCGCCTCGCCGACGGGTCGCCAGCCGATCGTCCTGTGATCGAGACCGTTCTCCACGTCGCACAGGGCAACATTCAGGGCGTTCATCCCCTGCTCGCCGAGCCGTTCGAGGCGGACACCCGCGCCAAGATCACCGGCCTCTCCGACCTCACGCCAAAGCCCTGGCCGCAGCGCTTCCGCGAGATCCAGGCTGCCGGCGGTCACATCGAGATCGTGCAGTCGCGGATCCAGCAGGGCGAGATGATCGCGGTTGCGGCCGGCACGCTCGGCCTCTCGGCCAATGGCCGGCTCGACGGCGAATTGCAGATGACGGTGACGGGCCTCGAGCGCGTGATCCCGGCGCTCGGCATCGAGAAGATGCTGGAGGAGGGCGTGCCGCAGGCAACGCTCGACCGCGTCGCGCCCGGCGTGAAATCGCAGGATCTCAACAACCTGTTCGGCGCGCTCGACCGCGCGGTGCCCGGGCTCGGCAAGGTCATCAAGCAGAACGCCAATGCCGGCGTCGCGGCCGGCATCAATTCGATCGGCACCGAGAGCACGCTCGAAGGCAGGAAGGCGAGAAGCTTCCCGCTGAAATTCGTCGACGGCGCGGTGCTGCTCGGCCCGGTCAAGGTCGGCCAGATCCCGCCGCTGTATTGATAGTTTGCAGTCTCGTCATTCCGGGGCGATGCGCAGCATCGAACCCGGAATCCATTTCACGGCGCGCGCTGTGGCCCGATGGATTCTCAGATGCGCAATTGCGCATCATAGCTCGCCCTTCGGGCGCCCCGGAATGACCAATGCCTACGGCTTCTTCAGCGCCGCGTGCGGCCGGCCGAAATCGGGTGCGGCCGAATCCTGGCCGATCTCGACGATGCCGCGGCGGATGGCGCGGGTGCGGGTGAAGTGATCGAACAGCGCATCGCCGTCGCCGCGCCGGATCGCGCGGGTGAGCTTGGCGAGATCCTCGGTGAAGGTGCCGAGCATCTCCAGCACGGCTTCCTTGTTGGCGAGGAAGACGTCGCGCCACATCGTCGGGTCGGACGCGGCGATCCGGGTGAAATCGCGAAAGCCGCCGGCGGAGAATTTGATGACCTCGGATTCCGTCACCTGCGCCAGCTCGTCGGCGGTGCCGACGATGGTGTAGGCGATCAGATGCGGCAGATGGCTGGTGATCGCGAGCACCAGATCGTGATGATCCGGCGTCATGATCTCGACCTTGGCGCCCATCGCCGCCCAGAACGCGCGCAGATGCTCCGTGGCCGCAGCATCTGTGCCTTCCGGCGGCGTCAGGATGCACCAGCGATTGATGAAGAGCTCGGCAAACCCTGAATCGGGGCCCGAGTGCTCGGTGCCCGCGACCGGATGCGCCGGCACGAAATGAACGCCGTTCGGCAGATGCGGGGCCATGTCCCTGACCACCGCGCCCTTGACCGAGCCAACGTCGGAGACGATTACACCAGGCTTCAGATGCGCGGCGATCTCCCGAGCCACGGGTCCACAGGCACCGACCGGAATGCAGAGGATGACGAGATCGGCATCCTTCACGGCCTCCGCATTGGTCGCGACGACCTCATCGACGATGCCGAGCTCGGCGACGCGCGCGCGTGTCTTCTCCGAGCGCGCAGTGGTGACGATCTCGCCCGCCAGGCCCTGGAGCTTCGCGGCGCGCGCGATGGAGCCGCCGATCAGGCCGAAGCCGATCAGCGCGACGCGCTGGAAGTGCCCCTGCGCATTCATTTGCCCGCCATGAAGTCGCGAAGGCCATCCAACACGAGGCGGTTGGCCTCCTCGGTGCCGATGGTCATGCGCAGCGAATGCGGCAGGCCGTAGTTCTTCAAGCCGCGCAGCACGAGGCCGCGCTTGGTCAGGAACGCGTCGGCCTCGTCGGCGGTCTTGCCCGTTTCCGGGAAGTGGATCAGCACGAAATTGGCGACGCTCGGCGTCACCTTCAGTCCGAGCTTGCCGATCTCCTCGGTGAGCCAGTTGCGCCAGGTCTCGGTGAACTGCTTCGACATCGCCTGGTGCGCGGTGTCCTCGATCGCGGCGACCGCGGCATACATCGCCGGCGTCGACACGTTGAAGGGTCCGCGGATGCGGTTGACGGCGTCGATGATGTGCTCGGGGCCGAACATCCAGCCGATGCGCAGCGCAGCCAGGCCGTGGATCTTGGAGAAGGTGTGCGTCACTACCGTGTTCTCGGTAGTGGCGACGAGCTCGATTCCCATCTCGTAGTCGTTGCGCGAGACGTAGTCGGAATAGGCGGCGTCGAGCACCAGCAGCACGTGCGAGGGCAGGCCGGCGCGCAGCCGCTTGACCTCGTCGAACGGGATGTAAGTGCCGGTCGGGTTGTTGGGGTTGGCGAGCCAGACCAGCTTCGTCTTCGGCGTCACTGCCTTGAGGATGGCATCGACGTCGCAGGTGAGGTCCTTCTCGGCCGCGACGACGTTCCTGGCGCCGACCGCCATCGTCGCGATCGGGTAGACCAGGAAGCCGTGCGTGGTGGAGATCGCCTCGTCGCCGTGGCTGAGATAGGTGTGGGCGAGCAGATTGAGGATCTCGTCCGAGCCGGCGCCGCAGATGATGCGGTTGGGATCGAGCCCGAAAGAGCGGCCGATCGCCTCGCGAAGCACGCGCGAGGTGCCTTCCGGATAGTCCTCCAGATGATCGGCCACGCGCTTGAACGCCTCGATCGCTTTGGGCGAGGGGCCGAACGGCGTCTCGTTGGCCGAGAGCTTGAACACCTTGCGGCCCGGCTCCGGTACCGGGCTCTTGCCGGGGGTGTAGGGCGCAATATCGAGAATGCCGGGATTCGGCACGGGACGGGACATCTTGGACTCCGGATAGGCGGGGCTGCTCGCGAGTTACGATTTCGCCCCGGTCGGGGGCACCGTATGAGGGCTGTGGAGCGCACCGAGGCCCCCGCCTCGATCAGGGCTGCCCTGATTTTGTCGATGCTGGTCGCGCTGGTCACCGACACCAGCAGCGCCGCGCCATCGAAGGCGGTATCGGGTACCGCGACGATCTCGGCGAGCGGCGACAGGGCGCGCGCGATCTCGGCGTTCCACCCCGACACGCGGACGCTGAAGGTCTCGACTTCCGTCACCAGGGCACTGTCTGCGACGCGCGAGACCGTGAACACCGGCATCGCCGCAGGATGATCGGCGCGTTCGACGAAAGGCAGCCGTGCGATGATCTTCGGCGCGCCAGCGGCCTCGAGCGACAGCCACCACGGCGTGCGGCTGGAGGTCGCCGAGACCAGCGCCAGGTCGCCCTTGGATTTCGCCACCGCCTCGACCGCGGCCTGTGCGCTGAAATGCGCGACGTAGGGCACGGTGAAGCCGAAATGGAAGCGCGCGGAATCGCGCATGGCGGGCTCGCTGACCGAGATGTCGGCATGCACGGAGAACGGCGCCTGGACATAGGTGAAGGTCGCGATGATGACGCGCCAGATGCTTTCGACCGTATCGAGCGGCAGGATGCCGCGATGGCGCTGCACGAGGTGGCGCATCATGTCGGCCTCGCGTGCCGGCCGGAATGCCGAGCCGACCTCCTGGGTCTGCTTCACCTGGATCAGGCGGTCGATGATGTCGCCGCGGGCCATCAGCAGGCGGTGCATCTCCGCGTCGATCGCGTCGATCTCCTTGCGCAGTTCCTGCAACGATGGTGGCGCGGGCGGACGTTGGGTCATGTCTGACAGGGGCCGTTGAAGGACGTTCAATGCGGTTCGGCGAGACAATTCGTGAGGCCGCACCGCTGCGATCAATGACCTGATTAGGCAGTCGGGGCGGCGAAAGCAAAGAGAAATGACGGTCTGTTTTGCCGATGAGACAGAGACGAATTCGACTGGCCCGGACCGCGACTTGACGAAAACCGCCCAAGACGGTAGCGTTTGCCTGTTCCGTGGTCATTTGAGCCGGCCGGCTTGCAGCCACGTTAAAAAACTCGCTAAACAGGCCGGGGACGCTTCCGATCCCGGCCGAACCTATCGTTCAGGCCGGGTTTTTCATGGCCTGATTCCAGCGGCGGTCTGACGGCAGTCGCAAACGAGGTCGATGATGGTTGGCGTCAAGTCCGTACCCAGTCCTGCGATCAGCGCCGACGAACGGTCGCACGAGGTGGATCACCCGAGCTCGCAGGTCGCGCATTTCGGCGCCGAGCAGCCGCTGCGGCTCGATTGCGGCGTCGATCTCAGCCCGTTCCAGATCGCCTACCAGACCTATGGCGAGCTCAACGCCGATCGCTCCAACGCCGTTCTGATCTGCCATGCGCTGACCGGCGACCAGCATGTCGCCAATGTGCATCCCGTCACCGGCAAGCCCGGCTGGTGGGAAACGCTGGTCGGCCCCGGCCGGCCCATCGATCCCAAGCACTACTTCATCATCTGCTCCAACGTGATCGGCGGCTGCATGGGCTCGACCGGCCCCGCCTCGATCAATCCCGCGACCGGCAAGGTCTGGGGCCTGGATTTCCCTGTCATCACCATCCCCGACATGGTGCGTGCCCAGGCGATGCTGATCGACCGGCTCGGCATCGACACGCTGTTCGCCGTCGTCGGCGGCTCCATGGGCGGCATGCAGGTGCTGCAATGGACCGCGGCCTATCCTGCCCGCGTGTTCTCCGCGCTGGCGATTGCCTGCGCGACGCGGCACTCGGCGCAGAACATCGCCTTCCACGAGCTCGGACGCCAGGCCGTGATGGCCGATCCCGACTGGCACAATGGCGGCTATGCGGACCGCGGCATCCATCCGCATCGCGGGCTCGCGGTGGCCCGGATGGCGGCGCACATCACCTATCTCTCGGATGCAGCGCTTCATCGCAAGTTCGGCCGGCGCATGCAGGACCGCGAGCTGCCGACCTTCTCGTTCGATGCCGACTTCCAGGTCGAGTCCTATCTGCGCTACCAGGGTTCGTCCTTCGTCGAGCGTTTCGATGCCAACTCCTACCTCTATCTGACGCGCGCGATGGACTATTTCGACATCGCGGCGGACCATGGCGGCGTGCTGGCGAAGGCGTTTGCGGGCATCCAGACCCGCTTCTGCGTAGTCTCCTTCACCAGCGACTGGCTGTTCCCGACCTCGGAATCGCGCGCGCTGGTGCACGCGCTGAACGCCTCCAGCGCGCGGGTGTCGTTCGCGGAAATCGAGACCGATCGTGGCCACGATGCCTTCCTGCTCGACGTGCCCGAATTCTTCGACATCTCCCGCGCCTTCCTGCAATCCGCGGGCAAGGCGCGCGGGCTCACCTAGGGACTGCTGACGATGTCTGTACAGGAAGTGCTGCCGCTGGGCGGACTTGCGGCTGAACAGCCGGGCCATTTTCGCGCCGACCACCTGCTGGTCGCCGAGATGGTCAAGCCGGGCTCGAAGGTGCTCGACGTCGGCTGCGGCGAGGGCGATCTGCTTCAGCTGCTGGAGACCCGCGGCATCGATGGCCGCGGCATCGAGCTGTCGCGCGAGGGCGTCAACCGCTGCGTCGCCAAGGGCCTCGCGGTGGTGCAGGGCGATGCCGACACCGACCTCGTCAACTATCCCGACGACGCCTTCGATTACGTGATCCTGTCGCAGACGCTGCAGGCGACGCGGCAGCCGCGTGTGGTGCTGGAGAACTTGTTGCGCATCGGCCGCCGGGCCATCGTCTCGTTCCCGAATTTCGGCTTCTGGAAGATGCGGCTCCAGCTCCTGATCGGCGGCCACATGCCGCGTACGGAGAATCTGCCGGCGACCTGGTACGACACCGCCAACATCCATTTCTGCACCATCAAGGATTTCGTCGAGCTCTGCGACGAGATCAACGTCAAGATGGAGCGCTCGGTCGCGCTCGATCTCTACGGCCGCCCGGTGCCGCTGAACCTGCCCTGGTGGGTGTGGAACATGTTCGGCGAGCAGGCGGTGTTCTTGCTCAGCAGGGGCGGGGGAAAGTGACGCCGAAGGCGTCATTCCGGGGCGATGCGCAGCATCGAACCCGGAATCCATCGTGCCGCAGCGCTTGTCGCCCAATGGATTCCGGACCTGCGCCTTCGGCGCATCCCGGAATGACAGCTAGTGCGGAGCCATCGACCGCGGATCGCGCACCGGCCAGCGCCCGGCTTCCACCAGCGTGACGAACCGCTCCACCGCCTCGTTGAACAGCGCGGGCTCTTCCAGGTTGAGCACGTGGCCCGACTTCGGAAACATCGCGAGGCCCGCGGCCGGCAGGTGCTTTTTCAGGAACAGGCTGGGCCCGACGCAGGGATCGTCCTCGTCGCCGCAGATGATCAGCGCAGGCGTTGCCACCTTCGCGATCGTGTCCGTCATCGTGTAGATCGAGGGACGTCCGCCCTGGAAGCCGCGCATCGTGCGCGCCGATCCCCTGGCGTCGTGCCGTGCCAGCGCGGCATAGAAATCGGCGTGGCCGCGCGGGTCTTTCACCAGGAAGGGAATCCGGCTCGGCGCCTCGCGCGTGACCTTTGCGACCTCGGCGGAGCCGAGGGTCTCGAATTGATCGGCATTCGCGCGGCATTGCTGGCGCCAGGCGTCTAGATTTTCGATCTCCGAGCCGGAGCCGACGCCCGCGAGCGTCATCGACAACGCGCGCTGCGGGGCGTTGAGCCCGATCTGGAGCGACGAATAGGCGCCCATCGACAGGCCGACGAGATGTGCGCGCTCGATGCCGAGATGGTCGAGCACCGCGAGCGCATCGGTGTAGAAATGCGTGTAGGTGTAGACCTCACCTTCGGGTACATCCGAAGGCGTGTAGCCGCGTGCCGAGTAGGCGATGCAGCGATGGCCGCGCGAGAAGTAGCGCATCTGCGGCTCCCAATTGGTGTAGTCGGCCGCGAACTCGTGCAGGAAGATGATCGGCGTGCCGCTGCCCGCTTCTTCGAAATAGAGACGGCAATTGTCCTTCGTTGGGGCGTAAGGCATCTGGTTTTCTCCCTAAGAGTGCTGCGGCATTGGAATGCCGTTCTGCAGTTCACGCATGTGAACTCTAACACCCGTTAACCTCCGCGCAAAATCTCCCAGAACGTGTCTTGATCTCGCCACATCGAGATTCTGATACGCGGGGTGCATGACGGCCGCGCACGGCCGATCGGGAAGTGGGGGTGTAACGAAGGATGAAGAATGGTTGAGTTGTTTGCGTCTCGCCTGTCGCGTTGTGTCGTCGCGCTGGCGTTGTTCTTTTCGGCGGTTGCCATGTTCGTTTCTCCGGCCTCGGCGCGGCCCCATCATCGTCATAGCGCAGAGCGGCACGCTTACGTGCATCACGCCAGACATCATCACTACCGTCATTATCGGCACCATGCCCGCAGCTCGCGCTTCGAGCGTAGCGCGGCACAGCTGCAGGCGAGCGGATTCGCCAACACCCAGGCGAGCTATGATCCGAACGCCAATGGCGGCGGCATGGCCACCAACGGAATGGCGAACAATGCCATGAGCAGCGGCGGGTTCGGTGGCGGATCGGGCCTCGTGTCCGAGGCACGGCGCTATCTCGGTGGCAATCCGACCGGGCGCGGCAGGCTGTGGTGCGCGCGTTTCATGAACATGGTGCTGCAGCACACAGGCCATCAGGGCACCGGCTCCGACATGGCGAGCTCGTTCGCGCGCTACGGCACGCGCATCTCCGGTCCGCAGGTCGGCGCCATCGCGGTGATGTCGCGCGGCCGCCGGGGCGGCCATGTCGGCATCATCACCGGCATCGATGCGCAGGGCAATCCGATCATGATCTCCGGCAACAGCGGCAATCGCGTCCGCGAAGCCCCGGTCTCGCGCGGCCGGATCTATGCCTACGTGATGCCGAACTGAGGTAACGCCTCGTCATTGCGAGGAGCGAAGCGACGAAGCAATCCAGACTGCCTTGGCGGGTAGATTCTGGATTGCTTCGCTGCGCTCGCAATGACGGAGTGTGCGGCGCCGGTGTCCCGTCACACCAATCTCGGCTCTTCCACCTCGACGGCATCACCGAGGCCGATCTCGCCATCGGCGATGACCTCGGCGTAGATGCCGCAATCCATGTGGCCGAGATGCCGCGAGAGCGTGGGCGGGATTTCGAGATCGCGCTTGGCGGTCACTGGGTCGACATTGGTGGCCGGGCAGCGGACGATGCGCTTGACCACCTTCAGTCGGGCATCGCCGATCGCAAGCGTCTGGCCGACCATGTCGAGCTCCGACCAGGCCGGCCAGCCCTGCACGTAGAGATTGGCGCGGAAGCGCAGGGGATGCACGGCGACGCCGCCGAGCATGGTCTCGATCGCGCGGACGCTGCCGAGGTTGATGATGGAGACGACCTTGCGGGCGACGTCGGAGAAGCTGTGGTCGCGGCCGGACAGCACCTTGGGCGGTCCCTTCAGCTCGGGCTGAAAGTTCTCGCTGAAATAGGCTTCGATGGCGGCGCGCCCGGCCGCGGTCTCCAGATCGCCGCTGGCGACGATCTGGCCGTCCCTGCGGATCGTCAACAGATTGGTGGCGTCGTCGAACCGGCTGTCGAGCTCAGCCAGCCGCTCATTGCGCGCGAGCATCAGAAACTGGATTTTCGGTTTCCAGGCCGGAGCTTCGGGATCGAAGCCGCTCGGCCCGTTCTCGATGGCGTAGCGGCGATCGGCGGGGGGGGGAAGGCCCTTGATCGGGTAACGATAAAGGCCGGTGATCTCGGCGGTCTGGCTGGCTGTCATGCCGCTACTTAGGGGATTCGGCCTGCTCGCGCCAAGCGGGCCATTGCGCGCACGAAATTGTGAAGTCGCCTCTTCCGATCAGAGGCCACGCTTCCCACATCTGGGTCAGGCCGGCGCCAGCGCCGGCTGATAACGACCGCTTGCGGGTTGAGGGACGTCAACACGGCAGGCGGAAACCCAATGAAGATGCCATTTGGAGTGCCTTTGAGGGCTCCATGAGAGGCAGGCCGAGGGACAGAAAAGATGAACATCGAGAAGTATACCGAACGCTCCAGGGGCTTCATTCAGTCTGCGCAGTCGCTCGCGATGCGCGAGGGGCACCAGCAGTTTTCCACCCTGCACCTCCTGAAAGTCCTCTTGGACGACAATGAGGGGCTCGCTGCCGGTCTGATCGACCGCGCTGGCGGCAATTCCCGTGCAATTCTGAAGGCCACCGAGGACGCCCTCGGTAAGGTGCCGAAGGTTTCCGGCGGTGGCGCCGGCCAGATTTACCTCGCACCCGAGCTTGCCCGCACCTTCGACGCCGCCGAAAAGGCCGGCGAGAAGGCCGGTGACAGCTTCGTTACGGTCGAACGGCTGCTGCTCGGCCTGACGCTGGAGAAGTCCAGCGAAGCCGGCACCATCCTCAACAAGGGCGGCGTCACGCCGCAGAACCTCAACGCGGCGATCGAGGCGCTGCGCAAGGGCCGCACCGCGGATTCCGCGACCGCCGAGAACGCGTATGACGCGCTGAAGAAATATGCCCGCGACCTGACCCAGGCCGCGCGTGACGGCAAGCTCGACCCGGTCATCGGCCGCGACGAGGAGATCCGCCGTACGATTCAAGTGCTGTCGCGCCGGACCAAGAACAACCCCGTCCTGATTGGCGAGCCCGGCGTCGGCAAGACCGCGATCGCGGAAGGGTTGGCGCTGCGCATCGTCAATGGCGACGTGCCGGAGAGTCTCAAGGACAAGAAGCTGCTCTCGCTCGATCTCGGCGCACTGATTGCCGGCGCGAAATATCGCGGTGAGTTCGAGGAGCGGCTGAAGGCCGTGCTCCAGGAAGTGACCGGGAGCGAAGGCACCTTCATCCTGTTCATCGACGAGATGCACACGCTGATCGGTGCCGGCAAGGGCGACGGCGCGATGGACGCCTCCAACCTGCTGAAGCCGGCGCTCGCCCGCGGCGAGCTGCACTGCATCGGCGCGACCACGCTCGACGAGTACCAGAAGCACGTCGAGAAGGACGCCGCGCTGGCGCGGCGCTTCCAGCCGATCTTCGTCAGCGAGCCCTCGGTCGAGGATACCATCTCGATCCTGCGCGGGCTGAAGGACAAGTACGAGCAGCACCATGGCGTGCGGATCACCGATTCCGCGCTCGTGGCCGCCACGACGCTGTCCAACCGCTACATCACCGACCGCTTCCTGCCCGACAAGGCCATCGACCTCATGGACGAGGCCGCGGCCCGGCTGAAGATGCAGGTCGATTCCAAGCCGGAAGAGCTGGATTCGCTCGACCGTGAGATCATCCGGCTCAAGATCGAGCAGGAAGCACTCAAGAAGGAAAGCGATGTCGGCTCCAAGTCCCGGCTCCAGACGCTGGAGAAGGACCTCGCCGAGCTCGAGGAGAAGTCTGCGGCGCTGACGGCGCGCTGGAGCGCGGAGAAGAACAAGCTCTCCGATGCCCAGAAGCTGAAGGCCGAGCTCGACGGCTTGCGTGTCGAGCTGGCCAACGCACAGCGGCGCGGCGAATTCCAGAAGGCCGGCGAGCTCGCCTATGGCCGGATCCCTGAGCTCGAGAAGAAGCTCGCGGACATCGAGGCCAAGGATAATACAACGCAGAACTCCGGCGAGATGATGGAGGAGGCGGTCACCGCCAACCACATCGCGCAGGTGGTCTCGCGCTGGACCGGCGTGCCCGTCGACAAGATGCTGGAAGGCGAGAAGGAGAAGCTCCTGAAGATGGAGGAGCAGCTCGGCAAGCGGGTCGTCGGCCAGGCCGAGGCCGTGCGTGCGGTCGCAACCGCCGTGCGCCGCTCGCGCGCAGGCTTGCAGGACCCGAACCGCCCCACAGGCTCGTTCATGTTCCTGGGGCCGACCGGCGTCGGCAAGACCGAGCTGACGAAAGCTCTCGCGGAATACCTGTTCAACGACGAGACCGCGATGGTCCGCCTCGACATGTCCGAATACATGGAGAAGCACTCGGTCTCGCGGCTGATCGGCGCGCCTCCCGGCTATGTCGGTTATGACGAGGGCGGCGCGCTCACCGAAGCGGTGCGGCGCCGGCCCTACCAGGTCGTGCTGTTCGACGAGATCGAGAAGGCGCATCCCGACGTCTTCAACGTCCTGTTGCAGGTGCTCGACGACGGCCGCCTGACCGATGGCCAGGGCCGCACCGTCGACTTCCGCAACACGCTGATCATCATGACCTCGAACCTCGGTTCGGAATTCCTGGTGAACCAGCCGGAGGGCGAGGACACCTCCGCCGTGCGCGAGCAGGTGATGGGCATGGTGCGGGGCCACTTCCGCCCCGAATTCCTCAACCGCGTCGACGAGATCATCCTGTTCCACCGCTTGCAGCGGAGCGAGATGGGCCGGATCGTCGAGATCCAGTTCGCGCGGCTGCAGAAGCTGCTGACGGATCGCAAGATCGTGCTGACGCTCGATGCCGCGGGCCGCGACTGGCTCGCTGCCAAGGGCTGGGATCCCGCCTACGGCGCGCGGCCGCTGAAGCGGGTGATCCAGCGCCATCTCCAGGACCCGCTCGCCGAGATGATCCTGGCCGGCGACGTCAGGGACGGCGACACCGTCGCGATCTCGTCCGAAGGCAACGTGCTGACCTTCAACGGCAAGGCACCGCAGACCGCCGAGATCGCCCAGTTCGAGGCGCCGGTGGCGAAGCGCAAGCTGAACTGAGGGTACGGCGCTTGACGCAACAGGACGCCCCGGAGAGGCCAACCTCTCTGGGGCGTTTTCCTTTGTTGGCGTCTCCTTAGCTAATCGACAGCGGACGCGGAGCCGGATCGGCCGGACCCTCCTCCTCGTCCTCCTCCAGCTCCGAAAGAATATCCACCAGCTCGCGCACCCGTCCCTGCGCCAGCGGCCGCAAATCGTTGATCATCGGCTCGTCGTTGGCGAGCCAGGCCTGGGCCTCGGCGAGTTCCTCGACGGTCGCGCCGGTCCCGATGATCTGGGCAATGGTGACGTCGTCGGCCCCGTCCACGGCCTTGACGACGTCGTCGCGTGAGAGGCGCGTCATGGCGATCCTCCTGCTGGTCGGCTTCCGTGAGCGTCTAACCGGGAGCCCGCGTGTGGGTTCCGCGGTCAGGTCTCGTCCTGCGGATGTTACTTCTTCACCGCCTTGTAGATCGCGTTTTCGACGTCCGAGCTGAAGTAGATGACACCCGTTGCGCCGACCGCGACGCCTGTCGGAATGTGCGTCGGCAGGCCGCCCGGCGCGCCCGTCAGGCCGATCGGGAGATTGGCGGCGATCTCGGTGACCTTGCCGCTGTCCGGCGCGATCTCGATCAGCCGCTTGGCGCCGACCTCCGCAACGATCAGCCGGCCGTCGCTCCCGCGCGCGATACCTTCAGGCATCTTCAGGTCCTTGGCGATCACGGTCTTTCCGCCGTTCTTGTCGATCCGGGAGACGGCGCCGGCAAAGGCTTCGGTGACGTAGACCTCGTCGCCGGCCCCGCGCACGAGTCCCACCGGACCCTCGAGATCGCCGATCAACGTGACGCGATCCTTGCCATGCTCGCCGCTCACCTTGACCAGCGATTTGGTGCCGAGTTCGGCCACGAGGATGCTGCCGTCCGCGAGCATGATTGCGTCATGCGGCGCCTTGAAGCCGTGCAGCATCTCGCGCGTGGTGCCGGTCTTGCCGTCGATCACCTGCACGGTGCCGGTGAACCAGCTCGACAGGACCACGTCGCTGCCCTTTGCCGTCGCGCTCATCGGATATTCGAGCGTGACGCCGGCGGCGTGCATGCGCGCCTTCTCGGTGACCTCGCCGGTCGCACCATTCACGGTGCGGTAGGCGAACACGTCCGCGACGTGGATCGTGTCCCTGCCGTCTTCCGAGGTGACGCCGATGCCGCCGGGCAAAGCGAGCTTGCCGATGATGATTTGCTTGGCCTGGCCGGTCGCCGGATCGACCTCCTGGATGCCGTTGTCGGCCATGTTGGAGACGTAGATGCGGTCCTTGCCGTCGATCGCGAGATTGTCCAGCGATGGCTTCAGCTGCGCGACCGTGGTCTTGGCGCCCGATTTGGGATCGACCCGGACGAGCTGGCCGAGCGCGGTGTCGATGACGAAGAGGTTGCCCTTGGAATCGAAATTCACCGCGGCCGGGACCTTGAAGCCGTCGGCGACGACGGTCAGCTCGGCCTTGTCGACGTCGACCTTCGCGACCTGTCCCTTGAACCAGAGCGGACCATACAGCTTGTCGTCGGGACCGAACTCGAAGCCGTTGAGACCGCCCATCTTCTCCATGATCTGGCGCGGCGGCTTGGCCCCCTCGACGTCGATCTCGTAGAGCGCGTCGCCGAGAAAGACGGTGGTGGCGTAGAGCCTGCCGTCCTTGCGGAAGGCGAGCGAGTTGATGCCGGGAAGGCCGCTCGCGAGCTTCTTGATCGGGCCATCGCCCTTGCGCGCATAGAGGTCGCCGGCGAGGAATCCGGTCCAGGCCATGGTGCCGTCGGGTGCGAACGCGATGTCGTCGGCCATTCCGACCGGCGCGGGGATTGCAACCTTGGCGTGACCGCCTGATATGTCGACCTCGTAGAGCGCCGCGCCCGCCACGCTGCCGGCAAACAGACGGCCGGCCTTGTCGATTCCGAGCCCATGCACGCCGTGGAACGCCGAGCCCTGCACAAGCCGGGTGATTTCCCAGCCCTCCGCCGATGCGCTCGTGGATGAGAAAAGCGCAGCAAGCAGGGCTGCGCAGGCGAGCCTGTTCTTCATGACGAGACCTCCCTTTTTTGGGAAAGTATTCGCCGCTCATGCCGCTTTGGCAAACGAAACTTGACGTTGTGACGGAGCGAGACAGCCTCGCGCGCCGACGTCGACTCCGGATCGTGTTTGGAGATGTCCCGCCGAGGCGGCCGAGTCCCGATTTACCGGTTGGTGACCTGCAATGGGCCGCCGGTCGCATCCGACATACGGGCGATGGCGCTGCCGCGGCCGCTCATCATCCCTTCGAGCCGGTCGCGCTCCTTCTCGAAGCTTGCCAGCATCGGGCCTTCCAGCGAACGGCCGCGCGGCAGCTTCACGCGCATCGGGTCGACGAAGCGGCCGTTGACCAGGATCTCGTAATGGACGTGGGGGCCGGTCGACAGGCCCGATGAGCCGACGAAGCCGATGACCTGGCCCTGCCGCACCTTCTTGCCGGGCTCCATGCCTTTGGCGAAGGCCGACATGTGGCCGTAGGCGGTCTCATAGCCGTTGGAGTGCTTGATGCGGATATACTTGCCGTAGCCGCCTTCGGGGCCGGCCTTCTCGATCACGCCGTTGCCGGATGCGAAGATCGGGGTGCCGTAGCTGGTGGACCAGTCGACGCCCGTATGCATCTTCACGTAGCCCAGGATCGGGTGGCGGCGGCCGCCGAAGCCCGAGCGCATGATGGCGTTGTTGACGGGTTTTCTGACCAGGAACTTCTTCGCGCTCTTGCCGGTCTCGTCGTAGTAGTCGACGACGCCGTCGTCGGGGCTCTGGTAGCGGTAGTATTTCTTGGTCTCGCCGCCGACCGTGAGCGAGGCGAACAGCACCTCGTTCTTTTCGCTCGACGTCACGCCCTCGTCCTCGCCGGCGTAGAACACGTCGAAGGAATCCCCGGGCTGCACCTTGCGCTGGAAATCGACGTCGTAGGAGTAGATCTTGATCATGTCCTCGATGACGGGCATCGGCACCTTGTTGCGCATCGCCGTCTCGTAGATGCTCTGGTAGAGCCGCACGCCGGAGCCGTCGTCATCGTCGTCGTCGTCGCTGCTGGCGTTGGCCCCGGTGTCAGCGACGGTGTTCATGCTGGAGACGTCGACCGCGACGTATCTGCCGAGATCGGACAGCGCCGCGATCGCCTCGACCATGGTCTCGTTGGCGATGACGACACGGTAGGGCTGGAGCCGGCCGCCGGGGCTCGCGGGCGCCATCAGGATGCGGAGCTTCTCGCCCTCCTTGAGGCCGCCGTCGCGACCGCGCGGCCCGAGCGTTGCGGTGATCGCCTTGATCTCGTCGGCGTTCGCGCCGAGATCGCGCAGCACGCCGGCGACGCTGTCGCCCTTCTTGACCATGTGGACGCGTTCCCCGTTGGGATTGCCGCCGGTGATCTGCTCCTTGGTCTTGGGCAGCAGCGTGACGTTTTCCGGCACGACGCGCGTCTCGAAACCGGCATAGGGATCGGAGGAGGGCGCTTCGGTGGCGTAGGCCATCTTGATGTCGGACGGGCCGGTCGCGCCGGACACGTCGGCTGTGGCATTGGCGAGCGAGGCGTACCGCACCCCGCCATTGCCGCGCCAGTTGGCGGCATCGCGGACCCGCATCAGGATGTCGTCGAGCGCCACCACCGCGGAAATCTTGGCCTTGGGCAGCACCGAGGAAAGATCCTTCGTGACGAAGGAGACTTCCGCGTCGGGCTCGACGGCTTCGGGATTGTTGGGATCGTCGGAGGCGGTCTTCGGATCGGAGCCGACGTCGGTGAGCAGGCGCTGGGCGTTGAACGGCGGGATCTTCGCCGACAGGTCGCTCGTCGTCATCGACAGGTTGCCCGCGATGCGGACGAAGGGGCGCACCCGCATCACGTCACGGTTGCCGACGCGGGCGACCGTCGAGACGCGCACGATGTTGCGCGAGGCCGTGGATTCGCTCGGCGGCGGCAGGCGGTCGCTCTTGTGTAGCGTGGCGGCGCGATCGGCGGCGCCGAACGCACCGCGCAGCGCGCCTTCCACCCGCTCAGGCACCTTGGCGAAGGTCATCTCGCCGTCGAGAGATGCGAAAACGGCGCCGCCGATCAGGGCTGCGCCGCAGAGTCCGGTCAGGATTGTCCCGCTGAACCATTGCACGGAGACACGGCGGCGGTCGATCACGGCGGCTTCAGAACCATCGACGGATAGCGGCGGCTCGTGGCCGAGATCGATGATCCCGGTCTCACGCCCGTAGGTGCCGCGTGACGTCCTGTGGTTCAACCCAAGTCCCCCAATCACCGACCCGAGAAAGCCCGCTTCGAACCTCGTCTCTGGCCGCCCTCTTGAAGGGGCATCGCCGGAAAAGGCAAGCCGTACGGCCGTCCGCGCTCAGAAAGCCCCGCGATGGGGACTGGCCGAAATTACGAACAGCTGAACGGGTAAAGCTCTCTCGATGTCTTTCGAACGCCGAAGGAAGGTCGCGTCATCTGCAAGATCGCCTTCCCCTGACCCCATGAAAATCGCAGGCAGCCCCCACAGGCAGTCCCGCGATTCAAGCTCGTCTCTTATCAGAACGCCGCGGGAATGTGGCTCAAGTACGGCGCCTGTCATGGAAAAAGTTTCCTGAAGGGGCGGACGCGGGAGTCCGCCCTGGAGGGGCGCCCCAAGCCGTCCCGGGAGCCCGATCCGAGCGCCTCCGGAGCCCTCCAGCGCGCAAACTTTTTTTGAGATTTTTCCTCGCCCGGCCTCGCCCCGTGCGTTTACGGCCCCTCTAATCGCCTGGAATCGCTGGAATTTCTTCGCCGGTCCACTGTGCGACGATTTGTTGACGATTGGCGTTGACAGCCCGGAAGGTGGGGCCTATAACCCCAACCACTGAGCGCGGCGCCGCCGGGTCACTGACCAAGGCGAGCGAACGCGCCACTGATGCTCCTCAC
This sequence comes from Bradyrhizobium sp. CCH5-F6, assembly GCF_001556045.1. Lineage (GTDB taxonomy): Bacteria > Pseudomonadota > Alphaproteobacteria > Rhizobiales > Xanthobacteraceae > Bradyrhizobium. Next base: position 50,474 of record NZ_LSIC01000086.1, read on the forward strand.
CTCGTTGAGTGACACAACAGCCGATACAAGTCGGTTGGAGTTCATCCATCGTCGGTAAGGGTGTCGGGACCCTTCCTCCGGGAAGGTTGAGACCCCAGCGGTCTCGGGCTGTTTGACAAGTGAAGATGAAGAAAGAGAAACGTGGACGGCGGAGTCCTTGCGGGTCTCGCTTCTGGAAGGCTTCGGCTTTTCTGAACGAGACCGGACGAAAGACTTCGGCGGTACACGTTTTCAAGGAAACACCATCGTTGCCCGCGATGTGAATCGCAGGCAGCAAGCCGACTTCGGTCGACAATGGTGGGACCTCGTCAAACGTTGTGATCAGCCGGTTCAAAGTTCAAGTCCAACTTGAGAGTTTGATCCTGGCTCAGAGCGAACGCTGGCGGCAGGCTTAACACATGCAAGTCGAGCGGGCGTAGCAATACGTCAGCGGCAGACGGGTGAGTAACGCGTGGGAACGTACCTTTTGGTTCGGAACAACACAGGGAAACTTGTGCTAATACCGGATAAGCCCTTACGGGGAAAGATTTATCGCCGAAAGATCGGCCCGCGTCTGATTAGCTAGTTGGTAGGGTAATGGCCTACCAAGGCGACGATCAGTAGCTGGTCTGAGAGGATGATCAGCCACATTGGGACTGAGACACGGCCCAAACTCCTACGGGAGGCAGCAGTGGGGAATATTGGACAATGGGGGCAACCCTGATCCAGCCATGCCGCGTGAGTGATGAAGGCCCTAGGGTTGTAAAGCTCTTTTGTGCGGGAAGATAATGACGGTACCGCAAGAATAAGCCCCGGCTAACTTCGTGCCAGCAGCCGCGGTAATACGAAGGGGGCTAGCGTTGCTCGGAATCACTGGGCGTAAAGGGTGCGTAGGCGGGTCTTTAAGTCAGGGGTGAAATCCTGGAGCTCAACTCCAGAACTGCCTTTGATACTGAAGATCTTGAGTTCGGGAGAGGTGAGTGGAACTGCGAGTGTAGAGGTGAAATTCGTAGATATTCGCAAGAACACCAGTGGCGAAGGCGGCTCACTGGCCCGATACTGACGCTGAGGCACGAAAGCGTGGGGAGCAAACAGGATTAGATACCCTGGTAGTCCACGCCGTAAACGATGAATGCCAGCCGTTAGTGGGTTTACTCACTAGTGGCGCAGCTAACGCTTTAAGCATTCCGCCTGGGGAGTACGGTCGCAAGATTAAAACTCAAAGGAATTGACGGGGGCCCGCACAAGCGGTGGAGCATGTGGTTTAATTCGACGCAACGCGCAGAACCTTACCAGCCCTTGACATGTCCAGGACCGGTCGCAGAGATGTGACCTTCTCTTCGGAGCCTGGAGCACAGGTGCTGCATGGCTGTCGTCAGCTCGTGTCGTGAGATGTTGGGTTAAGTCCCGCAACGAGCGCAACCCCCGTCCTTAGTTGCTACCATTTAGTTGAGCACTCTAAGGAGACTGCCGGTGATAAGCCGCGAGGAAGGTGGGGATGACGTCAAGTCCTCATGGCCCTTACGGGCTGGGCTACACACGTGCTACAATGGCGGTGACAATGGGATGCTAAGGGGCGACCCTTCGCAAATCTCAAAAAGCCGTCTCAGTTCGGATTGGGCTCTGCAACTCGAGCCCATGAAGTTGGAATCGCTAGTAATCGTGGATCAGCACGCCACGGTGAATACGTTCCCGGGCCTTGTACACACCGCCCGTCACACCATGGGAGTTGGTTTTACCTGAAGACGGTGCGCTAACCCGCAAGGGAGGCAGCCGGCCACGGTAGGGTCAGCGACTGGGGTGAAGTCGTAACAAGGTAGCCGTAGGGGAACCTGCGGCTGGATCACCTCCTTTCTAAGGATGGTTCTTCAGAAGCTTGCTTCTATCGAACCGTTTTAGAAACATCAGTGGCCAACAGATCGCCAGATCGTTGAGCTGCATTGGCGGGATTTCGCCGTCTACGTTTCTCTTTCTTCGCGGACGAACACGCGCTGGGCCTGCGTCTCGCAGGATCCCTGGTCCTTGACGGGATATGCGTTAGGGGCTTG
>NZ_LSIC01000086.1:57500-94222 GCF_001556045.1 Bradyrhizobium sp. CCH5-F6
CAAGAAGATGCCGGCCAAAGACAAGAAGGAAGCCCTCGACGAACTCAATCAGGCGCTGAAGACGCCGGCGCTACAGGTCGAGAATAAGGGCAACATCGATCTCGTCGGCAAGTATTACGACAAGCTGGTCGCAGCGCTCGGCGACGAGGAGAATTGATCCCAGGATGCTGTCATATCCCGGCTTTTCCAAGCCGGGCGATGCTCCCTTTCGGCGGATCCATCTCACCCAATCGTGCCACGCCAAAGCAAAAGCCCCGGAGAGATCTCCGGGGCTTTCGTCGTTTTGCGCTTCGGACCGCGATGCGGCTACGTCCGCGTCCGCATCCGCATCATGAATGTGTCGAAGCTGAGCTCGGCCACCTGCATCCAGGCGAGCGACTCGGCACGGAATGCGGTGAGGCTCGCATACATCTTGGCGAAATGCGGGTTGCTCTTGGCGAGATCGGCGTAGATCTCGTTCGCTGCACCGTAGCAGGCTTCGAGCACCTCCTGGGGGAAGGGCTTGAGGATCGCGCCGGCAGCGAGCAGCCGCTTGAGGGCCGGTGGATTGACCGAGTCGTACTTGCCGGTCACCCAGGTGAAGGTATCGAGTGATGCCGTCGAGATTGCTGCCTGATAGTGTTTCGGCAGCGCGTTCCATTTCTCCAGATTCATGATGTTGTGGCCTTGGCCGGTGCCTTCCCACCAGCCCGGATAGTAATAGTACTTCGCCACCTTCACGAAGCCGAGCTTCTCGTCATCGTACGGCCCGACCCACTCCGCCGCGTCGATCGTTCCCTTCTCCAGCGCCGGATAGATGTCGCCGGCCGCGATCTGCTGCGGCACGCCGCCGAGCTTCGAGATGATCGTGCCGGCGAAGCCGCCGACGCGGAATTTCAGCCCCTTGAGATCGTCGACGGTCTTGATCTCCTTGCGAAACCAGCCGCCCATCTGCGCGCCGGTCGAGCCTGTGGGAACGCCGATCGCATTGTGCTCCTTCAGGAGAGCGTTGAGCATGTCCTGGCCGCCGTTCCACAACAGCCAGGAGATGTGCTGGCGCGTGTTGAGACCGAACGGCAGCGACGTGCCGAAGGTGAACGCTGGGTTCTTGCCCCAATAGTAATAGAGCGCAGTGTTGCCCATCTCGACGGTGCCGTTCGAGACGGCGTCGAGCACTTGCAGGCCAGGCACGATTTCACCGGCAGCAAAGGGCTGGATCTGGAAACGATTGTCTGTGATCTCGGCGACGCGCTTGCAGAAATATTCGCAGCCGCCATAGAGCGTGTCGAGCGACTTCGGCCAGCTCGCCGCCAGCCGCCATTTCACCTCGGGCATCGATTGCGCGATGGCCGGAGCAGCCACGGCACTTGCGGCCAGGCCCAATCCGCCTGCCGTCAGGAATTTACGACGTTCCATGCGTTTCCCTCCTGTGATGTCGATGCTTGGACGGGGAAGCGATCTGATGTCGTTCTTCGCCGAGGATCGACTTTGAGTGTTGAGATCGTGACGTTTCCGAAAGGCCTTGGACAGGCTCTTGTTGTGGAATTCCGACCGTTGCGGTTCCACCAGCAGGATGGCCGCGGGCACCCCGAGAATCAAGCCTCACGTCTCCGCCCCGTGCGGTTTCTGCCGAGTGGATCGACCGCTTCGCGGATGCTTCTGGCCTTGTTGCCCTGCAACAATTCGACTCGGCGGCCAATCGGTGAGCGACAGTGGTTGCACCCTGAGAAATAGAACTACACGCGCCGGATGACGAGCCTTCGTAAGGCAACCCGCATGCGACCGCCGCCATTGCTCGCCAAAAACGACCTGCCCGGCGCGGCTTGCGCTAGCTGAGCGATCTCGACCACGTTGCAGCGATTGGGGCTTCGCCCGATCGTCGCCGAACAACTTGTTGTAACGCGATGATGTGAACGCGCGTGAGGTGGCAGATGCTCGAGCCAGACTGATCGTTTGCAATCGTCTCCCGGGTCCGATGGCCTCCCCGCTTACCAGGGCCGATCCGTGAAACGGCGCGCACCCGTATCCCTGCGGCCGATGACGTTAAGAGTATGACCAAGTCCCGGCGCGCTCCGTTCGTCACGACTTCGGGGAAGCCGCGCACTTGGCGCGCTCGACCTTCAGCAGCTCTCTCATCTTGGGAAAGTACGTCGCGTCGAGTGCCGCCGGCATGTCGTTGCAAATATAAGGCAGGTGCAGCCTGACCTCCTCGGCGAAGCTGAGCCGCCACTCCGGTTCGTCATAGACGCCGAGGATCTCGTCATAGGCAAACAGCATGTGCGCGACGAAATTCTTATAGCGCACCCACTCTTCGGGATCGGCGCGCAGCTTCGATAGGTCCGGCTCGACCAGATTGGGATAGCGCAGCAGGGACTCGCTGTAGGACATGTAGACCTGTCGCGCAGTCGCGATCCGTGCCGTCGCGCGGATGCTCCAGACCTGATAGGCGACGAAAATTAGGGCAATCGCGGCCACCACGGCCGACACGATCTGGGCTGTGTTGCCGTGAACGTTAGCGAAGGAGGCTTTGAGCGGCTCCGGTTTGGCTGTTGTCGCTTGCTCGCTCATGAAGGGCGCTCTCCAAGGTCATGTCGAAGCACTGAGTTTAACGGAATGCCGGAACCGGGTCGCTCACGAAGCTATGTCCGGCACTTGGGGTAGGCTTGCTATGGCGACCTTAGGCCGGGCGGTGACGCGAAAGCTGCCTCCATCGCTTTGCGTGTCCTGATCGTCTCGTTGTTGGGGTCGAACTCCACGTCGCTCCAGCGCACGATCTCGCCATAGGCGACGTCGTGCTTCAGCTTGACGCGGTGCGCTAGGCCGATCGGCAGGGCGCTGGCCTTCAGGCTCGCCGCCGCCGGGACCAGCTTGCCCCACACGGTGTAGCCGCCTTCGCCGTCGAGAATCTCGCCCGCCCGCAGATTGCGCTTGGCGACCGCGGCGACGTCGCCGCGGAAGCTGATCGGTTGTCCGGTCGGCTCGTTGCGAAGCGCGGCGGAGAGAATCGAGATGTTCAGCTCGAGTCCGATCAGATGATAGGGCTTGTACATCGCGGCGAAGCGTCCGCTGGCGTCGGTCTTCAGGCCATATTGCCTGAAGCAGTCGGCGGCATAATCGTTCGGCGCCTCCAGCACGACATAGACGCCCCAGCGCAGATCGCGAAACACCGGCCGGCCGTCGCGCTCGAGCGAGGAGACGACCTCGACGACGCCGGACCGCTCCAGCACGCCGCCGCGCGAGCGCGGCCGCATGATGTGCGGGAGGTCGTCGACGCCGCAGGGCGGAAACAGCAGGCCGTCCGAAGGCACGTCGAGGCCGCAGGCGTTCGCGATCGCGGCCATCTCGATCGCCGATTTGGTGCCGTCGAGGAACGAGTTGAACATCTGCGGATTCATGCCGGCCGACTGCGCCTCGCCCGCAGTCAGGCCGTAATGCTGCCAGACGCCATCGGGCGTCACGTCGTGATAGGCCGGCAGGTATTTTGTCCCCTTGCCGGCAGCGACGACGCGAAAGCCGGTGGCGCGCGCCCAATCCACCATCTCCGCCGTCAGCGCCGGCTGGTCGCCATAGGCGAGCGAATAGACCACGCCCGCCTTTCGCGCTTCCTCGGCGAGCAGGGGGCCTGCCAACACGTCGGCCTCGACATTCACCATCACGATATGCTTGCCCGCCGCGATCGCCGCGCGCGCATGCTTGATGCCGACGGCGGGATTGCCGGTCGCCTCCACAACCACGTCCACGGCACCACCGGCGATGGCGCGCACACCGTCGTCGGTGAAGGTGGTCGCAGCGATGCGGTCTGTGTCCCAGCCGACGGTGCGGCAGGCCTCGCGCGCGCGGTCGCGGTCGATGTCGACGATGACAGGTACCTCCAGCCCCGGCGTGTGCGGCACCTGCGCCAGGAACATCGAGCCGAACTTGCCGGCGCCAATCAGCGCGACGCGGACGGGCTTGCCGGCGCTGGCGCGGGCCTGGAGGAGGCGGAAGAGATTCATGGGAATGTTTCCGGTGAGGGCAACGACCAACTCTCGTCATTCCCGGGGCGCGCGAAGCGCGAACCCGGAATCCATCAGGCCGCCGATTTGGTGGATGAATGGATTCCGGGCTCGACGCTTTCGCGTCGCCCCGGAATGACAATCCTACTCCGCCGCCTGCCGCGGCGCACGTGCAAGCCGCAGCAGCGCGTCGTCGTCCACCGTCTTGATCGGCGTGAAGTCGCGATGCGCGATGTAGTCCGGCCGTGTCGGCGTGCGGATGTAGTTCGAGACCGCGTTCAGCGTCAGGTAAACGATCTTGCGCGGGTAGGGCGTGATGTTGCCGGCCGAGCCGTGCACGAGATTGCCGTGGAACATCAGCATGCCGCCGGGCTTGCCGGTCGGTGCGACAATGCCGCCCTGCTTGACGAGGCGCGTGACCGTGTCCTCGTCCAGCGTCCACAACGGGTAGGATGTGGTGGCGAGATCGTGCGAAGCTTCGAGATCCCCGGCGTTCTGGCTGCGCGGCACCAGCATCAGGGGGCCGTTGATCGGCATTACCTCGTCGAGGAAGATCGCGATGTTCATCGCGCGCGGCTCCGGCATGCCGTCGTCGCGCTTCCAGGTGCCGTAATCCTGGTGCCACTGCCAGACGTCGCCGGTGAAGGCCGATTTCGCGTTGATCTTGAACTGGTGCATGTAGACGGGCTCGCCGAACACCTGCTCGACCGGCTCGATCATGCGCGGATGCGCGCCGAGGAGGCCGAACGCCTCGTTGTAGAGATGCGCGGCAAAGGCCGTGCGCGGCGCGCCGCTCTTCTCGCGCCAGACCTCGGGCCGGTTGGCGTCGTAGATGCCGACCGCCTCGCGCGCGAGCAGGTCGACCTCCTCCTGGCTGAACAATTCGGGCAGGAACAGCCAGCCCTCGCGGTGGAAGAACTCCAATTGCTCCTGTGACAGTCTCATGGGTCGTCCTCCTTGGTTTGCTTATTGTTGTCATTCCGGGGCGATGCGAAGCATCGAACCCGGAATCCATTGATCCTCAGCGCATGTCGCCTGATGGATTCCGGGCTCGACGCTTACGCGTCGCCCCGGAATGACGGCGCACATCGCTACGCCGCCGCCTCGTCGTTCGCCCTCAATCTCTCCTCTGTCATCCGTCCTGCCGTCTGCGCATGCGCCAGCGCCGCACGTTCGGCCGCGCTCGCCTCGCCGGCGAGAATGTGGCCTGCGATCGTCGCATGCTCCGCCCAGGCGCTGTCGCGATAATCGAGCTCGGACAGCACCGTCGCCATCGAGCGCCGCATATGCGGCCATTGTGGCGCGATCGTCTCCTCGATCACGGGATTGCCGGCGAGCTGATAGATCGCGCGGTGAAAGTCGACATCGAGCGCGATGAGCTCGGCGAGCGTCGTGTTGCGATCGCTGCGGCGTCCCGCGGCAAGCGCAGCGTCGAGCCGTGCACGCCCGGCCGCGTCGGTGCCTGCACGCGCTGCGGCCAGCCGGGCCGCCAGCGCGTCGATGGCGCCGCGCACCTCGTAGAGCTGGCGGATGCGAGCGGGATCTAGCTGGGTGACTTCAAATCCGCGGCGGCCGCTCTCGGCGACCAGGCCCTGGCGGTGCAGCAGGTGCAGCGCATGCGATACCGGCTGGCGCGACACGCCGAGCCTGTCAGCGAGCTCGTTCTGGCGGATGCGCTGGCCGGGGCGCAGCGTGCGGTCGGAGATCGCCTCCAGGATCCGCGCATAGACCTGGTCGATCAGGTTCGGGAGCGGGTCGAGAGGGATCACGCCGGCAGCTCCGACAATAAGGAATACGGAATTCCGTATTTGACGGTACTTCGGGAGGGGAGGTCAGTCAATGCCGTCGTTTTCGGACAGCGTAAGCCTTTGATTCTATTGGTGCGGTCTACTGTGCATGGGGTTGTTTTCGCGATTATGAGGCAGCCACCCACCGCTACTCCGCCAGGAACCTGTTCACCACCTCGCCGAACTCCAGCGGCGCCTGTTCGAACATCCAATGGCCGGCATTCTCGATCACCGCCGTCTTGCTGCCTGCGATGTGCGCGGCCAGCACGCGCCATATCACCGACAGGCTACCGGTCGTCGCGCCACCACCGATTAACAGCGTCGGCGTCCTGATCGCCTGCGCGTCGCCGAGCGTGTAGGGCCGGCGCTGCTCGTTGATCTGGCCGAGCAAGGTCAGGGCGTTGTCGCGCAGTTGCTGCTTGGCCGCGGCCGGCACGCGCCGCCACGAACCCTCTCCTTCGATGCCCTCGAAGAAATTTCGCATCGCGCCGTCGATATCGCCGGCGCGGATCATCTCGACCGATTGCACGGTGCGGGCCGCCAGCGGCGGATGTGCCGGCGTCCCTTCCGGCACCGGCAGCGATGCATCGAGATCGCCGCCGGGCTCGGCCAGCACAAGCTTGCGCAACAGATCAGGCCGCGCCTGCGCCACGCGAAAGGCAATATGCCCGCCGCGCGAATGGCCCATGAGGTCGACCGGTGCAGGCTCAACCTGCTCGATGAAAGCGATCACGTCGGCAACATGCTGCGCCATCTTGTAGTCGTCGCCGACCGCGTCCCAATGCTCGGGAAAGAAGTGCCGCAGGCTGACCGAGATCACGCGATGGGACTGCGACAGCGGGCCGAGCACCGAATACCAGGTGCGGAAATCCCCGAGCGTGCCATGCACGCAGACCAGCGGGTGGCCGCTTCCGACTTCGAGATAGGCCATGTCGTAACCGTTGACGCGAAAGCTCTGCATTGGTCAGCTCGCCAGGAAGTCCAGCACCACTTCGGAATATTTCTGCGGCGCCTGCTCGAACATCGGATGCGTCGCGTTCGGGATGATCGCCGTCCTGGAATAGGGCACATGCGCTGCGAGCGCGTGCAGCACCTTCGGCAGCAGGCCTTTGGTCCGGGCGCCCAGGATGAACAGCGTCGGCATCTTGATGGCCTCCGCATCCGCCTTCGAGAACGGCGGGCGGTTGTCGCGGACCTGGCCGATCAGCGTCATGGCGTTGTCGCGCAGATTCTGCTTCACCATCGCCGGCAGTCGCGGCCATGTACCGGGCCCCTCCAGCGTGTCGACGAAGACGGCGAGGCCGCCATCGACATCCCCGGCCGCGATCTTCTCTGCCGAAGCGGTGAAGCGCGCCAGCAGCGGCGAGGGGCCGCCGACGTAATCCGGATCGAGGCTCGCATCGAGCTCGCCGCCGGGCTCCGCGAGAATCAACCGGCGCAGCAATGGCCCATCAAATCGACCGGTCCGAGATCGAGCGCGTCGATGAAGTCGATGACGTCGTCGACATGCTGGGCGATCGAATAGGTGTCGCCAAGGCCGTCCCAGCGCTCGGGGAAGAAGTGCCGCAGGCTGACGGCGATGACCCGATGCCGCTGCGTCAGCGGGCCGAACACGCAGCCCCAGACGCGGAAGTCGTTGAGCGAGCCGTGCACGCAGACCAGAGGCGGACGGCCTCTGTCGTCGCCCACGTCGAGATAGGGCATGTCGTATCCGTTGACGTGGAGGCTTTGCATTCGGGACTCGCGACGGGCTGGAACTCCTGTGCAAGATCCCCGGAAACCGGGTGGATCGCAACTATTTCCAAGCCTAGATTTCGCGGGAGATCAAAGAGGGGCCTGCAACGAGACGCAACCCAGGAACCATGTCATGACCGACCAGCATTTTGCCCTGTTCGATACCCGGATCGGCCTCTGCGCCATCGCCTGGGGACCGCGCGGCATCAACGGCACGCAATTGCCGATGGGCGGCGAACAGAAGATCCGCACCCGCATCCAGCAGCGCCACGCCGATGCCAGCGAAGCGGAGCCGACCGCCGAGGTGCAGCAGGCGATCGACCGCATCACAAAACTGCTCGCGGGCGAGCCGGATGACCTCGCCGACATCGAGCTCGATCTCGACGGCGTGCCCGACTTCAACCGTGGCGTCTACGACATCGCCCGCACCATCCCGCCCGGCAGGACCATCACCTACGGCGACATCGCCAGGCAGCTCGGCGGCGTCCAGCTGTCGCGCGACGTCGGCCAGGCGCTCGGCCGCAACCCGTGCCCGATCGTGGTGCCCTGCCATCGCGTGCTGGCGGCCGGCAACAAGCCCGGCGGCTTCTCGGCCAATGGCGGCGTGGTGACGAAGCTGAAGATGCTCGAGATCGAAGGCGCGCTGGTGAACCACACGCCGAGCTTGTTCGATTGAGGATGCTTGCGCCGGCGCCGTAGGGTGGATTAGCCGAAGGCCTAATCCACCACTGTCTGTCTCCGCGGAAGCAGAAGAGGTGGATTACGCCAAGCAGATGCGCTTTCGCGCATCTGCTTGGCTAATCCACCCTACGAATCCTGCTAAATCTTCGCCGCCGTCTTCGGCCAGTATTTGTCGCGCAAGTGCCGCTTCACCAGCTTGCCCGTGGGCGTGCGCGGCAGCTCGGCTTCGAAATCGATCGAGCGGGGGCACTTGATGGCGGAGAGGCGGGTCTTGCAGTAGGCGATCAGATCCGCTTCCAGCGCCTTGCCGGCGCGGCTCATGTCGTGCGGCTGCACCACCGCCTTGACCTCTTCGCCCATCTCCTCGTTCGGCACGCCGAACACGGCCACGTCGGCGACCTCGGGATGCGTGATCAGCACGTCCTCGGTCTCCTGCGGGTAGATGTTCACGCCGCCCGAGATGATCATGTAGGACTTGCGGTCGGTGAGATAGAGGAAGCCGTCCTTGTCGAGATAGCCGACATCGCCGAGCGTCGACCAGCCCTTGGCGTTGTAAGCCTTCTTCGTCTTCTCGGGATCGTTGTGATAGGTGAAGGCGGGCGCGTCGGCGAAGTAGACCGTGCCGATCTCGCCTGTCGGCTGCTCCTCGTCGTTCTCGTCCAGGATCTTGATCTTGCCGACCACGGCGCGGCCGACGCTGCCGCGGTGCTCCAGCCATTGCTGCGAGTTGCAGACCGTGACGCCGTTGCCTTCCGAGCCCGCATAATATTCGATCAGGATCGGCCCCCACCATTCGATCATCCTGGCCTTGACGTCGACCGGGCAGGGCGCGGCGGCGTGGATCGCGCCCTTCAGACTCGAAACATCGTACTTCGTGCGCACCTCGTCCGGTAGCTTCAGCATGCGCACGAACATGGTCGGCACCAGCTGAGACTGCGTGACCTTATATTTCTCGACCAGCTTCAGGAATTCCTCGGCATCGAAATGCTCCATGATGATGGAGGTGCCTCCGAGGACGATCGCCATCATGTTGAAGCGCAGCGGCGCAGCATGATAGAGCGGCGCCGGCGAGAGATATGTGCTCTCGGCGTTCATGCCGCACATGTCGGCGCAGAGCACGCGCAGGAAAGCGTTCGGAACGTCGATCCTGTTGCCCTCGAACGTCTTCTTGATGCCCTTGGGCCGCCCGGTGGTTCCCGATGAATACAGCATGTCGTAGCCGGCGACCTCGTCGGCGATCGGCGTGATCGGCTGCGCAGCGGCTTCCTTGTCGTAGGAGCGGAAGCCGGGCAGCGGCTCGTCCATCATGTAGAAGATCGGCTCACCCGGCGAGCCCTTGATCAGACCTTTGATCTGGTCGGCGCATTTCGGCGTCGTGATGACGACCTTGGCGCCGCAATCCTTGATGATGTAGTCGATCTCGTCCTGCTTAAGATAACGGCTGATGGCCGTGTAATAGAGCCCGCTGCGCTGTGCCGCCCAGCAGATCTCCATGAAGGCGAGCCGGTTCTCCATCAGCATCGCGATGTGGTCGCCGGCCTTCAGGCCAAGCGATCGGAAGAGATGTGCGCCCTGGTTCGAGAGCTCGTCGAGCTCGCGATACGTGATCGCCTTGCCGGTGCCGGCCATCTGGTAGGCGATCTTGTTCGGCGTGGTCTTGGCGTACACGGACGGATGGGTCATGGCGTTTCCTCAAAACGCGAATGGCGAGCAGCGAGTGGCGAATAGGGAAGAAGGGCAAACCATTCTTCGCCTACTCACCATTCGCTACTCGCCACTCGCTGCTCGCTTTTGTTTTTCTTACAGTCGTTCGACGATCGTCACGTTGGCCATGCCGCCGCCTTCGCACATGGTCTGAAGGCCATAGCGCTTGCCGCGCTGGTGCAGGGCGTGCACCAGGGTCGTCATCAGCTTGGTGCCGGAACCGCCGAGCGGATGGCCCAGCGCGATCGCGCCGCCATTGACGTTGAGACGCTCGGGATCGGCGCCGGTGGTCTTCAGCCACGCGGTCGGCACCGAGGCGAAGGCCTCGTTGACCTCGAACAGGTCGATGTCGCCGATCTTCATGCCGGTCTTCTCCAGCGCTCGCTTGGTGGCGTGCAGCGGGGCGTCCAGCATGATGACGGGATCGCCGCCGGTCATGGTCATGTGGTGGACGCGCGCGAGCGGCTTGACCCCGAGTTGCTTCAGGCCGCGCTCGTTCACGACCATGACGCCGGAAGCGCCGTCGCAGATCTGGCTGGCGCTGGCGGCGGAGAGCCTGCCGTTCTCGGCGATCAGCTTGACACCCTTGATGCCGTCGAGGCTGACGTCGAAGCGGATGCCTTCGTCGATGTGGTGGGTGTCCTTGCTGCCGTCGGCGCGGGTGATCTCGAGCGGCACGATCTCCTTCTTGAAGTGACCGGCCTGCGTCGCCGCGATCGCGCGCTGATGGCTGTTGTAGGAATATTCGTCGAGCTCATCCTTGGAGAGGCCGTACTTCTCGGCCATCATCTCCGCGCCGGTGAACTGGCTGAACACGATGTTCGGATATTTCTTCTCGATGCCGGGGCTCTTGTAGTTGCCAAAGCCGTTCTTGGCCGGAAGCTGCGAGGACAGGCCCATCGGAACCCGCGTCATCGATTCCACGCCCGCCGCGATCACGACATCCATCGCGCCCGACATCACGGCCTGCGCGGCGAAGTGCAGCGCCTGCTGCGAGGAGCCGCACTGGCGGTCGATCGAGGTGCCCGGCACGCTCTCCGGCAGCTTCGACGCCATGACCGCGTTCCGCGCGACGTTGTTGGACTGCTCGCCGACCTGCATCACGCAGCCCATGATCACGTCCTCGACCAGGGCCGGATCGACCTTGGTGCGATCGACCAGCTCGTCGAGCACCTTCGCGGCGAGATCGGCCGGATGCCAGCCGGCGAGACGGCCCCCCTTGCGCCCGCCCGCAGTGCGCGCAGCGGCGACGATATAAGCCTCGGCCATGTCGGTTTTCTCCCTGGATTTTTCACTGGGTTGGTTGTCGGGTGCGGATTTAACGGGCCATCCACTGGTTAGTCAATCGATCAATTAACTCTTGTGATGAGGCGCTGCTTGGGCTTATCTGCGCCCCGTTCAAGCGGCGAGGACAGGGATCCGTGGCGATCAGCGTACCGAACAGGCTCCCCGGCGGGAAAAATTCCACGGCAGAGAAATTGCTGGTGGCCGCGAGCGAGCTCATGATCGAACGCTCCTCGATCGAAATCTCGCTCTCCGACATCGCGCAGAAGTCGGGTGCGAATGCCGCCCTGGTCAAATACCACTTCGGCAACAAGGACGGCCTGCTGCTGGCGCTGCTCGCGCGGGACGCCGCGACCGAGATGACCAACCTGGAATATCTGCTGGCGCAGCCGATCACGTCGACGGCGAAGCTGAAGCTGCACATCGCCGGCATCATCCGCGCGTATCACCGGTTCCCCTACATGAACCGGCTGATCCACTATCTGCTGCACGAGACCAGCGTCGGCTCCGCCGACGAAGTCTCGAAATTCTTCGTCGCGCCGCTGCTCGACTTCCACCGCCGCCTGCTCGCCGAAGGCGTCAGCCGCGGCGAATTCCGCCAGACCGATCCGGTGCTGTTCTACACAAGCCTGATCGGTGCGTGCGATCATCTGTTCTTCGGCCGGCACGCGATGTCCCGCGCGACCGGCGTCGGCCCGGTCACCGATGATGTCTGCCGGCAATACATCAAGCACATGGAAACGCTGATCTGCGGCGGCATCCTCACGCAAGCCGAGGAAGCTGTCGCGGCCGGATAATCGGCCGAACTTGCAAGTCCAGAGAAGAAACGCCCAAGGAAAGGTACAAGCGATGCAGTTGAAAGACGTAGCCGTTCTCATCACCGGCGGTGGTTCGGGCCTTGGTGCCGCGACCGCCCGCGCCATGGCTGCCAAGGGCGCCAAGATCGGCGTGATCGACCAGAGCAAGGAAAACGCCGAGAAGGTCGCCGCCGAAGTGAAGGGCGTTGCGCTCCATGCCGACGTCACCAGCGAGGAGCAGATCAAGGCCGCGATCGCCAAGGCGGAAGCCGCGCACGGCGTCGCCCGCGTGCTGATGAACTGCGCCGGTATCGGCGGCTCGCAGCGTATCGTCGGCCGCGACGGCGTCTATCCCTTGGAAAAGTTCGCGCGCATCATCAACGTCAATTTGATCGGCACCTTCAACTGCCTGCGTCTGTTCGCCGAACGTCTCGTCACTGCGGAACCCATCGGCGAAGAGCGGGGCGTCATCATCAACACCGCTTCGGTGGCTGCTTACGAAGGCCAGATCGGCCAGATCGCCTATTCGGCCTCGAAGGGTGGCGTCGTCGGCCTCACGCTTCCGGCCGCGCGCGACCTCGCCAGCCAGAAGATCCGCGTCAACACCATCGCGCCCGGCCTGTTCTTCACGCCGCTGCTGATGGGGTTGAACGAAGAGGCCCGCAAGAGCCTGGGTGCCCAGGTGCCGCATCCCTCGCGTCTCGGCGATGCCAATGAATACGGCATGCTCGCTGTGCACATCGTCGAGAATCCGATGCTCAACGGCGAGACAATCCGCCTCGACGGCGCCATCCGCATGGCGCCGCGGTAACTCTTTATCTTTCCTTCTCCCCCTGTGGGAGAAGGTGGCGCGAAGCGCCGGATGAGGGGTTCTCTCCGCGATCTCATCTGTGGAGACAGACCCCTCACCCCAGCGAGTTCGTGGCCAACGATGTGCATGCCCTCTCCCACAAGGGGAGAGGGCGTAGCGATCGGCGCCGAGACCCGCGGCAAGCACGAGGCACCCATGTCCCAACCGCTGCTGATCGAGCATGACGATGGCGTCGACCGGGTGACGCTCAATCGTCCTGACAGTCTCAATGCACTCGATCCTGCGCTGATCGATGCGCTCAACGACTACTTCCAGGGCCTCCAGCGCAACCGCGACACCCGCGTGGTGGTGCTGAAGGGTGCGGGAAAGAACTTCTGTGCCGGCCTCGATCTCAAGGCGGCGATGGCTCGCCGGGCCGGGCAGCAGGAGCCGCCCGGCGTCACGGAGTCGCTGGACTCGCAGCGGCGCATTGCCGACATCGTGATGTTGATGCGGCGGTGTCCGCAGCCGATCCTGGCCTTGGTGCAGGGCGCGGCGGCGGGCGGCGGCTTTGCGTTGGCTCTGGCCTCCGACATCCGGATCGCGACCAGGTCGGCGCGAATGAACTGCGCCTTCATCAAGCTCGGCCTTGGCGGCTGCGACATCGGGACCAGCTATTTTCTGCCACGCCTGGTCGGCGTCTCCGTCGCATCGGAACTGATCCTCACGGGACGCTTCATCGGCGCCGAGCGCGCGCTCGCGGTCGGCCTCGTCTCGGAAGTCGTTGAGGAGGACGGTCTGGATGATGCGGCTGCGCCCTATGTCGAGGCGATGATGACGGCTTCGCCCGTGGGCCTGCGCCTGTCCAAGGAATGCCTCAACATGAGCGTCGACGCCGGATCGCTGGAAGCTGCGATCGCGATGGAGGATCGCAACCAGGTCCTGTGCAGCCGCTCGGAGGAGTTTTCGGAGGGCATCAGGGCCTTCCTCGAGAAGCGAAAGCCTGTCTATATCAAGCGCTGAACGACGAAGATCCGCAAAAGGACAGTAATTCCGGGAGACGCAAAATGAGTGGAAGCGCGGCGGCGGTGATGACGAAGCCCGCCTTTCGCAAGGTTCAGTGGCTCAAGCGCGACATCGATGTCGAGCGCCGCGGCGATGGCACGGTGGTGCTGAAGTCGCGCATTCCGCTGCAGGCCTACGAGAAGCACATCCCGGCCTCGCTGGCGAAATGGGCGAAGGAAGCTCCGGAGCGCATCTGGCTGGCGCAGCGGAGCGGCCCGAACCGTGAATGGCGCAAGGTGTCCTATGCCGAAGCCAAGCGCACGGTCGACGCGCTGACGCAGGCGCTGCTGGACCTCGGACTCGACGGTCGGCCGGTCACGATCCTCTCCGGCAATTCGATCGAGCACGCGCTGATGACGCAGGCCGCGATGCAGGCGCGCGCTCCAGCGGCTCCGGTCTCGCCAGCCTACTCGCTGATGAGCCACGATCACGTCAAGCTGAAATATCTGTTCGACCTGATCAAGCCGGCTGTGGTGATGGTGCAGGACGGCCCGACCTTCGAGAAGGCCCTGAAGGCGCTCGACCTCAGCAGTGTCACCGTGGTTCACGTCGCGCGACCCTGCGACGGCATCAAGAGCGTCAGCTTTGCCGAGCTCGCGGCAACGCCGGTGACAGCCGATGTCGAAGCGTCGATTGCACGGATCACGCCCAAGACTGTCGGCAAGCTCCTGTTTACGTCAGGCTCGACCGGTATGCCCAAGGCCGTCATCAACACGCAGGAGATGATGTGCGCCAATGCGGCGATGATGATGCAGGTGCGGCCGCGCGATCCAAGCGGTCCGATCTCGACCATGCTGGACTGGATGCCCTGGAACCACACCATGGGCGGCAACGCGGCGTTTCACCCGATCCTGGTCGACGGCGGCACACTTTATATCGACGACGGCCGGCCGATGCCGGGCCAGTTCGACGAGACGCTGCGGAACTTGCGCGAGATCTCGCCGACCTATTACGCCAACGTGCCGGCCGGCTACGCCGCGCTCGCTGCGGCCATGGAGAAGGACGATGCGCTGTGCCGCTCCTTCTTCAAGAACCTGTCGATCATGGCCTATGGCGGCGCTCGGCTGCCTGACGACCTCTACGACCGCATGCAGGCGCTGGCGGTGAAGACCACCGGCGAGCGCATCGTGTTCTACACCGGCTGGGGCTCGACCGAGACCGCGCCGACCTCGACCGGCACCTATTGGGACACCGAGCGCGTCGGCCTGATCGGCCTGCCGTTCCCCGGGGTCGAATTGAAGATGGTGCCGTGCGGCTCGAAATACGAGCTGCGTTTGCGCGGCGTGAATGTCACGCCCGGCTATTTCGGCCAGCCGGAGCTGACCAGGAAGATGTTCGACGAGGAGGGCTATTACTGCATCGGTGATGCCGGAATCTTCGTCGATGACACTGATCCCGTGCAGGGCATCATCTTCGCCGGGCGCGTGGTGGAGGACTTCAAGCTCACTACCGGTACCTTCGTTCATGTCGGCTCGCTGCGCACCGATGCAATCGCAGCGGCAACGCCCGTCGTGCATGATGCGCTGGTGGCCGGGCAGGATCGCGCCTTCATCGGTTTGCTCGCCTGGCCCAATTTGCATGCCTGCCGACAGCTCGTCGGCAATCCCGATCTGGGCTTTGCCGAAGCGGTGAAGCATCCCGAGGTGGTCGCCTGCTTCAGGCGCGGGCTGGAAGCGCACAACAGGGAATGCGAGGGCGCCAGCAGCCGCATCATCGCGCGCGCGATGCTGATGGTCGAGCCGCCCTCAATCGACGGCAACGAGCTCACCGACAAGGGCTACATCAACCAGCGCGCCGGCCTCGAGCGTCGCGCCGCGCTGGTGGAGCGGCTCTATGCCGACAGACCGGACGAGGATGTGATCGTGTTGCGATGAAGACGACACTCTCTCCATTCGTCATTCCGGGCCTGGCCCTTCGGGCCATCCCGGAATGACGGCGACAATGAATGACAACGAATAAGAGGCCGCCATGAACTTCGATTTCTCCGACGACCAGAAGCAGCTCCGCGACCAGGCGCGCAAATTCCTCGCCGAAAAATGCCCGCCCAAGGCGGTGCGTGTCGTGCTCGACGGCAAGGCGCCGTACGACAAGGAGCTGTGGAAGGGCCTTGCCGAGATGGGCTTTCTCGGCGTCGCGATTCCCGAGGAGTTCGGCGGCGCGGGCGCCGGCCATCTCGAGCTCTGCGTGATCGCGGAAGAGATGGGCCGGGCGAACGCGCCGGTGCCGTTCTCCTCCACCGTGTATCTCGCTGCCGAGGCACTGCTGATCGCCGGCAGCGACGCGCAGAAGAAGAAATGGCTGCCGGCGATCGCCTCGGGTGAGGCGATCGGCACGCTGGCGCTGTTCGAGGGCAAGGGCAATCCGTCGCCAAAGAACGTCAAGCTGACGGCTGCGAACGGCGTGCTCAACGGCGTCAAGAAGCCGGTTGCCGACGGCGCCATCGCCGATTTCGCGATCGTGGCGGCGCGCACGGGATCGAGCGGACGCGAGAACGACATCTCGCTGTTCCTGGTCGATCTGAAGGCCGGCGGCGTCGAGGTGAAGAGCCTCACCAATCTTGATCCGACCCGCGGGCAGGCCGAGATCACCTTCAGGGACTGCAAGGCCGAGCCGCTCGGCGCTGCCGGCGAAGGCTGGAGCATCCTCACCCAGGTGCTCGATCGCGCCGCGGTGCTCTGCGCGTTCGAGCAGGTCGGTGGTTCCGACCGTGCGCTGGAGATGGGCCGCGACTACGCGCTCGATCGCATCGCCTTCGGCCGGCAGATCGGCTCGTTCCAGGCGGTCAAGCACATGCTGGCCGACATGTATGTGTCGGCGACGCTGGCGCGCTCCAACAGCTATTACGGCGCCTGGGCGCTCTCGACCAATGCGGCCGAGCTGCCCGAAGCTGCCGCTGCGGCGCGCATCAGCGCGACGCAGGCGTTCCAGCACTGTGCCAAGAACAACATCCAGGTTCACGGCGGCATGGGTTTCACCTGGGAGTTCGACTGCCACATGTACTATCGCCGCGCCAACGCGATGGCGCTGGGGCTCGGCAGCCTGTCCTATTGGGAAGACCAGCTGATCGACCGCATGCGCAAGAAGAACGCGGCGTAGCGAACGGTGTGTAGGGTGGGTTAGCCGCTAGGCGTAACCCACCATTGACCGGCAATGCTCGATAGATTGGTGGATTACGCCTAGCGGCTAATCCACCCTACGGAAGACAGAGAAGCACCATGAACTTCGACGACACACCGCAGGAAGCCGAATTCCGCGCCACAGCGCGCGCCTGGATCAGCGCGAACGCGCCGAAGCAGTACGAAGACGAGTTGCGCAAATCCTCGCTCGGCCGCACCGTGCTCAAGAACGCCGACATTCTCGAGGTCGCGAAGGCCTGGCAGAAAAAGAAGGCCGATGCCGGCTGGGCCTGCCTGCACTGGCCGAAGGAATATGGCGGTCGCGGGTCGTCGCCGATCGAACGCGTGATCTGGCAGCAGGAGGAGGGCCCGTTCGGCCAGCTGTCCCGCATGTTCATCATCGGTCACGGCATGTGCGGCCCGACCATGATGGCGTTCGCGCGCGAGGAGCATAAGCGGACATACCTCCCGCCGCTCGCGTCCGGCGAGAAGGTCTGGTGCCAGCTGTTCTCCGAGCCGGCCGGCGGCTCGGACGTTGCTGGCCTTCGCACGCGCGCCGAGAAGGACGGCGACGACTGGGTCATCAACGGCCAGAAGATCTGGACCTCCGGCGCGCATTATTCCGATTACGGCATCCTGCTCACGCGCACCGATCCGACCGTGCCCAAGCACAAAGGGCTCACCATGTTCTTCCTGGACATGAAGAGCCCGGGCGTCGAGGTCAGGCCGATCAAGCAGGCGAGCGGGGCCTCCGATTTCAACGAGGTCTATTTCACCAATGTGCGCATTCCCGACCATCAGCGTCTCGGCGAGGTCGGTGACGGCTGGAATGTCTCGCTGACCACGCTGATGAACGAACGCAGCGCGATCGGCGCGGCCGTCTCGACCGGTTTCCCGGAGCTGTTCGAATATTGCTCAAGCTTGATGCTTGACGATGGGCCTGCGATCGAGGACCGCGCCGTGCGCTCGAAGCTCGCGAACTGGGCGGTGAAGGCGAGCGGGCTGAAATACACCAGCATGCGCGCGATCTCGGCGCTGTCCAAGGGCGAGCGGCCGGGACCGGAGAATTCGATCGGCAAGCTGGTGGCGGGCTCGATGATTCAGGACGTCGCGACCTACGCGCTGGATTTGCAGAGCGCGAGCGGTGTCATCAGCGGCGAGAATGGCGAACTCGCCGGTCGCTTCCAGGCCATGCTGCTGCGCGCGCCGGGTACCCGCGTCGAAGGCGGCACCGACGAGATCATGCGCAACATCATCGCCGAGCGGGTGCTGGGCCTGCCCGGCGACATCCGCGTCGACAAGGACGTGCCGTTCAACAAGATCCCGACGAAGGGAAGATAGTCGTAGGGTGGGTTAGCGCTGCGGATGCGCAAAGCGCATCTGCAGGGCGTAACCCACCATTGGCTGCAACGACGCTCGAACAGAAGAGGTGGGTTACGCCTTCGGCTAACCCACCCTACGAAGAAAAAGAGGTCCGCCATGAATTTCGACGACACTCCGCAGGAAGCCGCATTTCGCGAGACTGCGCGCAAATGGATCGAGGCCAATGCGCCAAAGGAGCTGCATGGCGAGCTTTCAAAATCGTCGCTCGGCCGCATCCGGCTCGCGCACCACGACATCGTCGATGTCGGCAAGGCCTGGCAGAAGAAGAAGGCCGAGGGCGGCTGGGCTTGCCTGCATTGGCCGAAGGAGTATGGCGGCCGCGGCGCCACTCCGATCGAGAAGGTGATCTGGCAGCAGGAGGAGGGCGTCTACGGCAAGCTGACGCAGCCGTTCCAGATCGGCGAGGGCATGTGCGGCCCGACCGTGATGGCCTTCGGCAGCGAGGACGCCAAACGCCGCTACTTGCCCAAGCTTGCCTCGGGCGAGGAGATCTGGTGCCAGCTGTTCTCCGAGCCGTCCGCCGGCTCCGACGTTGCGGGCCTGCGCACCCGCGCCGAGAAGAAGGGCGACGATTGGATCGTCAATGGCCAGAAGATCTGGACCTCCGGCGCGCATTACTCCGACTATGGCCTGTTGATCGCGCGAACCGATCCGAACGTGCCCAAGCACAAGGGCCTCACCATGTTCTTCCTCGACATGAAGAGCCCGGGCGTCGAGGTGCGGCCGATCAAGCAGGCCAACGGCATGCAGGAGTTCAACGAGGTCTATTTCACCGACGTCGTGATCCCCGACAGCCAGCGCCTCGGGGCCGTCGGCGAAGGCTGGAGCGTGTCGCTGACGACGCTGATGAACGAGCGCATGTCGATCGGCGCGCGGCTTGCGACCGGTGTCCCTGAAATGTTCGAGTTCTGCTCCGGTTTGATGCTGGAGGACGGGCTTGCGATCGACGATCCCGCCGTGCGCTCGAAGCTTGCGAGCTGGGCGGCGAAGTCGAGCGGGCTGAAATACACCAGCTACCGCACGATCTCGGCGCTGTCGAAAGGCGAGCGGCCCGGCCCGGAGAATTCGATCGGCAAGCTGGTCTCGGGCATGATGCTCCAGGACATCGCGACCTACGCCATGGACCTCCAGGGCGCGGCCGGTGTTCTCACCGGCAACGACGAGGAGACGGTGCAGGGCCAGTTCCAGCAGATGCTGCTGTCCTCTCCCTCGATGCGCATCGCAGGCGGCACCGACGAAATCCTGCGCAACATCATCGCCGAGCGGGTGCTGGGCCTGCCCGGTGACATCCGCGTCGACAAGGATGTGCCGTACAACAAGATCCCGACCAAGGGACGATGATCTCACCTCTCGCTGTATCTCGTAGGGTGGACAAAGCAAAGCGTGCCCACCATTTGCAGATGCTCCGGGGTAAGTCTGTCGGTGGGCATGGCGCTGTCGCGTCGTTGCCCGCCCTACGAAAGAGCACGAGCTGATCCATGGACGCCACAGTCAAACAGAACGACCGCATCGGCGTTCTCGAAGAGCTCCTCAACGAGCGCTACTCGGTCCGCGCGTTCCTGCCGAAGGAGGTCGATCGCGCGACCATCGAGCATGTGCTGACGACTGCGCAGCGTACCGCGTCATGGTGCAACAGCCAGCCCTGGCAGGTCGTCATCGCCAGCGGCGCCGCCAAGGAGCGCTTTCGCAAGGCGATCTACGCGGAGGCCTCGAAAGGCCTCGGCGATGATTACGACTTCACCCCGCCACGCGAATATGTCGGGGTCTATCTGGAGCGCCGCCGCGAGAGCGGCTTTCAGCTCTACAACACGCTCGGCATCGCCCGCGGCGACAAGATGGCCTATGCCAGGCAGGCGCTGGAGAACTACAATTTCTTCGGCGCACCGCATGTCGCGATCATTCACACCAACGAGCCGCTCGGCATCTACGGTGCGATCGACTGCGGCGCCTACGTCTCGAATTTCATGCTGGCTGCGCAGGCGCTCGGGCTCGGCACCATTCCGCAGGCGGCGCTCGCGCGCCATTCCGGCCTGATCCGCCGCCACTTCAACCTGCCCGACGACCGCCGCGTCGTCTGCGGCATCTCGTTCGGCTACGCCGACCACGCGCACAAGGTCAACAGCTACCGCACCTCGCGTGCGAGTGTGGCCGAGACCGTGACCTTCGTGGAGTGATCGGCCGGAAGCTCAATGCCGTTTGCAGACGCGCGAAGACGGCCGCAAGCGCGGCCATCTTCCTCGTCTCAGGGGGCGCTGACCTCGGCGTTATCCGCCGCTGCCACCGATCACCGCCCGAACGGTCTCGTCGGGACCGAAATCCTCGGCGCCGTCGACATAGAGCAGCGCGGCGAGCTTCGAGCGCGCGCGATTGACGCGGCTCTTGATCGTGCCGACCGCGCAGCCGCAGATCGAGGCCGCGTCCTCATAGGAGAAGCCGGACGCGCCGACCAGGATCAACGCCTCGCGTTGATCCTGCGGTAGCTTGTCGAGCGCCGTGCGGAACTCCTCGAACTCGAGATGCGCGTTCTGCGAAGGCTGAGTCTTCAGCGTCTTGGCGTAGTTGCCCTCGGCATCCTCGACCTCGCGCCGCCGCTTGCGATAGTCGGAGCGGAAAAGGTTGCGCAGGATCGTGAACAGCCAGGCCGGCAGGTTGGAGCCGGGCTGGAACGAATCGATGTTGGCGAGCGCGCGCAGCAGCGTCTCCTGGACCAGATCGTCGGCCCGGTCGGCATTGCCGCTGAGCGAGATGGCGAAGGCGCGCAGACTAGGCACGGCCGCCAGGATGTCGTTACGCAGGGAGTCCGTGAGAGGCATTAATCCCTCCCATTGTTGTTGTCGTTGGATCCGCCCTCATTTTCGACGTGGGGTGTTGCTCCCGGCGCATCAAGCTTCTTGATCAGTTCTGCGAACCGATCTGGAACCCCCTGTCGCACGACATCGTCGTACATCGCGCGCAACTGATGGCCGATCCGGGATTGAATCTCCGGAGTGAGGCCTCCCTTGCCGGGGGTCGTGCTTCTGCTGGCTTGAGACTTGAGATCTTTCATGACCTGTTCCACGTTTCCCCGAGTTAAGTGACTGTAAAATCGAGAGGTTTTCTCAACCGGGAGCCGTTCCCTGGATAGGCACAATTCCAGCTGCGCCAAAAAGTTCCCAGCTAGGCGGAACTTTTCTTGGTCTGATGCGTAGTCAGCCCAGCAGGGGAACCCCGGGCCCCCCGCGTGATGCCTGCACCTCAAGGTTGGCCCGAAGATGAATGGAGTGGGGATGTCCCGTTCACAGCTCGTTGCTGAACACTTGCCGTTGTTGCGCCGATACGCGCGCGCCCTGACGGGCAGCCAGGCCTCCGGTGACGCCTATGTCGCAGCCATGTTGGAGGCCATGCTGGGAGACCCGTCGGTGCTCGACGAGAGCCACGGGCCTCGCGTCGGCCTGTTCCGGCTGTTCACCCAGATCTGGAATTCGGTGTCCGTCAACGACGATGCCGAGGTGACGACCCTGCCGATGCCGCCGGAGCGGCGGCTGTCGAACATCACGCCGCTGCCGCGTCAGGCCTTCCTGTTGCTTTCGCTGGAAGGCTTCTCGGAAGAGGAAGTCGCCTTCATCCTCGGCACCGATGTCGCGGAGACACGGCGGCTGGCCGACGCTGCCGGACGCGAGATGGCCGCGGAGATCGCGACCGACGTGCTGATCATCGAGGACGAGACCTTCATCGCCATGGACCTCGAGAGCCTGGTGAAGAATCTCGGCCACAACGTCGTCGGCGTTGCCCGCACCCATGCCGATGCGGTGGCGCTGGCCAAGAACAAGCGGCCGGGCCTGATCCTCGCCGACATCCAGCTCGCCGATGGCTCGTCGGGCCTGGATGCCGTCAACGAGCTGCTCCGGACGTTCGAGGTACCGGTGGTGTTCATCACCGCGTATCCCGAGCGCTTCCTCACCGGCGAGCGCCCCGAGCCGGCCTTCCTGATCTCGAAACCGTTCCAGCCCGCGATGGTGTCGGCGGTAGCGAGCCAGGCGCTGTTCTTCCAGCGCAACTCGCGCAACCGTGCGCCGAAGGCGCCGGCGGCGTAATAGGGCGCTGGCGGCCTGCCCGCCGGCGAAGTGATCTGATCCGGCGTGCTGCAAGGCACGCCGGATTTTTCATGCCGCTGGCACCCTTGACCGGCCTCGAATTCGCCGATCATACCTCATGCAGCGGCTGCGCTTGCGGCCGCTTCAATCGGAGATGTGCCATGGACCAGACGCTGCTCGATCGCCTCGCCATCCGCGACCTCGTCGAGAACTGGGCGGTCTGGCGCGATGCCGGCGACTGGGAGCGCTTTGCCACCGTGTGGCACGACGAGGGCTGGATGTCCGCGACCTGGTTTCAGGGGCCGGCGCGGGATTTCATGCGGGTCAGCCAGGAGGGATTTGCCAAGGGCGTGCGCATCCTGCACTTCCTCGGCGGCACCAGCATCGATCTCGCCGGTGCGCGGGCCATCGCCCAGACCAAGATGACAATCTCGCAGCGGGCATTGGTGCACGACGTGCTCTGCGACGTCGTCTGCACCGGCCGCTTCTACGATTTCCTCGAGAAGCGGCAAGACCAGGCAGGCATCGGCAAATGGGGCATCGTCCGCCGCCAGCCGATCTACGAGAAGGATCGGATCGATCCGGTCGATCCCGCCGCAACCGTTCGCCTCGACCAGCAGGCGCTCGCCGCGCTTCCCGAAGGCTACCGCCACCTCGCCTACATGCAGGAGCTGATCGGCTACAAGGTCAAGCGCGACATGCCGGGCCTCACCGGGCCGGAAGTCGAGAAGCTGTATGGCGAGGGGCGGGACTGGCTGGCGGGGAAGGCGAAGTGAGGTCCAGACAAAAGTAAGGCGCGACTGGCATCACCACAGTCGCGCCCTACGTCGCCGGCTTATGGGGCAGGGGGGAATAGCCGGCTGCTGAGACGACTCCTGCCCACGAAAGTCGTTCCACCTCGTGCGGAATATTTTGCGCGGCAGCTGCATTTTTCGCACACGGTTAAGTGATCGTGATGGCCACGAACTCCTGATCCTTCGCCCGCGTTGTTCCCGTGATCGCCATGGGGCGAGGGATCGACAGCCATGTCACAGATTCAAAAGGTATTTTTGGGCGCCGTCGCGATCGTCGCGACGCTCGGTGCCGTTCAATTAGCCTCCGGTCATGATCTGGCCGACCGCTGGCAGGCGGTCGCCGACATTCCCAGCCACAGTACGAACTTTGCCCCGAGCCATAACGTCAATCGTGCGGGCAAGTCCGACCGGATCGCCGAGGCCAAGCCCGCGCCGGTTCCGACCCGCACGGTGTCGATGCGGCTGAACGACCTCGCGGACACCTCGGTGCTGCTGCGCGTCCCAGCGGTGATCGAGACCGGCAACGCGAAGTCGCCGCTCCTGCTCCAGAACCAGACGAAGGGCCGTACCAGGCCGACGATCGCCTGCGAGCCGATGGTCAGCTCCCTGACGGAAGTCGCGAAGCTGCTTCAGCCCGGCCGCTGCGTGACCTGATCCGCCCCTTTTCGACATCGGCCCCACCTGGCCGATGCTTCACATCCTCTTGATCCTCCGTTCCCTCGCGCTATATCCGGGTTCCTTCCTTTTTGTTTTGACCGGGTAAGCGCATGACGACGTCAGATACGGCTGTGCATACGCAGCCTTTCCAGGCCGAAGTTTCCGAACTTTTGCACCTGATGGTGCACTCCGTTTATTCGGAAACCGACATCTTCCTCCGCGAGCTCATCTCCAACGCCTCCGATGCCTGCGACAAGCTGCGCTACGAGGCCATCGCCAGTCCCGCCCTGCTGGGCGAAGGCGACGCGCTCAAGATCCGCATCATCCCGAAAAAGACGGCCTCGACGCTCACCATCGCCGACAACGGCATCGGCATGGAGCGGCAGGAGCTGATCGACCATCTCGGCACCATCGCCCGCTCCGGCACCAAGGCGTTCGTGTCGAAGCTCAAGGAGGCCAAGGACGGCCTCGGCCTGATCGGCCAGTTCGGCGTCGGCTTCTACTCCGCCTTCATGGTTGCCGAAAAGATCGCCGTGATCAGCCGCCGCGCCGGCGAGAGCGACGTCTGGACCTGGACATCCTCGGGCGGGTCCGGCTTCGAGATTGCCCGTGCCAGCGACGAGGAGGCGGCACGCGTGACGCGGGGCACCGAGATCGTCCTGCATCTGAAGGACGACGCCAAGAAATACCTCGAGACCTACGAGATCGAGCGCATCGTCACTGCCTATTCCGACAACATCCTGTTTCCGATCGAGCTGGTCCCGGAAGAAGGCGAGCCGCGCCAGATCAATTCC
The DNA here is from genome assembly GCF_001556045.1 of Bradyrhizobium sp. CCH5-F6. GTDB lineage: Bacteria > Pseudomonadota > Alphaproteobacteria > Rhizobiales > Xanthobacteraceae > Bradyrhizobium. The sequence goes on from NZ_LSIC01000086.1 coordinate 82,134, forward strand.
GCAAGCGCGCTGTGGCAGCGCTCGAAGTCCGAGCTGACCGCGGACGACTACAAGAAGGCCTATCAGCAGATCGCCTCCGCCTTCGACGATCCCGCAATGACGCTGCACTACCGCGCCGAGGGCCGCTATTCCTACGCCGTGCTGCTGTTCGCACCGTCGACGAAGCCGTTCGACCTGTTCGAGCCGAACCGCAAGGGACGCGTGAAACTCTACGTCCGCCGCGTCTTCATCACCGACGATGCCGATCTGTTGCCGGGCTATCTGCGCTTCATCCGCGGTGTCGTCGACAGCGAGGATCTTCCGCTCAACATCTCGCGCGAGATGCTCCAGAACAATCCGCAGCTCGCGCAGATCCGCAAGGCCGTGGCGACCCGGGTCGTATCCGAGCTCGAAAGCCTTGCCGAGAAGGACCCCGAGAATTTTGCCAAGATCTGGGACGCCTTCGGCGCGGTGATGAAGGAAGGCATCTACGAGGACTTCGAGCGCCGCGAGAAGCTGCTGTCGCTGTCGCGCTTCACCACGACGTCGGGCGAGAAACGGTCGCTGAAGCAGGTCATCGCCGATTTCAAGCCGAACCAGACCGAGATCTACTATCTCGTGGGCGACAGCATCGAGCGGCTGAAGTCCAATCCCCGGCTGGAAGCCGCAACCGCACGCGGCATCGAGGTGCTGCTGCTGTCCGATCCCGTCGACGCCTTCTGGACCTCGATGCCGTCGGAGTTCGAAGGCAAGCCGCTGAAGTCGCTGAGTCAGGGCGATCTCAATCTCGACCTGATCCCGCGCATCGACGAGGCGGATGAGGCGAAGAAGGACGAGCCGGCCGCGGACGAAGCGGCCACCATCGCCGTGATCAAGGCTGCACTCGGGGAGCGCGTCAGCGACGTCAAGGCCTCGACGCGCCTCACCAGCTCGGCCTCCTGCCTCGTCGCCGACAGCCAGGGGCCCAGCCGCGAGCTCGAGCGCATCCTGTCGCAGCAGAACCGTGGCATGAAGACCAAGCCGATCCTCGAGATCAATTTGCGCCATCCGCTGGTCACTGCGGTCACCAAGGCGCAAGCCGGCTCGAAGGTCGTCGACGATCTCAGCCTGCTCCTGCTCGAGCAGGCGCAGATCCTCGACGGTGAATTGCCGGAAGATCCGGCGGCGTTCGCGGCCAGGCTGAACCGGCTCGTGTTGCAGGGGCTCGGCGCCTAGCTGCCGCATCGGCGATCATGCCCGGGCCTGGGCATGGCCATCCACGTTTTTCCGCGCTCTTGATCGCGCATGGATGGCCGGCCAGGCCCGGCAATGATGCAGCGAGTGCGCTACGAGAGCGCTCCACTCACCTTGCCGTCATAGGCCCCAGGAACAGTCGCCTCTCGCGCGGTGTTATGCCATATGAGATGATCGGCGTCGGTACCGCCGCCGTGATCGATTCGAGGATTTCTCCATGCGCTTGCCGATCCTGACCCTCACCGCGATTGCGGCGCTGTTCGTCGCGACAGATGCCGACGCCCAGACCTATGATCCACGCTATCCGGTGTGCATGCACGTTTATACGCCCGGCGGCTTCGGCGGTGGTGGCGGCGACTATTTCGACTGCTCTTTCACCTCAATCCCGCAATGCCGCGCGACGGCATCGGGCCGCTCGGCGAGCTGCGACGTCAATCCCTATTACGCTTTCGACCAGCCGCCGCCGCGCCGCCGCCAAAAGAAACAGTACTAAGGTTCGCAATGCTATTTCCTCGGATATTCGCGTCCCGTGGTTCGCTAGGTTTGCTCGTGGCCGCCGGCGGCTTGCTCGTGGCCGCGCCCTCGCATGCGCAAACCTTCGATCCTCGGTATCCTGTCTGCATGCACGTCTATTCCGGCGCGAATGGCGGTGGAGGGGAGTGGTACGACTGCTCCTTCACCTCGCTGCCCCAGTGCCGAGCCACCGCCTCGGGCCGCGCCGCGACCTGCGATCTCAATCCGTACTACCCCGTCAACGCGCCACCGCCGCAGCGCCTGCGTCACAAACGCAATGGCTAACGCCTTGCGTGCGGGCTGCCGCTAATCCTTCCTGATTCCCGATATCTCAACCACCTTGCGCCAGCGATCGGTTTCGGCGGCGAGCATGACGCCGAACTCGCTTGCATTGCCGTGCAGCGGGATCGCGCCGAGTTCGGCGATGCGGGCTCTGATCCCGGCATCGGACAGGGCGGTCTCGATCTCACGATTGAGTAGATCGATGATCTCGCGCGGCGTGCCTTGCGAGGAGGAGACACGCGCGGCGCGCCGAAATGACAGGATCTGCTATCGCAAGAATCGCCCTGGGCCGCACGACGATCCCGCTCGCTTGGTAAAGGATGACTAGAGTTAATCGCGCACTAACCGGCTTTTACCTTGTCTCTTAACACCTGGGCAGGGCGCACGGCGTAAGCTGCCGGAACCAGCCCACGCTCTGAGAGAATGAACGGCATGACCACCGGCGTCATCGAGCAAACGAAGGCCGCGCGCGCGCCGTCGGCATCAAAGATCTGGCTGAAGGCTATTGAACTCACCGCACGGATCGAGGCGCTGCCGGGACGGCTGTTCGCCGACGTCGTCGACGATTGGGCGCGACGCCAGCCCGACCGTATCGCGCTGGTCACGGATGACGCCGTGCTCGATTATGAAGGCTTGTCGAAGCGCATCAACCGCTATGCGCGCTGGGCGCGCTCGGTCGGCGTGGGCAAGGGCGATACGGTTGCGCTGATCATGCCGAACGGCATCGACTATGTTGCCGCCTGGCTCGGCATCAGCCGGATCGGCGGTGTGGTTGCGCTGCTCAACACGAAGCTGGTTGGCCGATCGCTCGCGCATTGCCTCGATGTCGCAAGGCCCCGGCTCATCATCGTCGCGCACGATCTGATGCCGACGCTGGAGAGCGCGAAACCGCATCTGAAGACAGAGGCGAAGATCTGGACACACGGTGATGCCCGTGACCAGCGTGCCATCGACGTGGCGCTCGCCGCACTTGACGACGGTCCGCTCCTATCGGAGGAGCATGGCGACGTCACGATCGACGACCGCGCCTTGCTGATCTACACCTCGGGCACCACCGGCCTGCCGAAAGCGGCCAGCATCAGCCACCGTCGCATCCTCAACTGGGGCTTCTGGTTCGCTGGCCTCACAGGCGCGACTCCGCAGGATCGGCTCTACGATTGTCTGCCGCTATTCCACTCGGTCGGCGGCATCGTCGCGCCGTGCAGCATGCTGGCTGTCGGCGGCTCGGTGGTGATTGCGGACAAATTCTCGGCCTCGCATTTCTGGTCCGATATCGTCCGGCATGACTGCACGCTGTTCCAGTATATCGGCGAGCTCTGCCGCTACCTGCTGAAGGCGGCACCGTCGGAATACGAGAATCGTCACCGCTTGCGGCTCGTCTGCGGCAACGGCTTGCGCGGCGACATCTGGGAAGATTTCCAGGCGCGCTTTTCCATTCCGCGCATCCTCGAATTCTACGCGGCGACGGAAGGCAATTTTTCTCTGTTCAACGTCGAGGGGCAGCCGGGTGCGATCGGGCGCATCCCGCCGCTGCTCGCGCATCGCTTTCCGGCCAGTCTCGTCAAGCTCGACCCCGCCACCGGCGTGCCGCTGCGCAATGGCGAGGGCTTTTGCATCGCGTGCGGTCGTGGCGAACCCGGCGAGGCGATCGGCCGCATCGGTACCGCGGAGCAGGGCGGCGGCCGTTTCGAGGGTTACACCGATGCCGGTGAGACCGAGAAGAAGATTCTGCGCGACGTCTTTGCCAAAGGTGATGCCTGGTTCCGCACCGGCGATCTGATGCGGATCGACGACAAGGGCTTCTTCCATTTCGTCGACCGCATTGGCGATACCTTCCGCTGGAAGGGCGAGAACGTCGCGACCTCCGAGGTGAACGATGCCGTGCGCGATTTCACCGGCGTCGTCGACGCCACCACCTACGGCGTCTCCATCCCCGGCGCCGACGGGCGGGCCGGCATGAGTGCGATCGTCGTGAACGAGGGCTTTGACATCGCCGCTCTGCCTGCGTATCTCGCGCAGCGCCTGCCAGCTTATGCCCGCCCGGTTTTCATCCGCATCTCGCGCGAGCTCGATGCCACCGAGACCTTCAAGCAGAAGAAGGGCGAGCTTGGGCGCGAGGGATTTGATCCGGGTACGATCTCCGATCCGCTGTTCATGCTCGAGCCGAAATCCGGCGCCTATGTCGCGCTCGATTCCGACAGATTTGCCGCGATCGTCGACGGCACGATCCGGCTGTAGCGGCAACAAAATCCGCCAGATAGGTCCAATTTTATCTGAATTGTCCAAGAAGCCATTTACTTCTGTCGGGTAGACAGACCGCCATTGGGAGGCGGTCATCAAGAGCCGCCGCAACACGAATGACAACGAAAAGCGAGCCAGCCATGTCGGTAAGGTCAAAGGTCATTGAAGCGATCCAGCAGATCGCCAAAGAGCAGCACGTCACGCTTCCCGCACTGTCGGACGATCTGTCCTTGCACGAGACGGGCTTCGACTCGCTCGCCTTCGCGATTCTCGTTGCTCGCCTCGAGGACGAGACCGGCGTCGATCCCTTCACCATTTCCGAGGACGCTGCGTTCCCCGCCACGGTGGGCGATTTCGTGCGGGCCTACGAAAATGTCCCCGCGTGAGATCTTCGCGCTTCGCGACCATCTCGGCGAGGAGCTGAAGGGCCGCACGATCTCCGATGCGCACGATGTCGTTTCCGTGACCGACATCCTGTCGCACACGGTTCTGGGCGGCCGCCTGCGCGAGCTGTCGGGTCGTGCCGTGCTGCTGAAACTGTCGGACCAGCTCCGGTCCGGCCTTGCCATGATCGAGCTCGACGGCATCGCCGGTCGCATGCTGCTGTGTCCGCCGGATCTCAATCCGGCGCATCTCGATGCGCTGATCGCGGATGCCGGAATTGATGCCGTCGTGACGGACGAGCCGGATCGCTGGGCCGAGATGGCCGTGCCGCTGGTCGTCACTGCACAATTGCCGCTTCAAGCCACCGCGCCGGCCACGAGCGAACGTGCGACGGAATGGTTGATGTTGACCTCCGGCACGTCTGGTGTGCCGAAGATCGCCGGCCATACGCTTCAAGCGCTCACTGGCGCGATCGTTGCCGAAGGCCCAGCGCGCGGACCCGCGCCGGTGTGGGCGACGTTCTACGACATTCGCCGCTATGGCGGCCTGCAGATATTCCTCCGTGCGATCCTCTCCGGCGGCTCGTTGGTGCTGTCCGATCCGCATGAGGCGCTCGTCGATCACGTTGCGCGGCTGAATGCGCGCGGCGTCTCGCACATTTCCGGTACGCCCTCGCACTGGCGCAAGCTCCTGATGAGCGGCTCGGCCGCGCAGTTCACCCCGGCTTACGTCCGTCTCTCCGGCGAGATCGCCGACCAGGCCGTTCTCGACGGCCTGAAGGCGGCATTCCCGAACGCTTCCGTCGGTCACGCCTATGCCTCGACCGAAGCCGGCGTCGGCTTTGCCGTGAACGACGGGCTGGAAGGCTTTCCTGCCGATTATCTCGGCAATCGCAATGGCGTCGAGATGAAGGTCGTCGACGGCTCGCTCCGGATCCGCTCGGCGCGCACTGCGCATGCCTATGTCGGCCGCAGCGCCCCGGCGCTCGCCGATGCCGACGGCTTCGTCGACAGCGGCGACATCGTCGAGCGGCGCGGCGACCGCTATTACTTCGTCGGCCGTCGCGGCGGTATCATCAATATCGGCGGCCTGAAGGTCCACCCCGAGGAGATCGAGGCGGTGATCAACCGCCATCCCGACGTGCGGATGTCGCGCGCCAAGTCGCGCCGCAGCCCGATCACGGGCGGCATCGTCGTCGCCGACGTGATCCTCGCCGAGTGCACCGATCCGGCGCGCGCGAAGGATATCCGCGACCAGATCCTGGATCAGTGCCGCGCCCAGCTGGCGTCCCACAAGGTGCCTGCGTTGATCCGCTTCGTCGAGGCACTCGACGTCACTCCTGCCGGAAAGCTGGCGCGCACCGATGCATAACGTTCTGGTCACCGGCGGTAGCCGCGGTATTGGTCTTGCGATTGCAAGGCGCCTCGTCGGCGCCGGCTACAACGTGATTGCGGCCGCGCGGCGCGAAAGCGAGGAGCTCAAGGCGGCAATCGCCGAGTCCGAGGGGCGCCTGCATTTCCGTGCCTGCGATCTTGCCGTGATCGATGCGATCCCCGCCTTCGCAAAACTCGTTCGCGACGAATTCGGCCCGATCTACGGCCTCATCAACAATGCCGGCCTCGGCACCGAAGGCCTGCTCGCCACCATGCACAATTCCGAGATCGCGGCCTTGGTGCAGCTCAACGTGCTATCGCCGATCATCCTCACCAAATATGTCGCGCGGCAGATGATGGCCGATGGCGCCGGCCGCATCGTCAACATCTCCTCGATCATCGCGACGACCGGTTACAACGGCCTGTCCGTCTACGGCGCGACCAAGGCCGCCGCCACCGGCTTCACCCGCTCGCTGGCGCGCGAGGTCGGCAAGCTCGGCATCACCGTGAACGCGGTCGCACCGGGGTTCATCGACACCGAGCTCACGCACAATCTCTCCGACGAAGGCCGCAGGCGCATCGCCGGCCGCAGCGCGCTGCGCAGGCTGCCGGAGACGGAGGACGTCGCGCGCATGGTGGAATACCTGCTGGGCGAGGGCGGCCGCAACGTGACGGGATCGGTGTTCACCGTCGATGCGGGGAATACGGCATAAGTGGAACTCTGCGGTCATGATTGCATTGATCCGGCACAATGACATTCAGCCGGATTTGGTCGTAAGATGGCTCGCAATCGATTGGATTACGTCAATCGATCTGTCCCAATCGACAGGGAGCAGTCCATGACCGTGCCAAACATGACCGCTTCAAATCAGGGTCGCACGGAGCAATCCCGTGCGAAGCCGGACGATGTCCGCTGCCCGCCGATGACACATCAGAATTCCGGCAGTCACGGACACGAAATGTACCCACAGCAATTCGTCCGCCTGGTCGGCTGCCATGACGCGTCTCTCGACACCTTGCGCAAGCGTCAGGACGAGAGGCTGCACTGAAGCGCGATGAGATCAGGATGGATCGTCGTCGCGCTTTGGATTGTTGTTTGAGCATGATCTTCCCGGAAAGCCGCTGCACGTTTGTCCGGATCATGCTCTAGCCGCTCACGTCCGCTGCTTCGGCAAGTCCTTCGGCAGGTCAATTCGTTCGTGCGAGAATTCCGGCGGCCCTTCGGTGAGGCGACGAATGCGACGTTCGCGTTCGTCCACCGGCAACGCGGGGTCGAGCAGCGACTCGATCTCGTGGACTGCGATCTCTTCGATCCTGGTGGTGGCGTCCGATGCGATCGGGTGCCCCGGCGTGGGGACCGGGGGTGCGGCCTTCAGGCCCAGTTCGATGAGCTCGCAGATCGCATCCGAGCGGGTCAGGCGATGAGCTTCAGCCCAGGCATCGACGGCTGCCGTCAGTCTTTCGGGCATCTTCACCGCGCTGACGGGGTCGATGCCCGTGCGCCGACGGACCGGAGAGGTGGAGTCCTTTTTGCCGAAGTCGGACACCTCGATCATCCCATGCAACCCTTGGAGCCGAGCGACGATAACCGTTCTCCCCGGCCGCTCGTTTGATGCCGATCAATGACCACGCCCGGCATTGCAATCGGGCCGCGTCTTGTTGTCCGGGTCCGTTTCGGCCAATGATCGAAAAGGCGAGCCGGCCCGCGAACCCGGATCTATCCCGCCACGTATCTGTTTCGCATCCCAACCATCCGGACCCCGATGACATCAGGCGAATCTTTCTACGGCAGCATCCCCGTCTTCCGCGGTTTCACCAGCCTGATGGACCCTCTGCTCTATTCGCCGCTGCCGGAGGACTGGAGCATCGGCGTTGCCGACATCGTCGATTCGACCAAGGCGATTGCGGCGCAGCGCTACAAGGCGGTCAACATGGCCGGCGCCGCGGTGATCGCGGCGGTGACGAATGCGCTGGAAGGGCGCGAATTCCCTTTCGTGTTCGGCGGTGACGGCGCCGGCTTCGCCGTCGCGCCCCACGATCTGGAACTGGCCCGCGAGGCGCTGGCTGCCACCGCGACCTGGGTGCGGGAAGATCTCGATCTGACCATGCGCATCGCGCTGGTGCCGGTCAGCGCCATCCGTGCGCAGGGCCTTGACGTCCGCGTCGCCCGTTTCGGTCCGTCGCCGAACCTGTCCTACGCGATGTTCTCCGGCGGCGGGCTCGCCTGGGCCGACGCCGCGATGAAGCGCGGCGAATTTGCGGTCGCCGAGGCGCCCGCCGGCACGCAGCCCGATCTGTCCGGCCTGTCCTGCCGCTTCGAGGTGATGCCGGCCTCGCGCGGGCTGATCCTCTCCGTGCTGGCGATGCCTGCGCGCGACGCCGATCCGCGTGCCTTCCGCAAGGCGATCGAGGACGTCATTGATCTGGTCGAGCGCAGCCCGGACGGCGCCCGTCCGGTGCCCCCGCAGGGGCCGCCGCTGAAATGGCCGCCGGAGGGGGTGGATTACGAAGCCCGCACCAGGCGCGGAGGTCCGCTGCTCGTGCGCCGCGCAGGCGTGTTGGCCTACACGCTGTTCGTCTATCTGATCATGCGCTTTGATCTCAAGGTCGGCGGCTTCGTGCCGAACGTCTACAGGCGCCAGGTGGTCGAGAACTCCGATTTCAGGAAGTATGACGACGGCCTTCGCATGATCCTCGACTGCACGCCGGAGCTCGAGCGCGCCCTCAGTGATCGTCTCGCCGTGGCCGCGCGCGCCGGCATCGTGCGCTACGGCCTCCACCGGCAGGACGCCGCCATGATGACCTGCTTTGCGCCCTCGGCGCTGCGCAGCGACCACGTCCACTTCATCGACGGGGCGCGGGGCGGCTATGCCTCGGCCGCAACGGCGCTGAAGGCGATGGCCGCGGCCGCGGCCTAACGCCGCGCGCGCGTCAAGGTCTCGCCGCCGCAGAGGGCACCGACGCAGCCTACGCCCCGCAGCCAATCCGCCGATGTCACCGTGCCTGCGTTCATTCTGCCTGCGCTCATCTGCCCCATCGCACGAAGGCGACCGAGGCGGCGGTCGACAGCCCGAACACGACCATGGCGCCGCCGACCAGCGCGAACAGGGTCCAGGCCGGAGCTTGCGCGGTCATGAGTCCGACGCCGCCGATCGCGACGATCAGGAGCCGTGCGGTGGAAGCGAGCACGGGCCCGCCGACGCGTGCCGCGCCTTGCGAGGAGAAATACAGCGACACGCCTATGCCGAAGAACACGAAGGCCGGGCCTGCCCAGTGGAAATAGCTGTGCGCGGCGGCGCTGACGCCTGGATTGCGCGTGAAAAGCGACACCCACAGCGCGGGATCGAGCGCGACGACGAGGCCGACCGTGCCGACGGTGAGGCCTGAGGCCGCGGCTGCGGTCCAGGCTACGCGCCTGGCGCGTTTCACATGTCCGGCGCCCATCGCCACGCCGACCATCGGTACCGAGGCGATGCCGAAGGCGAAGGTGATCGGGATCAGCAGAAATTCCAGCCGTGATCCGATGCCGTAGCCTGCCAGCATCTCGGTGCCGAACGTCGCGAGGATTTTCGTGAAGATCAGAATGGTGAGCACGGTCTGGAGCGGCGACAGGCAGGCGACCGCGCCGACTTTCAGAATGTCCAGGAACATCGCGCGTTCGAAATGGAACGCCCGGAAGTCGAGCTGCAGCCGGCTGCGGCCCGACACGAGATACCAGACGAAAAAGATCGCGGCGCAGCTGAAGGCAATCAGCTGGCCGGCGGCAACCCCGGGCATGCCGAATTGTGTCACGCCGAACAGGCCGAGCCCGAGCGTGCCGCCGAGTGCGACCTGCAGTACGCTCGCGCCGATCAACGTCATCGACGGCAAGCGCATGTCGCCGGTGCCGCGGATCACCGAGGCGAGGGTGTTGACGAGCCAGATCGCGACCGCACCGGAGAACAGCACCTGCGAATAACTGCTGGCTTCCTCGAGCACCTGCCCGCGGCCGCCGAGCAGGGTGAAGAAGGAGCGGCCGAAGACGAGCATCATCACCGTGAAGAACAGCCCGCCGCAGACGCCGATGATGGCGGCATGCAGCGCCAGCGTCGCGGCGCCGTCGCGATTCCCCGCACCCAGCGCGCGGCTGATCGCGGAGGAGACGCCGCCGCCCATCGCGCCCGCGCTCATCATCTGCGTCAGCATCGCGAACGGAAACACCAGCGCGATCGCGGCGAGCGGAACGGTGCCGAGCCGGCCGATATAGGAGGTCTCGGCGATGGCAACCAGTGTGCTGCCGACCATCGCGATCATGTTGGGGATCGCGAGCCGGAGCAGCGTCGGCAGGATCGGCGCGGTCAGGAGGCTGGCGATGGAGGAGGCGACCGGCGCAACCGGCGGGACGGCGTCTGCAGGAGCGTCGATCGTCATGTTCACCGGACGGAAATTTAAATGATGGTCGACATATTATAGGGCGTGGGGCAGCGGGCGCAGCCCTCGCTCACGCAGGGCTCACCACGGCAGGCCGCATAGGTCGATCGTGCCCAGCGTCGGCGCGCGCACGATCTCGAAGACATACGGTGCCATGTATTCGAAGCGGATCCGCCCCTCCGGCTGCTCGCAATAGACCTCGCCCTTGAAGGGCTGCCATTTGCGGGCCTCATAGAACGCGAAATTGTGCGGCTCGCAGAACAGCAGCGCGAAGCGGACTGCCTCGTTGGCCCTGATGGTGTGCAAGGCCGCGTCGATCGCCACGGTCGCATAGCCGCGGCCGCGGCGGTCCTCGCGGGTGCAAACCCCGCCGATGCCGCCAATGTGGACCTTCTGCCCGTTCCAGGTGACGGTGCGGAAGTAGATGCCGACGTGGCAGACGAGACCATCCTCGGGCGTCTCGATCAGCACGCGCAGGTTCGGATTGGCCCATTTGACGTGAGCCCAACGCGGCTTCTCCGCCGCATCGTGTCCCCAGACCGCACTGAGCAGCGGCTTTGCGATCGGCCACGAGGCGTCGCCGTTCAGGATGTCGATCTCGATGCTCATGGCCCTGTCTTTCGCAACGTCGGTGCGCGGGGCATTCGTTCTGCCATAAGCGCCTCAAAGGCAATGATATTTTGCATCGAGCCGCCAAGTCCGCGGAGTCTTCGCGTGCTGCGACGATTTTATGCAATCGTGCCACGCGCCCGCTTCACGCGTTTTCGCAAATTCTGAGGTATTTAACGGCCGCGGAACCTTCTATAAGGGGTGACCGTTAGAACTCGTTCCCATCAGTTGCGGACAAGAACCCATGACCTTTACGCTCCCCCCACTCCCTTACGCCTATGACGCCCTCGGCCAGTACATGTCGAAGGAAACGCTGGAATATCACCACGACAAGCATCATCAGGCCTATGTCACCAACGGCAACAACGCGCTCAAGGGGACCGAATGGGAAGGCAAGTCCCTTGAGGAGATCGTCAAGGGCTCGTTCGGCAAGAATCCCGCGGTGTTCAACAATGCCGGCCAGCACTACAACCACATCCACTTCTGGAGCTGGATGAAGCCCAATGGCGGCGGTACCAAGCTGCCGGGCAAGCTCGAGAAGAAGATCAACGAGGACCTCGGCGGCTTCGAGAAGTTCAAGGCCGACTTCCAGGCGGCCGGCGTCGGCCAGTTCGGCTCCGGCTGGTGCTGGCTCCAGGTCAAGAACGGCAAGCTCGAGATCTCCAAGACCCCGAACGGCGAGAATCCGCTGGTGCACGGCGCCACCCCGATCCTCGGCTGCGACGTCTGGGAGCACTCCTACTACATCGACTATCGGAACCGTCGCCCCGACTATCTCAAGGCGTTCGTCGAGAATCTCGTGAACTGGGAATACGTCGAGTCCCTGTTCGAGAAGGCGTAAGCCAATCACTCCGTCATCCCGGGGCGATGCGCAGCATTCGACCTAAGGTGCGCACTTGCGCACCTGAGGATCTTGAGATTCCGGGTTCGGCTTCGCCGCCCCGGAATGACTGACAAAGGCGGTCGCGAGCGCGGCCGCCTTTTTTGCTGTGCGGAATTGCCCTGCGCGGCGCGCGCACGGGTCTGCCATCGTACTGTTTGCATCGATCGGACTCGGCCCTTAAT
>NZ_LSIC01000087.1 GCF_001556045.1 Bradyrhizobium sp. CCH5-F6
TCCTTGCAGGGAGCGGGCGGCTCCAAAAGACACCCGAAAACTTGACGTCCCGCCCCTTCCCCCCTATACGTCCGCCCGCTCCCTGCAAGGACGAAAGAATTTGCCCCCGTGGCGCCCAGAATGGCGGCCGCACTTCGTTGGGGGTTCAGGATAAGGATTTTGCCATGTCACGCCGCTGCGAACTGACGGCCAAGGGCCCCCTCGTCGGCCACAAGGTCAGCCACTCCAACATCAAGACCAAGCGCCGCTTCCTGCCGAACCTCGTCAACGTGACGTTCATCTCGGAAGCCTTGGGCCGCAACGTGCGCCTGCGCGTCTCCACCAACGCGGTCAAGAGCGTCGACCACAATGGCGGCCTCGACCCCTTCCTGCTCAAGGCCAACGCCGACAACCTGTCGCCGCGCGCCCTCGAGCTGAAGCGCGCCATCCAGAAGAAGGTCGGCCCGACGGCCGCGCCGGAAAAGAAGGCGAGCTGAGTTTTAAAGAATTGGGCGGGGGCTAGGTTGCGTCGCGTGGCGTAGGCTTAGCCGAGTAGAGTTTGCGTTGCGGCCGGATCGGAAGATCCGGCCGTTTTTGTTTGTGGTCGATCTGCTTCAAACGCACAAACACAACTATGGCGTGCCTCAGCAGTTGAGCTTATCTTCGCTTCGCATTTACCTCGATAGTTCGATTTTTTAGGCATGGATTGTGAAAGTTGACGCGAGACCTCAAATCACGAGTTGGACGCCCGTCGCACCGCGACCTTCTAGAGTTCGTCGAGCAGCTGCCGCCTCAGAAGAAAGTTTTGGGGCTAACACATGTCACAAGCAGCTACCTTCTGAGGGACCTAATTGCCGCGGGCCGAATCGAAGCGCTCGAAGAATGCGACGTGCTGCGAGAACCAATAATTTATGCCTTCTATGGGAGGGCCGCATTTCGGGGAAAAAGTGAATTCGAACCTACGACATTATCCTCCCTCTTTCCATCTGTCCTGATCTTGGATCCGTCGCGCGTACCGCGTCCCAAGTACGTATTCCCCTTTGACAGTGGCGCTTTCGTTGAGGGACGGATGGACCAGTTCCTTCACCCCTATATGCCCTTATTCGATTTTCTCCTTACGCCCGAGCCTGAATCAGCAGCTAAATTGGTGGCGGCGGTCTTTGGTACAAACGATAATTTTCTCCGCAATGTTCCCTCGCCAGCATTTAATGTTCCGGCCGCCAATTTTGAGGCTGACGCCTACAGAAAAATGGTTCTTGCCAATGGCGGTAATCTATCTGCCGGCCTTGACGATCGAGCGTCAACGCCAGAGATCCTGTTCAGTGACTCAATCGAATTGCGAACGAGCGTAACAGCAGCCGTTCTTCCCGATACACTCGCAGCCGACAAGAATATTGGAGGGGCTCTCCGCTCCTACGGAATCGAAATATCTGAATACGTTTGGACTAGTAGCGGTCGACCGAACGAAACGCACTTCATCGTCAGAAGCTTAGTTCACGAGATTTATAAAAGCCGAGGGTGGCTATGAGAGGCAACAGCGACCTTCACGATCTGATACTCCATGAAGGACAGGTGACCTCGCTCTCAGTCCCATTCTGGATCCGCCCTGGATTTGCAATTCCTCTGATCCAATCGCGCTTGAGCAGCAATGTAACGTATGTACAGCGGGTCGATTCTCAGCGACGTATAGTTGGCTTCGATTTATTCCGAACTCAATCACGTACCATTCCCATCAAGCAGCCTTTGTTGACCTCCATGGGAGGTCCCGAGCTATTTGCCTTGATTGATCCTCACGGACATCCACATGTCGGCCCTCAAAATGCGCTCGCTCCGATCGTGAGAGAGTGGGTCAATGGGATTAAGCACCCCCTTATCAGAATGAGTTTCGCTCGATTTTGCGAGAGTGAAGTTCTTGCTACTCGCTCCGCCGTAGAGGCGTTGCAGGCAAAAACATCCGAGTTACGGAGTGGGGTTCGAGCAACCCAATGGTTCGTCCGCGCCGTCGTCCTTGCGGAGCTTTTTGATGCTCTCAAATACGAGAATAACCCAGCAAGAACCTCATCACACGAAGACATCTACAAAAATGCCTTGGTGTCGATTCAGGTGAGTGAGAAAAAGCTCTCCGTTGAGTTGCCCGAAGCGTTCCTGTCAAAGGCAAAGCATAATCGCAAGCTGGATAGCCTCGTCGCATTCGTGCGAACGGTTCTTGGACGAGATCTTGACTTAAGAGCGAAAATCGAACCGCAACTAGCTGATCGACCCGAACTACCTTCAGATGCAGCTGATATCATCATCGCCGAAATCAAACAGCATTCGCGACAAGAGCAGCGGATAGCCCAACTTATTAAGCACGCTCTGGAAAACCCATCCAGCGGAAGCCATCTCCTTGGAAAATACTCCGACCATACAGCCTACATGCGGTTCGCTTTGGACTTCTTGCGCTCTCGGATGAAAAGTTGGTCAAACCAAGACGCACTTCAGAACGAGGTAGCGGCGATTCTCCCAACGCTAATTTCGAACGCCTATCCACGCCAAGCGGGGCGCTTGTTGCTTGCACTTGCGCTCGCACTCAAGAGTTTTCGTGCTCCAGCCAGGACGCTTCGCGACAGAACGATGAAATCGCGCTCTCAAAGCGTCAAGCCCTTGCAAAGAGAAATTGTCAAACTCCTTGACGAGGCTTGAACCAAAGCGGGACCGGCTAGCTCCTCTAAAACAGCCCTGAGCTTACCATTTCCATTATACTCGCCCCGGCAGCATCACCCGGAGGCGCATCCCATGGATCGCGCGCACAAACCGACCAGCACCCCGCCGGGCCTGATCCGCGCCCGCTCGTTCGCCACGACTCTGAGCGGCGCTCCGCAGTCGAACACCGCGCCCCGCGTCAGATTGCGGCCGGATGCTGACATACGCAAAAATCCGTGCTATCTTAGATTGATACGACGTCGATCATATTGCCGAGCATTTCGCCCGGGCCATCCGCCTCGGAGAGAGTGATCATGTCTCTTGCGCAGCCTTCCGAAATGCCCCCTATCGTTGTCGTGAAGGACGAGCTGCTCCACTATCCCCGCGCGGGACACAACGGCAACACACGTTGCATCATGTTCGTCCATGGCGTGACCGGACATATCGTCGACACGTGGCGCGCAAAGAACGCCAAGGCCGGCTTCGTCGAGCTCGTCCTTGGCGATACCGCGCTCCAAGACTACGACGTGTACGCCTTCGGCTATTACACCAACCGTTACCGCGGCGCGCCGATTGACCACGCCGCCTTGAGCCTCGACAGCGCAATATCGCACCTGCCGAAGCCCTACGACAGCATCGTCCTTATTGCCCACAGCATGGGCGGCCTAGTGTGCATGAAATACATCATCGACAGGCTGCAGCGTCCGCAGGGCCCTCCTCCAATCAGCGGGCTGCTGCTCTACGGAACGCCGACGACCGGCAGCGACCTCCTCAGGGTCGCAAGGTTGGTCGGCTACGGATTCGGCTTCAAGTTTCCGATCGTCGGCCATGCCATCGACTGGTTCCGCAAACGGCAGCGGCAGTTCGTAGACCTGGAGACCGGAAGCGAATTTCTCGCGCGCCTTTTCGATCAGTGGGCGCTGCGGGTGGTCAATGGCGGCCACGAAGAGGCAGGCGAGCAGCGCATGTGGCTCGCCGTTCGCGTGGTGACCGGCGACGACGACATCGCGGTGAGCGAGGCCTCGGGCAAGGGCGTTTATGGCGCGATCGACTGGAAGCCTCTGCCATTCGGTCACATCCAGTTGGTCAAGCCCGAGGCGGCCAACGATAGGCGATATCTAGAGGCAAAGAGCTTCCTTCAGATTGCACGTCGAACGGATCCCACCATCCTGGATCGCGTCTGGAAGGCTAGCCAGGCCACTTGGGACAGCCGGTTTGGCCGCGTCAGCAAGGACCTCGTGTTCTTCACGGAAATCGATTTGCGCAAGGCAGCGCCGAGACGCGGGCCACTTGCAGCGTACGGCAAATGCACAACGATCTGCCAATATCGTTTCATCCTCGGCAGCGACTTCGTCGAATTCGGCATCTCGTTCGCGGCGTCCGCGGAGCTCTGGGCTCGCCAGCCGGCGCCGGTCTACATCCATCAGGTCGGGCTGGATCTGCTCCCGCAGGCCGAGCAGAACGCCCTCCGCCGGTCCATCGATCTCATTCTGAGCGAGACGAACGACGCAGCAGTCTGGTCCGAATTCTTTCCGAGTCTTGTGATCAGCATCGATGATGTCGCGCTCAAGGGAGCCGAGTTCGGCTGGCCGCTATCTTCCCGACAATCCGCCACCTGGTTGTTGCGCAGATACAAACTTCCATCGGCGCTCGCGGCCAAAGTCGGCAGCATGGTGACGCTGAAGATCGAATACGAGTCCGTCGTGCCTTCGTCACTCCCCCACGTGACCTTCTCGGCGCCGTGGATCGTGCACAAGGCGAAAGTCGACGTCGTGGTGAGAGGCGACTTCGAATACTTCGTTCCGGGTCACAGGCTCGTGCCGGACGGAAAGGTCGAGCGTGGGCTGGAGCAGGTTCTGGAAGGCCGCAAGGCTCATTTCTCCCATGAGGAGATCATGCTACCCGGTTCAGGGATGGAGGTTCGCTGGCGGCTAAAGGATGGCGACCGCGCAGCGGCCTCAACGCTGACACATGCAGGGGGAATGTCATGAATGGTTATGGCACGATCGAGACGATCTACCGCCAGCTGGGCATCGGGGTCATCAAGAAGGAAAACGGGGAGCAGGTCATCTTCACCGCCGGCGCGGTCAAAGGCGGAGATGCAGGCTTCCAGGATCTCACGGAGGGCGATAAGGTGCACTATCGTGTTTTCAAGGATCAGATCGGCTCGATCGGCATCGCGCGCGACGTCTGGACGAAACACGAAAGCAAGTAGCGGTCCGCTCGCCGTGAGGTAACATGAACGGCTTCGGCTCCCACGACAGCTCCGCCAAAAACCTCGTCATCTGCTGTGACGGCACCGGCAACGAGATCTCGGAGAACATCTCCAACGTCCTGAAGCTCTATCGCTGCCTGCGCAAGACGGACAAGACGTCGCCGCGGCAGATGGTGTTCTACGATCCCGGGGTGGGCACGTTGACGGAGCCGACGACGTGGCACCGGCTCAGGGCGAACGTCAACCTGGTGCTGGGGCTCGCCACCGGCTACGGGCTCGATGACAACGTGCTCAGCGCCTATTGCTTCCTGGTCGATCACTATGCGCCGGGCGACCGCATCTACCTGTTCGGCTTCTCGCGCGGGGCCTATACGGTTCGCGTGCTGGCGGGGCTCATTCACAAGATCGGGTTGATCAGACCGGAGCAGGCGAACCTCGCGGGCTCGGGCCTCATCGCCTACAAGCAATATTCCGGCACCGGGCGTGGCAACGCCCTTGAAGACGTCGAGAACGTCGCGTTCGACGAGCAGGGACCGCTGCCGAAGGACGCCTTCGACCTCGCGGCGCAGTTCGCGCGCATCACCTCGACGCGCTGGCCGACCATCCACTTCATCGGCGTCTGGGACACGGTGGCGAGCGTGATCGTGCCGCGCGCCGACCGCCTGTTCTGGCCGAGCCTGGAGGAGCTCGCCTTCACGCGGCGCAACCCCAGCATCAGGATCTTCCGGCAGGCGATCGCGATCGACGAGCGGCGCCGCATGTTCCGCCTGAACAAATACGAGGAGCCGCAGGAGTTCTGGAGCAACCGCTACGTCCCCGACGAGAAGAAGGTGCCGCAGGACATTCTCCAGGTGTGGTTCGCCGGCGTGCATGGCGACGTCGGCGGCGGCTATCCGGAGACCGAGAGCGGGGACTCCAAATATCCGCTGATCTGGATGGTCGCGGAGGCCGCCAAGGCCGGGCTGAACTTCAACCCGCGTACCGTGAACCAGCTCGCCTTCGGCATCCAGCGCAAGAACTCGCCGTTCCACTATGTCGCGCCGGCCTATACGGGGGAGACGGGCCAACTGCACGATTCCATGAATGCGGCCTGGCGGGTGCTGGAATATTTTCCGAAGCGCGCGCGGTACAGGGAATGGCCGGAGCGCAAGATCTACTTCGGCTTCTACGTCCCCGATTGCGAGCCGCGCCTCATCCCCGAAGGCGCGCATGTGCATGAGAGCGTGCTGAAGCGGATGGCGGTGGAGCCGGATTACCGGCCGGTGAACATGCCCGGGGATTACGTGATGGTGCCGATGCCGGCGGGGCCTGAGCATGCGGAGGCGGCGGGGGAGATGGAGGGGATGTGAGGGGGACTCTCACAACTCGTAATTGCGAACGAAGCGAAGCTATCCAGGACTCTCTCCGCAGGCGGCAGCCTGGATTGCTTCGCTGCGCTCGCAATGACGGCGAGGCAAACAGGCTCGCGCAACACCACCGGTGTCGTCCCCCGGCTGGTGCGCAGTTGCGCAAAGCGCGATGAGAGCGGGACGAATCGTCATCGCGTTCTGGCTTGTTGTTCGAGCATGATCCTTCTCGAAAAGCCGCAGCACACTTCTCCGGATCGTGCTCCAGGCAGAATGGATTCAGGTTGAAGCGATCGCCGCGGATCGTTCACCTCTCCCGCAAGCGCAGGGCTATCGCAGATGAGAGCTTTCTCTGCGGCCATCCTTCGAGACGCCCGCCTTTGGCGGACCCTCAGGATGAGGGCGGAGTGCGCGGCAGCAGTTTCAACGGGCACTGACGCCAA
>NZ_LSIC01000088.1 GCF_001556045.1 Bradyrhizobium sp. CCH5-F6
ATCCAGAGTCTTTCCGCGGAGGGATTCTGGATTGCTTCGCTGCGCTCGCAATGACACCGTTGATGCCGTTGCGCGCGAACACTCAGCTCTCGTGCCCCGGACGCAGCGCAGCGTCTCTTCGACGAAAAGTGCTGCAGAGCCGTGGCCCATGCAATAGCGCGTTGTGCGGCTTCCTGGGTCCCGGCTCTGCGCAGCAGCGTAAGAACGCTGCTGCGCGTCCGGGACTTGGGATCTCAATTAAACCGGCTTGCCCGTATACGGCATCGACGCCGTCAAGCCGCCGTCCACCGGGAACGCCTGGCCGTTGACATACGACGCTTCGTCGCTTGCCAGGAACAACCCCATCGCGGCGAGTTCATGCGGCTGGCCCGGGCGCTTGAGCGGGTTGAGCTGGCCGATCTTGTCCTGGGTGCCGCGCTCCTTGGCGCGGTCGAAGATCGGTTTTGTCATGCCGGTTTCGATCAGGCCGGGGCAGACCGCGTTGATGCGGACGCCGGTGCCGGTGAGCGAATAGGCCGTGGTCTGCACCAGGCTGATCACGCCGGCCTTGCTCGCGGCATAGGGGTGACCGCTGGCGCCGGCCTTGAGGCCCGCGACGGAGGCCGTCAGCACGATCGCACCGGACTGCTGCTTGACCATGTGCGGCATCGCGTATTTCACCGCGAGAAACGGCCCGATCAGGTTGATGCGCAAGATCTCCTGCCAGTGCTCCACCGTCTGCTCGGCGAGCGGCACGAGCCCGCCGGAGATGCCGGCATTGGCCCAGATCACGTCGAGCCGGCCATGCGTCTTCACCGCCTTGTCGATGACCGCGATCACGTCGGTCTCGGAGCCCGCGTCCGCCACCATGGCTTCGGCAATGCCGCCGGCCTTCTTCACTTCCTCGACCGTCTCCTTCACCGCCTCGCTGCGATCTACCGCGATCAGCTTGGCGCCCTCCCGGGTGAACAGCAGCGCAGCCGCGCGGCCGATGCCGCTGCCGGCACCGGTGATGATGACGGATTTGCCTTGCAGGCGGCCCATGCGTTTCTCCCTTTGGCTTGCGCGCGGCCCTTGCCGCGCGACGGAATTTCAAACAAGATTTCAAACGGTAAAGTGTCTTGAGGCACGTTCGCTACTGACGTACAGCGACATGACAAGGGATGGAAGGGTTTCGATGGTAGGTGCAGACAAGCCCAATGTAGTCATCACGCGATGGTGGTGGGTCCGTCATGCGCCGGTGCGCAACGACGGTGGCAACATCTACGGTCAGTCCGACATCGCCTGCGACACCAGCGACACCTATGTGTTCAACGCCGTTGCCAAGGTGCTGCCACGCACGGCGGTGTGGTATTCGAGCAATCTGATGCGGACCCACCAGACGGCCGAGGCGATCTGGGCGGCCGGCTTTCCAAAGCCTGCGTCGATGAAATGGGAAGCGGATCTCGCCGAGCAGAACCTCGGCCGCTGGCAGGGTATGAACCGTGCCCAGTTCATCGCGAGCCGCCCAGTCGGCACGAGCTGGTTCGCCGACATCAACGAGCCCGCGCCGGGCGGCGAGAGCTTCATGGATCTCTACAACCGCACGCGCCGCACCATCGAGCGGATCACCAATGAGGCGGCAGGGCAGGACATCATCGCAGTCGCGCATGGCGGCACGATCAAGGCGGCGCTGGGGCTCGCACTCGAGGGCCAGCCGGAGCGGGGACTGTCGTTCGACATCGACAATTGCTCGGTGACGCGGCTCGATCATTTCGCAAGTCCCGAGCGCACGGTCTGGCGGCTGCCGATGGTGAATCAGCAGCCATGGATCGCGGACGACGCGCACGCGGCGATGCATCAGCCGGCGGGACCGGAAGTCAAGAAGCTCGCCTGAGTTAAGCTGTCATTCCGGGACGGTTCGCGAGGACCGGACCCGGAATCTCGAGATTCCGGGTTCGGTGCTTCGCATCGCTCCGGAATGACATTGAATGGCAAGATCAATCTGGGAGAGAAACATGACCTTGTTCGATATGAAGGGGAAAGTCGCCGTCATCACCGGCTCGACACGCGGCATCGGGCTCGCGATCGCCGAGCGAATGGCCGAGCACGGCGCCAAGGTGGTGATCTCCTCGCGAAAGGCCGATGTCTGCGAGCAGGTCGCCAAGGGCATCAACGAAAAGTTCGGCAAAGGTACCGCGATCGCGGTTGCCGCCAACATCTCGTCGAAAGAGAACCTGCAAAACCTCGTCGACGAGAGCAACCGCGCTTTTGGCAAGATCGACGTGCTGGTGTGCAACGCCGCCTCGAACCCGTATTACGGTCCGCTCGCCGGCATCTCCGACGATCAGTTCCGGAAGATCCTCGACAACAACATCGTCGCCAACAACTGGCTGATCTCGATGGTGGTGCCGCAGATGATCGAGCGCAAGGACGGCTCCATCATCATCGTCTCCTCGATCGGCGGCCTCAAGGGCTCGACCATCCTCGGCGCCTATGCGATCTCGAAAGCCGCCGACATGCAGCTCGCGCGCAATCTCGCCTGCGAATATGGCCCGCACAACATCCGCGTGAACTGCATCGCGCCCGGCTTGATCAAGACCGATTTCGCCAAGGCGCTGTGGGACAATCCGGAGAATTTGAAGGCCTCGACTTCCCGCTCGCCGCTGCTGCGCATCGGCATTCCCGACGAGATCGCGGGCGCAGCGGTATTCCTGGGATCGAAGGCCGGTGACTTCATGACCGGCCAGACCATGGTGATCGACGGCGGCGCGACGATCAGCTGAGGCGGCGGGTGGGAAGGGGCACGCAGTCTCTCCACACTCAGGTGTCATCGCCCGCGAAGGCGGGCGATCCAGTATCCCAGAGGCCGGCGTTAGGGAGTTCGCTCTTCCACATCCGCCGCGGAGTACTGGGCGGATTCAACCGTTCGTCGCAACACCCTGTTTATCGCTCACTCGTAG
>NZ_LSIC01000089.1 GCF_001556045.1 Bradyrhizobium sp. CCH5-F6
AATTGCTACGAGTGAGCGATAAACAGGGTGTTGCGACGAACGGTTGAATCCGCCCAGTACGCCGCGGCCTATCGATTCAACAGTCGCCCTCTCTGGAATACTGGGTCGCCCGGTCAAGCCGGGCGACGACAGCGAGACTGGAGCGCCGCCGTCGTCCTACCTCCGATACCCGCTCGCGCGAGAATAGCCCTGGCGATTCTGTTGCATCGGGCGGCTCGCGACGCTGGTCCGCGCCTCGCTGGAAACGGGCGCTGCGAGCTTCAGCTCTTCCAGGAAGATCGGCCGGGAGAAGTAATAGCCCTGGGCGTAGCGGATCTTGGTCGCGGCCTGGAGATAGGCGAGCTCCTCATAGGATTCGAGGCCTTCGGCGATCACCGTTATGCCGAGCGCTTCGCTCAAGGATTCGATCGCGCGCAGGATGCCCTGGCTGCGCGGACGCTTATGGATGTCGGTGATGAAGGAGCGGTCGATCTTGATTTCGTCGGCGGTGATGTCGGCGAGCGCCGACAGCGAGGAATAGCCGGTGCCGAAATCGTCGATGGAGATGCCGACGCCGAGCTTGCGGAACATCGGCAGGATCTCGGCCTGGAAATGATTCTTGGCGACGAAGGCGTCTTCCGTCACCTCGATCATGAAGCGTTGCGGAAAGCCGGTGTCGGCCAGCGCCTGCGCGAAGCTGCGCATGAACTCGGGATTGCCGGCCTGCTTGGCGGCGACGTTGATGCTGATGATCGCTTCCGCGCCGAACGTGTCGTTGATCAGGTCGATCGACTTGACGATCTCGGCGAGCACGAGATGGGTCAGCTCGTCGATGAGGCCGAGCTCGCTGGCGAGGTTGATGAACGAGCCCGGTGCCTGGATCACGCCTTCGTCGTCGCGCAGGCGTACCAATGCCTCGATGCCCTTCACCTCCTGCGTGCGGATGTCGACCTTGGACTGGAAGGCGCAGCAGAAGCGCTTTTCCAGGATGGCGAGCCGTAGCGACTGCTCGACCTTCATCCGCGCCTGCGCCTCGCGCTCCATGCTCGCGTCGAAGAAGGCGGCCAGCCCCTTGCCGCTGTTCTTGATGCGGTACATCGCGATGTCGGCGTTCTGCCGCAGCGTCTCGAAGCTGCGTCCGTGGTCCGGATAGAGGCTGATGCCGACCGAGGTCGAGGCGAAGACTTCCGAATGGTCGATGAAGAACGGCGCGGTCAGCCGCTCCAGTGTCGATTGCATGAACTCGGCGACTTCCTCCTGGCTCTGGATCGGAGAGAGCAGCAGCAGGAATTCGTCGCCGGAAATGCGCGACAGCATGTCGGAATCGCGCAGGTCGCGCCCGAGCCGCTTCGACAGCTCGACCAGCAGCGCGTCCCCCACCGAGTGGCCGTAATAGTCGTTGATGTGCTTGAAATTGTCGACGTCGAGAAAGGCCAGCGCAAAGCGTTCGCCGCCGCGATCGCGCGCGAGCAGGCCGCTTGCGCGATGCTCGATCACGCGCCGCGAGGGCAGCCCCGTCAACTCGTCGAAATAGGCCGAACGGAACAGCTGGTCCTCGAAATTCTTCTGTTCGGTGATGTCGGAAGACGTCGAGATCAGGAGCTCGCGTCCGGCGAGGCGAACGGGACGATGGGTCGTGAGCAGCACCTGGCGCGCGGTGCCGGTGTGGAGCGCTTCCTCGGTCACGACCGCCTGGCCGGCGCTCAGTGCCTGCCGGCAGGCTTCGCGTCGCGATGCCAGATCGGGTGAGGGCCGGCTGCCATCGATGCCGAGCTGGGCGGCGGCGGCATCGTTAACCAGCAGGAGCTCGCCAGTCGCGTCCTGCACGGTAAGGCCGGCCGGCAGCATTCTAACGATTTCCTTGAGAAAACCGAGCTCGGCTTCAGTCGCGCCGGAGTATCTATTGTCGTTCATAGAAGTCATGAATCTTGTTGTTTCGGCGCGCCTTTGCAATGGGCGCGATCTTGCGCGGTTCCCTCTTAAGTTTGGTTAAGGGGTCCGGAGAAATACGGGGGTGTTTTGGAGAAAACTTGCGACGATGCGACGCGCGCTGACGATCGTCATTAACAGAAGGTCAATGCGCCCAGTGAAACTGCAAGCGAAGCCGCGCCCGCAACTTCGCTGATGTCGAGTCCGGCTGCGTATGAGCCTTGATTGTAGCGATGTGAGCCGTTGCCGACGCCGCTTCCCGCTCCGAATAGGTGACAAGCAAGCGGAGCTGAATCATGCTTGTCTATTCGCTTCGCGGGATGCGGCATTGCATGATGCAATGCAGCCCGGTCTTCAAGTAAGAGATCTCGGTCTTGCCGTCGAAGGAAGACAGGGCCGATTTCAGCAGCTTGGTGCCGAAGCCGGGCTCGGACACCCTGTCCACGCTCGGCCCCTCGGTTTCGTCCCAGGTGATGGTCAAGCGGTCGTCGCTGACGGTCCATGACACCTGCAACAGGCCGCGCGGTGCGGAGAATGCGCCGTACTTGCCCGCATTGGTGGCGAGCTCGTGAAACATCAATGACAGCGTGACTGCGAGCTTCGGCGGCAGGAATAAGCGGTCGCCGTTGAGGGTGAAGCGGACATGGCCGTAGGGACCCAGCTCCGAGATCAGAAGGTCGCGGATGTCGCAGCCGCTCTTGTCGATCCGCGAGATCAGGTCGTCGGTCGCTGCCAGGGATCGCAGTCGGGGATCGATCCGGTCCCAGACCTGCGGCTGGTCGTGCAGCACCTGGTGCAGCACGGCATGCATCGTCGATACCTTGTTCTTCAGCCGGTGCTGCAGCTCGTCCACCAGCAGCTTGCGATAGTCTTCTTCCTCGGTCAGGCGCCTGAAGATCCGGCGCTGCTCGGCCAGCAGGGTGCGATAATGCTCGACACCCCAGATGGTGATGGCGCAGACCGCCCAGTAGAGCGCCAGCAGGGCAAATCGCGCGCGATCGGCGAAAGCGTCGCCGAAATTAAGGACGACGCCGAGCATGCCGCCGACCAGCGCCGTCACAACACCGATCCGGAATCCGCCCAGGGCAGTCGCGAAGAACACGGCCGGGAAATACGGTGTGAAGTAGATGTCGGGGCGTACCTGAGCGAGACCCCAGCGGACCAGGGTCGCACACAGCAGGCAGAACACCGCAAACGAGATGCTCAGGCCCAGCGAGGGCTTCTCCGCGCCCTGCCAGCTCTTGCGGAACTCGTCGATCAGCTTCCCCATGCGCAGCCCAGTTGCGATATGCGTTCGAAAATCGAGCGGTCCGTGAGGATGGTACGCATGAGGCGCGCCCAAGCATAGCTTGCCTTGTCGGAAGCGGGCGGGGATAGTGGCCGCTGCGGCGACGGCGGCGGCCGGCATTCGCCATTTGGCATCAAATCGCTCGAGAACAGGAACATTCCATGGGCAGGCTGGACGGCAAGGTTGCGGTGATCACGGGGGCAACGAGCGGGATCGGATTGCGCACTGCGGAAGTCTTCGTTGCCGAAGGTGCCAAAATTGTGATCGCCGGGCGGCGCATACCGGAAGGCGAGTCGCTGGCGAAGCAGCTCGGGCCCAACTGCATCTTCCGCCAGACCGACGTCACGGTCGAAGCGCAGATGCAGGCGCTGATCGCGCTTGCCGTGGACAAGTTCGGCCGCATCGATTGCCTGTTCAACAACGCCGGCGGCCCGGCACAGACCGGCGGTATCGAGGGCCTCGAGGTCGAGCGGTTCGATGCGGCAATGGCAACGCTGGTGCGCAGCGTCATGCTCGGCATGAAACATGCCGCGCCCGCCATGAAGAAGCAGGGTTTCGGCAGCATCATCAACAACGGCAGCATCGCCGGCCGTCTTGCCGGCTTCTCGTCTTCGATGGTCTATAGCGCGGCCAAGGCCGCGGTGATCCATCTCACCAAATGCGTGGCGATGGAGCTCGGCGAATCCAACGTCCGCGTCAACTCGATCTCGCCCGGCGCGATCGCAACAGGCATCTTCGGCAAGGCGCTGGGGCTCTCGACCGACGCCGCGGAGAAGACGCCGGCGGTGATGCGCGAGGTCTACAAGACCGCGCAGCCGATCCCGCGCGCCGGCCTTCCCGACGACATCGCCCATGCCGCGGTGTTCCTGGCCAGCGACGAATCCAGCTTCGTCAACGGTCACGACCTCGTCGTCGACGGCGCCATGACCGGCGGCCGGAACTGGAGCCAGCAGCAGCAGGGCTACGTGGCTCTGCGCAAGGCGTTCGACCAGGGGGCGTAGCGGATAGGTCTCGTGCCCCGACGCGGTGCGGCGCGAAGTGCCGCTCCGCGCGCGTCCGGGGCCCGAGAGTTGAGCGCTAAACCGCCCGCACCCGCACTTTCAGCCCATCCCGCGGCTTCGGGATCGGCCACATCTGCCAGTCCGGCTTGTAGCCGGGCGCGAGCGACACCTCGATGTTCTCGAGGAAATGCCGCGCGAAGCATTTCGCCTGCATGTAGGCGAAGTGCAGGCCGAGGCACATATGCGCGCCGCCGCCGAACGGCACGAAGGCGAAGCGATGGCGGTTGCGCTGGGCTTCCTCGGTAAAGCGCAGCGGATCGAAGCGGGTGGGCTCCGGCCAGATGTCCTTCATGTGGTGCGTATAGAGCGGATTGATGCCGACCGCGGTGCCGGCGGGGATCGCAAAGCCCTTGAAGCTGAAATCGCGCATCGCGCGGCGCGGCATCGACGGCACCGGCGGCCTGATCCGCAACGCTTCCTTGAAGGCCATTTCGGTCAGCGGCATTCTTTCGAGATCGTCGAAGCTGCTCGGCGCCCCCGGGGCGAGCCCGAGCGCGAGGACTTCCGCGCGAAGCCTGTCCTGCCAGTCCGGATTGGCGGCGAGCTCGCCGATGAAGGAGGTCAGCGACGAGGTCAGCGTGTCGTGCGCGGCCATCATCAGGAAGCTCATGTGGTCGATGATGTCCTGGTCCGACAGCAACGCGCCGTTCTCATGGGTGGCGCGGCAGAGTTGCGAGAACAGATCGTCGCCGCCATGGTTGCCGCGCCGCAGCGGGATCTGCTCGCTGAAATAGGCGACGATGCGCTTGCGTCCCTTCACTCCGCGCGCCATCTGGGTGCCGGGCAGGGGACGGCGGACCGGCGAGACGGAGGCGGCGACCATGTCGACGAATGCGCGGTTGATCTCGTCGACCTCCGGCCCGAGATCGGCACCGAGGAACGAGGCCGCAGCGAGATCGAGGGTGAGCTGCTTCATCGCCGGATAGAGCTGCATCTCGCCTGGCTTTGCCTTCCATTGCGCGATGCGCGCGGAGATGCCGCGGTCGAGATCGCCGAGATAGGACTTCATCGGCCCGGACTTGAACGCGACCGACAGCGCCCTGCGGTGCAGGCGATGCTCGTCGAAATCGAGCAGCATCAGCCCGCGCGGAAACAGCAGGCCCAGAACCTTGTTCCAGCCATGCGTCGAGGAGAATAGCTTCTGGTGGTCGAACAGCACGAGCTCGTTGCCTTCGGGCCCAAGCAGCACGACATTGGTCTCCCCGAAAAAGTGGGTACGGTAGACCAGGCCGTATTTGGCGCCGTTGGCTTCGATATGGCCCTTCGGATCGGCGAGCACCTGAAACGTCTTGCCGATGATCGGCCAGCCTTCGTCGCCGGGGATATGGGTCAGCTCATTGCGTCTGGGCGGGGTGAACTGAAACGGAGGGGCGGCCACATTCTGCATCGACATGATGATTGCTCCGGTTGGCTGACCGAACAGAATCCGCGCGACCGACGGCAATATTGCGGCCCGCGCCACGCTGATGCGATCAGCTTAGCACAGGCCGATATCACTTGCTCGAGATCGTGGTCGCAGGCGTAGCCGCAACGCGCCCTACCGCTTCGCCGCTTCCTTCTGGAGATCCGGCGCGTTGACGGCGGGAATCGCGACGCGGCCGGGGCCGGTCATCTTCAGAGCCTCGGCGGCCTTCTCGTTCTCCATGATCTTGGCCATCACGGCCTGGCCCGCGCGCTCGAAGATCGCGCGGTTCTCGATCACGAATTTTTGCGACCTGCGCAGGCCGTCGATATAGCCGTTGATCTCCGGCACGACGTAGCGCGCGACCATGTCCCAGCTCCGCCGCGTGTTTTCCGGATTGGCCCAGTCGTGCACGAAGCCGATGATGGCGCCGACGCCGCCGGAGACCTGCATCACGTTCTTGATCATCTTGACGAGATCGTCGGGCGTTCCGATCACGGACGCCGCGCCCTCGACGAAGGCGGTCTTGTCCACGGCCTCGTCCGGCGAGGAGAATGCGGTGAGGCCCGGCCGCTGCAGCGTGCCGACGTTATATTCGTTGTGCCAGCGCATCAGGCCCGCGCCCGCTTCGCGGCGCGCCTGCTCGCGGGTCTCGGCGATGTGGAAGGTCAGCAGCACGCGCCAGTCGGCGCGGTTCACCGTGGTGCCGTGCTTCTTGGCGGCATCCTCGGCGAACTGCCATTGTTGCTGTAGCGACATTAGGCCTTGCGTCGTCATCGAGCCCAGCGAGATGATGCCGATGCCGTATTTGCCCGCGAGCGTCATGCCGGAGGGCGAAATCTGCGAGGCCACGACGAACGGCATCTCCTCCTGCAAGGGCAGGATCTGGAGTGCGGCGTCGTTCATGGTGAACCAGTCGCTCTTGGCGGTGACGCGCTCGCCGTTGAAGAGGCGGCGGATGACGCCGATCGCCTCGTCCTGGCGGTCGCGTTGCGTCATCGGATCGATGCCGAGCGTGTGCGCATCCGAGGCGAGCGCACCCGGTCCGGAGCCGAAGATGGCGCGGCCGCCGGTCATGTGGTCGAGCTGCACCATGCGCTGGGCCACGTTGTAGGGATGGTGATAGGGCAACGACACGACGCCGGTGCCGAGCTTGATCCGCTTGGTCCGCTCGCCGGCTGCGGCCAGGAACATCTCGGGCGAGGCGATCATCTCCCAGCCGGAGGAATGGTGCTCGCCGCACCAGAACTCATCATAGCCGAGCGCATCCAGCTGCTCGACCAGGTCGAGATCGCGCCGGAACTGCAGCATCGGATGCTCCCCGATCGGGTGATGCGGGGCAAGGAAGGCTCCGAACTTCAGGCGCGCCATGGCGTTTCTCCGGCTTTCATTTTCTGTTTGTTGAGACGGCAAGGCTACGTGCCTGATGGCAAGAACGCAATCATGCGATGTCCCGCGCAACGGAATGCAGGCATGCGAGGCAAGGCGAGGTGGCATCGAGACACCAAGCTGCTGATCGAGGGCAGCGCGCTGCAGATCGTAGGCGCTCGCGCTCGACACATTCGATGTCGTTGTGCCGACGCGCGCACGGCGCAACCGCGCCGGACATACGGCCGGAGTGGCCCGTGATCGGCGCGGTATGTGTTCGCCGCTCGAGCGTGCAATCAGCGCAGGCAGGATTTGACGCCTCGCTCACGCCGTTTGTGACATTCAGATTTGCGCCGCATTTTCGGCGCGCATGTCCGCGCATCTGCACGAAGTTGAGGCATTACGGTTAATACGAGGCGTTTTTCTGCGGGAATCCGTGGGTTTTTCGCCAGATTGACAGCGCACGGTCTTTTTATTTTGCGGCGCAGCAACTATCTGGTTTGGCTGGACGTTGAATACCGCCCACCAGGAAATTGCCGTGTCGTTAGCCAGAAATGTCGATCTCTTGAGACGCCTTCCGAAGATGGACGGCCTGCGCTTTGCCGGTTTCGGCCGTAGCGCGGATTTGTCCAGCCCGCTGCAGGAGGTCACGGATTTCGGCGACAATCCCGGTAATCTGCGCATGTTCGCATTCGTGCCGGAGCAATTGCAGAAGCCGCGCGCGCTCGTCGTCGTGCTGCACGGCTGCGGCCAGACTGCCGCCGTCTACGATCTCGGCGCCGGATGGTCGACGCTCGCGAAGCATTACGGCTTCGCGCTTTTGATGCCCGAGCAGCAGCGCATCAACAACGGCAATACCTGCTTCAACTGGTTCAATCCGGAAGACACGGCGCGTGACGGCGGCGAGGCGCGCTCGATCCGCGAGATGATCGCGCACATGGCCGGCGCCCACCGCATCGATCCCAGGCGAATCTTCATCACCGGCCTGTCCGCCGGCGGCGGCATGACATCGGTGATGCTCGCGACCTATCCGGAAGTCTTCGCGGCGGGCGCGGTCATTGCCGGGCTGCCCTACGGCATTGCATCGAGCCTGCGCGAGGCGCTGGACGGCATGTTCAATTCCCCGGCGCGCCCTGCGCGCGAGCTCGGGGATTTCGTGCGCCGCGCGACCGACCATCGCGGGCCCTGGCCCAGGGTCTCCGTGTGGCATGGCAGCGCCGACCGCACCGTCAATCCCGGCAACGCCAACGAGATCGTCAAGCAATGGCTCGACCTGCACGACCTGCCTGACGCGCCGATGGCGGAGACGGTCGTCGACGGCCATCCGCGCCAGGCCTGGTGGAACAAGGACGGCGAGACGCTGGTGGAAAGCTACGCCATCACCGATATGGCTCATGGCACGCCGCTCGGCCTTGCCGACAACGACCAGCGCTACGGCATGGAAGGCGCGTTCCTGATCGAGGCCGGCATCTCCTCGTCCTATCACATCGCGAAATTCTTCGGCCTCACCGGCTGGATTGCGGACGCGGCGAAGGCGGAAGCCAAGCCGGCCGCCGCGCCGAAGCCGGCGCTGAGCCCCGCGCCGCATCTCGCCCGCTCGATCCGCAAGGCGGTTGCCGCGCAGCCGACTGATGCGAAGCGCGAGAAATCGCGCAGCTTCGACCTCGGCCAGATCATCACGCGCGCCCTGACCGCCGCGGGACTCATGAAGTAGCCTTAGCCCGCCTGTCCGGAATGACAGCGGGGCTATCCCATATGCGTTCTTGGCGGGACTTGAGCGAGCGCCTCGTCCTTCGAGACGACCGCTTCGCGGTCTCGTCAGGAT
>NZ_LSIC01000009.1 GCF_001556045.1 Bradyrhizobium sp. CCH5-F6
CGTTGAGCTGGTCCACCATGGTGTTGATGGTGTTCTTCAGCTCGAGGATTTCGCCCTTCACGTCGACGGTGATCTTGCGGGAGAGGTCGCCGCGCGCCACGGCGGTCGTCACCTCGGCGATGTTGCGGACCTGGGCCGTGAGGTTGCCCGCCATCGAGTTCACCGAGTCCGTCAAGTCCTTCCACGTGCCGGCGACGCCGGGCACGTTGGCTTGTCCGCCCAGCCTGCCTTCGGTACCGACCTCGCGCGCAACGCGCGTCACCTCGCCCGCGAAGCGGTTGAGCTGGTCGACCATCGTGTTCAGCGTGTCCTTGAGCTGAAGGATCTCGCCGCGCACGTCCACGGTGATCTTGCGCGACAGGTCGCCGCCGGCGATCGCGGTCGCGACCTCAGCGATGTTGCGGACCTGGGCGGTCAGATTGCCCGCCATCGAGTTCACCGAGTCCGTCAAATCCTTCCAGGTGCCGGCGACGCCGGGCACGTCGGCCTGGCCGCCCAGCTTGCCGTCGGTGCCGACCTCGCGCGCGACGCGCGTCACTTCGCCGGCAAAGGCGTTGAGCTGGTCGACCATGGTGTTGAGCGTTTCCTTCAGCT
>NZ_LSIC01000090.1 GCF_001556045.1 Bradyrhizobium sp. CCH5-F6
AGATCCCCCGCGCATCCGGCCGGCCGACACGGATTTTGGCAGCCTGGAAGCCCTCGGCCAGCAGCTTGTGGGCTTCCTCGACCGCAGCGCCGGCCGGCATGATTCCGAGCCCTTTCGAATTGTAGGCCTTGACCGGCTTCGGCGCGCCGCTCCGGTTGCTCCCTCGTGGACGAAGATGTTCTCCAGCATCAACGGCTCGCCCTTGAGGATGACGTCGATGCCGAGCTCTTCGTTGAATTCACGCACCAAGGCAGCCCGCCAGCTTTCGCCGAACTCGATCTCGCCACCGAGCGGCCGCACGCCCTTGATCCCGCCTGCATCGTCGCGGACCTCGGCCGCGAGCAGTCGTCCGTCTCGCCAGTGCAGGCCGATCGCGACGACGCGGATATGAGCAAGGGGCGCCATGTGGTCATGGAGCACCGTTAGGGCGTGTACTCATGAATGACAATGTCGGCTTCTCATGGCTGAGCGGAAATAGTCTGATCGGTTGAGTGTTGCCGCTAGTGATCCAACTCGGACATCTCACGGCTCCTTAGCTCTTTAAGCATCTCTACCGCATCGTTAGCGGTGAGGAAGATTGACCTGTGTCAACTCGCGGCTCCCACAATGCAGCAACACTAACCTTTTGGCTTTGACAAGTGCCTCTTTTCAACGGGAGTCTTCGCCATGAAAATCAGCCTGAGCACGCTCGCGGGCGCAAGTCTTCTCGCCCTGAGTAGCTTCCCCGCATTGGCGCAGCAGGTCACCGGCGTGCCAGGGTCACCTGGCGCGACCACCACGATCGACGGAAAACAACTTCCGCCCCCCGAGCCGAATTTTGGCGGAGTGATCAAGGAGAAGGCTTCGGAGTCAACGTCCTGGTGGGCTCCGCGTGTCGTACCGCCCAAGGGTGCTCCCAATGTGCTGCTCATTATGACCGACGATGCAGGCTTCGGTGCGCCGGGCACGTTTGGCGGAGTGGTCCCTACACCGGCGCTCGACCGCATCGCCGCGCAAGGGCTGCGCTACACTAATTTTCACTCCACGGCGCTCTGCTCGCCGACGCGGGCGGCAATCATCACGGGACGCAACCATCACTCAGTGGGTACAGGCGTGGTGGGCGAACTGGCAACAGGGTTTCCAGGCTACGACACAATCATCCCAATTGACAAAGGCACCATCGGCACGATCCTGAAGGAAAACGGGTACGCGACGTCGTGGTTCGGCAAGGACCACAACACACCTTCGTTCCAGTCGAGCCAAGCCGGGCCGTTCAATCAGTGGCCCAACGGCATGGGTTTCGAATACTTTTATGGTTTCGTCGGCGGCGACGCCAGCCAGTGGCAACCCAATCTGTTCCGCAACACGACGGCAATCTATCCGTTTCAGGGCAATCCCGACTGGAATCTGACAACCGCGATGGCGGACGATGCCATCCAGTACATGAAGCAGCTCAAAGAGATCGCGCCCGACAAGCCGTTCTTTGTCTATTACGTCCCTGGCGGGACGCACGCCCCGCATCATCCGACGCCGGAGTGGATCAAGAAGATCGGCGACATGCACCTGTTCGATGAAGGCTGGAACAAGCTGCGTGAAACGATCTTTGCCAATCAGAAGCGGCTGGGCATCATGCCCGACTACGCCAAGCTGACGCCGTGGCCGAAAGAACTGCCGCAGTGGGATTCCATCAGTGACGTGGAGAAGAAGCTCTTCATCAAGCAGGCCGATGTCTATGGCGCTTACCTCGCCTATACCGACAACGAAATCGGTCGAGTCATCCAGGCCGTCGAAGACCTCGGCCAACTCGACAACACCCTGATCATTTACATCAGCGGCGATAACGGTGCGAGCGCGGAAGGTATGCTCAAGGGCACGCCGAATGAGTTCACCACCTTCAACGGCGTCCCGGTGCCGGTGAAGGCGCAGTACCTCTGGTACCCGTTCTGGGGTTCGGACAAGACGTTCCCGCACTTTGCCGCGCCGTGGGCGTGGGCGATGAGCACACCGTTCAAGTGGGTGAAGCAGGTGCCGTCGCACTTTGGCGGTACGGCTCAGGGAATGGCCATATCCTGGCCGGGCCACATCAATGACGTTGGCGGCATCCGCCGCCAGTTCCACCACGTTATCGACGTCGTTCCCACCATCCTCGAAGCGACTGGCATTTCCCAGCCCGAGATCGTCAACGGCATCAAGCAAAGTCCCATCGAAGGCGTGAGCATTGCGTACACGTGGGATAAGGCGAACGCCAACGCCCCAACCCGACACCCGACGCAATATTTCGAGATGCTCGGCAATCGCGGCATTTATCACGAGGGATGGATGGCCTCGACCACGCCGGTAACCCTACCTTGGGAGCTGAGTAGCGCCCCGCCGCCGGATGTACTCACCGGGTACAAGTGGGAGCTTTATAACGTTCAGGAGGATCCCACCCAGTTCAACGACCTTGCCGCCGCGATGCCGGACAAAGTCAAAGAGATGCAGGCCCTCTTCGATTCCGAGGCGAAGAAGTACAATGTTCTGCCGCTCGACAACACGACGCTCCCGCGCTGGAATGCGTCGCGCCCGAGCCTAACGGCGGGACGCACAGTCTTCACTTATTCGGGCGAACTGAGCGGCGTGCCCGCTAGCGCAGCTCCGAGCATCCTCAACAAGTCCTACACCATCACCGCGGAGGTCGAGATTCCCAAGGGCGGCGCTGAAGGCATGATCGTCACGGAAGGCGGACGCTTCGGCGGCTACGGGCTTTTCTTAAGTAAGGGCGTGGCAGGCTTTCGTTCGGGCAAGCCCGTGTTCCTCTACAACCTGCTCAACCTCAAGCGCACGATCTGGTCGGGGCCAGAGCTGGGTGCCGGCAAGCACACCATCGTCTTCGACTTCAAGTCCGATGGCCCAGGCCTGGGCAAGGGCGGCACGGGCGTGCTCCTCGTGGACGGCAAGGAAGTGGACCGGAAGACCATCGAACACGGCACACCAGTCACATTCCCGGAGGACGAGACCTTCGATGTCGGCATGGACACCCGCTCAGGCGTCGCGATGATCGAGCATCGCTACGATCCTCCGTTTAAGTTCACCGGCAAGATCAACAAACTGACGTTTAAACTCGAACCGGAGCTCAAGGACCCGGCGCAGGGAAAAGCCGAACTCGGAGCTACGCCAGCGCCCGAGCCTGATCCTATTGAAGAGCCGAAGGCCAAGAAAACAGGCACGAACGCCGGCAAACGATGAAAAGCGCGCTGGCATTCGCGGCCATCAGCGAGGCCGTCACCGGATTGGTACTGCTGATCGCTCCCTCGCTGGTCGGCCAGTTGTTGCTCGGTGAGCAACTTGCTGGCATCGCCATACCGATTGCGCGCGTATGCGGCATCGCCCTGGTTGCCTTGGGGATCGCTTGCTGGCCGGGTCCGCCGCGCGTTGGCATGTTGGCCTACAGCGTGCTTGTCACGCTGTATCTTGCCTACCTCGGCTTTGTAGGTGGTTTGTCCGGCGTCCTTTTATGGCCGGCGGTCATCCTTCATGTAATCCTGACCGCGCTATTGACTCGGGATGTTGCGCGAATGCGGTACGAGCCGGGTTAGTGAGTTGACCATCACGCGCTGCGCAAAGCGGGCGTGCGACTACGATCACGGAGAGCGAAGCAATGCTGATCATCGTGTGTCTCTACCTGGCTTTGGTGTGGCTTGTGTTTTCGAAACTCAAGCTGCTCAAATGGGGCTGGGGCCCGGGCTCCGTCACAGTGCTGGTAGGCGCATCCATTGTCGCGGTCTTCATGGCGCTGTTCAATTACCTGACCCCATCTGGCAGCCTGACTGTTATCTCTAGAGTCGTAGAGGTCACACCAAACGTCTCTGGACAGGTCGTGTCGATTCCGGTCAAGACCAACGTTCCGGTAAAAGCCAGAACCGTTCTCTTCCAGATTGACCAGTCGCCTTTTCAAACAAAGGTGAAGCAGCTCGATGCATCCTTTGCCCAGGCCAAGCAACAGGCCAAGCAACTCGTTTCGAACTATGAACAGGCCACCGCCAATGTCGAGGGTTTGACGGCACAGCTTGCGTACAATCAAAAGCGAATGTCCGATATCGAGAAGCTGACTGGAGAACAGGCCCAGTCGGTATTCAAAATGCAGGACACCCAGGTTCAATACGAAACGGTGAATTACCAGCTGCAGGCAGCCAAGGCGGCGCAGGTTACGGCCAAACTCGCGATGGATTCGGAAATCGGCGGTGTAAACACGACCGTTGCTCAAATCGAGGCGCAGCTCGAAAACGCGAAGTGGGAGCTGGAGCAGACAACCGTTCGTGCTCCAAACGATGGCGTCGTAACGATCATGGCGTTGGCCGTGGGTGATCGCGCTCTGCAGTCGCGTGCGGCTCTGTCATTTATCGTCACGGATGACATCACGCTTATCGGAATGTTTCCGCCGAATGGTTTTGAAACAGTCAAACCCGATGCCGCCGTGAAAATTGTGTTCGACAATCACCCCGGCCGCATTTTTCACGCCCAGATAATCGGTATACCCCCTGGGGTAGGTGAAGGTCAGATCGCAGTCTCTGGAACGCTTGCTCGTGTCGGCTCGATTGGCGGAGCCAAGGTCTATCCCGCCGTGATCTCAATTCCAGAGGGGATCGACAGGGCGCAGTTGAGAGTAGGCATGCCCGGGACCGCAACCGTCTTTTCGGAGAAGGCCGGTGCTATTGGGTTGCTGATGTCTATCATTGTGTGGATTAGTTCATACGCCGCGTATTTGTGATAGAGCCGATGGCAGCTGTTGGCCCTTCGGTGACCTCCGACGATTTCCGCTCTGGTGCCGCTGTTGAAGAATAAGCGGACATCATGCGCAGGATCGAGCGCCTCATTTATGAGTACACGCCCTGGTTCGTATCGCTTGCTCTCGGAGTGCGGTTGAATGTCGCCGGTGCCCTTCCTCCCTCATTGCGTGCGCAGCGAAGCAATCTGGAGTTTTTGTCGTCTCGAGGGCTCCTCGCAATGTCGGTGTTGAGAGAGCCGCGCTCGCGATCACGCCACCAGGTATTTTTTCACCGCCGCCTCGTCCCATTCGATCCCGTTGCCGGGCTCCTCGCTTGGCA
>NZ_LSIC01000091.1 GCF_001556045.1 Bradyrhizobium sp. CCH5-F6
AATTGCTACGAGTGAGCGATAAACAGGGTGTTGCGACGAACGGTTGAATCCGCCCTGGATCGCCCGGTCAAGCCGGGCGATGACACCGATTTTGTCGTGCCAACGGCGCGCCCAACCGGTCGCCATCGTGCTCTCATCATAACCGTCCCGGAATCCGAATAGCCGCATTCCGAAACGCCGATATCGGTCTTGCGCGGACGCGCTACAGTCGATTCGAATTCGAGAGACGGACACGCATGCACGGCATGATCAGCAAGCCGCCGGGAGCGGCCACCAGCATCGCGACATCGCGCGTCGTGTTGCTGCTGCTGGTCGTCATGACCGGGATCGCGCCGATCTCGCTCTACATGCTGGTTCCGGCGCTGCCGGTGCTGGCGACGGATTTCGGCAGCGACATCTCGATCGCCCAGATGACGGTCTCGCTTTACATGGTCGGCATCGCGCTGTCGCAGCTGATCATGGGGCCGCTGTCGGACCGGTTCGGACGGCGTCCGGTGCTGCTCGGCGGACTGGCACTGATGATCGCGGCCAGCATCGCCTGCATCTTCGCGCAGAACCTGCCGCAACTGATCGCCGCGCGCTTCTTCCAGGCCCTGGGCGGCGCCGCCGGCATGGTGGTCAGCCGCGCCATCATCCGCGACATCTACGAGCGCGATCGCGTCGCCTCGATGATCAGCCTCGTCGTCGCCGCGCTGATGATCGGTCAGATGGTGTCGCCGCTCACCGGCGGCCTGATCGAGACCGCTTTCGGCTGGCGCGCGATCTTCTACGCCATCACGATCGCCGCGATCGTGGTCGCCGTGGGTATCGCGGTGGCGCTGCCCGAGACGCGCCGCAGCCGCGCCGCCGGCAGCGGCTTCCGCGGCGACGTCGGCATGCTGATCCGCAATCGCGCCTTCGTCGGCTATGTCATGTGCCAGGTGCTGGCCTCGCAGATCATCTTCACTTTCGCGGGCGGCGGCCCCTACATCGTGGTGACGCAGATGGGCCGCACCAGCGCCGAATACGGCGCTTGGTTCGCGACGACGGGCTTTGCTTATCTGGTCGGCAACCTGCTCTGCGTGCGTTTTGCGCCGCGGCACTCGCTGGAGAAGCTGATCTGGCTCGGTCTCGCCCTCCAGCTCTGCGGCAGCCTGTTGAACCTGATCTGGAGCTTCGCCGGCTGGAACGAGGCGCCCGCCTGGCTGTTCGGCACGCAGATGATCGTGATGGCCGGCAATGCCTTCGTGATGGCGAATTCCGCCGCCGGCGCCATCAGCATTCGCCCGGAGGCAGCCGGCACCGCCTCGGGCGCGATGGGCTTCCTCCAGCAGGGCATCGGCGCGCTGATGTCGCAATTCGGCGCCTATCTCGGCGGCCATTCCTCGACCACGCTGCCGCTCACCTCCGCGGTCCTCGCGATCTCGCTGCTCTGCGCCTGCATGATGATCTTCGTCGTCCCGCGGCGCGAGGTGATGGTGAGCGAGACACTGATCGAGAAGGCGGAGGAGGAAGAGCGCGGGATGATGTAGGGGACGGCTTGGCGACGCTTTCTTCCTTCTCCCCTTGTGGGAGAAGGTGGCGCGCGTAGCGCGTCGGATGAGGGGTCTCTCTCCGCACGCCCCCCTCTCTCAAAGTTTGAAGTCGAGGATAGAACCCCTCATCCGGCGCTTCGCGCCACCTTCTCCCACAAGGGGAGAAGG
>NZ_LSIC01000092.1 GCF_001556045.1 Bradyrhizobium sp. CCH5-F6
CTGCTCGCACAAAACTCGCCATCGCAACCTCCTTCGCTGAAGTGTTGCGACGAACAGTTGAATCCGCCCAGTACGCCGCGGCCTTTCCGTATCATCACAGGATCTTTGGAATACTGGGTCGCCCGGTCAATCCGGGCGATGACACCGACGGTGTAGCCGCAAACGCGCGGCTGATAGCCGTGTGCGCATACGTCCTTCTGCCGTGTGGGCACGAACATTGCTTTTTGCTGGCGACCGTAACCGTTTCGCCAAGGCAAGAAGAAACCAATGTTCAAACTCAAGTCTTTCGTCCCCGCGCTTCTCGGCCTCGCGCTGGCCGCGGCGCCCGCGCATGCGGCGGGCAATCTCGTCGCAGTGCTCGAGGCGGAAATCGTCACCCTCGATCCGCATTTCTCCACGGCCTACATTTCGCGCACGTTTGGCTACATGGTGTTCGATACGCTGTTTGCGAAGGATTCCAAGGGCGATATGAAGCCGCAGATGGTGCAGGAATGGAAGGTCTCGCCCGACAACTTGACCTACACTTTCACGCTGCGCGACGGCCTGAAGTGGCATGACGGCCAGCCTGTTACGGCCGCCGATTGCGTGGCCTCGCTGCGTCGCTGGGGTACCCGCAGCGCGCTCGGCCGCCGCATCTTCGCGATCACGGCGTCGCTCGAGCCGACCGATGCCAAGACCTTCGTGCTGACCTTGAAGGAGCCGTCCGGTCTCGTCATCGACGCGCTCGGCAATCCCGTCAGCCCCGTCGCCTTCATGATGCCTGAGCGGATCGCGAAGACGCCCGGCGACCAGCGCATCACCGAGATCGTCGGCTCGGGTCCCTTCGTCTACAGCAAGGCCGATCACCGCACCGGCGACCGCATGATCCTGAAGAAATTCGCCGACTATGTGCCGCGCCCCGAGCCAGCCGACTTCCTGGCCGGCGGCAAGCGCGTCAACGTCGATACGCTCGAGATCCGCGTCATTCCCGACGGATCGACCGCGGCGTCCGCATTGCAGGCCGGCGAGGTCGACTTCATGCAATACGCCCCGTTCGATCTGCTGCCGCAGATGGAGAAGAATTCGCGCGTCAAGCTCGTCAACTTCACAGGCGGCAACATGTTCGCGGGCGCCTATCGTCTCAACGCCGCGTCGAAACCGTTCGACGATCCCGCGATCCGGCGCGTGCTGTGGAAGCTGGTCGATCAGCGCGAGGTGCTGGATGCGCTCGGGCTCGATGCCAAATACGCCACGCCTTGCGCGACGTTCTTCACCTGCGGCACCACCTATGAA
Source organism: Bradyrhizobium sp. CCH5-F6 (assembly GCF_001556045.1). Classification (GTDB taxonomy): domain Bacteria; phylum Pseudomonadota; class Alphaproteobacteria; order Rhizobiales; family Xanthobacteraceae; genus Bradyrhizobium. The sequence goes on from NZ_LSIC01000092.1 coordinate 1,273, forward strand.
AGCAAGGCCGGCACCGAAGCTGCAGCCAAGCCCTCGATCGAAGCGGCGAAGGCCGCGCTGAAGGCGACCAAATATGCCGGCGAGCCCGTCATCGTCATGCAGGCCAACGATCTCGAAGCGCCGCGCGTCTCGGCGCAGGTGCTTGCGGAGCGGCTGAAGGCCGCCGGCTTCAACGTCGATCTGCAGGTGATGGATTGGGCGAGCGTGCTGGCGCGCCGCGCCAAGAAGGAAGGCTGGAGCGTCTATGGTGTTCACGCCGGCGGCTTCGATCTGGGTTCGCCGCTGACCAACGTCATGGTTGCCTTCAACTGCGCCGACTTCACCGGCTGGCAATGCGATCAGCGCATCACGCCCTTGATGGAAGCCTTTGCCAAGGCGCCGGCCGAGGAGGACCGCAAGAAGATCGCGGGCGAGATCCAGGCCGTCATGTACGATCAGGCTCCCGGCATTCCGTGGGGCCAGTTCGCGCAGCCCGCCGCCTATCGCGCGACGTTGCGCGGTCTGATACCGTCCGCCATCCCGGTGTTCTGGAACGTTGAGAAGTAACGCGATGTACGATGTCATTGTTGTCGGCGGCGGCTCCGCCGGCGCCGCTGTTGCGGCCCGGCTTTCCGAGGATCCCGCCCGGCGCGTCCTGCTGCTCGAAGCGGGGCGCGACTGGCGCGCCGACGAGGCGCCCTGGGAGGTGCGGACGCCCAATCCCATCCCGATCATTCACAAGCGCGAATACCAGGAGAAATGGCAATGGCCCGACCTGTTGACGCGCCGGGTGGCGGGGCAGGAGCCTCGCTTCTACTGGCGCGGCAAGGGGCTGGGCGGCTCGTCGATGATGAACGGCCAGATCGCTATCCGCGGCGTGGCCGACGCATTCGACGAATGGGCGGCCAATGGCTGCACCGGCTGGTCGGCCAGGGAGGTGATGCCGCTGTTCTCGGTGATCGAGGACGATCTGGAGTTCGGCGATGCCGACGGCCACGGACGCGGCGGACCCTTGCCGGTCTATCGCGCGCCGCCGGAGACATGGGGCCCGATCGATCGCGGCTTGCGCGACGCGGCGCTGGCGAGCGGGTATCCTTGGTGTGCCGATGTCAACGGACCGGACGGCGAGGGCGTCGCCTGCTATCCCATCAACAGCCGGGACAGCCGCCGCATCACCACCAATGAGGGCTATCTCGAGCCCGCGCGCGGCCGTGCCAATCTGGAGATCCGCGGGCATGCGCTGGTCGATCGCGTGCTGATCAGCGACGGCCGGGCGACCGGCGTCCGCGTTCATATCGAGGGGCAGGGCACCCACGAGATCAGCGCGCGCCAGATCGTGCTGTGCGCCGGGGCGATTCACAGTCCGGCGATCCTGCTGCGCTCGGGCATTGGCCCCGCCGAGGAATTGAAGGCGATGGGGATCTCGGTCGCGCGCGATCTGCCGGTCGGCAAGCATTTCTTCGACCACCCGCTGTTTCGCGCCACCATCCAGCTCCGGGAGGCGCTTCGTCCCACCGATCCCGACACCCGCCACACCAATTGCTGCGTGACCTATTCTTCGGGCCTCGCCAATGGCGGCAAGCGCGACATGATCCTGATCGCCTTCAACCACCGCGGCATCGGCGTATCGGGGGCGATTGGCGCCGGGCTGTTCAATGCGTATTCGCGTGGAACGCTCAAACTGGCCTCGACCGATCCATCGATCGATCCTGTGGTCGAGGAGAACATGCTGGCCGATCCCCGCGACATGCTGCGGATGATGGATGCGGTGAAGCGCTTGGCGGTGATCACCTCCCAGCCGGCGCTGTCCGGCATCGCCGACTGGATCAGGCTCGCCGACACCGACCTGACGCTGCCGCAGGCAGCAAGCCTGCCGGATCATGAGCTCGACGCGGTGCTGCGTCGTGAGACCGGCGACATCCAGCATGCCGCCGGCAGCTGCCGCATGAGCGCCGTGGGGGATGCCGACGGCGTGGTGAATCCCGACGGCACGGTGAAGGGGATAAACGGCCTGCGCGTCGCCGACGCCTCGATCATGCCGTCGGACTGCCGCGCCAACACGCATTTCACGACGGTGGTGATCGGGGAAGCGATCGCGCGGATGATGATGCGGTAGCGCCAAAAGATGGTGTCATGCCCCGGCTCGACCGGGGCATCCAGTACGCCGCGGCCTATCTTCTCAATCACGTTCGTCTCGGAGTACTGGATCGCCCGGTCAAGCCGGGCGATGACACCGAGTGTGGTGCTCGCCGCTCCCTCCGCGTCATTGCGAGCGCAGCGAAGCAATCCAGAATCTTTCCGCGGTGATAGTCTGGATTGCTTCGCTGCGCTCGCAATGACGGAGCAAGCGGTGCGGCCATCGCTTCCCATTTCACAGTTCAAACATCAGATGCACGTTCGCCTTCTCGCGGCGCGTCTCGCCCGAGTTTGTGCTTCTCGCATCGCCCCCGTCGAGACAAGGGCGCAGGGAAGGCCGGGCGCCGGCGGCACCCGAGTCCGTGCGCGATAGAAATGCACACGGGGTGGACTACAGGTGTTGCCGGTCGCCCGGCCTTCCCTGCGCGAATGGTTTTAACGGTGTCCTTCGTGCTCTCCTCGGGGAGCGTTGCACTATTGCCCCCGTCGCCTTGCGGATGATCGATGCGCGTGCCGGTCGGCCGCCACATCACCGCAAGGCTTGACGCACAGACCCCGGGCGTCAGGACCACACGACTTCTCCGTACGCGCACGTCTTCGCTGGGAATCCGAGGGGTGGCGTGTGCTCGCCCCCGAAGCCATGCGAAGACGCTGTCAGCGTCGTGTCGTATGCGCGAAGGCCATTGCTCACGGCCGAAGCCGCCCTGCAATGCCGTTGCGCCCGACGCCGTCGCGTCCATCGCTGCCCGGCCCGCGGTTCGTGACGATCGCGATCCGCCCCTTGTCTCGGGCCGGGGTGTTTCGCTTGTACGACAAATCCGAAATTCGGTAAAGTGGAATGTTTTGCACGTAGGACTTGACAGGCGGGGTCGTCAAACTGACCGGGTGTTTTGCCCGCCGGACCATGTCCTCCCCGAAGCCGATGAAGCCGACGCGCTTCCCCCAAAACGCCCTCTCGTCTTGCGGTCCGATTTAACACGGACACTGTGAACGAGCTAACATCCTATCGTTGCAAACTACTTTAGATAGAATGGCGAGGGGCTTTTTTGGGAGTCTTAAGATGACAACATATTCTGGTACGTCGCTTGCTCCGCCTGAGGAAATGCAAGAAGCAACGATACAAACAGCGAAGTCAGCCGAAGAAATTATCACGCGGGGCGAAGGCTTCATCACCGGCGTGGGTCGCGGTCGGATCAATGTGAGAGGCAACGCCACTGGGCTTGGCATCAGTTCAGGTTCGAACATGGTCGCCAGCGTGACCGAAGTCGACGGGAACAATGTACCTTTTGTCGGCCTCGCCGACTGCAAGGTCTACAACGTTGCTCCCTTTCAAGACGGAGCCGTTATTCGGATCGATTTGGTTTGGGGAAGCGACATTCGCTACAAGATACTGATGCGTTGGTGACTGCACTGCGAACTACGACCAGCATCGTCGCTTAAATCTCGGCGCGACATCCACTGAGCCGACGCCGAAAGCAGGACTCAACGATGAAGTCCCCGCCATGGCGGGCCTTCTCGTCATCCGCTCGTCTTTCGGTCAGTTCGAAAAGTGACCGCGGCTGCTTTGCCCGACGGGTAGGATTGTCGAGTCCGACCTGGACGCGACGTCATGGCCTAAAGCGCGATGCGATTAGGATGAATCGTCGTCGCCCTTTAGGTTGTTGTTTTGAGACAGACTGGGGCACACAAGGGCCGCTCCAAACTGATAGAGCGGCCTTTGATCCCCTGAGCGATATTCGCGCTCAGATCGTCTGACCGCCTGATACCTCGATCCGTTGTCCCGTGACCCAGCGATTGTCCTCACTCAACAGGCTCGCGACCATCGGACCGATATCATCCGGGACGCCAACGCGGCCCAGCGCTGTCATGGCGGCAAATTGCTTGTTCACGTCCGGATTGTCGCGCACCAGGCCACCGCCGAAGTCGGTTTCGATTGCCCCAGGCGCAACGCTATTGACGCGGATTCCACGCGGTCCAAGCTCCCTGGCCATGCAGACCGCCATCATGTCGGCAGCGGCTTTCGCCATGGTGTAGACGGCGAAGCCCGGATAGGTGACCCGTGTCAGGCCGCTGCCGATGGTCACGATCGAGCCGCCGTCTGCCATCAACGGCAAGAGAGCCTGCGTCAGGAAGAATACGCCTTTGACATGCAGGTTCATCTGTTGATCGAATTGAGCCTCGGTGGTCTCGCCGAGCGTGGCGAAGAGGCCGTCGCCGGCATTGTGCACGAGGTGGTCGAAGTTCTCTCGATCAAATGTTTCCTTCAGCGCCTGACCCAGTGTTTGCGCGAAGATCGGAAATTTGGCGACGTCGGCGCTGTCCAACTGAAAGGCCAAGGCCCGGCGTCCGAGCGCCTTGATCTCAGAAACGACGCTCTCCGCGAGATCCGCACGACTGCGGTACGTGATGATGACGTCACTGCCCTTGCGCGCGATGTTGACGGCCATGTTGCGGCCAAGCCCGCGGCTCGCGCCGGTGACGATTGCGATTTTAGCCATGTCATGTCTCCTTCGTTGACGCGGCGAAGGTGGCACACACCGCAACATTGCAGTTGTCGGATCCTTGAGGATTCTTGCCTATTCCTCCAAATGGCCGCCGCGCCGGAGCAGTCCAAGCCATGTCGGGTTGCCGGAGCCCGCGGTTGCTGTAAATTCGCGGAATGACGACGACCTTGCTCGAAGTTGTTCGCCGCTACGCGGATTTGCATTCCGACCAGAACGGCGCCGCCACGACGCCGATCCCCGGGCTTACGGCCATACGAGCCGCGACACAGGGCCAGCTCCAGCACGCGATCAACCGGCCGCTTGTTGCGCTTGTCCTGCAGGGCCGTAAACGCGTGACGATGGGATCGCACACCTTCGATTTCGGCGCGGGGGAGTCGCTCCTGATCTCTGCGGATGTTCCAACCGTCAGCCAGATCACCCGTGCCAGCGCGCGAGTCCCCTATGTTTCTCTGGTCGTTGAGCTCGACCCGGCGATGATCGCGAGCCTGATCGTGGAGATGAACCTGGCTCCGGAACAGAAAGGCTCTCCCGTGCGCGTCGATCCGACTGATTCGGAGGTTGCCGATGCCGCGCTCCGATTGATGCGGCTGCTCGAGCGCCCGTCTTCTTTGCCGGTTCTGCGATCTCAGTTCGTTCGCGAAATCCACTACTGGCTGCTGGCGGGGCGACACGGTGCAGCGATAAGGGCTCTGGGAGTGGCCGATAGCCATGCGCAACGAATCGCGCGCGCCGTCGCGATCATTCGATCGGAATATACAAAGCCGCTGCGCGTCGAACGCCTGGCGGAAGCGGCTGCCATGAGTCCGTCCTCGTTTCACCAGCACTTCCGTGCGATTACGTCTCTTAGTCCCTTGCAATTTCAGAAGCAGCTGCGGCTCATCGAGGCGCGTAGGAGGATGCTGTCGGAGGGCCTGGAAGTGAGCAGCGCGGCCTTCGAAGTAGGTTACGAGAGCGTGCCGCAATTCACGAGAGAATATGGGCGTATGTTCGGGCTGCCGCCCGCCAAGGATATCAAGATTGCGCTCAGCCAATTGGACACTGCAGCCTGAGGCCAAGCCGTCGACGGCCCCAGGACATTCAAGGCGGGCAGCGTACCGGCGCGTTCCTCTTCTAAATGATGCCCGCCAGCCTTAGCCCCACACCCGCCGCGCAGCTCCCCGCCAGCACCGTCAACATCCCCAGCTTGAACCGGAAGATCGCGGTTGCCGCCGCGATCGCCAGCAGCAGCGCGGGCACATCGACGCTCGTCAGCACCGGCCTGTCGAAGTTCAGCGGGAACGCATGCACCGGCACGGTCTCGCGGAACAGCGTGTGGAGCGCGAACCAGATCGAGAGGTTGAGGATCACGCCGACGACGGCGGCGGTGATTGCGCTGAGCGCACCGGCGAGGCCAATGTTGCCGCGCAGGCGCTCGATATAGGGGGCGCCGACGAAGATCCAGAGGAAGCAGGGTGTGAAGGTGACCCAGGTCGCGAGCAGGCCGCCGAGCGTCGCCGCCAGCATCGGCGACAGGCCGCCGGGATCGCGGTAGGCCGCCATGAAGCCCACGAATTGCAGCACCATGATCAGCGGGCCCGGCGTGGTCTCGGCCATGCCGAGGCCGTCGAGCATCTCGTGCGGTTTCAGCCAGTGATAATGCTCGACCGCCTGCTGGGCGACGTAGGCCAGCACGGCGTAGGCACCGCCGAAGGTGACCAGCGCCATCTTCGAGAAGAACAATGCGATCTGGCTGAACACATTGGCCTGTCCGACGAGTACCAGCAGCGCGATCACCGGCACCAGCCACAGCGCCAGCCAGAGTGCACTGAGGCGGATCGCGCGCGCCGTGTTGGGACGCACGTGCGCGGGCACGGCATCGCCGAGCATGCTGTCGATCACGGCGCCGCTGCCGGCGGGACCGTGACCGGCCGGCGCGAACTCCGGACGGCCGCTTCGTGCGCCGGCATAGCCGATGATGCCGGCGGCGATGATGATGATCGGGAAGGGGACCGCGAAGAAGAAAATCGCGACGAAGGCCGCGGCCGCGAGCGCGATCATGATGCGGTTCTTCAGCGCGCGCTTGCCGACGCGCACCACGGCCTCGACGACGATGGCGAGCACGGCGGCCTTCAGGCCGAAGAACAGCGCCTCGACGAAGCTGACATTGCCGAATGCGGCATAGATGTAACTCAGTCCCATGATGGCGATGATGCCGGGCAGGATGAACAGCCCGCCCGCCATCAGGCCGCCGGCGGTGCGATGCATCAGCCAGCCGACATAGGTCGCGAGCTGCTGCGCCTCCGGTCCCGGCAGCAGCATGCAGTAGTTCAGCGCATGCAGGAAACGGCCCTCGGAGATCCACTTCTTCTCTTCGACCAGGATACGGTGCATCACCGCGATCTGGCCCGCGGGCCCGCCGAAGCTCAAGGACGCGACGCGGAGCCAGACGCGAAAGGCCTCGTTGAAGCTGACGCCGTGACCGGCGTCAGCTCCCGCTTGAACGTTACGGGTGTCCATCTACGCCTTCACCTTGTTGGTCGGCCAGTTGTGGGTCTCGGCGGTGGCGTCGCGGCACCAGCGGTAGAAGGCGTCGTAGAGCAGCATGCCGGCCTCGAGCTGTTCGAGGTCGTCGTCGTACATCCGGGACAGACCGAGCGAGGCCGCGAGCAGTCCCGGTGCCTCCGGCGCGAGATCCGGCCGCGCGGTGTCGGCGCCGCGCACCAGGGTGGCTAGTCGCAGCAAGGCCGGCGTTGCGATCTCGAATTCCTCGATCATCACGTCGAAGGTGCAGAGCTCGCCACGGTGGCTCCAGAACACGTTCTCGATGTCGAAGGGCGCGGCGCCAAAGCGCTCGCCGACGCCGACCACCTCGGACGGCGCGACGTAGAGGAACACCGCGTTGGGATCGACGAAGCGGCGGATCAGCCAGGGGCAGGCAATGCGATCGACCTTGGGCCGCGCCCGGGTGACCCAGACGGTGCGCCCCCTGGCATCGCGTGGCGGCAACTTGCGGGCATCGACCAGCGGCAGTTTGGCCGCCTTCCAGCCCTCGAAGCCGCCCTCCAGCGTTTCGGCTTGCACGCCGAGCTGGCGCAGCCAGGCCGCGGTGCCTTGCGCGAGCTTCTCGCCGCGGAGGCAGGAGACGACGGCGCGGCGGCCGGCGAAGGCGCCGCCCCAGTCCGTCACATTGTCGTGGCTGAGCTTGATGGAGCCGGGGATCAGCCGCCGGTCGGCGGCAAAATCCTCGTCGGTCCGCACATCGATCAGCGCAGGCGCGTTCGCCGTGCCGATCAGCCGTGCCAGTTTGTCGGATGATATGGTCGTGAATGTTGACATGATGCGTCCTCGCAAGAACCAACGGGACGCGATGCTTGGGCCTGTCGCCTCGTGGGGAGATCGCTCAAATCCCCATGCCGCAGATTACAGCGAAACTAAGCGGCACTGTCAATCCGCGGGACGGTTGGACCTTAGAAAATCGGTGCCCGCCGTCTATACTGCACGCCGACAGACCTGAATCTCTCGGGAGAATTCGATGCATTCCCACTCCATCGAACAATGGACCCATGACCACGCCTTCCTCGGCGAGAAGCACGACGAGAACGAGCGGCGCACCTGGCTCGTGGTCGTCCTGACGCTTGTCATGATGGTCGGCGAGATCGTGGCAGGATCGCTGTTCGGTTCGATGGCGCTCTTGGCCGACGGCTGGCACATGGGCACGCATGCGGCGGCGCTCGGCATTGCCGCCTTCGCCTATCGTTTCGCGCGCCGACACCTGGGGAATTCCCATTTCACCTTCGGCACCGGCAAGTTCGGGGATCTTGCCGCCTTCGCCAGCGCGATCATCCTGGGCCTGGTTGCGGTCGAGATCGCCTATGAGAGCGTGCTGCGGCTGATCACGCCGGTGCCGATCGTCTATGGCGAAGCCATGGCCGTCGCTGCGCTCGGCTTGTGCGTCAATCTCGCCAGCGTGTGGCTGCTGCGCGATCACCACGATCATCACCATCACGGTCACGAGCATGGCCATGCGCATGATGACCACGACGATCATGATCACGGCCATCATCATCACCACCATCACCACGACAACAACCTTCGCGCGGCCTATGTCCATGTCATGACCGATGCCGCGACCTCGGTGCTGGCGATCGCAGCGCTCGCCGTCGCCATGTATTCGGGCTGGGTCTGGGCCGATCCGGCGGTGGGCCTGATCGGCAGCGTCGTGATCGCGAGCTGGGCGTTCGGCCTGATCAAGTCGTCGGGTGCGGTGCTCCTCGACGTGCGCGCCGACGAGAAGCTGGAGCGGGTGATCCGGGCCCGCATGGAGGTCGGCGACGATCGCGTCACCGACCTCCATCTCTGGCAGGTCGGCCCCGGCCATTGTGCCGTGCTGCTCTCGGTGGTGTCGGACAAGCCGAAGCAGCCGGCCGTCTACAAGCGGCGGCTCGCGGGACTGAAGGGCCTCAGCCACGTCACGGTCGAGGTGGAGACCTGCCCGCATTGACGGGAGCTAACTGCGTCGCGGCGGCGCCGGAGCAAGCGCCTCGTCCTTCGAGACGACCGCTTCGCGGTCCCTCAGGATGAGGCTGAACGGCATTGTGATGCGCGTTTAATCCGGCGCAGCACATTCGATCCTCATCCTGAGGGCCCGCCAACGGCGGGCGTCTCGAAGGATGTGCTGCGGGGAAGGCTGCCTCAGCTCTTCGGCGCCGTCACCGCCGGCGGGCTCGCGTCCGGTGTCTTCTTCGGCTTCAGCGTGCCGGCATAGAACGAGATCAGCCACACCAAGAGGACGGCGAGGAGGTAGACGCCCCAGGCCTGCGGCGGCGTGGTCGCCCAGCGCAGGAGGCCTTTGAATGTGCGGGGCGGGCCGGCATCGTCGCTCATCGCTCGCTTGTGCGCGAAAGCGGCCGTGCCGTCAATCAGGCCGCTGCACGGGGCGGATCAGGAACAGCGCCGCCAAGGCCGAGAGGCTGAGCGCGGACGAGACGATCAGCACCTTGGCGCCCATGACGTCGATGAGCAGGCCGAACACCAGCGGCGCCACTGCCTGCGCCATCCGCGCCGGAGCGCCGATGATGCCGAGGCGATAGCCGAAATCCTTCGGGCCGAAGATCGCCAGCGGCAGGGTGCCGCGCGCGATGGTCAGGATGCCGTTGCCCGAGCCGTAGAGTAGCGCAAAGGCGCTCGCGGCAGCGCCGCCGAAGATCGCGACGATCACGGCGCCGAGCGGATGGGTGAGGCAGGCGAGGCGTGTCGACCACAGCGGATGGAAGCGGCTGAGGAAGCCGGCCTCCAACATGCGCGCCCCGACTTGCGCCGGGCCGATCAGGGCGCCGGCCGCGATCGCCTCGGCCGGCGTGGCCCCTGTCGCCTCGAGGATGCGCGGGAAATGCGCGGCCATCGCGCCGGTGACGGTCCAGACCGCGGCAAAGATGAAGGCGAGCAGGAGCATGGTGCGGTCGAGCGGCAAATGCGGCTTCTCGGCCGTGGCCGCAGCCTGCTTCGCGCCCTTGATCGCCGGCAGCATGAAGAAATTGAGCGGCAGGCCGATCAGGATGTTGGCGGCAGCCCAGGCAAAGCAGGTGTCGCGCCAGCCGATATGGGCGATGCCCCAGGCGGTGAGCGGCCAGCCGACGGTAGAAGCGAAGCCCGCCATCAGCGTGATTCCGGTGATGGGCCTGCGCGCCTCGGTGCCGTAGATGCGGCCGAGCGCTGCGAAGGCGGCGTCGTAGAGCCCCATCGCCATGCCGATGCCGAGCACGAGCCAGGCGATCGCCATCACCGCGATCGATTGCGAGAACCCAAGGAGCACGAGGCCGGCGGCAATGATCAGGTTCGAGGTCGACAGCACCTGACGGCCGCCGACGAGATCGATCTGCCGTCCGATGCGCGGGCCGAGCATGGCCGAGATCACCAGCGCGGCCGAAAACGCGCCGAAGATCCAGTTGGAGGAGACGCCGAGGTCGCGCGCCATGGGATCGGCGAGCAGCGCCGGCACATAATAGCTCGAAGCCCAGGCCAGGGTTTGCGTGGTGCCGAGCGCCAAGATGATTGGAAGCTGGCGCTGGGTCATGTCCTCGTGCTTCGGCCCGGTTGCGTCATCTCCTGCATTTGCCGCTTGCGGCGAGAGCGCGTCAACAGCGCCTGCGACATATTCGACCTGCTGAGAACGGAAGGCTCGGCTGCACCGTACGCGCGGCCTTTCGTTCGTCACGAAGGCACGCCATAATGGCGCATGCAATTGACCTCGCGCGTTGCGCTGATGAACTGGCTGACCGGCCAGGGGCTCACGGGCCTTCCTGAAAACGAACTGCTCCGCGGCTTCTGCGAGCGCTGCTGCGCCGAAGGGCTGGAACTGTCGCGGGCACTGGTCGTCATCGACACGCTGCACCCGATCTACGAGGGGCGCGGCTTCCGCTGGAGCGACCGTCCCAGCAACGAGAGCGATGCGTTCGAATACGGCTCGACCGCGGACGGCGACGCCGCCAGGAACTGGCGGCGCTCGGTGTTCTTCCACATGCTCGAGCACGGCCACGACGAGATGGTGATCGATCTTGCCGAGGCGCCGTCGCTGGATTTCTCGCAGATCGGCGAGCTCGCCGAGAAGGGCCACAAGCACTATCTCGCCTTCGTGCACCGCTTCGGCGAGAACGGCGCGCTCGGGCTGATGGACTGCCTTTATTCCTGCTGGACCACGCGGCGCGAGAGCGGCTTCAGCGGGGTGGAACTCGAAGCGCTGCGCGATCTGGTCCCGGTGCTCGGGCTCGCGATCAAGTCGGCGCAGCAGGTCGACATCGCGCGCACGCTCGGGCGCGTCTATCTCGGCCGCGACGCGTCCGAGCAGGTGCTGCGCGGGCGAATCTCGCGCGGCATCACCGAGCGCATCAACGCCGTGCTGTGGTATTCGGACCTGCGCGGCTCGACCGGGATCAGCGAGAGCATCGGCCCCGACGAGATCATTCCGTTCCTCAACGACTACGCGCAGGCCGTGATCGACCCGATCCACGATGCCGGAGGCGACGTGTTGAAGCTGATCGGCGACGGCGTGCTGGCGATGTTCACCGGCGAGGACATGGCGGCGGCCCGCCGCGCGGCGCTACGGGCGGAGCATCTGTTCCGCAAGAACGTCGCGGTGCTGAACGCCCGCCGCGCCGCGGCCGGCCGTCCCACCACGTCGGCCTATATCGGCCTGCATGTCGGAGAGGTCTTCTACGGCAACATCGGCAGCGAGGACCGTCTCGACTTCACCGTGGTCGGACCGACCGTCAACGAGGTCAGCCGCATCGCCTCGATGAGCCGCTCGGTCGACCGCGAGCTGCTGGCCTCGTCGGAATTCTACCAGGGCCTCGACGCCGCGGGGCGCCGCTATCTCGTCTCCACCGGCCGTTACGCCCTGCGCGGCATCGGCCGTGCGCAGGATCTCTACACGCTCGATCCGGAGGTCGACGCGAGCGAGCCGGTGGCGGGGAGCTACGAGCGGTACCTGGCGAATTGAACTCGCAATGACGGCGCGGCTAGCACCGCGCAGCCGCTTCATCTCCCACCATGTCCGGCTGCCGGTCCAGCGTCACAGCAGGTGACAGCAGGATCACCAGCGCCTGCAGTCCGAAGACGGCGGCGGCGAGATACAGGCACGCTTCCGCGCTCCAGAGGCCGCCGACAATCGCGCCCAGCGCCGAGCCGAGCGGACGGGCGCCGTAGCTCATGATGTTGATGGCGGAGACGCGTCCCAGAAGGCGCGGCGGCGTCACCGACTGGCGCAGCGTCGTCGTCGAGATCACCCAGAGGATCGGCCCGACGCCGAGCAGGAAGAAACTCAGGCCCGCGAGCCAGGGGTAGGGGAGCAGCACCGTCAGCGCCATCGCCAATGCGGCGACGAAGCCGGTGACGGGGCCGAGTCCGACCACGGTGCCAAACGCGAGGCGCTGCATCACGCGCGTGGCGAGGAGGGCGCCGATCACCATTCCGACGCCGTACATCGTCAGCACCGTGCCGACGCCGGCGGCCGACAAGCCGAGATGCCGCACGGCGTAAGGCACGAACACCGCGATCTGCAGGAACCAGCCGGTGTTGAAGATGAACTGGGTGACGAATATCGGCCGCAGCAGCGGATGGTGGAACACGAAGGCCGCGCCTTCGCGGATTTCCTGAAGGGGATGGCGCTGCGGCGACGGTGCGCGCGCGGGCTCGTAGATGCCCGAGAGCAGCACGACCGCGACAGCCGAGAGCGCCGCGGCAAAGCCGAACGCCGGGCTTGCGCCCCACCATCCCACCAGCACGCCGCCGAGCGCGGGTCCGCTGGCAAAGGCGATGGTGCGCGCGAGCTCGATGCGGGCATTGGCGGCGGGCAACTGGTCCGGGCTCACCAGCGAGGGCACCAGCGCTGGCGCGGCGACGCTGTAGACGACGGTGCCGCACACGGCAGCGAAGCCGAGCAGGGCCAGCAACGGCAAGTCGAGGGCGCCCAGCGTCAGCAGGAGCACGATGGCGGCGAGCGCGGCGGCCCGCAACGCCTCGGCCCCCGCCATCAGCCGGCGGCGGGAGATGCGGTCCGCGAGCACGCCCGCGGGAATGGCGAACAGGACGAAGGGCAAGGTGAGCGCGGTCTGGAGCAAGCCGGTCCGTCCTTCGGCAACCCCCAACGTCAGCACGGCGACGATGGGCGCTGCGGCGAGCGCGATCTGCTCGGCCGATTGCGCCGCCAGGTTCGACCAGGCGAGGCGGTTGAAGGTGTCGGGAAGGCGAGGGGGCGTTGACATGGCTCATATCCTGCAAAGGCGAATTGGCGCCAATGTTCACCCTGACGACCACCAGACCCACCCGCTTCCCGACAACGGGGCGGGGCCTCCAACAGGCCGCGGCGAAAACGGTGCGGCTAGATGCAGTTGCAAATGAGTTGCAATAAGAATGAACTTGGGTATTCTGGCGGCATGGATGCCCGATCGCCCGAACTAACCCCCGACTCCGCCGGCTGGCGTGCCGACGCGCCCACCACCAAGAGCCTCGCCGAGGTCAATGCCACGGTCGCGATCCCGGTCGCTGGCCACTGGTCGCGGCGGCTGCTGGCCTTCGTCGGTCCGGGCTATCTCGTCTCGGTCGGCTACATGGACCCCGGCAATTGGGCGACCGACCTCGCCGGCGGGTCGAAGTTCGGCTACACGCTGCTCTCCGTCATCCTGCTCTCGAATTTGATGGCGATCCTGCTCCAGTCGCTGGCGGCACGGCTCGGCATCGTCACCGACCGCGACCTCGCGCAGGCCTGCCGCGCGACCTATTCGCCCCCGGTGAACTTCCTGCTCTGGCTCGCCTGCGAGGCGGCGATCATCGCCTGCGATCTCGCCGAGGTGATCGGCACTGCGATCGCGCTGAAACTGCTGTTCGGCATTCCCCTGATCGGCGGCGCATTGCTCGCCGCGCTCGACGCCTTCCTGCTGCTGCTTCTGATGAATCGCGGCTTCCGCTTCCTGGAAGCCTTCGTCATCGCGCTACTCGTGGTGATCGCGGTCTGCTTCGCAGTCCAGATCGTGGCTGCGGCCCCGCCGGTGGCGGAGGTCCTGCGCGGCTTCGTGCCGAAGAGCGAGATCTTCACCAATTCCGAGATGCTCTACATCGCGATCGGCATCATCGGCGCGACCGTGATGCCGCATAATCTGTACCTGCACTCCTCGATCGTGCAGACGCGCGCCTATGAGCGCAACGACGAAGGTCGCCGCGAGGCGATCAAATGGGCGACGACGGACTCGACCATCGCCCTGATGCTGGCGCTGTTCATCAATGCCGCGATCCTCGTGGTCGCGGCGGCGACCTTCCACAAGAGCGGCCATTCGGACGTTGCCGGGATTGAACAGGCGTTCGAGCTCCTGTCGCCGCTGCTCGGCCTCGGCATCGCCTCGACGCTGTTCGCGGTAGCGCTGCTCGCCTCGGGCCTGAACTCGACGGTGACGGCGACGCTCGCCGGCCAGATCGTGATGGAAGGCTTTCTCGACCTGCGCCTGCCGAACTGGGCGCGCCGCCTGCTGACGCGCGGCATCGCCATCGTTCCGGTGATCGTCGTCACGGCGATCTATGGCGAACGCGGCACGGCGGATCTGCTGGTGTTCAGCCAGGTCGTGCTGTCGATGCAACTGCCCTTCGCCGTCATCCCGCTGGTGCGCTTCGTCTCCGACCGCCGCAAGATGGGCCGGTTCGCGATTCCGAAGTCAGTCGCCGCGCTCGCGTGGGTCGTTGCGGGCGTCATCGTGGTGCTGAACTTGAAGCTGCTCGCCGATACGCTGTTCGGCTAGGACAGGGCGCCTGTTTCGCGGCACCTGTTCGCGAGAGCCGCGCCTTGAAGGCGGTTCGGCGGACGATTGCCTGTTCCCGAAAGCACGGCGAAACGGACGGACGGTTGCACCTCGATTTTGTGAACTGACACCTTTTCAATTTGTGCGGGACGCGTATACTCCGGCCATTGCCGTTAGACGTAGTAGTGTAGGGCGTAACATGATGTTGTTTGTTTCAGGATTGATTTTGCTCCCCGCGGGATGATCGGCGGCCCGCGCGGTTGAAATTGGGCCGACTGCATTGTCTCCGGATACATTCAATTGCTGGTGCGCGGACTCCGTCGGCGCGACGGCGTCGTTTAGTTAAATTGATTGCTTTGATCGACGGCTGGTTTTTCTGCTGCGCGGATTAACGTCCGGGAGGGACGATGATCAGGCCAGAAGGCGTTGGTTATTTCGGTAAATTCATTGAGAAGCGAGGGCGGCCATGACCAGGTGTCCCTCTTGTTCCGCGCGTGTCTCCCGCGAGCATCGCTTCTGCTCTCGATGCGGCGCGGGTCTCAATCGTGGCGCTGGCGAGCCCGATATCCCGGATCGGGATCCGCGCGTCGTCGCGCTGCGTGATCCCTCTCCGTTGCGGTCAAGGATGCTGACCGAAAACAAGCAGGTCAGCGTGCTGTTCGCCGACGTCTGCGACTCCACTCAACTGCTGCAGCATGCCGACCCCGAGGAAGCCCGCAACTATCTCGGCAAGGCGCTGGATCAACTGGCCGAAGCAGTCGAGACCTATGGCGGGACGGTCAGCCAGTTGCTCGGCGACGGCCTCGTCGCGCTGTTCGGCGCGCCCCTGGCGCAGGAGGACCACGCGCTACGTGCGTGCCTTGCCGCCCTCAAGATGCAGAGAGCAACCTCTTCCGGCGCCGACCTGCAAGGAGTGGGCAGTCCGAAGTTGCGGATTGGCATCAATTCGGGAGAGGTGCTGGTCGGGGTCGTCGGGCAGTACGGGTGGTCGCATTATGGTGCCGATGGCAAGACGATTCACCTGGCGTCACGGCTCGAAAAGTTGGCTCCGCCCGGCGGCATTCTGGTCAGTGCAGCGACGCAGCGGCTTGTCGCGCAGCAGATCGAAACGCGGCCGGCGGGAACCAGGTCAATACGCGGATTGGACGAGCCGATCGAGCTTCACGAGGTCGTGGTCGAGACCGAAAGCTCGGCAGCCGCGCCGCTGACGCGCAAGCAACGCTGGGCGCCTCTGGTCGGCCGCGAAGAGTCCTTGCGGATCCTGGCCGGGGACGTCGAGGCCGTTCGAAACGGCGGCATGCGGACGATCGGGCTGTGCGGCGATGCCGGGATCGGAAAGTCCCGCTTGATCGCGGACTGGACCGCCACTCTCGCGAGCCAGGGCTTCGAGGTCTGCGTTTCGCAGGCGAGAGGCTATGCAAGCACCCGCGCCTACAACACCGCCACGGACCTGATCGCCAGCCTGGTCGGGCTGGCGCACGTCAACGGGACGGACATACGTCAATCCGCCAAGCGGGCCTTGATCGAGGCCTGGCCCGCCGAGGGGGCCGATCATCTCGCGGCGGTCAGCGACCTGTTGGGGCTGGCGGCGCCTGACCAGGCCTGGCTGGCGCTGAACCCGATCCAGCGACGGCGCCGCATTGGCGAGGCACTGCTGTGGCTGGTGCGCAGACGCGCCCAGCCGGGCCCGTTCGTGCTGGTGCTCGAGGACGTCTTCCTGGCCGATCGCGAAAGCCGGAGATTGTTCGAGGCGTTGCTTCCGAAGCTTCAGGGATTGCCGATTCTGGTTTGCGTCAGCTATCGGCCCGATTTCGATCATCAATGGCGGGCGGCGCCCTGGTTCGCAGAGCGTATGATCGAGCCGCTCCGCGACGGCGAGATGCTGAGGCTCGCACGTGCCCTGCTGGGTGACGATCCATCAGTGCTCGGCGTCATGAGCGAACTGGTCGCTCGCGCCGACGGCAATCCTTTCTTCCTCGAGCAGTTGGTCATCACCCTGATCGATGACGGGTCGCTGGAGGGAACGCCCGGCGCCTACCGTCTGCAGCGAGCTCTCGGCGAGCTGCGCGTGCCGGGCTCCATCGCCGCAGTCATTGGCGCGCGGACGGACAGGCTGCCTCAAGCCGCCAAGTCCGCGCTCGAGGCTGCGGCTGTGCTCGGCGATCCCATTACGCGCGACCTGATCGCCACCATGCAGGCCGTGGACCTCGCACGTGCCGAAGAATTGCTCGGTCTTTGCGTCGCGTCCGGGTTGCTGACGGGCCCCGAGCATACGAGCGAAGCGCACGCATTCGCGTTCCGCCACGCGTTGGTGCGCGACGTCGTGCTCGGGGTGCTCACGCGCAACAGGCTGAAAGCGCTGCATCGGCAGGCCTTCCTGGCGCTGCACGCACAGCCGGGGGCCGCGGATCCGGACGCTGCGCCTGCGTTGGCACACCATTCCTTCAAAGGCGAGGAATGGGAGCAGGCGGCAAAATTCGCCATCAAGTCGATGTCGCGAGCCATCTCGCATTCGGCCAACCAGGAAGCCCTCCAATTGTTCGAGAGGGGTATCCATGCGGCCCGGCGTGTCGACGGCGCTTCGACCGCGCAGGCCCTGGAGCTTGCGCTTCGGCTGGAAGCCATCGGCGCAATGCTGGCGCTCGGGCAGATCGACGACATCTTCAGCAACATGGAAAGGGCTGAAGCCATTGCCGCGCAACTGAACGACCAGCGTGCACGGGCGGCAGTTTCGACGGAGACGGCGGTGTTCTTGTGGATGCGCGGTCGTTTCGAGCTGGGGCTGCGCCACGCTTCGCTGGGTCTGGAGGCGGCCCGTCTCGCAAAGCGTCGCCACATGATGATGGCGGCGCATCAGACGCGCCTCATGCATCTGCATGCGCTCGGGCGATACGCGGAAGCGGCCGTCGAAGCCAACGTCCTGCTGTCCGACTACGGTCCGGAACTGTCGGCGCACTACGTCCAGCCCGGATGGGCCGCCATTCCCATCATCAATCTGTATGCGTTTCACGCCAGCACGCTCTGGCGTCTCGGGGACAGCGAGGCTGCCAACGCCCTCTGTGCCAAGGCCTACGAGATATTGTCGAACATCAACCACCCGTACTCCCGCCTGCTCATCGACACCGTCCAATCTCAGATATGGATCGAGAACGAGGAACTCGACCGCGCGGAGCCCTTGATGCGCATGGGCGTGCAGCAATGCATGACGCACAACGTGCCGACCATGCTCTCCGTTTGCACGGGCGTTCTCGGCAGCGCGCTTGCACGCAATGGCAAGGCTGCCGAGGCGGCGACCATGCTGGAGAAGGGGTTTGCCGAGCGCATCTACGAGGCGGCCGGACCCTACGGCAGGACGTTCATGCGCGTGAGCCTGGGCGTTGCCTATCGGAAGCTCGGACGGCTGGACGAGGCGATCGCGGTCGGACGCAAGGCGGTCGAGCAGGCCGCCGAAGAATATGGCCACCAGACCGAAGCCCTGTACGAGCTTGCCGAAACCTTGCGCCAGGCCGGCGATCTGGCAGGCGCCGAAGCGAATTTCAAGCGAGTCGCCGAGGCCGCGGACCGTTTGAGCATGCCCCACTATCAAAGGCAGGCCGCCGCAGCCCTCGCAGATTGGCGGAAGGACGGGTATGCAGCATGAAACTCTCAGCCGGCACTCCTGATGCAATGCCGCCGGGGCTCCGCAGCCTCCTCTACGGGATCTTCTGCTGGGCCAATCGTCATCCGACTGCCCTGCGCGCCGTCGGTGCAGTCCTTCGGCTCTGGCCGTTCGTCGGCGGCTGGTTCGGACTGGCGGCGCGGGCTAGCGCCGTGAAGGGTGTCCTGACGAGGCCGCAGAGCTTTTCCAATACCGCTCACGCGTCCAATCTATCGGCTGGCAACTATCTGATCGGCATGGATCCGGGGCCTCTCTACGATCACGACAAGCGTTTGCTCGACGCGCGGCTGGCCCTGCTGGCCTCGAACCTGCCTCTTGCTGCCGATCAGGAGGCTCAGTATCGCGTCACGCAGCTCTCGGCGATCGAAACGAAGAAGCCGTTCGATCTCATCGAGGACTACCTGATGTGGATCGTGTTTCGCGCGATGGATCCGCTCTTCGGGTCGGCGACCGCCCGGGTAGTTGCGGGCGCACATGGCAGCATCACGGACGTCGGACTACAGCGGCAGTATCTCCTGGAAATTCGATACGTCGCCGGCCAGCTCCTGGCCGGAAGCTCGGCGACGCTGAGGATTCAACGGCGGGCAGAGCTCTGCTCCGATGCCCTGCGTGCACGCATCGCGGCCGTGCGCGGCGACATTCAGGGCGCGTGGGGAGTGAACGAGACTGCCGAGGTGATTGACCGAAACGCGGTCGGTCTTGCATGGATTTCCCATCCGGTCACGGTCCAGTCCGGAGCACTGGCTGTGCAGGAACTGCTCGGTCGTCCGAAGGCGCACAGGGCGTTGCGGGCCGAAGCCGAGCGCCTCGGGCCGACCGCGGTTTGGGAGGACAAGGCGTTCCGCGACCTCGTTCGGAATCACGTGCTCGAGCTGATGCGCTTTCGTCCCATCTTTCCGCTGCTCGCCCGCGACGTGCCGCGCGATACCGAATTCGAGACGGGCGCCCGCCACAACGCAACATGCCCGGCCGGTGGCAAGATGGCGGTCTGGTCGATCGCTGCCTTGTTCGATTCGAGTGTCATCAAGAAGAGCCGCCGGTTTTGCCCCGCTCGCAAGTGGGGACAGCACGAGGATCTGCGCTGGTTGATGTTCGGATACGGCACTCGCCAATGTCCCGCCAAGGATTACGCAGTCGAGATACTGACGAGCGCGCTGATCGGTTTGTTGATCTTGCCCGAGCTGAAATTGGCAGGCGGCGAGGGCAAAGCCATCACCTACGATGGCCCGCTGATGTCGCGCATGAGCGTCAGCTTTACCTGATGGGCTGGGAGGAAAGACGGCCATGCTCAGGATCGTCCGGCAGCAGATGATCTGCATTATTGCGCCTGGCTGGCGCGGAGGTTTGGATTTTTCGGAGTCGGGGAGCATGCACCCGGCGCTGCAGGCACTGTTCATGGACGTCAAGGTGGTTCGGTTCGCTTCCATCGCGATGCTGCCGCCGAGCTCGGATGCGCAGGACCAACTGCCGTCTTTGATGCTCGAACTCGCCATCGAGGAGGGCATCGATCCCTACGACATGCTGTACCGTCTCGTTCATCATCCAAGCGGCACGATGTGGTCGCTTTACAGTTCTTACTGGCCCGGCACGGGGCCTGGGCTCGCGAGCGAGCGCAACGCCCAATTGCTCGACAGGTTGACGGAATGGCTCAGCATTGCCGATGGCGGTTTCGTCGGCGCACGGGACCGAACGGGCCGGCAGATCGAGAAGGAGCAGCAACTGCTCGAATGGACGCGCGCCGAGGCAGGTGGGCTGAGGGGAAGCTATGGCGAGGACCGCGCATCATTCGCGCTGGCCCTGGCGCAACGGGCGTTCCAGAATCCGGACTTCGATTGGGCGATGCAGGCTGCGCCGCGGTCCTATTGGCGCGGAAAGGGGGCGGGGATCGCCGCCAAGCTCGGCTACGTGGTTGGCATCTTCGGCCTTTGGCTGGTCGCGGTCTGGCTGGCGCTCGCGCTGCCGCGAGGCGCGACCGGCGTTTACGCCTGGCTGTTCGGCCCGCCAGCCTCTGGCTGGCAGGCGGCTGTGGATGCCGTCGGCAATGCGAGCGACTGGGTGCTAGGCGTGAGCATCAGGGGGGCCCTGTCCGTGATCGGGCTCGCATTGTTGGGATGGCTGTTCCTGATCGCGCTGCCGGCGCTGTCGGGATCCTGGAGACGTTGGCTGGAGAATGTCCGTCGCGAGCTCGAACGGCCGACGGAGACATGGTCGTCGTGGTCCACCTCCGCGGCCGGCCTGATCCTCGGCGTGCCGTTCGTTTTGGCTGTCCTCGCCGGTGCCGCCGTCTTCGTCTTCTGCCCCGATTATCTCGCCGGGAAGATCCACGAATGGTTGCCGCAGCTCCATGGTTGGAAGCTCGTCGTCTCCATCATCCTCGCGATCGCCGCGCTGATCGTTCTGGCTGTCGTCGTGCTAACTTGCCTTGACGCGCTCTTCACCCGGATCAACCGTCGGTTCAAATGGATATTTGACAAGTTCTTCGATCAGTATGAAGACGATGTGTCTCGGTCCCAGCAAGTTCATCCGTCGATAGACCGTTGTGAGGCGCTGCTGGTCCGCGAAACCGCGCATATGATCAGTCTGACGGATATCCGCAGTCCGAACGGCTGGAGTAGCTGGTGGATTCGAACGTCTCTGCGCATCGTGACACTTGCCGGTCGGGTTTTCTTCACCGAAGGCCGGCTGGGCGATGCGCCGGGCATCCATTTCGGTCATTGGCACATCATCGAGGGCGGTCGTCGCTATCTGTTCTGCTCGAACTATGACGGCAGCTTTGGCGGTTATCTCGACGATTTCATCAACGGCGCTACGATCGGAACGACGTTGGCCTGGCGGTGGACTACGCTGAAGCGGCGGCCATCGGCGGGATTCGACCAGCCGGCGGTCGAGGCGCCGCGCAGCTTTCCGCCGACGAGATTTGTCATCTTCCGCGGCGTGAAGTGCGAACTGAAGTTCAAGTCGTATGCGCGCGACAGCATGCTGCCGCATTTGTAT
Source organism: Bradyrhizobium sp. CCH5-F6 (assembly GCF_001556045.1). Classification (GTDB taxonomy): domain Bacteria; phylum Pseudomonadota; class Alphaproteobacteria; order Rhizobiales; family Xanthobacteraceae; genus Bradyrhizobium. The sequence continues at coordinate 22,806 of NZ_LSIC01000092.1, forward strand.
CGGTTCGACGCTTCCAAGAAGTCGGTTGACGAAATCAACCTTGCCACCGGCCTGCGCGATGCCCTGTTCGGGGAGCGCAATGATCGAAACGACGATTTCATCATGAGGGCGATCGAAACATGAAAGCGCCGCGTCTTTCGGATCAACTCGGAGACATTCAGGGAATGCTCGGGAGCGGCTATGGCTGGTTGAAGACCAGCCGCTTCTGGCTGCTGACGATCAAGGACGGCCGCGAGAACGATGCTCGTGCGTGGCTCTCCAAGCTCCTCGACAAGAGACTGGTCGTCAGTGCCGCGGATGTGAGGAAGTCGAGAACGCACCGTATCGACGATGCGGTCGCAATCGCGTTCACCCATTTGGGATTGAAAAGGCTCGGATGCGAAGAAACCGACGCGCACCCGTTCCCGACCCCGTTCCGCAGCGGCATGGGGAGCGATCTGCGCGCACTGCTGTTGAGGGACAGTCCCCGGCAATGGCGCTGGTCCGACACCGGTGGTGCCGGCTGCAGCGCAGTGCATGTTCTGGTTGCCGAGTGGAGGTTGCGAGACCGCGTGGCGAACGGGCTGGCCGAACAGGAAGAGCTCAATCCCGATCGGGACGTGTTCGGCATCATCAAGATCGACAACGATCCTTACGCGTTCCAACAAAAGAAGGGCGACGACCGCGAGAAATTGTACGAGGTGTTCGGGTTTCGGGATGGCCTCGCACAGCCGGTGATCCAGGGGCTTAGAGACGCGGGAGAGAGTGGCGAGTTCGCAAAGGTCAAGCAGGATGCAGCTCCCTTCTATGACGATCGCCTCGTCGCTCCCGGCGAATTCATTCTGGGCTACCGCAACGAGTATGACGAGCTCACCTATTGTCCGAATGCCAAGGACTGGCCGGGTGATGCCACCTATACCGGTGGGCGCTTTGCGCTGAACGGAAGCTATCTGGCGGTTCGCCAGATCGAGCAGGATGTCGACGCCTTCAACCGGTTCGAGCAAGCCAACGGCGCGGAGGTTTGCGAGAAGTTGATGGGGCGTCGGAAGAATGGCCTGCCGTTGTCGTGGAAGGGCGACCCCGGCACTCCCGTTTCGGACTCAAAGGCCGACGCCTTTCGATTTCGTGTCGACGACGCGAACGGCTTTGGTTGTCCGAGGGGTGCGCATGTTCGCAGAGTGAATCCCCGGGACACGTTGGGCACGGACGTGCAATCCAGCATCAAATCGACCAAGCTGCACAGGCTGCTGCGCCGCGGACGGCCCTATTGGCAGAAAGAGGGAAGCGATACGCGCAAAGGCATCTTCTTCATTGCCTGCAATGCGGATCTCGAGCGACAGTTCGAGTTCATTCACCAGCGCTGGGTCCGAAACCCGTGCTTCGCGAATCTCCACGCCGACGATCCGCTGGTGGGCGCGGACGGCGCCAAGTCCTTCTCGATACCCGGCCTGGTGAGCGGCGAGGAAGTGTCAGTAGCGACGTTCACATGTACACGGGGAGGGGGCTATTTCTTTCTTCCTGGACTCTCCGCGCTCAAATTCATCCTCGAGCGTAAGACCGTTGCCGAGGTCGCGTTCCGGTTTGCCACTTCTGCGACGGCCGCGCCCTAGTGGCGGAAGCGTACTTGAAAGCCTTAATCCTGCGGCTCGGACGCAGCATCGCCCTGGGCGTCGACGCGCAGCCAGCCTGACGGCGCGAGGCGCTGCTGCGGCAGGAAGCGGGCCTTGTAGTCCATCTTCTTGGAGCCTTCGATCCAGTAGCCGAGATAGACGTAAGGCAGGCCTTGCCGGCGCGCGCGGGCGATGTGGTCGAGGATCATGAAGGTGCCCATCGAGCGGCTGACCTGGCTGGGCTCGAAGAAGGAATAGACCATCGACAGGCCGTCGCTGAGCACGTCGGTCAGCGCCACCGCGATCAGCTCATCGCCGCGGCCGGTGAGGCCGCTGTCGGGGCCGCGCTTGCGGTACTCGATGATGCGGGTCTCGACGTGGCTGTCCTCCACCATCATGGCGTAGTCGAGCACGGTCATGTCGGCCATGCCGCCGTGACGGTGACGCGCGTCCAGATAGGCGCGGAACACCGAATATTGCTCGGAGGTGGGCACGGGGCTGCGCTGCTCGCCGATGATGTCGGCGTTCCGCGCCATGACCTTCCGGAAGTTGCGGGAGGCCCGGAACTCGTTCGCGACCACCCGGACCGAGACGCAGGCGCGGCACTGGTCGCAGGCAGGGCGATAGGCGATCGACTGGCTGCGGCGGAAGCCGCCATGGGTCAGGAGGTCGTTGAGGTCGCCGGCCCGGTCACCAACGAGGTGCGTAAACACCTTGCGCTCATGCCGGCCCGGCAAATACGGGCAGGGGGAGGGCGCCGTAAGATAAAACTGTGGTGTGTCGCGCGAGTGCTGGGTCAAGGGACGTCGTGGGCCTCCGAAGTGGAAATCAGCATCGCGCTACGGAAGCCCTTGGTCAATCGGTCTACTCGGCAGGTCAGATCAGACAGCTTAGTCGGTCCTGGTTGACAGGTCCTTGATCACCAGCTTCTGGCGCCCTGGGGCACAGTTGCGCGGACGGAATTGTTGATCACGACCGTTCCCAGCACGAAATCGTGCAGCAGGCGACGGCGGCCGTTGAACAGGCCGACCAGCACGACGAACGGCGACAGGAACGAGACCGTGACCCAGAACAGCACGGCATGGGTGGCGCCCAGGACGAAATAGCCGGGCGCGCCGTACCAGGTGCGCAGCTCCAGATCCATCAGGCGCATGCCGATCGTCGCGGAGGAGGGACCGCCGATGCAGGCGCCGTAATAGACGATGGCCCAGATCACGGAGGCCGGCCAGGCCAGCCAGAACAGCGCCCAGCCGAGGCCCAGTGTGACCACTCCGAACAGCGCGATGAAGACGTAGCCGAGGACGACGGGAACGGAGATCACGACCATGTCGATCAGGAAGGCGAACACGCGCCGCGTCGCCACGCCGCGGAACAGTTCCGGATGCAGATAGGGGTCGTAGGCGTGCGGCTGCACCCCGCCGTCATTGCGCCAGGCGTCTGAGCTACCCGAGTCATACGACATCGTCCGTCCTCCCAGGAGGAAAAACCCTCGTGGCACGACATGGGAACAGACCAGGCCCGTGCCAAGGGCGCACGGGCATCAACAAGCCGAAATATTCCGGCGATTCGGGGGCGGTCGGAAACGGCGATGAGAGGCGGCCATTGCCGCAAATTCTCAAGCTGTCCCGGCATTCGCCGGGACGACGTCGTGGATGTGGCGCGAGATTAACCCTGTGCCCGCAGCTTCTCCGCCGCCTTCGGGGCAAAATAGCTGAGCACGCCGTCCGCGCCGGCGCGCTTGAAGGCGAGCAGGCTCTCCATCATGGCGCGTTCGCCGTCGAGCCAACCGTTGTTTGCGGCGGCGGCGATCATCGCGTACTCGCCGGAAACTTGGTAGGCGAAGGTCGGCATCGCAAAGGTGTCCTTCACGCGGCGCACCACGTCGAGATAGGGCATGCCGGGCTTCACCATCACCATGTCGGCGCCTTCGACGATGTCGAGTTCGACCTCGCGCAGCGCCTCGTCGGAGTTGGCGCTGTCCATCTGGTAGGTGCGCTTGTCGCCGGTCAGCGTCTTGGCCGAGCCGATGGCGTCGCGGAACGGCCCGTAGAAGGCGGAGGCGTATTTCGCGGCATAGGCCATGATCTGCACGTCGAGCAGACCTGAGCCGTCCAGCCCCTCGCGGATCGCGGCAACGCGGCCGTCCATCATGTCGGAGGGCGCGATGATGTCGCAACCGGCTTCGGCTTGCACCAGCGCCTGGCGCACCAGCACGGCGACCGTCTCGTCGTTCAGGATCTTGCCGTCGGAGATCAGGCCGTCATGGCCGTGGCTGGTGAAGGGATCGAGCGCGACGTCGCAGAGGATGCCGATCTCCGGAAACTCCTTCTTGATGGCGCGCACGGCCTGGCAGACCAGGTTGTCCGGATTGGTCGCTTCCGAGCCTTCCTCGTCGCGCAGGGAGGGTTCGGTGTAGGGAAACAGCGCGAGGCAGGGAATGGTGAGCTTCATCGCCCGCTCGGCCTCGCGTACGGCCTGGTCGACGCTGAGGCGGTCGACGCCCGGCATCGAGGCGACCTGCTCGCGCCTGTTGGTGCCGTCGATCAGGAACAGCGGCCAGATCAGATCGTCCGTGGTGAGGACGTTCTCGCGCACCATGCGCCGGGCCCACTCGGCCTTGCGGTTGCGGCGCGGGCGGACGGTCAAATCGAGCGCATGGGGCACTGCCGCGCTATCCCGGCGCGATACCTCGCGCAATTCGATCGGACGTCCGTATTTGATCGCCATCATTCTTCCTCCGGCTGGAATTATTCTTATACCAGCTCTCATGGTTCCCGTCATCGCGGCTTGACCTGCCGCAAGGGATGGCAGGCCGATTGATTTTGCGGGGCGAAGCAGCCAGAAGGGGGCATGTCCGAGATCTCCACCCGCGATGCGGCCCGCGACGGCGCCAATGGCAGGGACGCCATTCGAGACAACGCCAGAGACAACGCAATGTCGGTGGCGGCGATCTCGTCGGAGCGGGCCGAGTCCGACGACAATGTCTGGACGCGCCGGCTGGTGCTGTTCCTGCGGGTGATGGCGCTGCTCTCGATCCTGAAGGGGCTCTATCACTGGGCGCAGGTTACCGGCTTCGTCGGCGGCGAGGACGAGGCCTTCGAGAACCAGTCGATGGCCTGGCAGGCCGCGACCGTCTACTTCGCCGTGATCGAGCTCGTCGCCGCCGTCGGCCTCTGGCTCGCGACGCCCTGGGGCGCGGTGGTGTGGCTGACGACCGTTGTGTCGATGGCGGTGATCGAGCTGATGTTCCCCGGCATCTATGGCGGCAGCCTGGTCGTGGTCGGCGTCGAAGCCTTCATGCTCGCCGCCTATCTCGCGCTCGCCTGGATGGCCGCACGGGAACGGCCGCCATAGCGGCGTTTCCCGACGCGCGAGCACGCGTGCCCCGGACGCAGTGCAGCACGAAGTGATGCGATGCTGAGCCGGGGCCCATTTCTCCGCGACCTCACCAGCGACATCTGGATCCCGGCTCTGCGCTCCGCTTCGCGGCGCTTGTCCGGGACATGAGAGTGTTACTTTTGGTTGACCGTTGGTTGCCTAAAATTTGCAGTAAGTTTTCGTTGACCAGCCGGTTCCGCCACAGCCGTTACGCGCTCGTTTCGAAACGGGGCGGGGCTGTTCTGGAATGCGACAAGCGGGGCGGACGGAGGGTGAACAGGACCTTGCGAGGGTCAACAGACGGTTGCGAAAAGTGCTTGTGGGACAGGCTTAATCCGCAATTCACTGTCTTAAATTCATGATCTCTTTATTCTCTTATTTAAGCCGATCTTCAAACGCGCCCCTTAAGTTGCACCTATCAGACGGGACACAAGTTTCGTCGAATAAGTGTCGATAAAAACGACAACAGGGGAAGTGTCATGATGAAAGCCGTCGCAACTGCGGCAGATACGGCAGAGCGCGTCTCCGGCCAGCAGGGTTCGGTGCAGTCGCTCTATCTGGAAGCTTTGACTCTGGTGGAGCGGCTGCATCGCCGGCTCCTCGACGTGATCAAGGATGAATTCGATCGCCGCGGCCGTGCGGACATCAACTCGGTCCAGGCGCTCCTGCTCTACAACATCGGCGACAAGGAGCTGACCGCGGGCGAGCTGCGCACGCGCGGTTACTATCTCGGCTCCAACGTCTCCTACAATCTGAAGAAGCTCGTCGAGCTCGGCTTCCTCGACCATCAGCGCTCGCGCGTCGATCGCCGCTCAGTGCGCATCCGCCTGACCCCGCAGGGCCAGGAAGTCCGCCGCATCGTCGATTCGCTTTACCAGAAGCACGTCAAGACGGTGGAGCAGGTCGGCGGCATCTCCGGCGACGAGTTCGCGACCCTGAACAAGTCGCTGCACCGCCTGGAGCGGTTCTGGACTGACCAGATCCTCTATCGCCTCTGAGTTTTCGAAGGGATCGAGGCCAAGCCGGCCCGCAACAAGACCGGCAGCCCTCCCGAACGTGCCTGACTTCCCCCAGCGCGCCGGCCCGGATCTGTCCGGACCGGTGCGCCGTTCGCGCGTTTGCAGAAGGCAGGAAGCCCTGCGCCGCGCAGCGCGGTCGTTGTCCTCCGCCGGCTCGGCTTTCAGCGCAAGCGCTCCTCCCAGTGGCGAAACAGGGCGACTTCATCGTCGGCCGCGACGACCGGGTATGACGGGCCGCCAAGGCGCGCACGCCGCGGGCTGAACCCGAATTGCTTGCGAAAGGCCCGGCTGAAATGCGCCGCGCTTGGAAAACCGTATTCGCGGGCGACATCGCCGATTGCGAGGGCTTCGCCGGCGTTGAGGCGGGCGTGAATCGTCTCCAACCGTCGCTTCCGGATATAGGCCGTGACGCCGCCTGCATTGGCGAAGGCGCGATAGAGATTGGATTTCGACGTTGCGAGAGCCCGGCTCATGGCGGCGATGTCGAGCCGGTCGGATGAAAGGTTCTGGTCGATATAGGCTTCCGCGCGCTCGCGGAGCGTGGTCACTGACCTGCGGGGCGCGGCTTCGCCGCCTGCCGGCCGCGCGCTCAGCACCGTCGCCAAAAGCCCGACGAAGGCCGCCGACAGGCTGGCCGCATCCTGGACGGTCATCTCCTCGAGTTGTTGCACGAAGGACAACAGGAAGTCGGCGACGAGGCGGCCCCATGCACCGTCGATGATCACGCCGTGGGTGGAGGGATCATAACCCGTTCGCTCGAAGGCGCGTCGCGCTATGGTGCAGGTGATGCAATCCAGCGCCGTCCCATCGGTCACCAGCGCGCGTCGCGTATCGAATGCGGCCAGCTCGCCTTGCCGCATCGTACGCGGGGAGGGCTCGTCGTCGGTGACGAAGGTCACCGTGCCGCCCTTGAGGAAAACCACCTGGATCATGTCGAGGCCGTCGGCCTTGGCCATCTCGGCGGTCCGCGCCATCCTGACCGGACCGATCCGGGAATGGGTCACGACCATGTCGCCGAGAGTCCAGGCGTCCACGACGGCTTCGAACGGCGCGCCGGCGTCGAGGCGGGTCACCTCATGCGTGGCGATGCCCGAGCGCCAAATGTCGAATCTGTCGGTCTCGGGGAAATTGCTGGTGTCGAAATGCAGCACCGGAATGGGGGTGGACATGGTCTCCCTGCGAAGTCCCAAACGCTCTTCGCGTTGCTTATAAAACGGCGCCTCGCGCGAGCCGAAGGCAATTTTGACTTCCCGGACCAAGAGAGTTGACCGCTGAATTCAAAATCGATCTGGCGCGCTTCGCAGGAGCCGAATCCGTTGTACGTTGGCGTGCTGACAACTTATTGCTCGCAAGTGATTTGACTCTCCAGGCCTTTGCAATGTCCACGTCCGATTTGTCGCGCGCGGTGTCCGCTCTCTCGTTGCGCTCGTTCAGGCCGTCTCCGGTCCGCTTGTTCGTCATGGCTGTTGCGGCTTTTGCCGCCATGCCACTGCTCTCGGCGCCAGCTCAGGCGGCTTGCACGCCCGCTGCCGCCAACAATGTCTCCGCGACCTGCACCGGGGGCACCACGGATCAGAATGGCACGAACGGTTACGGCTCGGCCGGGATCGACAATCTCGCGGTCACCGTCGTCCAGGGGGCGTCAGTGACCGGGACGAGCTACGGCATCAGGTTCAACACCGGGACGGTCGTGAACTCGGGCACGATCACGGGGATCAACGACCGCGGTGTCTTCGGTGCGACCAGCGCGACCGTGACCAATTTCGGCACGATCAGCGGCTTCGTCGGAGTCGACACGGGCCTTGACGGGTCCGTTACGAATTTTGGGACCATCACCGGCACCTTTAGCGATGGCGTCAGGGGCCACAACGTCACCGTCGTGAATTCCGGGACGATCACGGGCGCGGGCTTTGACGGCGTCTTTGCCACGGGCACGAGTACGGTCAACAATTCGGGCAGCATCATCGGAAATTTGCACGGCATCTACGCCCTGGCCGACATCAGCGTCATCAACTCGGGCTCGATCAGTTCAGCGAACGACGCCATCTATGCGGCGAACGGCAGCGCGACGGTGGTCAATTCAGGCACCATCGCGATGACCGATACCTTCGGCAGCGTCATTTATGCGCAAACGAGCCTGACGCTGATCAATTCGGGGATCATCACGTCGACGTCGGTGGGGCCTTCTTCCAGCGGCACGATCGACGTGACCAATTCAGGGTCCATCCTCAACAATGGATTCGGCCCGGCCATTTCCGGCACGGTTGCGAAGGTGACGAATTCCGGCACCATCATCGCCGCTGATGGCGCGGTGGTCAGCGCCGTGAACGTCACAGTTACCAATTCCGGATTGATGCGCGGCTATTGGGAGGGCATTGGGTCCCAGTACGCCACCGTCACCAATTCTGGCACGATCATCGGCGAGCATTCGGCAGGCGTTTCCGCCTCGTTCGATGCGATCGTCACGAATTCCGGCGCGATCACAGGGAGCGGCGCGGGCATTCGCACCTTCAACGGCAGCGTCAACGCGGTCAACTTCGGGACGATCACGGGCAAAGGGCCTTCCGGCATCGGCATATTGTCTGGGACCACGGGGACCCTGGTCAATTCCGGCACGATCATCGGCGAGGGCGGTACGGCGATCCAGTTCGGCGCGACGACGCCCGCGCAATCCGACAGCCTGACCGTGCTTCCCGGTGCACGCTTCGGCGGGGTGGTCGATTTCACCGGGGGCGCGGACGCCGTCAGCTTCGGTCCCGGAAGCTGGATCCTGAACACGGCCAATTTCGACAAGACGCTCTCGACCGTGACCACCGCCGGCAATCCTTACGTGGTCACGTCCAACCAGATCATCGTCGCCGATCTCTCCAGCTTCGGCGCGCAGAACCGCGCGATCATGGACATCACCGGATGGATCGGCTCGGTCCTGCCTGATGCGCCCGTGTTCTCGCCGGGCGCGGGCGCTGCCAATGCCAATGCGTTTGCCGCGACCGAACCGGCGGCGTCTCCGTTCGACGCGTTCGCCAGTTTTCCCTCGGGAGCCCTGGGATATGCCCCGGCGCCTGCGTTCAAGGCGGCGAGCGCCACCTACGGCGAGAGCAATGCGGTCTGGGCCAAGGCCTTTGGCGGCCAGCGCCTGCAGGACAACAACGGTGCATTGATCGGGGGGACCACGACAGGCTATGGCGCCGCGGTCGGCTACGAGCGGCTGGTCAGTCCCGACCTCAGGCTAGGCGTGCTGGCGGGCGGCAGCACCAACAAGACCAATCTGTATTTCAACGCCGGCTCGACCGGCACCGACACCGTGTTCGGCGGCGCCTATGGCCGAAAGACCTGGGGCAGCACCTTCCTCGATCTTTCCGTGATCGGCGGAAGCCTCGACAATTCCAGCTTGCGCAATATCGGAGGTGGCCTCGCCGTTGCGACGGCCACGGCGTCCTATGGCGGCTGGTTCGTCAATCCGGCGCTGATGTTCGGACGCCGCCTCGATGTCGACGGGCGCGGCTTCACGATCACGCCGGCGGTGAAGGTGCGCTACGTGGCCGCGCATTTCGGCGGGTATACGGAGACCGGCGCGGGCGTTGCCAATGTCAGCGTCGCCGGCCGCGACTTCCAGGCCTGGGAGGAGCGGGCCGAACTGACCTTTGCCAACAGCAGAATGCTGGCCAACGGACACCGGGTGACCGCGCGGGTCTCGGCCGGTGCCCTCGCGCAGCAACGCAGCGCGGGCGAGCTGCTCAACGTCGTTTTGCTGGGACAGAATTTCATCGCGACGACGCCCGAGCGCAGCAGCGTCGTGGGCGGCTACGGCAGTGCGGGCGTCGACTGGCAGATGGGGCGGGTCACGCTGTTCGCTCTGGGCGAGGCGACCTATACCAACGATGTCTCGCGCACCTATTCCGGCAAGGGCGGCGCCCGCTTGACCTGGTGAACCCATCGAGCAACCATCTCCGCAGCCGTTCGCACGTGCGAAAAATCTGAACGGCCGGCGGAACCTGTTCCGACCCCCGCAGTTATTCCTTCCAACCGGAGGGATGTCATGCTGATCGAGCGCGGGCTTCAGGCGATGAACGTAGAACTCGTCAGCGAGGCCTACGCCATTGCCGCGAATTACCTTCGCCGCTCCGGCGCGATCCCCGATTCCCTCGTGACTGACGAACGCCTGCTCGGGATCATCGTCAAGCTGCTCCAGCGCGGTGAATTCAACAAGATTAGGCTCGCCAACAAGGCGATCACGTGGTTCGAGACGCAGTCCGATGCCCGCGCGGTTGCCTGATCAAAACTCCGAAAATATCGACGAACCAGAGGGTGCCATGGAAGCTGCCATCGACCGCATCATGAAGACCTATGACCTGCTTGCCAACCGCACCGCCGCGGCCAGCGAGGAGGCGAGGGCCAAGGTGACGGCCTACCTGAATACCCTGATGGAAGCCGGCGAGCGGGACACCCACCGCTTGACGGTCTGCGGCCTGACATACTTGCGCCAGCTCGACGGCAGCGTGGATCCGGTGAAGGCGGGGTATACCGGACTATGACCGGCCGGGGAGCTGCGTCCGGTTAGGACCAGAACGGGCCTTTCGGGCTGGCAGGACGGACGGGGCGCGTGAGCCGCACTTCCTCCATAACCTTCAATGTCCCACCATATCTTGCATAAATATCAGGCCCGACCCGCAAATGCTTGGCCGGGGGCGGGCGATGTGGTAGATCGCGCTCGCCGCTTCCGATCGCCACACCAGACCCGCCCGTAGCCCGCCAAAAGGCTGCGGCGGTGGAGATATTCGCAAGATGACCGCACCCAAGACCGCCTCCGCGC
>NZ_LSIC01000093.1 GCF_001556045.1 Bradyrhizobium sp. CCH5-F6
GTGTGCATTTTGCGCAGCGGACCGCGGGTGCGAGGTCAGCACCCGGTCTTCCCTGCGCTCTCTTGGCTCGAGAGGGTGAGCGACGAAGCAAAGCTCGGGCGGATTGCGCCGCGAGAGCGCGAAGCCGTGGCCGCTGTCCGCAAGAGCGAGGGCAACCGCTGGTTCGCCGGCCGGAACGGAGTCCACCCGGCGGATGCGATCGGAAGGCCAGCCAAGATCGCAGATCGGCGGCTTGCGTTGCTGCCACCAGCCCGAGCCAAGTCGAGCGAGCCGCACGCTGCAAAGCCGACGACCGCGCCCGCCAAGGCAGGTTTCCCGCATATGCCAAGCTTCATGATGATTTCCGTGCCGTGAGGCAGGGCATCATCGATCCGCTGCCCCCGCACACCGACCATTGATCGAGATCAACGAACAGGCGGCATCCGCGCCGATGCTGGGCGAGGCCGACAGAGGCGATGAGCCTCCCGCGCGACGCCGAGCCATGGAGACGAAGCGGAATGCAGCTGTGGCTGATACCCACGTTCTACGCGGCTGCGAGCATCGCGGCAGGCTTGGTGGTGCCGCGGCTGGAGTCCCGGTTCCTGGCCTCCGGTCTCGATCTGTCGACGTCCTCTGCCCAGGCGTATCTCTCGGCCGTTGCCTCCGGCATGATGGCGCTGACCGGCATCGTGTTCTCGATCGCCTTCGTGCTGGTACAGTTCAACGCCGTCGTCTATTCGCCGCGGCTCGTGGTCTGGTTCGCGCGCGACCGGCTGCTGTTCCACTCGCTGGGCATGTTCGTCGCGACCTTCATGTACAGCCTTGCGACGCTGGCCTGGGTGGATCGCCAGGGTACCCAGGGCGTCCCCCTGTTGTCAGCGGTGATTGTCGGAGCCATGCTGACGGCGAGCGTGCTGATGCTCGCACAGCTGGTCCAGCGCCTGAACAACCTTCAGATTACGCGCGTGTTGCAGTCGCTGGGCGATTCGGGACGAGAGGTCATCGCGAGCACATATCAAAAAGTGCAGTGGTCGACCGCAGCAAGCGCAACTCCCGCCCCACGGCACGCCGAGGCACCGGCGCTCACCATCAGGCACGTCGGAAGCCCGCAATCGGTGACGTCGATCGATCTCGAGAAGCTGGTCGAGCTTGGCCGCCGCATGGATGGCCTCATCGTGCTGGAGTGCGCCGTTGGCGATACCCTGATTGAAGGCACCGTCATCCTGCGCGCTCGCGGTGCGGCCAGCGCCGGCTTCGAGAGCCAGCTGCGCGCCTTCATCCATCTCGGCGACCAGCGGACGTTCGAGCAGGATCCGAAATATGCCATGCGTCTGCTGGTCGACATCGCCATCAAGGCCCTGTCTCCGGCCATCAACGATCCGACGACGGCCGTCCAGGCCATCGACCAGATCGAAGACCTCCTGCGGCGGCTGGCCAGATGCGACCTGGAGGCCTGTCGCGCCACCGACCGGGATGGCATTCCGCGCGTCGTCTATCGGATGCCGACATGGGAGGACTACCTCGCACTCGCATTCGACGAGATCCGGCAGTTCGGATCGACGTCCATCCAGGTGATGCGTCGCCTGCGATCGGCCCTCGTCGAGCTCGCCGCATGCGTCGACAGCGAGCGGGCACGAGCGGTCCACGCTTATCTCCGTCATCTGGATTCCGGAATCGAACGGTCCGGCTTCGATCCGGAGGATCGCGCCGCGGCCCGCATCGAGGATCGGCAGGGCCTCGGCCTGTCCCATCGCCAGGACGAGAGCGACCCGATCAGACGCGGGGGACAGGGGCGGGTGGCATCATGAGCAGCGGCTCCGCAGGATTGACGCGCGTGGAGTTGCGGGCGCCAGGCGTCGCCACAGCGGCCTGCACCGGCCTCACGCCGGCGTCGCTCGCTTGCCGTCGCCAACGAGGCGGCGGAGAGGGACGATCATGAGGACGCTCCTCCAACGCCTCACCGGCGAAGACGCGATCCAGCTGTCGATCCGTCTTGGTCTGCTCGCTCTGCTGATCTTCTGGACCTTCTACCTGGTTCGCCCGTTCGCGACTATTCTGGTCTGGGCGCTCGTGCTTGCGGTTGCGCTCAATCCTGCCTTCGTCCTGCTCGGGAGGGTTCTCGGCGGCCGCCCCAAGCTCGCGGCCGTCATTCTCACCGTAGTCAACCTCGCCATCTTCATTGGACCTGCAACGTGGCTCGGCGTGGGTGCGGTGGATGGCATCAAGGATTTTGCCGCCGAACTGGCCGCGGGCGAGCTGGCGCTTCCAATGCCGCCGCAGGCCCTCAAGACCTGGCCGCTGATCGGAGCGCAGCTCTACGAGCTGTGGGAGCAGGCCTCTACCAATCTTCGCGCGGCCCTGCAGCAGATCGCGCCGCATTTGAAGCCCTTCGCCGGAACGCTCCTCGGCCTTGCGGGGGATGCGGGCGTGGGGGCGATCAAGTTCCTGCTGTCGATTGCCATCGCCGGCGTCATCCTTCCCTATGGGCCGCAGCTCGTGGCGGCGGGCCGAGCCTTGCTCGCGCGGATCGTGCCCGAGCAGAGCGAGCATTTCCTGGATCTGGCCGGAGCGACCATCCGGGCGGTATCCCAGGGCGTGATCGGCATCGCGGTGATCCAGGCGCTGCTGGCCGGTGTCGGCTTCAAGCTGGTGGGCATCCCGATCGCCGGCCTGCTGGCGCTTCTGGTTCTGCTGCTCTCGATCGTGCAGATCGGCGCAGCGATCATCATGATTCCCGTGATCGTCTGGATCTGGACCGACAAAGACGTCACCACCGCACTGCTGATGACGATCTTTCTCGGAATCGTCAGCATTCTCGACAACGTCCTGAAGCCGCTGTTGATGGGGCGCGGCTTGACCACGCCGACGCTCGTCATCCTGATCGGCGTGATCGGCGGGACGCTTGGGCACGGAATCGTCGGTCTCTTCATCGGCCCCATCATCCTGTCGGTCGCCTGGGAGCTCACGGTCGCCTGGATCAAGACGGACGCCGCCCCACTGCCGGCCGTCGTCGAACGTTGACTTAAATCAACGGCGGCGCGTCGCGGAGGCGCCTTCTGAATGCAATACGACAGCGAGATCGGGACATGACGATGGAAAACTTGAACCTGCCGGGTGGTCCCCTGTCCGGGATGGTGGCGTCGGCCGTCGAATACATGGTCGATGCAGGACAGCGGAGCGTCCTGTTTCTGGACATCATGCGCCAGCGCGGCGACCAGTATCGCGAGCACGTCGCGCAAACGGCGCCGCATGTTCTGCAATATGCCGCTGAACTGATCATCGACGGGCGCAAGCTCGATGAGCCCGTCAACTACGTGCTGGTCCGCATCATTCCACCCAAGGGGGTCGAGATCGATCTCGAACGGCGGCCCTTCGTCGTGGTCGATCCACGCGCGGGACACGGTCCGGGAATCGGTGGCTTCAAGGCGGACAGCGAGATCGGCGTTGCCATGAAGGCAGGGCATCCCTGCTACTTCGTCGGATTCCTGCCCGAGCCGATGCCGGGGCAGACCATCGAACGCATCGCGCGCGCCGAGGCGCTCTTCATCGAGAAAGTCATCAGCCTCCATCCAAAAGCCGACGGCAAGCCCTGCGTGATCGGCAATTGCCAGGCCGGATGGGCCGTCATGATCCTGGCGTCGCTGCGGCCTGAGCTATTCGGGCCATTGATCATCGCCGGCGCGCCGCTCGCCTACTGGGCCGGCGTGCACGGCAAATATCCGATGCGCTATTCCGGCGGCCTGTTGGGAGGAAGCTGGCTCACCGCACTGACCAGCGATCTCGGCGCCGGCAAGTTCGATGGCGCCTGGCTGGTGCAGAACTTCGAGAACCAGAACCCCTCGAATACGCTCTGGACCAAGCAATACAATGTCTACTCCAAGGTCGATACCGAGGCCGACCGCTATCTGGACTTCGAGCGCTGGTGGGGCGGGCACGTCAACCTGAACGCCGAGGAGATCCAGTTCATCGTCGATGAGCTCTTCATCGGCAACAACCTCGCGGCCGGCAGGATCGAGATGTCGGATGGGCAGAAGGTCGATCTGCGCAACATCAGGTCGCCGATCGTGGTGTTCTGCTCCAAGGGCGACAACGTCACGCCGCCGCAGCAGGCGCTGGACTGGATCCTCGATTGCTATGCCGACGTCGATGAGATCAGGGCGTATGGGCAGACCATCGTCTACACCGTTCACGAAAGCGTCGGACATCTCGGCATCTTCGTCTCCGGCGGCGTTGCGAAAAAGGAGCATGCGGAATTCTCCAGCAACATCGACCTGATCGATATTCTGCCGCCTGGACTTTACGAAGCGACGTTCGAAGCCAAGGGCGAGGAGACCACGAGTTCCGATCTCGTCGTAGGGCGGTGGGTCATGCGCTGCGAGGCGCGAACGCTCGACGATATCCGCGCCATGGGCGGCAATTCGCCCGAGGACGAGCGGCGCTTCGCGGCGGCAAAACGCGTCTCCGAGATGAATCTCGCGGCGTACCAGAAGTTCGTCCAGCCCTGGATCAAGAAAATGGTCACGCCGCAGATGGCGGAGACCATGCGCAACCTGCATCCGCTGCGGCTCCAGTACGAGGTCCTCAACAGCCAGAATCCCTGGATGGGCGCCGTGAAGACGGCGGCCGAGGAGATCGAGGAGAAACGCAAGCCTGTGGCAAAGGACAACCC
The DNA here is from genome assembly GCF_001556045.1 of Bradyrhizobium sp. CCH5-F6. Classification (GTDB taxonomy): domain Bacteria; phylum Pseudomonadota; class Alphaproteobacteria; order Rhizobiales; family Xanthobacteraceae; genus Bradyrhizobium. The sequence goes on from NZ_LSIC01000093.1 coordinate 4,649, forward strand.
GTTCCTGGCCTTCCAGGAGCAGATGTCCAAGCAGATCGTTCATGCGCTGGATAGCTGGCGCGACGCACAGGAAGCCCTGAGCGAGACGATCTTCCTCAATGTCTATGGCTCGCCCGCACTTCAGGCGGCGGTCGGGATCGATCCGAACTGGGAGCCTGCGCGCAAGCGCGAGATGTCGGCTGAGCACCGGGCGATGCTCGAAAAGCGGATCGCCGAACTGAAGTCCAGGATTGGCGAGGGCGGTCTCCGTGAAGCCGCCATCCGCAGCCTGCTCTATATCGGCTCGGCACGCGGAATGGTCGACGAGCGGAGCATCGAGGCGTTGCGTCAGATTCGCCGTGACGCCGGCGGCTCGCGTATGACGCTGCCCGAGTTCAAGATGCTGGTGCGCGAGCAGTTCTTCATGCTGTTGCTCGACCAGCAAGGCGCCCTGGCCGCAATCCCGAAGATGCTCCCGGAAGATGTCGCGCAACGGCTCACGGCATTCACGATGATGCGCCAGGTTCTTTCCGCCAGCGGCGAAATCACCGGCGAGCGTGCAAGCCGCCTGCAGCGCATTGCCGCGCTGTTCGGTATCGACGCGGGAGAGGGGACGTCGAACATTGCCCCTTTCGACCCGAAGGCGAAAGCGTCCTAGGCGTCCATGGAAGGATGGGGAGCGAGATCATGTCAGCCGATACGAGGCCAGCGCAGTCTCCCAGCAAATACGATCGCTTGATTGCGGCAGCGAAGGCGGTGCCGCCGGTGCCGACCGTGGTGGTGCATCCCTGCGACGAGACCTCGCTGCGCGGAGCCGTCGATAGCGCCCAAGCCGGCATCATCCGGCCGATCCTGGTCGGACCCGAAAGAAAGATCAGGGAGACGGCGGGCAGGCACGATCTCGATATCTCCGGCTTCGAGATCGTCGATGCCGCGCATAGCGAGGAGGCCGCGTCCAGGAGCGTCGAGCTGATCCATGCCGCCAGGGGCGAGATGCTGATGAAAGGCAGCCTGCATACCGACGAGCTCATGCGCGCCGTGACGGCCAAAGCGGGCGGCCTGCGCACCGACCGCCGTATCAGCCACGTCTTCGTGATGGATGTTCCGGCCTATGCCGAAACCCTGTTCGTCACCGACGCTGCCATCAACATCTTTCCCGATCTCGATGCCAAGCGGGATATCATCCAGAACGCCATTGATTTCTACAATCAGGCCGGTTTCGGCAAATCGCCGCGCGTGGCGATCCTGTCGGCCGTCGAAACCGTGACCTCCAAGATCCCGTCCACGATCGAGGCGGCCGCCTTGTGCAAGATGGCCGACCGCGGCCAGATCAGCGGCGGCGTGCTCGACGGGCCGCTGGCCTTCGACAACGCCATCGATCCCGAGGCGGCTCGGATCAAGGGCATCAAGTCGGAGGTGGCCGGGCGGGCACAGATCCTCGTCGTTCCCGACCTCGAGGCCGGCAACATGCTGGCAAAGAACCTCGCGTACTTTGCCAAGGCCGATGGTGCCGGCATCGTGCTCGGCGCCCGGGTGCCGGTCGTGCTGACGTCCCGGGCGGACACGCCGCGTGCGCGCATGGCGTCCTGCGCGGTGGCGTCCCTCTACGCCAACGCCCGGCGCCAACATGCGCCGACAGTTGCCGCGTGACCGCCATGGACACGATCCTCGTCGTCAACGCAGGCTCCTCGAGCGTCAAGTTCCAGGTTTTCTCGGTCGAGGGCGAGGGTAGGCTGCGGCGGCAACTCAAGGGTCAGATGGACGGCATTGGCAGCCGCCCGCGATTGCGAGCGAGCGGCGCGAGTGGCGATCCGCTGGCCGAGCGCGCCTATCCGATCGAGGCGGTCGCGGACGTTCCGGCTGCGATGGAGATCGCGGGAAGCTGGCTGCGTGACGAGCTTCGTATCCACCCGATCGCGGTCGGGCACCGCGTCGTGCATGGCGGTCCGGATTATGATCGGCCGGTCTTGATTGATCACGGCGTTGTAGCCCGGCTGGAGCGGTTCGTCAGCCTTGCACCGCTGCATCAACCGCACAATCTGGCGCCGATCCGGTCGATCCTTGCCGGCTTCCCGGCCCTGCCGCAGGTGGCCTGCTTCGATACCGCCTTTCACCGGACGCACAGCGCGGTCGCCGACCACTACGCGATCCCGCATCGGCTCCATGCCGAGGGCGTGCGGCGCTACGGCTTTCACGGGCTGTCGTACGAGTATATCGCGAAGACTTTGCCGCAGGCCGCGCCCGATATCGCGAACGGGCGGGTCATCGTCGCTCATCTCGGTAGCGGCGCCTCGATGTGCGCCCTCAAGGCAGGGCGAAGCGTCGAAAGCACCATGGGCTTCACGGCGCTGGACGGTCTTCCGATGGGAACGCGCCCCGGGCAACTCGATCCCGGTGTCGTGCTCTATCTCATCTCCGAAAAGGGCATGTCGGCCTCGAACGTCCAGAACTTCCTTTATCGCGATTGCGGACTGAAGGGACTCTCGGGCGTCAGCAACGACATGCGCGAGCTCGAGGCCAGCGACGATGCCAGGGCGAAGCTGGCGATCGATCATTTCGTGTATCGGATCGGCCTCAACGCCGGCATGCTCGCGGCTGCATTGCAGGGCCTGGATGCCTTCGTCTTCACCGCCGGCATTGGTGAGAACTCCGCGACGATTCGTGCGCGTGTCGTCGAGCAGCTCGGATGGCTGGGTGCCAGCCTCGACGAGGCCAGCAACTCTCGCCATTCGCGGCTGATATCGCGTTCCGGGAGTCTCATCCCCGTCTATGTCGTACCGACCGACGAGGAGCTGATGATCGCGCAACACACGCTGTCGCTGCTGATGAAACAGCCATCGACCAATCCCAGACAAGAGAGGGCGTCATGATTCCCGTGTTCCCGGATACCAAGGTTGCCTTGAAGGGCAAGAAGGGCCTCATCGTCGGCATCGCGAACGACCAATCGATCGCCTGGGGCTGCGCAAGTGCATTTCGCGCCCTCGGGGCGGAACTCGCCGTCACCTACCTCAATGACCGCGCCAGGAAGCATGTCGAACCGCTGGCACAGGCGCTGGAAGCGCCGATCTTCATGCCATTGGACGTCATGGTGGAAGGTCAGACCGAACAGGTGTTCGAGCGGATCGCGAAGGAATGGGGCCAACTCGATTTCCTGCTGCACTCGATCGCATTCTCGCCCAAGGAGGCGCTGCACGGCCGCGTGGTCGATGTCGGGCGCGACGGCTTCCTGAAGACGATGGACGTCTCCTGCTGGTCGTTCATGCGGATGGCGCATCTCGCCGAGCCGCTGATGAAGAACGGCGGCACGATGTTCACCATGACCTATTACGGCAGCCAGATGGTCGTGAAGAACTACAACGTGATGGGGGTGGCCAAGGCCGCACTTGAAGCGGCGGTTCGCTACATTGCGGCCGAGCTGGGGCCGAAAGGCATCCGTGTTCACGCGATCTCACCAGGCCCGCTCGCCACGCGCGCGGCGTCGGGCATTCCCGAGTTCGATGATCTCATGGACAAGGCGCAGTCGACCGCGCCGACCCGCAGCCTCGTCAGCATCGAGGATGTCGGCAATGCCACGGCGTTCCTGGCGCTCGACGGCGCCAAGCTGATCACCGGCGGAGTTCTCTATGTCGACGGTGGCTATCACATCATCGACTGAACGATTCAGGAGGTTCGGGTGCGTGCGCTTGGGTTGAGCTTGTTGTTGCTTGCGATCAATCTCGTGCCGGCGCAGGCGCAAACCTACGATCCTCGCTATGCAGTATGTATGAAAGTCTACGACGGGTCTTTTGGCGGAGGTGAATGGATCGACTGCAGCTACGTATCGCTGCGGCAGTGTCAGGCTTCGGCATTCGGCCGAGCCGCCATGTGCGTGATGAACCCGTACTTCGCTCAGGCTCTCCCCCGTGGGGGATACAAGCGATATCCGCGAATCTACTGACGCCGACCCCCGTATCGTCGCGGCCTTCTGTCGGCTGCACGCTAGCGATAATGCAGGGCGATCAGCTCGGCGACGCAGGCCGGCTTCTTGCCGCCCTCGATCTCGATGACGAGATGATAGTTGACGCGCAGGCCGTCCGGCGGCACGTCCTCGGCTTCGGCGACCGTGATCCGCCCGCGTAACCTCGATCCGGCGGGCACGGGGGCCAGGTATCGAATTCGATCCGCGCCGTAGTTCAGGGTGTTGCGGAGGCCCTTCAGGCCCATCACCGAACGAATGAAGAGGGGCGCAAGCGACAAGGACAGCAGGCCGTGCGCGATGGTGGTGCCGCCTGGTGCTTCCCTCCTGGCGCGCTCCTGATCGACGTGGATCCACTGCTCGTCGCAAGTCGCCTTTGCGAACTGGTTGATGCGATCCTGCGTCACCTCGATCCAGTCGCTGACGCCGATCTCGGTGCCGACCGCGGACTTGATCTCGTCGAAACTGCTGAATATGCGCATGATCGTTGCCCGCTCAGATCTTCATTTCAGGAACGTTGTCGGGAATGACGAGCTCGGCGTCCGTCACCGCCATGACCTCGGCCACGCTGCTCCCGGGAGCAATCTCCAGCAATGTGGCCTTGCCGTCGTGAAAGCCGATCACCGCCATGTCGGTCACGACCAGCTGCACCGGCCGGACCGACGTCAACGGCAGCGTGCATTTGGCGACGATCTTGGATTTGCCCTTCGCAGCGTGCTGCATGGCGACGATGACGCGCCTGGCGCCGCTGACGAGATCCATTGCGCCGCCCATGCCGGGAACCATCTTGCCGGGGATCATCCAGTTGGCGAGAAGACCGTGGGCATCGACCTGGAGCCCGCCGAGCACGGTGACGTCGACGTGGCCGCCGCGGATCAGTCCGAACGACATCGCGCTGTCGAAGGTGCTGGCCCCCGGCAGCGCGCTGATCGGGCGGCCGCCGGCGTCGGTCAGGAGAGGGTGCTCCAACCCTTGCTCGGGAATCGGGCCCGTGCCGATCAATCCGTTCTCCGACTGGAAGAAAACGTTCAGCCCGGCCGGGACGTAATTGGCAACGAGCGTTGGAATGCCGATGCCGAGATTGACGAGGTCGCCGCTTCTCAGCTCCCTGGCGACGCGTCGGGCGATGATCTCCTGTGCGTCCATGGCTTCACCCGTTTGGGTTGGTGATGAGATAGTCGACCAGCGGCGCCGGCGTCACGACGTGGTCGGGCGCGATGACGCCAACGGGCACGATGTGTTCCGCCGTCACGATCACGGTGTCCGCCGCCATCGCCATGACCGGATTGAAGTTGCGCGCGGTCAACGCATAGGAGAGATTGCCGAGGTAATCGGCGAGAAAAGCGTGCACGAGTGCGAATTGCGCGCGCAATGCGGTTTCGAGCAGGAACGGCTTTCCGTCGACCTCGATCTGGCGCTTGCCTTCCGCGACCAGCGTACCAACGCCGGTCGGCGTGAGGACGCCGCCGAGACCGCACCCGCCTGCGCGAATGCGCTCGACGAAGGTGCCTTGTGGAATCAGATCGACTGCGATCTGCCTGGCCAGCATCTGTTGCTGCGCCTTCGGATTGAGGCCGATGTGGGTCGCCGTGAGACGCGAGACGAGTTCCGCATCGAACAACTTCCCGACACCCTTGCCGGGCAACGCAGCGTCGTTGCTGATGATGGAGAGTCCCGCCTTTCGTTGCCGGACGAGCTCGTCGAGCAGACGCCACGGCGTGCCGACCCCCATGAAGCCGCCGACCATGATGCTTGCGCCTGCCGGAATCAACGCGACGGCTTCTTCGATGGAAACGGCCTTCATGGTCCTAACTCCAGTCGGCAGAGATCAAGGAAGCGACAGAGAATGCTCGCTTTGCGTTCGTCACGGTCCATTGATCTGCGTCAAGGCTTCTCATGATTCGTGGACTGAGATGCCGACACCTTCGAGCGCATTGGTCCACAGCCCGCGAATCTCGGTGTGGCGATGTTCGAGCGCCGCGCTGACCGCGTCGCGATGGGGCACCAGTTCGGGCCCTTTCAGGAAGAGGATCTGAGCCTGTAGCAACCGGCCGCTCTCCAGTTCGATGCGGCGCAAGGCCATGACAAAGGGATCGTTGGCATCGGCTTCCCTGGGGAGCAAAGCTGCCGGCCTTATGCCGGCATGAACGGCATGCGCGAGTGTCGCCAGGCCGGCTGCCAGCGCCAGCGGCTGATCCGGAATGCCTTCGATTGGCTGAGGAAGCCACGCCATCTCCCAGGTCATCGACAGGTAGCCCAGCGCAACATCCGGGACCCAGGACGTGGCCCGAAGCAGCAGGGAGACGATCTCCGCCTCATGGTAGACCTGCGCGTTCAATTCGGTCTGCCAGGCGGATACGAGCTTTGCGGGCAACGCAATCGCGAACTGCCGGGCCAGCGCGCCATGGGCGGAAGTCAAGAACGCGGCGACGCGAGTCTGCTGTTGCGGCGGCACACGGCCTTGCGGGTCGAGCGGTCCAAAGAATTCGCTCATGTGGCGGGTCCCTGCACGGGAATGGCACGCAGATGATCGTAGCCGGCGGGAAATGGAATGAGCTCGCCGCCGGCTTGCTCCGGCGCGATCCAGACAGTCTTGTTGCCCTGCCAGCGGCCGGCCAACACATCCTCTGCGAAGCGGGCGAGCAGGTCCGCGGTCAGCGCCGGCTTCTCCAGCGTGAAGGCGTGATAGGCGCGTTGGATGATCACGAGCGCGCTGTTCGGAATCTCGGCGCGCAGGGTCTCATGCACTGAGCGGGGCGTCAGGAAGTCGAACTCGCCGTTCAGGATCATGGTCGGCAGGGCGATCGACGACAGTTGCGACGTCAGCGACCGGAAGTCGAGGAAGGACTCCATCAGGTTTTGCAGCGCGTAGACGTCGTTGACCAGCCAGCCCTGCCGCTTCACGCTGTCGAGTTGGTCCAATACTGGTCCTAGCCATTGATCGGAGACGTTCATCGGCAGCAGCAGATCCTGAAGGTAGCTGGTGCCGCCCAGGATCAACGCAGTCCGCAGCGCATTGCCAAGCAGGAACAGCTGCGGCGGCAGCTCCGCAAAGCAGCTCATCGGCACCAGCCCGGTCAACCGCCCGCCATGCTCGATTGCATAGCGCAGGGCGATCAGGCCGCCGAAGCTGATACCGGCGAGAAAGATGGGTCCGTCGCCGAGCTCTTCGATCAGGAGATGAAGCGCCGCCACCTGATCGTCCTGGCTGATGAAGAGCATCGGTTTGTCGGACTGTCCCTGGCCGAGCAGGTCGAACGTGGCGACGCGGAATTGTCGCGCCACGAGGGCGTCGCGATAGGCGGCCCAGAGCTCGGAATATTGCGTAAGCCCGTTGACCAGCACATAGGCAGGAGCGTTCGCCGGCCCATCAAGCTCGTAACGGATGCGATACGAGCCGTGGCTGAGAAAGGGCATGCGAGTGTCCGGACCAGATGGATGGCAACCCCAATGCTCGTCCACCAAAGCGGCGATCCATTGAGTTAGATCAAGGGTCGGCCGCGATCGCCTACCTAGCCTTCTGACAAAGTTGCCAGGAGGAAGCCGCCATGACCGGGAAAAATTTCGTTCGGCACTGCTGTGTCAGTCTGGTGTTGCTGCTGGTGGGGACCACGCTGGCGGTCGCGCAGCCCTACAGCCGCCGATCGTCGCAAATGCAGCATGATGAGCTGAAGAAGACGGTCGAGATTCCGAACTTTCGACTCGGCGGCAAGTACGATCTGTCCGATCCGTCCAAATGGGAGAATGGTGGCGAGGGCGGCGTGACGCTGGAGTCGCTCGGGGCCGGCAAGCTGCATTCGGCCTACATCGCCGTCGGCACGCCGCGGCGCAATGCCGCCGGGGAGATCACCAATGCCGTGATCATCAATTCATACTATTCCGGCGACTCGACGGACATGTACGAGCAGTGGGTCAAGGGTGCTGCCTTGTCGGGTGGCGTGCCGATCATCGGGCCGGGCCGTCCGATCGACACCAATCGCTACTATGTCGTCATGGTCGATCCGCTCGGTACCTGGGGTGCGAGCAAGCCGTCCGATGGTCTCGGCATCAAGTTTCCGCAATACAGCTACTACGACATGGTCCAGGCGAACTATCGCATGCTGCGCGACGGCCTGAAGATCGCCCGCGCTGCCTTGGTCACCGGCGTCTCGATGGGCGGCACGCAGACTTATGTCTGGGGCGTCATGCATCCGGAGTTCATGGGCGGCTTGATGCCGATCGGTGGCACCACCCAGTCGGATTCAGAGGACCCCGTCGGCAACTGGACTTTCCAGCTCATGACCGCCGCGATCGAGGCCGATCCGGTGTGGCAGCAGACGAAGGGCGATTATTACAAGCTGCCGAAGGAAAAGCACCCGATTCCCGGCATAGCCTTCGGCTGGTCGGTGCTCGGCCTGACCGGCTACGACTTCGCTTTCCGCACGACGCAGAGCTTCGCGGCCGTGCAGCCGGAAGTGTTCTACTGGAATCCGCCGAACGAGAAGGCCGCCAGCAGCGTGATGACGCGCGCCAAGCTCTACGACGCGGTCGATCTCGTCTGGCGCAACAGGGTGGGTGAGATTCACAACGTCAATCCCTATCTCGGCCGCATTCAAGCGCGCACGATGGTAATGCACATCACCAATGATGGCTGGCTGAACTTCAAGCTTGCCGAGCGCGCCGTCGATCGTGTGCCGGGTGCCCAGCTCATCTCCGAGGAGAGCCCGGTCGCCCATTACGGCGTGTTCTCGATCATCAACCACCGCAAGCACGATCCGAAGTTCGTCGCCTTCATGGACGACGTGGCGAGCCTCGACCGCGCGCAGAAATACGTCGACAAAAACTATCGCGTTCCGGGCGTGGCGGGAAAGATCGATCCGGCCAAGTCGTTCTGGAAGGATGCCGTGACCTATCCCTACCCGGTCAAATACGCGACCACGAAAGACAAGCGGGGCACGTCCTGGCAGATAGGCTACATGGACGAGTACGCCGGCACCGAGAAGGATCCAAAGGTGCTCGTCATCATTCATGGCAAGGGCGCGTTCGGCGGGCATTACGGCAACGTCATGCAATATGCGCTCCGTAGCGGCCTGCGCGTGATCGTGCCGGACCTGCCGCACTACGGCATGTCCGGTCCCGGCAATCTCGACAAGAGTCCGGCGCGGACGATGCAGGACATGCGCGAGGCCGTGTACGACCTCGTGGTCAATCAGCTCGGCGTCAAGAAGGCCTATTACCTCGGCCATTCGCTCGGCGGCCAGGTCGTCGTGGGCTATGCCCTCACGTGGCCGGACGCCGTCCAGGGCCTTGCGCTCGAAGCTCCTTCGGGCCTCGAAGAGTATCCGCGCGACATCACCATCGAAAAGGACAAGAAGGCGCGCCTGTTCGATCAGGTCTTCGATCATGATTTCGACAAGTGGAAGGAGACCTGGGGTCCGACCGGCATCCTCGCGGCGGAGATCGGACGTTCGGAACAGAGCGTCCGCGACTTCTTCTATTTCAAGAAGCGTGATCCGGAGACCAACGCCGTGTCGGCGGCGAAGAGCGGCTATTTCTACAGCGACAGCGAATATGCCCGTTTCCACACCGAGCAGCGCGTCGGGCTCATCAAGGGTAACCCGAAGGAGCTCGAGCAATGGACCAACGTCTTCATCTACGACATCTATTCGATCGGTTCCGAGCTGCAGCAGGATGACCCGAAGAACCTCTACCAGCGGGTAACGCAGATCAAGGCGCCGATCTTCCTCTCATTCGGCGACAAGGAGCCGTTCATCCCCACGCCGGCGTTCAACGGGTTGACGGACCTCGGACGCGACGTCATCACGCCGTTCATGTCGCGCATGACCGGTGCGGGCAACCGGCCGATCCTCAAGATCTATCCGGAGACCGGTCACTTCATCCACACCGACAATCCGGTGGAATTCCCGGTCGACGTGGTGGACTTCGTGATCAAGGGAACGGTCGACACGTCGTCGCCGCTCGGTACGGATCGGATGATCAAGGGTTCGGTGGTCTCGGCCTTGCCGGTGGCCCCGACTCCACCCGGCGCCGCACCGACGGCCGGCCTGAACAAGTAGGCACGACCATGTCAACGGTTGAAGCGGGCGAGGTTCGGCTAGGCTGGCGGGAGTGGGGACAAGGCGATGTCACCGTCGTCTTCATCCACGGCAATCTCGCCAGCAAGGACTGGATCGAGCTCGCTGCCCCGATGTTTCCGAGCGGACTGCGCGTGATCGGAATTGACTGGCGTGGCTGCGGCGACAGCGATCGGCCGAAATCTGCGGCCGACCATGCCAACTACTCGATGCAGCAGCATGCGCATGACATGCTGGCGGCACTGGATGCGCTGGGCATCGGGTTTTGCCATCTTGCGACCCACTCGACCGGCGGCATCATCGCCGCACGGATGCTGCTGATGCAGCCGCAGCGGTTCGGGCGGGTCTTCGCGCTCGACCCTGTCACGCCGCTCGGCATGTCTTTCAATGCCGACCAGGTCGGCCTTTTCCGGGCGATGATGGCGAGCAAGGAGCTGACGCGGACGGTGATGGCCACCGCGGCGTCTTCGCTGTTCGTGCCGGAGAGCCTTGCGCCGAACGCAATCCCGCGATTCCGCGAAGGTCTCGGCGAGATCCCGGCGCTGTTCGATCGCATCATTGAACAGACCTTCGGCGTCTCGGAGGGCATCTGGATCGGTACGCCGGTCAACCTCAGCCGGGAACGGGAAAGCCGCGAGCTGGAGCGCCGCATGACGGAAATCCAGCATCCGCATCTCGTGCTCTGGGGCGAGCAGGACAGATGGATACCGCTGGCGGACCTCGAGATCATGGCGGCGGCGATGCCGGACTGCCGGCTCGTGACGGTACCCCGGATGGGTCATTCCATGAATCTGGAGCTGCCGGCGCTCTATGCCGGCTATTTCGGCGCCTGGTTCGGGGGTCTTCCGAAATAGATGAAATCAATCCGTTCGTCACACAAGGAGTAGGACAATGGCAGACATCAATCCCTCGGCTGAGAATGTACGGACGATGCTGAACGAGACCCTCGGCCGGCTCCGAAAGGGCAGCGACGAATATTTCGCCCTGCTCGAAAAGGGGCTGACGTCGTCACCGCTGCCGATCGCCGACCAGGCCAAGCAGTTCTGCGATTTCATGCAACGTAATGTGACCGCGACGTTCGATCTCGGAGACAAGCTGACCAGGGCCAAGGACATGCAGGATGCCCTCAAGATGCAGTCCGAGTTCTTCCAGGACCAGATGCGGGCGCTGACCGATCAGGCCAGGAACATGGGTGAGACTGCAATGAAGGCGATGACGGGCGCCATGACACCGAAGATCTGAGCAGATTGCCATCCGGGAAGGGAGCGCCCCGCGGTCCTGGTGTGCGATGAGGAGGCCAATGGCGCTTCAATTCCTGCTCGGCACCATCGTCAGCCTCATGAACATCATGATCCACGCGCTGTTCACAGTCGGGACTATTGGCGTCGTTCGTTCTGCGGGATTGCGGTACACGGTTAGACCGAGACTGCACCTGATGGCCGTGATGGCCGCGACGGCGGCCGTTCTGATGGTGGCGCACACTTTGGAATGCGTCGTCTGGTCTGCCGCTTACCTCATGGCCGGTGTGGCGCCTGAGGGAAGCGACCTGGTCTATTTCGCCTTCGTCAACTACACCACGCTCGGCTATGGCGACATCACGCCGGTCCAGGCGCGCCGGCTGCTGGGTCCGATGACCGCGATGAACGGCATCCTGCTGTTCGGCTGGTCGACCGCCGTGCTGTTCGAGGTATTGCGCAAGACGCTGGAGCATCTCGCGGTGATCGAGGCGGGCGATGATGGGTCGGCGCTATGAGATCGGATGACGGCATTGACCGGTACGACATGCAGGCTGCTGCTCGATGGTCGAGGCCAGATCAACTCACGTCGCTTGCCGGGGACGCATTCGGCCTTCAGAACCGCGCCGGTCGTCGATGCGCCGAAGCCTAGGTCCGGACAATGCGCGAACCTGACGAGAACCGAAGCCGCCTTCAGGCAATCCTCGACACTGCGGTCGACGGTATCATCACGATAGACGAGTGCGGGATCATAGAGAGTGTGAACCCGGCCGTGCTCAAGCTTTTCGGCTTCGAGTCCGCAGCCGAACTGGTCGGCCGCAACGTCTCGATTCTCATGCCATCCAACCACGGCCGGCATCACGATGAATATATCGCGCGCTACTTGCGGACCGGGGAGGCGCGCGTTGTCGGGATCGGGCGCGAGCTCGAGGCTGCGCGGCGTGACGGCTCCATCTTCCCGATTGAGCTGGCCGTTAGCGAGGTGTCCGGAGAGGGCGGGCGGCATTTCACCGGCGTCATACGGGACATCAGTGCACGAAAGCAGGCCGAGGCGGCCCTGCGTGAGAGCCAGGCGCGCATCGAAGCCGTTCTCAACACCGCGGTGGACGGCATTCTGACGATCGACGAACATGGCATCATCGAAAGCGCCAATCCGTCTGCCGGTCGCCTGTTCGGCTACGACCCGGTCGAGCTTGTCGGGCGAAATGTGTCCATGCTGATGCCCGCAGATCACGCGAAGGCTCACGATGGCTACATCGAACGTTATATCAGAACCGGCGAAGCACGCGTGGTGGGCATCGGCCGGGAAGTCGAGGCGTTGCGGCGGGACGGTTCGACCTTTCCGGCCGAACTCGCCGTCAGCGAGGTGCGTTTCGGCGACCAGCTTCGCTTCACCGGCATCATCCGGGACATCACGGTTAGAAAAAATGCGGAACAGGCCCTGCTCAGGGCAGACGCAATGAAGGATGATTTCCTTGCCAACACGTCACACGAGCTGCGCACGCCCCTCAATGGCATCATCGGAATCGGCCAATCCATGCTGGACGGGGCAACTGGTCCGCTGAGCGAAGAGCAGAAGCGCAATCTGGGTATGGTCGTTGCAAGCGGCCGGCGACTCGCCAGTCTCGTCAATGACATCCTGGATTTCTCCAAGCTGCGCCACGAAACGGTCGAACTGCACCGCAGGCCTACCGATCTTCATGCTCTCACCGAACTCGTCCTGGCGATCTCGCGCACACTCGTGGGTAAGCGCGCGCTGCGTCTGTTCAACCGGATCGATGCTCAGGTACCCCTGGTCGAAGTCGATGAAGACCGCGTGCAGCAGATCCTGTTCAACCTGATCGGAAATGCGGTCAAGTTCACGCAGGCCGGTGTCGTCGAAGTCTCGGCGAGTCGGCAGAACGAGTGGCTCGACGTGACGGTCAGCGATACCGGGATCGGCATCGGCGCCGACCGGCTCGAAACGATATTCGAATCGTTCTCGCAGGGCGATGGATCCATCGTCCGCGAACAGGGCGGCACCGGACTTGGGCTGGCGATCAGCAGGCAGCTCGCCGAACTCCATGGCGGCGGCATCAGCGTCACGTCGGAGGTCGGTGTCGGGTCGCGCTTTACTGTTTCGCTCCCACTGAGCCCGACCACGCGAGAGATGCTCACACCCGAAAGCCGGTCGGACGAACCCGTCAGCCGGCTCATTCCGGACGTTGAACCGAGCCGGAGAGCGGCGAAAACAGCCGCGCAGCCTGCCGCTTCCGGTCTGAGGGTTCTCGTGGTGGACGATGAGGCGGTCAATGTTCAGGCCCTGGTCAATTTCCTGACGCTGGCGAAGTACGACGTCATCACGGCCGCGGACGGGCGAGAGGCACTCGATCTTCTGGCCGGCGAAAGACCATGCGACATCGTTCTGCTCGACGTGATGATGCCCAAGCTGTCGGGCTTCGAAGTCTGCGAGCGCATTCGTGAACGCTACTCGGCCGCGGAACTGCCGGTGATTCTCCTGACGGCCAAGAATCGCGTTTCGGACCTGGTGATGGGATTCGGCGTGGGAGCAAACGATTATCTGACGAAGCCCTTTGCCAGTGACGAACTGCTGGCGCGCGTCAGCGTTCATCTCGAACTCGCCAGGATCCGCGACAGCTATTCGAGATTCGTACCCCGGCAGTTCCTCGAGCAACTCGGCAAGCAGCGCATCGTCGATGTCGTGCTGGGCGATCAGGTGCAGCGCGAAATGACGGTGATGTTCTCGGACATCCGTGATTTCACGCGGATGTCGGAAGGCATGACCCCCGCGGAGACGTTCAGCTTCGTGAACCAGTATCTCGGCACGATGGAGCCCGCCATCTCGGGCCATGGCGGCGTGATCGACAAGTTCGTCGGCGACGCCGTCATGGCGCTGTTTCCACGGCGGGCGGATGATGCCGTGCAGGGAGCGCTGGACATGATCCGGCGGCTGGAAGCCTGGAATGCGCAACGGGACAGGAGCGAGCCGCCCATAAAGATTGGCATCGGCCTGCATACCGGAAGCCTGATGCTCGGAACGGTGGGCGCCCGTAACCGGATGGATACGACCGTGATCTCGGATGCGGTGAACCTGGCCTCGCGCGTGGAGAGCCTCACGAAGATCTACCGCGTGCCGCTGATCGTCACCGAAGAGACGTACCTCGCCCTGCAGAATCCCATCAGCGTTTCCGTTCGCCGCATCGACCGGGTTCTCGTCCAGGGAAAATCGCAGCCCGTCGTGCTCTATGAGGTCCTGGACGCCGACGACCTGCCGGAGCGAGAGGCGAAGCAGCGCGCGCTGCCGGACTTCGAGAAGGGCGAGTTGCTGTACGAGGCTCGGAAGTTCCAGGACGCGATTGCCCATCTGGAGCAGGCTCTGGCTCGCAATCAATCGGACACGGTCGTCCAGCTCCTGCTGGAACGCTCCCGCCGGTTCGCGGGGTTCGCCGAGGCCTCATCCTAACAGCTATTGTTGATCCTGGTCGTTGCCGAAAGCCCTGGCAATCATCATGATCAGTCGGCAGCTACTTGCTCAGCTTGATCCCTTCACGCGCCCGGTATTCGTTGAAGACGACGTCGATCGCCTGGATGACCTTCTTGCCGGGATTTGCCTTGCAATGAACGATGATCTCGTGCTCGAGCGCCTTGGTTCGGTCTACGCGCATCAGATGCTTCTTCGCAAGCCCGTTGTACCAGCCGCTGTACCAGACCATCAGGTAGTCCGCGTCCTCCTGGAAGGTGTTCGCGAGCTGGGCGCAGGTCAGCGCCTGGACGTCGATATAGCCGGCTGCGTTCGCGTAGGTCTTCAGCTCGACCTGCGCAGCTGCTGGTACAGCGGAGAGCAAGGTGGCGCCGATGGCAATCCAGATCGTGCGTGACATCAAGGTCTCCTGGTGCAAGCGGTCCGCGTTAGAACGTCAACGGTGGCCAGCCCGGTCAGGGGGCCTCGCCGATTGTTGCGGTGTATTCCACGGCGGCCTGCGGTGCAGCACGGTGGACGATTTCCGCTCTTCCCTTGCGGTGTCAGTTCTGGAGATCGAAACTGGCGAGTTTCAACCGATCCAGCAGTACGATCTGACGCTGCGTGTTGCCGACGAAGCCGAGGACGCCGAACTCATGCAGCCGCGACAGCGCACGCGAGACGGTCTCCAACGTCAGGCCGAGATAGTCGGCGATATCGCGCCGCGACATCGGCAGGGCGATGACGCCCGCCGCCGTCAGGCGCTTGTCCATTTCGAGCAGGAAAGCGGCGACCCGCTCCAGCGAGGTTTTGCGTCCCAGCAGCAGCATGTGGTCTTCGGCGTGGTGGAGATTGGCGGTGGTCATGCCGAACAGGTTCTTGGCGACCATCGCATCGCTCTTGGCAACCAATTCGAGGCTTTGGCGTCTGATCAGGTGGACAGTGGTGTCGACAATGGCTTCCGCCGTGAAGCGATGAGCTTCGCCATTCTCAAGGCCGAAAATGTCGCCCGGGAGGTGAAACGCACCGATCTGGCGCCGGCCGTCTGCCAGCAGCTTGTAACTTCGCACTGCACCAAGCTTGACCTGATAGACGTACTCGGCCGGTTCCTTCTCTCCGTAGACTTCTGTGCCCTTCTTGTAGGTGAATTCGCTCAGACTGACGATCGGATTCGACTCGCTGGTCATGCCGAAGTCGCGGAGTGAATTGGGGCGTGGGGACCGGTCGGTTGCCATACGCACAAACATGGGCCGCCTCCTCTGGTCGCTTAACGGCTTGCCAGCAGCTCGGATCATTTCACTGCCGGGGAGCGCCTCACTTTTTCCCGGACGATTAGCGTACGATGGCGGTTGTGTTATAGGCCATTGTCTCTCAGGTCATTGTACCAAGGGGCAGGGTGGAATACGTTGCAAGACATGAAGCGCTTCAGGCGCATTCCTTATCGGTTGCTTTTGTCGCACATTTGAGGTTTGCCGCCCCCTCCAAGAGGTCAAATGCCCGGCTTGGTTCACGTGGTAGACGATGACGCCTCCTTCCGCACTGCAGTCGAACGCCGGCTGAAGCTTGCTGGCCATGAGGTCGCGACCTATTCGTCGGCCCAAGACCTTCTCGACCGGCTACCGGGCGACGATAGGCCCGGATGCATCCTGCTCGATGTGCAGATACCCGGCCTCTCCGGTCCCCAGCTGCAGAGCCAGCTCGCAGCGCTCGGCTCCACGCTGCCGATCGTGTTCGTGACAGGCTACGCCGACACGGCAACGACCGTACGTGCCATCAAGGCCGGCGCCGAGGATTTTCTGACCAAACCGGTCTCGTCGGAAGATCTGCTCGATGCGATCGATCGCGCCTTGATCCGCCAGCAGGCCGACCAGATCCGGCGCACAAAGCTCGGTTCGCTTCAGCTTCGGCTGAAGTCACTGACGCCGCGCGAGCACCAGGTGTTTTCATTGATCGTACGCGGCAAGATCAACAAGCAGATTGCCCACGAGCTCGGCACCGCGGAACGCACGGTGAAGGCGCATCGCCATCAGGTGATGGAGAAGATGCAGGTGCAGTCTCTGGCCGAACTCGTATCGGCTGCGGAGCGGTTGGGCTTTCTCGATCCCGAAGCCAACCAACCGGGCTGAATGTTCGGCGGTGCCGTCGGGTCTCCGCCGGGCAACCTGCACAAAAGGACAGTATCGTTGCCCGACAAGGTTATGCTTTAGTCGGAGCGCGGATAGCAGGCCAGGCATTGCCGGATGTGGTATCTTCCGGCAGACAAACGCTTTTCCGATACTCGCAAAGGGCCGCCGATCTTGTCTTCGTGCAAGCCCGTTCTTGTCGTCGACGACGACGCATCGATGCGCACGAGCATCAACCGGCTTCTGCGCGCGCACGGCTTCACTGCGCTGCTGTTCGACTCGGCGCATGCGCTGCTCGGTCATGGTGGCTGCGGCGAGGCCGTATGCATCATCATCGACATCAATCTGAATGGTGCCTGCGGAATTGAACTGCGCCGCAGGCTGGCAGAGGATGGCGTTGCGACGCCGGTCATCTATATCACCGGCAACGACAACCATTCGAGCCGCACGGCCGCAATCGAATCTGGATGTATTGCCTATCTGACCAAGCCGTTCCCGGCTGAGGCGTTGATCGAACCCATCCATTGCGCCCGGTCGACGGCAAGCTAGCGGCTTGTGATTGCATCGTTATCCCGAAGTTCGGGGGCGTTGATGCGGATGTTATGATAATTCAGTTCGACCCCGGGACGATTCAGGCAGCGTTGTGTACTGTCGCGTCGATGTGAGAATTGCGGCCGTTGGTCCCTCATTCCGGGTAAATAGGTAGCCCATTGCGAGTTTGCGGCAGATCAAGTGCTCTCGATCGCCATTGCCTAAAATTCCCGAATTCGACGCCCATTCAATTTGTACGGAGTTCTGTAATGTTGATCAGGACCACGAGCCGCCCTGCGGTTGACGGACAATTGGCGGTCCTGGCCGGCGAGCCGGTCTCTTGCAGCGAATTCACTTATCGCAGAGGGACCGAAGTCTTCGGCGAGGGTGAGGCGGCCGACTACGTCTATCTGATCGTATCTGGCGCGATCCGGACCTACAAACTGCTCACCGATGGCCGCCGGCAGATCAACTCGTTCCATCTTCCGGGCGACATGTTCGGGCTCGAGAATGGCGCAGTTCATCGCTTCACGGCCGAAGCGGTGATCGAGACCCAGGTTCGCATCACGAGCCGGCGCGGCCTGCTCGAGAAGATCGAGAACCAGGAGGAGGGCCGGGCAAGCCTTCTCACCCTCGTCACGCGCAATCTCCAGCACGCGGAGAACCACATGCTTCTCCTGGGCCGGAAGACGGCGCTCGAGAAGGTCGCCGCATTTCTCCTGGAAATGGACGAACGGCAGTCCCATCCGAACAAGATGAGCCTGCCCATGAGCCGACGCGACATCGCCGATTATCTCGGATTGACCCTGGAAACCGTGTCCCGCGCTCTCTCGACGTTGCGGAATGACAAGATGCTGCGGTTCGACGGGCAGACGCAGCGACAGCTCGTGCTTCTGGATCGCAAAGGACTGGCGCAGCTCGACGCCTGACGGCAAAGAGCCGATGACCTGCCGGTCACCGTTCACTCGTCGATGTCTTGTTCGAACGTCTGCGCCGGAGCGCCTTTGTGGGTTGAGACGAACTGCGTCAGCGGCACCGACGTCGTCAGCGACAGCAGATTGGAATCGGTCATCTCCAACAGGAGCTCCTTTCCAGCTTCCATGTCTTTGATGATCTTTGGGTCGGCGACATCAGCCGCGATGCAGGTGTTGCTGAGGCACCAGGTGTAGGGCACATGATAGGAATTGCCTTGATCCACCGAGAGTTTGACAGGGTGCTGCAAGTACAGGCCGACCGGTAAGAACACTTGTAGTCGCCCGTTGCGGCCGTCGTCGGGCTCGATCAAGTCCACGCGGACGGCCACTTGGCCGGTTGGAAAGGTGCCGGTAATCGATGTCCGGCACAGCGTCGGAGCTCCACCTGCCTTGAAGCACAGCTTGCGCCAGCTTCCGTACGTGATGTCCTTCACCTCGCGCTGACCCCGGGGGGCGACTTCGGCAGGCTTGGCGGCGGGTGGCTTCTCGCGGGCGCCCGCGTCGCGCACCGTTGTCGTCGTCACGATAGCCAAAAGCAGCGAGACCGATAGACAGGAACGCGCGGTGATCATGGCCGTGTCTCCAAATATGTCAATTCGGCTGTCTTTGAGCCTCGAGAAACTTCGCGACGAGCGGCGACCAGATGGGGATTGCGTCCGGCGATCCTATGAAGAAGTGGCCCTCGTTGCCGAACGGAGGCATGAGATGATATTCGGCACGGCCGCCGGAGGCCGTGAAGGCCTCATGCATGCGCCTGGACAGTGCCGGACCGAAGAACGTGTCGTTCTCGATATAGATCCAGAGCATCGGTACGCGCGAGGTGCGGCCGAATTCGCCGGTTGCTTCGACCAGCTTGTCCGGCGCGCAGTTGTTGTTCGGCTTGCCGTCGACGCGGCCGCCGCGGCCGGCCGCAAAGGTGATGATCGCCTTGACTTGCGGCGGGTTGAGGCTCGACAAGGCGATGGACGCCCAGCCGCCGGCGGATTGTCCGATGACGATGACGTCGTTGGGCACGATGCGCTTGTCCGTGGCCATGTAGTCGATGATCCAGAGGTCGGCCTGCGCGAGCGCCATGCCGGGGGTGCGGAAATTTGGATTGCTGCACTTGCCGATCTTCGCGAAGAACGGGCCGTAGAGCCCGCGCTCGGGAATATCGATGGCGGCGGCGCCATAACCGGGTCCGACCGGTGCGACGACGAAATAGCCGCGCATGGCGAACCATTTGGCGGCATCCCGGAATTCCACCAAAGGAAAGAAGCTGCGCTCCGTCGGATTGAGCGAGACGCCGTGGTTCATGATGGCCAGTGGAAACGGGCCGTCGCCGATCGGTCGCACCACGTAGGCGAACGTCGGAAGCGGCAGCGGCAGCGCCCAGACCTCTTCCTGGATGCGGCGTGAGGCGGCCTGATCGTCCGCGCGTGCTGGCGCAGCGCTGCAGGCCAGCAGCAGCATCGCCGTCAGGAGTAGTCGAACGCTCATGCGTGTCTCCTCACCCGGTGAACGTGCAGGCCACGATGATCGGTCCGAGCACGGTCAGGACGACGTTGCCGACCGCGTAGGGAACGGCGACGCCGAGCACCGGCGTCTGACTTTCGGCAACTTCGCAGCATCCCGTCACGGCCGCATCGACCGTCATGGCGCCGGCGAGCGCGCCGCAGGTGATGACCGGGTTCATGCGAAGCACGTGATAGGCAAACAAGGTCGCGACGATCAGCGGAACCAGGGTGACGACGAGGCCCATGCCGACCAGCATCACGCCGTGCGCCTGAACCGCCACCCAGGCAGCCTGGCCGTTCGCGAGGCCGATCGCAGCGATAAAGCCGCCGAGGCCGAAGTCGCTCAGTGTCTGTTGTGCGGCCGGCGGCAGGGCGCCGAGGGTCGGGCGCCGCGAACGTACCCAGCCGCAGACGAGGCCCGCGATCAACGCGCCGCCGCCGCCGCCGAGCGTCAGCGCAATGTTGCCGACCTTGAAGCTGATCAGCCCCGCGAGCAGACCTGCGGCGATCCCGGCCGCGAGGAATGCGATATCGGTGCGGTCGCCGGAGCGCACGATCTGTCCGACCAGGGCGGCGGCGCGCTCGATGTTGCGGGTGGTGCCGACCATCGTCATGACGTCGCCGACATAGAGCCGCGTGTCGGGGCTCAAGGGAACCTCGCGGCCCATCCGGGTCAGCGTGCGCAGAAACACGCCGCGCGCGTCGTTGCCGAGGCGATCGGCGACCTCCTGGAGGGAACGGCCGTGAAGCTTGCGGTTATCGACCAGGACATCGACCACATTGCCCGGTATCGCTTTGAGAATTTCATCGGCATCGATCTCGGTCCCGATGACGGGTCGAGCGGCGACGATGGCGGCCGTTCGCCCGGCAATGACGATGTCGTCGCCCGCTTCGAGCACAGTATCCAGATGCGGTTCGATATCGGCGCCCTGCCGCACGATGCGCTCGATGACGGTGCGGCTGCCGATCTCCTCCTCGATCGCCTTGACGGTGCGGCCCGCGGCCGCGGCAACGCGATAGGCGCGGGCCTGGAATTTGCGATAGTGCAGGTTCTCTGTCTTGGGCGGCTCACCGCCAGAAAGCTCGGCTTCGAGCTTCTTCGCTTCGACCTTGAGGTCGATCCCCATCACTTTCGGTGCGAGCAACGGGACGTATATCAGCGTGAGAATATAGCCCAGCACATAGGTCACGGCATAGCCGGCAGCGATGTTGGCCTCCTGATGCTCCAGCACGTCCTTGGGGAGTCCGAGCTGGGCCAGCGCACCCGAGGCCGTGCCGATCACCGAGGACTGCGTCAATGCGCCCGCGGCAAGTCCCGATGCCGTGCCAGGGTCGAGCCCGAAGCCGAAGGCGAAGATGAGCACGATGATGAGGCCGGTGCCTCCGAGCACCAGCGCGAGCGCGACTTGCGTCAGCGTTCGGAGGCTCAGGGAAGCGAAGAACTCGGGCCCGGACCGATATCCGATGGTGAACACGAACAGGCTGAACAGCAGGATCCTGAGCACGGAGGGAAACGTGAAGGTGCCGAGCTGACCGATCAGCACCGCGACGATCAGCGTGCACGCCGTCGTGCCGAGGGAGAATCCGCGGATCTTGAGGCGGCCGAGAACGGTCCCGAGCGCAATCGATAGCAGCAGGAAGATTTCCGGCGCAGCAGAAATGATTCCACTGACTGCGTTCATGGCCGTGGATCCCCAGCGCTTTGTGGCAGCTCAAGCTGGGCTCGCGCGCGGCAGGGATGGTTGATCCAAATCAATCCTTTCATCCGCGGGGCCGCCCTTGATGGACCGATGCCGGACCTGCGACGAACCACGTCATCAACATGAGCTCGGTGGACACCGTCAGTGCTTCGCTGCGCCGCGACGAGACGGTATCGATCGCGCTGTTGCTGGCTTTCGTCGGCGGCTATCTCGACGCCTATACCTGGATCATCCATGGCGTGATGGCCAATGCCCAGACGGCAAACCTCGTTCTGCTGTGGGTCCATGGTTCGGCCGGGAATTGGGGCGACGCGCTTCATTTCGTGCCGCCAATCCTCGCATTCGCGGTCGGGATTCTGCTGGTGTCCTGGCTTCGCGGCGTCGCCGGACGACGTATCAGCGCCATCAGCACGCTCCTCGAAATCCTCCTGCTGGTGACGATCGGCGTCCTGCACAACCGCCTGCCGGATCTCGCCGGCACGCTCGGAATCTCCTTCGTTGCGGCGATGCAGACTGCGGTCTTCACCAAGGTCGATGGCGTGGCCTACAGCTCGGTGATGATCACCGGCAACATGCGCCAAGCGATCGAAGGCCTTTACACGGCTCTATCCGGTGGCGGGCCGCTGCGCCGCTCCGGCATATTTGCCGCGCTCTGCGTCGCTTTCGGCGGGGGCGCGGCCATCGGGGCCTTTGCGACCAAGGGCATTCCCGATCTTGCGCTCGGCATTCCCGTGACCGCTCTGCTGATTGTCCTGCTGCAGTGCGAGATCGAACGGAGCGAGGTGCCCGCATGAGTTCGCTGTCCGATCGAGGCGTGGGATGGTCGCGACTCCTTCCGGTCCCCGGCTGGCTTGTCGCCTATCGTGGCGAATGGCTGTCCTCGGACGCGGTGGCCGGAATTACGTTGGCAGCCTACGCGATTCCCGTATCGCTCGCCTATGCGACGCTCGCCGGCCTGACGCCGCAGGTCGGCATCTACTGCTACATGCTCGGCGGTGTCGGCTACGTCCTGCTCGGCTCGTCGCGGCAGCTCGCAATCGGTCCGACTTCGGCAATTTCGCTGATGATTGCCTCCACGGTCGGGGTGCTCGCCGGCGGGGATGCGGTGCGGTACGCGCAGATCGCCAGCCTCGCGGCCTTTGCGGTCGCGGTCCTGTGCTTCGTCTGCTGGCTGTTCAAGCTCAGCGTTCTCGTCCGTCTGGTCAGCGACAGCATTCTGGTGGGCTTCAAGGCCGGCGCCGGGCTCACCATCATCATGAGCCAATTGCCGAGCCTGTTCGGCGTGGCGGGCGGCGGGCACAATTTCTTCGATCGTGCGTTTCGGCTCGTCGCTCAGATCGGCGATACCAATCTTCTCATCCTGGCGATCGGCGCGGTGGCGCTCGTGCTCTTGCTGCTCGGCGAACGATTCCTGCCCGGAAAGCCGGTCGGCATCACGATCGTCGCGTTGTCGATCCTCGCGGCCACGCTGCTGGGTCTACCGGCTGCGGGCGTGCCTGTGACCGGGAAAATCCCGGAGGGACTGCCGACGCTCGCGCTGCCGACGTTTGGTCTCCTCCAGTTCGATGATCTCTTCCCGCTCGCCGCGGGATGTGTGCTTCTGGCCTACATCGAGGGCGTCTCGGCTGCGCGCAGCTTCGCTGCAAAGCACGGCTACGCACTGGATGTGCGGCAGGAATTCCTGGGGTTGGGAGCCGCGAATCTCGCCGCGGCCTGCGGCCATGGTTATCCCGTCGCCGGCGGGCTGTCGCAATCCGCCGTCAACGACAATGCGGGGGCGCGCACGCCACTTGCCTTGCTGTTCTGCTCGATTGCGCTGGCGCTGTGCCTGCTGTTCTTCACGGGACTGCTGACGAATCTGCCGAAGGCCGTCCTGGCCGCCATCGTCTTTGCCGCAGTGTATCGGCTCGTGGACGTCCAGGCTCTGCTGCGGATGTGGAAGGTCAGCAGGCTCGACTTCTATGCCGCGGCGATTGCGCTCGTTGCCGTTCTGTTGCTCGGCATCCTGCAGGGGGTCCTGCTTGCGTCGATTGCATCGATCTTCCTCCTGCTGGCGCGCGCATCGAATCCGAACGTTGCATTCCTCGGCAGGCTTCCGGGAACCGGCCGCTATTCCGACAGCGCCCGTCACGACGGCGTCGAGCCGCTCGTTGGCGTGATCGCGTTCCGTCCCGAAGCCTCTCTGCTCTACATCAATGCCGAAACCATCCAGACGGTGGTTCTCGAAGCCGTGAAGAACTCGTCTGACGTGAAGTTGGTGGCCTGCGATCTCTCCGCATCGCCCTACATCGATCTGGCTGGCGCGCGTATGCTGAGAGATCTCCATGACGAGCTCGCTGCTCGTCACGTCGCTTTCTGCATCGTCGGCGCTCACGCGCAACTGCGCGACCTGCTGCAGGCGGAGGGGCTCGCGGAGAAGACCGACAGCTCGCAGTGGCTGCGATCGCTCGACGGCGTCCTCGGCGACTTTCAGGTCGAACAGCCACTGTTGCAACGCGAAGCGCCGATCCAAACGCCGCCAGCGCCCCCGATATCTCGCGACCGTTGACTTGGATCAATGGAGCGGTCCCCCCGCCGCCCACGGTCCACCGTCACCTTCCTTGCGAGCCGATGAGAACCGGGAGATACAGATGTCCAAGGACGCCAAGCCAACGCAGAAGCGTATCGATCAGTTCTTTTCGGGGCCCGGTGCACGGGCCGACGATTGGCGTGACCTGGTGGATGCTGCAAAGGCGTGGGCCCGCGGCGGCGATCGCGCGAAGTACGATGCGGCGCTGGCCGATCTCTCGGTCACGGAGGAGTTTCACGGCTATCCCGGCCTGCAACTGATGGCGGCGCTGCGCGAAGCAGCGGCGGCCGGGGATGGGGCAACGTCGCTTGCCCTTGCGACACGGATCACCCAGGCGTTGGCAACGCGATCCTTCCGCCAGCATGCCGGCGATTGGAACACGAAGGATGACGGCGACGGCGATGTGCCCGAGCTGGTCCCGCCGACCTTCGGCGCGCATACGACACGCAGGCCCTATTTCGAGACGCTGATCGTCACCGGGCTGTCCCCCGGCCACTGGCCGGCGCTCGCTGGCGAATGGCGCAAGCTGCGGCGCCCGGTCGACGCCTTCGTCTATGAGCCGGTCATCGTCGGCAGCCTCGAAGACGCCTTCTGCGCGACGATGCTCAACCCCAACATCGGGGCCGTCATCATCAACGAGGGGTTTGGCCTGCGTTCGCGGCACAATGCGCCGGTGCTCCGTTCGATCACGGCGTCGGCGGGCCTCAACGACGAGTCCGATGCCTCCGCGCTGCGGCTTGCACAGATCATCAAGCGTGTCAGGCCCGAGCTCGACCTGTACATGATCTCGAATCGCGACGTCGAGGAGCTGGCCGGCAGCCCCGAAGCCAGCGTCATCCGCCGCATCTTCTATTCGGTGGAGGAGTTGCTCGAGCTGCATCTGTCGATCCTCGAAGGCATCCAGGATCGCTACGACACGCCGTTCTTCGACAATCTCAAGAAATACGCGCAGCGCCCGATAGGGACGTTCCACGCGCTGCCGATCGCCCGCGGCAAATCCATCTTCAAGTCGGACTGGATCCGCGACATGGGCGAGTTCTACGGCCCGAACCTGTTCCTGGCCGAGAGCAGCGCCACCACCGGCGGCCTCGACAGCATGCTGGAGCCGACCGGCAACATCAAGAAGGCGCAGGAGAAGGCCGCCCGCGCCCTCGGCGCCGACCGCGTCTTCTTCGTCACCAACGGCACCTCGACCTCGAACAAGATGGCGGTGCAGGCGCTGCTCGCGCCCGGCGACATCGCGATCGTCGACCGCAACTGCCACAAGTCGCACCATTACGGCATGGTGCTCGCAGGCGCGCAGCCGCTCTATGTCGAAGCCTTCCCGATGACGGAATATTCGATGTACGGCGCCGTGCCGCTGAAGTCGATCAAGCAGGCGCTGCTCAGCGCAAGGGCTGATGGCCGGCTCGAGCGGGTCAAGATGCTCGACCTCACGAACTGCACCTTCGACGGCCACATCTACAACACCCGGCGGGTGATGGAGGAATGCCTCGCCATCAAGCCCGACCTGATCTTCCTATGGGATGAAGCCTGGTTCGGCTTCGCGCGCTTCTCGCCCTTCCTCCGCCGGCGCACGGCGATGGGGGCCGCCAGCGAAATCGAGGCATGGATGCATGATCCGAAGTCGGTCGCGGCCTATGAGAAGCAACAGGCCGAGCTCGGCAAGAATCCGTCGGACGAGGCGTTGCTCAAGACACGGTTGATTCCCGATCCGCGCCAGATCCGGTTGCGCGTCTATCAGACCAATTCGACCCACAAATCGATGTCGGCGATCCGGCAGGGCTCCATGCTCTCGGTCAAGGACGTCGAATTCCACACGGTCGAGCAGCAGTTCAAGGAGGCCGTCTTCACCCACGCCTCCACCAGTCCGAACCAGCAGCTCATCGCCAGCCTCGACATCTCGCGGCGGCAGATGGAGCTGGAGGGCTACGGCCTCGTCGCCAACGCGATCGAGATCGCGCTCGCCATCCGCCACGCCGTCAACAACAACCCGCTGCTCTCGAAGTATTTCCGCATTCTCGGCGCCGACGCCATGGTGCCGGCGCAATACCGCCAGAGCGGCTTCACCGATTATCTCGCGCCGGGCGTCAACTGGGCGAATACGTTGAAGAGCCTGGACGAGGACGAGTTCTGCCTCGATCCCACCCGAATGACGCTGGTGTGCGGCACGGCCGGCTACGACGGCACCCAGTTCAAGGGCATCCTCGCCAACGACTACAACATCCAGGTCAACAAGACCTCACGCAACTCGGTGCTGGTCCAGTCCAACATCAACAACACCCGCAGCGACGTCGCGCATCTGATCCGCGTCCTCGCGGAGATCGCGGGCGAGGTCGATCGCGGGCTCGCGCAGGGCGGAGCCAACGCGAAGAAGACTTTCGAGGCGCGGGTCAAGAGCTTGATGACCGACGTGCCTGACCTGCCGAATTTCTCGCATTTCCACCCGAGCTTCCGCGGCGATGCCGGCACCAAGACCAACGAAGGCGACATCCGCACCGGCTTCTATGCCGCCTATGACGTGGCGGGGTGCGAGCATATCCGCCTCAACGATCCCGAGATCGACCGGCGGCTGAAGTCCGGGCCCGAGCTCGTCTCGGCCAATTTCGTGATCCCGTATCCGCCGGGCTTCCCCATCATGGTTCCCGGCCAGGTCATTACCCAGGAGACCATCGACTTCATGCGCAAGCTCGATGTGAAGGAGATCCATGGCTACGACGCCAAGGAGGGCTTGAAGCTCGTACGCACCGAAGCTCTGGCGAAGATCGGCCGGCCCAAGCCCGCCGCCGCGCCCAAGCTCAAGGCCGCGTCATAAGGAGACGCAACATGCAGAGCTTTTTCACATTCCTGCAGCAGAACCCCTTTCTGTTGCTGTTCTTCGTCGTCGGGCTCGCCGTCTGGATCGGACGGGTCAGCATCAAGGGCTATGGCCTCGGCATGGTCGCCGGTGCCATCGTGGTCGGCGCCGGTCTGTCGGTGTGGGCGTCCGTCTATGGGGTCAAGCTCGAGCTGAACAACTTTGCCAAGAGCCTGTTCTACTATCTCTTCATGTACGGCGTCGGCTTGCGCGTCGGGCCGTCCTTCGTCAACAGCCTGAAGGGCGATGGGCTCAAGTTCTGCGTCTTGGCGGTGGTGTCCAGCGTGCTGGGTCTGGCGCTCGTCGTCATCTTCTCGAAGCTGTTCGCACTGCCGATTGGCGCCGCCGGCGGTATGCTGGCGGGATCGCAGACGATGTCGGCCGCAATCGGTTCGGCGGAGCAGGCCATCACGTCGGGCGTCGTCAAGCTGCCCGAGGGCATGAAGCCGGAGGATGCTTCCGGCATGATCGCGCTGTCCTACGGCATCACCTATATCTGGGGGACGATCGGCATCATCCTGATCTGCAAATACCTGCCGCGCTGGTGGGGCGTGGACGCCAAGGCGGCGGCGAAGAAGTACGAAGAGGAATTCGGCGTCAAGGATCTCGAAGGCGGCGGCCTCACCGGCTATCGCCAGTTCGGCCTGCGTGCCTACCGGCTGGAGAATCCAGCCCAGGCCGGCATGAGCATCGCCAAGTTCCGCGCCGTCAATCCCGAATACCGCATTGTCAACGTGGTGCGCAGCGGGGAATCCCTGGGAGCTGATCCCGACCTCGTGCTGCAAAGGGCCGACGTCGTCGCGCTTGGCGGCGCGACCGCGCATCTCACCGACAAGATGGGCCTGATCGGGCCCGAGGTCGCGGATGCCAAGGCGCTCGGAATTCCCATGGATCAGGCCGACATTCTCGTCACCAACAAGGAGATGGTCGGACGCACGTTCGAATCGTTCCGTGACACCGCATTGGCCGGCCAGTTGCAGGTGACCAAGGTCGAGCGCGGCGGCGTGCCGTTTCCAGCGGGTCTCAAGACCGAGCTGCAGCGGATGGACATCGTCTCGGTTGTCGGCCTCAAATCGGCCGTCAATGAACTTGGCGAGATGTGGGGGCGCATCGCCCGGACCAACACGTCGACCGATCTGCTGACGCTCGCGGCCGGCATGATCATCGGCTTCCTGATCGGCATGGTCGAATTCCCGGCTTTCGGCGCCAAGATCGGGCTCGGCAATGCCGGCGGCCTGTTGCTGTCGGGCGTGATCGTCTCCTCGCTGGTCTCGCGGCTGCGCTTCTTCGGCAACACGCCGAATGCGGCGCGCAACGTGCTGGAGGATCTCGGCCTCGTCGTCTTCGTCGCCATCGTCGGCGTCAATGCCGGCGCAGGGCTGCTGGCGCAGCTGACAGGTGCGGTTGCCCTGAAGATATTCGTTGCCGGCTTCATTGCCTGCACGATCCCGCCGTTCGTCGTCTGGGCGATCGGGTACCACGTCTTCAAGATCAATCCGGCCGTGCTGATGGGCGGCGTCGCCGGTGCGCGGTCGCATTCCGGTCCGTGCCGTGAGGCCGCGGTCGAGATCCAGAGTTCCGTGCCCTGGATCGGCTTCCCGGTCGGCTACGCGGTCTCGGGCATCCTGCTCACCGTATTCGGCTACTTCGCGATGATCCTGGCTCAATAACCGGCGCTACAATCAAAAGGGGAAGTGACATTATGAGAAAGCGTTCTATCGGCGCCGTCCTGGCTACCTCGCTCGCAATCGTTGCCGGCTTCACCACGCCATCGCGTGCCGAGACCGGCGAGGTGGCGGTGGTCTTCACCAAGGGCGGCTTCGTCATCGGCGTCGGCGGCGGCGAGGGGGTTCTTGTGCTCCGCGGCAAGAGATACCCCTTCACGGTCTCCGGCATGAGCGTCGGCTTCACGATCGGCGCTTCGACCACCAAGCTGGTCGGTCGCGCCCTCAACCTGAGGGGCCCCGCTTCCATTGAAGGCTCTTACGCCGCAGGCGGAGCGGGCGGGGCGGTTGCCGCGGGAGCCGGCGTCGTTCAGTTGCAGAACGCGAACGGCGTCATCCTTCAGCTCAGCGGCCCGAAAGTCGGCGCGGAGGTGTCGGCAGCGGTTGGTGGCGTGACGATCCGCTTGAAGTAAGCGAGGTGACGGGCCGCGCCGATGCGTGGCCCGCTTTCCTGCGCGGTGGGATGCGTTTCACGTATCCTCTTTTGGACGATTCGCGAGCGGCGTCAGCGATCACCAGAAGCCGAATCTCTCGACTTTCCATTGTCGTGCGACCCGAACCGTAGGCGGTATCGCACGCCTGTGCGCAATTCTGCGGTGACGTTGCAGCTTTGCGTCCCGCATCTTCTGCGCATGCGGTGGTTCGATCGCATTCGGCGGAAGCAACTGTGCCATTGCGCTCCGCGCTGTGGCAGGCACGTCGGCGACCAATGCCGGCGCAACGACGCTATCCTTGCTCGCGATCTGCGGAAGAATGACTGGCGGTGCGCTGGTATCGAAAACGATGCGCTCCGGCCATTTCCGATCGGAGTGAATGCGGGCAGCGGGCGAGCCGTCCTCCGCGCTTGCGGTGACCTGCGATGTCGCAAAATACGCGTTGGACATGAGCAGCAGCGCAAACAGCCCTGCGCCGACGAAGAGAAAGTACCGTGCCAAGGGCATCTTGGTTCCTTCATCCCCGCCCGGATATGAAGACAATGTTATGTGCGTGTCGATCGAGGGTGATGCCGATCTCTCGATCAACTGAGTGCCGCGGTACCGGCGGCAGGCCGGTCCCCTCGATCGGGGACGGGCCTGTCGGCGTAGTCTAGTAGCAGGGCGGGTATGGCGCGTATCCGCAGCGTGCATAGGCTCCAGTCGCGGCGGCTCCGACGGCCGCCGCCCCGACGCCGACCGCCACTCCGCGGCGGACTGGTGCCCGGACGACGCCGGCACCGGGAGCACCAACGCCAACCCCCGGGCGTCCGACGCCAACGCCGGCGCGTCCGCCGCGTGCGAATGCGTCAGTTGAAATCATCGCAACGCAGCTGATGCCGAGGATGGCAGATGCGGCGAGGCAAGTAATGATTTTACGTGACATGATTGATCTCCTTTCCAGGGTTGATCAAACGTCACGCTATTCCTCCTATGCGGGTTGGGATTGATGTAGAACAACAACCTGAGCGTCCGTCGTCACGCGTTGTGCGTGCTGTGTCAAAGCGCGGAGGCCGCCAATGACACGTGAAGTCTTTGACGTCCGCTCTCTGCCGACAGCGGCATCCGATCTGATGTTCACTTCAGCGTCCGACGCGAGAATGCCGACGATGGGCGCGACAATCGATCGCCACCATCGAGATGTAGTTTACTCTCGACTCTTCATCTGAAAAGGAATCCACTGAATTCATCACCGTCCGACCGGACGACCATCGGTGATGCAGGGGTGTTGTACTTCCGTTTGCTCAGGGGGGTGTCATGCCGCAGGTTCAGCGCAGCACAGATCAGTCCGCCGATTTTGGATGTCGCTTCGCGACGACAGCGGGAGGCGCGCCTCCAAGCCAGGAGCTTTGCGCGTTTGAACTTCCCGGCTGCAATGCATGCCCCAGGGCGCTCCGGGTCGCACGCATCGTGAGACGTGAGGAAGATCCGATGAAGTCGGAGCTCTGGCGCGCGTGGATTGCGCGCGTCGCACATCCCTGACTGACGGTCTGAAGTTTCCCGCATCATGGCAGCCTTCCTGACCATTGATACGGATCAACCTGGGGACTCGACTTCCGGCCAGCTTGGTGCAGCGGCAATGCAGCACTGGGGCAGCCGATGGCCTTCACCTGGTATGTCACCTTTGAAGTTCACAAGCGCGGTGTTTTGCCCAGGAGGCGAAGCCCGCGGGAGACCAGAACGTTTGAAACGGAGGCGCAAGCCAGGAGTTTTGCGCGAGCCAAATTCGACGAGGGGCTGATCGTCTACGCCGGCACGATCAACCCATCGATCCCGAGACGATTGATTCCCTCTGGCGAAATCTCGCATTGGATTGGAGACGGGCAAGATCGAAAGATCGTCGATCCCGATAACGAAGGCTCCGGATGAGCCGGAGCGGCAGCCGGTTCCGCGATGGCAGCCCACTTCATGCGAAACAAGGCAGGTTGAACGCCGAGTTCGGCAGGAGCCGCTTCCCCCAACCTCAGCCCTGCAACGTGCTTGCACTCTGGCCGTCGACTCCGGAGCGACGAGCAGGCCGGCAACATCATCCGCAAGTCCTCCAAAGGATCGATTTTCCATTTTATCCCGCGTGTGGCCATTTTGATACATGGGCAGCGGGACAACGTGCGTACCGTCGCGAATTGGAAGCGCGCATTGGAAAAATCGACGTCGTTCAAAATCCGAACGAACTGCGATGAGGATGGAGACTCAGATGAAGACTTATCTTTTAGTTACAGTTGGGGTGCTGGCATTGTTGGGTGCGGCGCCCGCGTCCGCGGCAGATATGGCGGTCAAGGCAGCGCCGCCCCCCGTTATGGCTCCGATCTACAACTGGACCGGTTTCTATATCGGCGGCAATGGCGGCTGGGGTCAGAGCCACAATTGCTGGGATTTCGTTACGCCCGGAGGCGTGGTTGCCGACGGTTGTCGGGATCGGTCCGGAGGCGTCATCGGCGGGCAGCTCGGCTATCGCTGGCAAGCCGGTCAGTTCGTGTTCGGCCTTGAAGGACAGGGCGATTGGGCCGACCTCAGCAGTTCGCGCGCCAGCTTGATCAACCCGGCGTTCTCCACCCGCACCAAGACCGATGGCATCGGCTTGTTTACCGGCCAGATCGGCTACGCCTGGAACGCGGCGCTGCTGTACGTCAAGGGCGGCGCAGCCGTCACCGGCAATACCTTCGACATATTCAACGCGGCCGGAGTCAGCGTCGCCTCCGCGAGCTCGACCCGATGGGGTGGCGTCGTCGGCGTCGGCTTCGAGTATGGCTTTGCTCCGAATTGGTCGGCAGGCATCGAGTACGACCACTTGTTCATGGGTGACGCGAACAACTCGTTCTCGGTCGCAAATCCGATCGTTGCGGGGGCGGTCAACCGGATCAGCCAGGACGTGGATATGCTCACCTTGCGCATCAACTACCGGTTCGGCCCAATGTCCCAGCCGGTTGTGGCAAGATACTGACCGATCCGAACGTCGTATCGCTTGGAATGCGGGCCGGCAGAAATGCCGGTCCGGTCGGGAGGCGTGGCTTCGTCGCTCGGAAGATCGTCTACCGAGCGGTCTCGAAGATCCAGCGTCGCCGACGAGGCTGAAGACAGCAGCCTCGACTATCGCAATGTCGGAAGTCCCTTGCTGCCATGGCGAGGGCCGTACCAGCGTTGCTTGATGTTCGTTGAGCTTCGCTGCGGTCAATATCGCTCGGCGACGAAGTTCATTCCGCGCAAGCCCGCCTGGTCATTGTAACGTTCCTTGTCGGAGCGTGGCGGCAGCTTGACCTTGTCCTTCTTGATCCGCTTGTAGGGGATCGCCTTCAGCAGATGCGCGATGCAGTTCAACCGGGCCCGGCGCTTGTCGTCGGAGCGGATGATGTACCATGGCGCGTGTTTTGTACTGGTCCGCTTGAGCATGAGATCGCGTGCCCGCGAATACTCGTACCAGAGGCGATAGGATTCGAGATCCATCGGGCTCAGTTTCCATTGCCGGACTGGATCGTCGATCCTGGCCCTGAAACGGCGTTCCTGCTCGTCCATTCCGACCTCGAGCCAGATCTTGACCAGGATGATTCCGCCGTCGATGACGTACTTCTCCATTTGAGGACAGAGGGTCAAGAACCGGTCGTGCTCCTTGGGCGTACAAAAGCCCATGACATATTCGACGCCCGCGCGGTTGTACCAGCTCCGGTCGAAGATCACGATCTCTCCGCCGGCGGGAAACTGTTCCATATAGCGCTGGAAGAAGAGTTGGGTCTTTTCCCTATCGGAGGGCGCTGGAAGCGCGACGACGCGAAACACCCGCGGACTGACTTTCTCCGTGATGGCCTTGATCGTGCCGCCCTTGCCGGCGGCGTCCCTCCCCTCGAAGAGGACGATGACACGCAGCTTGTTCGCCTTCACGAAGTCCTGGAGGTGGCACAGCTCGATCTGGAGCTTCTCGAGATGCTTCTCATAGTCCTTGCGCTTCATGCGTTCGGCAGGTTCGTTCTTTGCCATGCGTCCCTCTTCGTAACCTCTGCTCCGACGGCGTCACGACAGGCTAGTCGTCTCCCCAGGAGATCGTCACGCCGATGTCCCCCGGCATGCCACCCGGGAAATCGATGATCTGGTAGGCGATGCGATAGCCGCGCGGCTTCAGATAATCCGTCCAGAGCTGGAATATCTCCTTCGGAATGCCGGTCAGCGTGTTCTCCCAGCCGGGCTCCATCTGGTTGATGGCGCGTCCCTTGTCCGTGCACAGCGTGTTGGGGAAGCGGTAGACCTGCACTTCCGTGAGGCCGTTTCGCACCGCACGCTGGATGACGGTCGAGGCGAGCTTGATCTTCTCCTCCTCGGACTTCCCCGATGGCTTGCTCAGCCGTTCGATCAGGGCCTGCTTCTCGGCTTCGGCGGCGGTGGCGAGGCGCACATATTGCTCTGCTTTCTCGGCCTCCTTCAGCGCGGCTTCCTTCCTGATCTGCGTTGCACTGGGGATGAGATCGTCAATGCCTGGCATGGCGGCGGCTCCTGATTGCTGGTTTGTTCCAGTTATCGAGGCTAGGGGGGGCGAAGTTCATTCCCTTGATGCAAATCAAGCAATTCGACCGCGGCCTCGTCACTCTCACCGCAGTTTGGGGGACGCTCGGTCCCGGTCAGGAGAGAACGTTGAGCGAGCAGCTGCACCCGTTGGGCCCGCATCACCTGCCCTTCTACATCATTGCGCCCGGTGAGACCGACTGGCTGATGGTGGGGACCGGGCTGTTCCTGATCGGTGCCGTTTTCAGCGTCGGACTGCTTTATTGGTATCTGCACAGCCTGCCCGAGCGCATGGCCCACAAGACGCAGAAGCTGCAGTTCGAGATCGTGGCAGTGCTGGGCCTGATCGCGCTGTTCACGCACGAGCATCTCTACTGGATTGCCGCGCTGGTGCTTGCGATGATCGAGCTTCCGGACTTCGGGACGCCCTTGCGCAGCATTGCAGGATCGGTCGAGCGGATCGCGGACGGTGCATCGCCGAGCGGCGGCGATCGGGTGATCGTCGATGATGCCTCTTCGACGGAAGCGCGGGCCGAGAATCTGCTTCCGGCGGCATCCAGCAGCAAGGTACCCAGCCATGCTTGAGCTCACCATCTGCTCACTGTTGACGATTCTTCCGGACTATCTCTACCGGCGTTTCGTGCAGGGTAAGCGGTTCGGCAAGGAGATCACGCTCTTCTCCGTCTGGTACGAGCTCAGATGGGGCATCACCGGCTGCCTGATGCTGACGGTGTCGCTGATCACGAGCGTCTTCTTCTTCCATCCGTCAACCCAGAACGCGGCGTTGCTGTTCCGGACGGTCCCGATCCTGCCCGAAGGCTCGGGGCGCGTAGCCGAAGTCAATTTCGGCTACAGCGCGGCGGTGAAGAAGGGCGACGTCCTGTTCACGCTGGACAGTTCGAAGCAGAAAGCCGCGCTCGAAACCGCCACCCGCAAGGTCGCCGAAATCGATGCCTCACTGGAGTCCGCGAAGTCCGACGTGGCCAAGGCTGAAGCGCAGCTTGGGGAAGCAAGGGCCAACTATCAGCAGGCCAAGGACGAACTGGAAGTCAAGATCGAGCTGCAGCGCCGCAACCCCGGCATCGTAGCCCAGCGGGACATCGAGAAGCTCCAGGTGATCGTCGATCAGCGGCAAGCGGCAATTGATGCGGCGACCGCCGTGTTGCAGTCGGCGACCTTGCGCGTCTCGACGTTGTTGCCGGCGGAGAAGGCGAGCGCTCAAGCCGCGCAGGCCGAGGCTCAGGTGGACCTGGACAAGACCTTCGTTCGCGCCGGCGTCGACGGACGCGTCGAACAATTCCTCATTCGCGTCGGCGACGTGGTCAATCAGTTGATGCGGCCCGCCGGCATCCTCATTCCCGAGGGCGCCGGTCAGGCCAAGTTGCAGGCCGGATTCGGCCAGATCGAGGCCGGCATCATGCGGGTAGGGATGGTGGCCGAGGCGACCTGCATCTCGAAGCCGTGGGTGATCATCCCCCTGGTGGTGACGTCCGTTCAGGACTACATCGCAGCGGGTCAGTTCCGGTCAGGCGAGCAACTCATCGAGGCACAGAACCTCGCCAAACCGGGCACCATTCTCGTGTTCCTCGACCCGCTTTACAAAGGCGGTCTCGTTGGGGTGACGGCCGGCAGCAGCTGCATCGTCAATGCCTACACCAGCAATCACGACGAGATCGTCGATCCCAAGACGTCGACGGCTCGCAAGGTCGCGCTTCACGTCATCGACGGAATTGGGTTCGTGCATGCGTTGCTGCTGCGCATCCAGGCGCTGTTGCTGCCATTCAAGACGCTGGTGTTCGGAGGCGGCCACTGATGGAGCAGATGGATGCATGATGTGAGAGCACTGGTCGCGGGAGCAGCGCTATCGCTCGGCGCCTCGTTCGTATCGGCCGGCGGCGCGGGCGCCGTGGAGCTGAACGGTGCCTGGGCGACCAGCGCGGATCAATGCGACAAGGTCTTCAGCCGCGAGGGCGGAAAGCTCGGCTTTTCCGACATGTCCGAAGTCTACGGCGGCGGCTTCATCGTCGACGGCAAGCAGTTGATCGGCAAATCCGCCCGCTGCACCGTCACGGCGAGGAAGGACGACGGCATAAACGTCAACCTGGTCGCGTCCTGCGCGACCGACATCATGCTGTCCAGCGTTCAGTTCAGCCTGAAGCAGCTCGATGCGAACAGCATCGCCCGACTGTTTCCGGGGATGGAAGACATGGAGATCAGGTATCACCGCTGCCCGTTCAACTGAGCAGACGGCTGCGCAGGCTTGATGCATGTCAAGCATACTGTGTGCGGGCAGGCGTCAAGTGCCGTTCATCCCCGGGAGGATAGACATGACATCCAAGAGACGAGTTCACAAGACGATCTATGCGCTGCTCGGAGCAGCGACGGTCGTGGCCGCTTTCGGCGCTCGGGCGCACGCGGACGATCCGGCCAAGATTCTCAAGTCGATGTCGGACCATCTCGCCGGCCAGAAGACGCTGTCCGCGTCCTTCGACAGCGACATCGAGATCATCACGCCCGAACTCCAGAAGATCCAGTTCGCGAGCTCCGGCGAGATCAAGATGAGCCGCCCGGACAAGCTCCGGGTCAGGCGCACCGGCGGCTATGCCGATGTCGAGCTGGTCTATGACGGCAAGCTGATTTCGATCTATGGCAACAATGCCAAGAGCTATGTCCAGGCAGACGCGCCCGGGACAATCGACAAGATGATCGACGCTCTTCAGGCGCGTTCCGGTGCCGGCATGCCGGGTGCCGACCTGCTGCTCTCCAATGTGTTCGACGAACTGATGGCCACGGTCATCGAAGGCAAGCATATCGGGCAAGGGGTGGTCGACGGCGTCGAGTGTGAGCATCTCGCATTCCGCACGCCAGACACCGACTGGCAGATATGGATCGAGACCGGCGCCAAGCCCGTGCCGCACAAATACGTCATCACCAGCAAGACGATGGCGGGTGCGCCGCAATATACGCTCCGGATCAAGAACTGGAAGACCGATGCCTTGGACGCCGCCGCCTTCGCGTTCGCTGCGCCGGCGAACGCCACCAAGGTCGATCTGGAGGGCGCCGTAATTGCAGAGTTCGACGAGCTTCCCCCCGGCACACCGTCAGGAGCAAAGAAATGATCGCATTGCGAAAATTCGTTCTGTCCGCCGCTGCCGTGGCGGCTTTTGCGGCCGGGTTGTCCTGCAACGAAACCGGCGGCCTCATCGAAGGAAGCTTCTTTGCCGAGGCCCAGGCCAGGATCGGGCGCCCCTTGACGCCCATGAGCTATGCCGGTGTTGCCCGGAGAACGACACGCCGCGCGGTCGCCGTAGGAGCGGCCGGAGCTGCCGGTGCCTACTACGGATCCTCCTGCGTGCAGGTCGTGGATGCCTACGGGCGGGTCGTGACGCGCTGCTGAGCAAACCTGCCTGGGGCAAGCCGTTTCCGCCGTGCGGCCGGCCTCCAATTGTGCTGTGATGGAGTCGATCATCACGGCAGGCGAAGGTGAGCATGAGCGGACGCGTCCCCATCGCTGCAGCCGTCTGGTCCGGCCGGCCCGCGTGTCTTGCCGCTTGCCTGATGGCGTTTCTGGTGATCCTCTGCGGATCGGCAGTCGGCGCCGATCGCAGCGAGCCCAAGCGGATTCTGTTGCTGCATTCCTTCGGGCGGGACTTTCGTCCGTGGAGCGAATATGCGCTGAGCATCAAAGCCGCGCTCGAGCAGAACGCGCCGTGGCCGCTGGATGTCCAGGAGCACACGCTGCTGACGGCACGGTTCAACAATCCCGGGCCGGAAGGACCGTTTGTGGATTACCTCCGCTCGCTTTATGCGGGCGTACCCCCGGATCTTGTTGTGAGCATCGGGGCGCCGGCTGCTCGATTTGCCCAGAAATATCGCGATCAGCTCTTTCCCGATGCGCCGATGGTCTTCACCGTGGTCGAAGACCGGCTGGTGAACCGTGCGGACTTGACCGACAACGACACCGTGGTCTCGGTCCGGAACAATTTCACGGCCGTCTTCGACGGCGTCCTCAAAGTTCTGCCGAACACGAAGACGATCGCCGTCGTAATCGGAGCCTCTCGCCTGGAGAAGTTCTGGTTCGACGAGATCAGGCGCGAAGCGACGGCTTTCGAAGGGCGCGTGGCATTCGTCTGGTACAACGAACTGTCGTTCGACGAGATTCTGAAGCGAGCATCGGTACTTCCGCCGAACACGGTGCTGTTCTGGGGCTTGATGTCCGTCGACGGCACCGGCATCGTGCATGAAAGCGATCTGGCCCTGCGCCGTCTTCGCGCCGTCGCAAATGCTCCGATATTTTCCTACCAGGAGCCGTTTTTCCACGGCTATACGGTCGGCGGGCCCATGCATTCGATCAGCGCGACCACGACGAAGACGGTCGATGCCGTGATCCGCATCCTGGCCGGCGAGAGACCAAGCACGATCAAATTCGAGCCCCTCCAGCTCGGGTCTCCGAAATACGATTGGCGCGAAATGCAGCGTTGGGGCATCAGCGAGAGCGACCTGCCCGCTGGAAGCGAGGTTCTGTTTCGCCAGGCGGGGATCTGGGAGACGTACCGCTGGCAGATCGCGGTGATAGCCACCGTCATCCTGATCCAGGCAGGTCTGATCAGCGGCTTGCTCTACGAGCGACGCCGGCGGCTCGTAGCCGAGGTCGAGTCGCGACAGCGTCTCGCGGAACTGGCCCACGTCAACCGGTATGCGGCCGCCGGCGAGCTGGCCACGTCGATCGCCCACGAGCTGAATCAGCCGCTGGGGTCGATCCTGACGAACACCGAGACGGCGGAGCTGATGTTGAAGAGCAGTTCGCCCAATCTGGTGGAAATCGGAGAAATTCTCGCCGATATCAGGCGCGACGACCAGCGGGCCAGCGAGGTAATCCGCAGGCTGCGCAGTATCCTGAAGAAGACGCCGTTCGAGATCGCCAATATCGACCTCAACGCCACGGTGGGGGAGACGATCAGGCTGTTGTCAGCTGTCAGCGACGGGCGACGTATTGCCCTGAAATTTGCGCCGTCCACCAGCGTATTGCGGGTCAAAGGCGATCCCATTCAGCTTCAGCAGGTCGTCCTCAACCTGATCATCAACGCGATCGACGCGATCTCGCAGGCCGGCGCGGCGGAGCGAGAGATCAACGTGGCTACGGCCCGGTCCGACGCGTTCGCGGAGATCCGGATTGCCGACAGCGGGCCGGGGATTGCTCCCGCGGACGTGAAGAACATCTTCAACCCGTTCTTCACCACCAAGCCGCACGGCATGGGCATGGGCCTTGCGATCGTCAGGACCATCGTCGAAGCCCATGGCGGCAAGATGTTTGCCGAGAACCAGCCATCGCGCGGTGCGCTGTTCACGATCCGGCTGCCGCTCGTGCGTTGATCGCCGGTCGCTGAGCCGCCGGCTGACGCATCGCAGCAAATCGCATGCGCGAGGTTTCCTTGATCCTTGTCAACGAAGTTCCGAGTGCGTCACCGATGCTGACAGCCGCCTCGTCAATGGAGGATGTGATGTTTCGTAGCGGCAAGATCCTGATTGCGCTCATGCTGTTCATGGCGATACCCGTCGCGACGTTTGCGCAGACGCCTGACAAACCGGCGGCCGCGGCGGCGCAACCGGCAAGCCCGGCCGCGCCGACCGCGGAGCTGCTGAAGCCCGAGCAACTGGAGGCGCTCGTGGCGCCAATCGCTCTCTACCCGGACGATCTGCTCGCAAACGTGCTGGCCGCTTCCACCTACCCGCTGGAGGTGGTGCAGGCGGACCGATGGCTGAAGGAGCGCAAGTCGCTGAAGGGCGATGCCTTGAAGGTCGAAGTCGACAAGCAGCCCTGGGACGACAGCGTCAAGGCGCTCGCGAGCACGGCGGACGTTCTCGCCATGATGAGCGACAAGATCGAGTGGACCAAGAATCTGGGCGATGCGTTCCTCGCCCAGCAGCCGGATGTGATGGACGCGATCCAGCGCCTGCGCAGCAAGGCTTACGACAACAAGAAGCTGGTGACGACGAAGCAGCAGAAGGTCAGCGTCCAAACCCAGGAGAACAAGCAGGTCGTCGTGATCCAGTCGGCGGATCCAGAGATGATCTACGTGCCGTACTATGATCCGGCAACGGTCTATGGGTCGTGGCCCTACGCGGAATATCCACCCTACTACTTCGGATATCCGTCCTATATCGGTGCCGGCGTGATCGCTGCGGGTCTGGCCTTCGGGACGGCCTGGGCGATCGGACGCTGGGGCAATTATTGGGGGGGCGGCTGCAATTGGGGTAATCGCAACGTCTACGTCAATCACCGGGCCACCAACATCAACGCCGGCTGGCAACATAATCCGACGCATCGTCAGGGCGTGCGCTACAACAATGCGAACGTATCGCAACGCTTCGGCAGCAACAACCTGAAGGCGGGCACCGCGGACCGGATGGATTTCCGCGGCCGCGACGGGCAGCAGGTGTTGAAGCCTGGCCAGGGCGCGGGCGAGCGTGCCGGAGACCGGGCAGGTGATCGGGCAGGCGATCGGGCCGGTGCCGCGGATCGCGCCGGTAACCGCGATGGCGACCGCGCGGGCTCCGCTGACCGGGCCAAGGGCGGCGGAGATCGTGCCAAGGGCGGTGGCGATCGCGCCAAGGGCGGCAGTGACCGCGCAAAGGGCGGCGGAGACCGCGCAAAGGCAGCGAACCGGAGTAGCGGCGGTGGCAATCGTGGCGGTGCCATGAACGTGTCTTCGGGCAAGGCTGCGGCTGCGGCGTCGAACCGCGGGCGATCGAGCATGGCGAGCGCGGCTCCGCGCGGCGGAGGCGGTGCGCCGAGCATGGCCGGCCGCGGAGGTGGCGGAGGTGCCGCAATGCGCGGCGGAGGCGGCGGTGGAGGCGGACGCGGAGGTGGCGGCGGCGGCCGTCGTTCCGACATCGCGCTGAAGCACGATATCGTCCTGCTCGGCCATCTCGGCAATGGGCTCGGCTACTATCGCTTCAGCTATACCGGCAGCGATAAAGCCTATGTCGGCGTCATGGCGCAGGAGGTCGAACTGGTCATGCCGAACGCGGTCATGCGCGGCAGCGACGGGTATCTGCGGGTCCATTACGAGAAGCTCGGCCTGAAGTTCCGCACCTACCGCGACTGGCTCGCCGCCGGCGCGACGATCCCGGCGGAGGTCACGCGATGATCAGCCTGAGATCATGTCGTCGCGCTGCTTTGCCTTGCGTCATGGCGCTCGCGCTGATGAGCTCCGCGAGCCTGGCGCAGCAATCCTACCAGACGCCTGAACAAGCGGCGTCCGCGCTCGCTGCCGCGGTCAAGAGCGGTCCGCGTGAGATCCTGAAAGTCCTCGGCAGATCGGCGGCCGACATCGTCTCGTCCGGAGACGAGGTCGCCGATGCCGATATCCTTGCACGCTTCGTCTCCATGTATGACTCCAAGCACGCGATCAAGGCGGAGGGCAACAAAAAGGCCACGCTGATGCTCGGACCCGAGGACTTCCCGTTTCCGATTCCGCTCGTCAACACCAGAACGGGCTGGGAGTTCGATACCGACGAGGGACGCATCGAGGTGCTTCGTCGCCGTATCGGCCGCAACGAGCTCG
Organism: Bradyrhizobium sp. CCH5-F6; assembly: GCF_001556045.1. GTDB lineage: Bacteria > Pseudomonadota > Alphaproteobacteria > Rhizobiales > Xanthobacteraceae > Bradyrhizobium. Next base: position 45,855 of record NZ_LSIC01000093.1, read on the forward strand.
ATGCGATCCAGACTTGTCTCGCCTATGTCGATGCGCAGAACGAATATGCCGACAAGGATCGCGGCGAGGGCACAGGCGTCTACGCGCAACGCTTTGTCTCTACGGCCGGCAAGAAGGATGGGTTGTTCTGGTGGGACGACAGCGACCCGAGCCCGCTCGGCGTGCTGGCGGCACAGGCCTCGGCCGAAGGCTACAAGGCCGGTGAGAAGCCGGCGCCGTATCACGGCTACTATTTCCGCATCCTCAAGGCCCAGGGGTCCGATGCGCCGGGCGGCGCGCTCAACTACGTCGTCAAGGGCAAGATGATCGGCGGCTTCGCGTTGATCGCCTGGCCTGCGGAATACGGAAATTCCGGCGTCATGACCTTCCTCGTCAATCACGCGGGCACCGTCTACCAGAAGGACCTCGGCAAGCGCACGGAGTTCGTCGCCCAGCGCACCACGCTGTTCGATCCCGACCAGACCTGGAAGAAGGTCGATGCCGCAAAGCCGTGATCGCATCTGCGACCACAACCGCCTTGCACGGCGCGCGTTCCTCGTTCGCCTGGCGGCGCTGGCGCTCCTGGCCGTTTCAGTGCCGGTGACGCCGTCGCTTGCCCAGGCATCCGGCCAGGTGCGAGTCAAGATCGTGAAGGCGGGTCTGCTCGTCGGTGGCGGCGCCGGCAGCGGTGTCCTGACCTATCGCGGCCGCAACTATCCTTTCCGGATCACTGGCGTCAGCCTTGGCATCACCGCGGGTGCGACGGTCGGACGGCTCGATGGCTGGGCGTCGGGCATTCGCGACATCGGCGACTTTGCCGGCACCTACACGTCCGCCGGTGGCGGCGCCGCCCTGGTCGGCGGCGTCAATGCCGTCCATCTCAGGAACGAGAAGGGCGTCACGATGGTGCTGCAGGGACCAGAGGCTGGGGTGGAATTCGCCGCCAATCTCAGTCGAGTCACGATCTCGCTGAAGTGAGAGTGCGCATCGTCACCCGTCAAGCATCGCGAGACATCTCGAATTGTCGGTGCATTCGATTTCGACTGGAGATGCCGTGCGGAACGAGAAGCTCGGATGCCATGCCGCTGACGCCGTTCCGCCACGCAGCGCAGGCGGAAGACGCTTTCGCAGTTCGCTGCTGGGCCTCCAGCTCAAAGAACTCCCTAGCTGAGTCTCAACTGAGGACTTGCTCAGACTTGAGCCCATCAAAGAGACAGTAAAGCATGATGGGGATGAGACCTGATCTTTGCAACGACGGAGGTGCACTACCTCTCCCGCTGGCCGGAGTGGTAACGGCCCGCGGCAAATCGATTCGAGCTAAAGCCATTCGGCTTTAGCTTTGCCCATCTGGATCAAAGTCCTGTGTCGCCCCTTGTCAACCCTCTCCGCGAAAACATTCCACTTTACCGAAATTCGGATTTGTCGTATGTGTCGCCCATCCCGGCTCATCCTTGAGGGGCGATCGTGTGGTCGTCATGTTCGCGAGCCGGGCTTGCGGTGGACGCGGCAGCGTCGGGCGCGAAAGGCCGGGGCAGGGCGGATTGCTCTCCGTGAGTCCTTGGCATCGCGCGGACGAACGGCGCTGTCAGGCTTCGTCTCGCCTGCAAGTTTCCGGCTCCGTCGACAGGGCCGGGAAAACTGCGGCGAAATGGCGGGCCGTGCGTACGGCAAAACCGTGTGGTCCTGGCCGTCGTTGCTACGGTCAAGCCCTTGCGAATGCGGCAGTCGCGTCAACCGGCGCGGTGCCGGTGACTTTCGCCGGGGCGAGGGAGGCCAGAGGGAACTCGGCTCCCGGGAGAGCGCGGCATAAGCCGTCCGACCATCGCGCAGGGAAGGCCG
>NZ_LSIC01000094.1 GCF_001556045.1 Bradyrhizobium sp. CCH5-F6
GGGGCTTCTCCCTGGTCATCGACATTGAAGGACGGGCGGTCGGCGCGTGGCGGCGCCGGCGCCGGTCGCGTGCGCGGCGGGGCCGGCTGCGATGTGGAGGCGCTGCCTTCCGCTGCGCGGGTGCTGGCCCGGCGGAAGGCATCGCCACTGCCGCCGGGGCGGGCGCCGCCACCGGGACGCGAGGCCTCGCGGGCGCGCTGGGCGGCCTCCGATTCGACCTTGCGGACAGCCTCTTCCAGCGACAGCCGCTCGCGCGTGATCTCGGATTCGGAAAGCGGCGGCTGCACGCTGCGCAGCTGCGCGATCAACGCCGTCCTCGCCCGTTCATAGAGCGCGCGACGGCTTTCGCCGGGAGCGTTGGGGTCCAGGGCGGCAATAGCGCGGGCGATCAGCGGATAGTAATCAGCCATTTCAACTCAACTATATCCGCGTCCTGGTAAGAGATCGTTAAGCTTCAAACGGATTTTGCACCAGGATAGTATCCTCGCGTTCAGGGCTGGTGGAAAGCAGCGCGACCGGGCAGCCCACCAATTCCTCGATCCGGCGGACATATTTGATGGCCTGGGCCGGCAGGTCGGCCCAGGACCGCGCATTGGCGGTCGGCTCCTTCCAGCCTTCGATGGTCTCGTAGATCGGCTCGACCCGGGCCTGGGCGCCCTCGCCCGCCGGGAAATGGTCGATCTCCTTGCCGTCGAGCTTGTAACCGGTGCAAACCTCGATCGAATCGAAGCCGTCGAGGATGTCCAGCTTGGTCAGCGCCAGCCCGTTGATGCCGCAGGTCCGGACCGCCTGGCGGACCAGCACGGCGTCGAACCAGCCACAGCGGCGGGGACGGCCGGTGTTGGTGCCGAACTCGCGACCGCGCTCGCCGATCTTGCGGCCGACCTCGTTGTCCTGCTCCGTCGGAAACGGGCCCTGGCCGACGCGGGTCGTGTAGGCCTTGCACAGGCCGAGCACGTAGCCGACCGCGCCCGGCCCGACGCCGGCGCCGGTCGCGGCCTGCGCGGCCACCGTGTTGGACGAGGTGACGTAAGGATAGGTGCCGTGGTCGACGTCAAGCAGCGCGCCCTGGGCGCCCTCGAACAGCATGCGCTTGCCTTCGCGCCGCTTGATGTCGAGCAGCCGCCACACCGTCTCGGCATAAGGCAGGAGCTGCGGCGCCAGCGCGGTCAGTTCCTTCAGGATCTCCTTGCCGTCGAACTCCGGCAAATTGAGCCCGCGGCGCAATGCGTTGTGGTGGGCAAGGAGCCGGTCGATCTTGTGCGGGAGCGTGTCGAGGTCGGCGAGATCCATCAGGCGGATGGCGCGGCGGCCGACCTTGTCCTCATAGGCAGGACCGATGCCGCGGCGGGTGGTGCCGATCGCAGTCGCCGCGTTGGCCGATTCGCGATGCGCGTCGAGTTCGCGGTGCAGCGGCAGGATCAGCGTGACGTTCTCGGCGACGCGCAGATTGTCCGGAGAGACCGCAACGCCCTGCGACCTCAGCCTGGTGACCTCGTCGAGAAAGGCGGAGGGATCGAACACCACGCCGTTGCCGATCACGGACAGCTTGCCCTCGCGCAGCACGCCGGAGGGCAGCAGCGCGAGCTTGTAGGTCTTGCCGTTGATCACCAGCGTGTGGCCGGCGTTGTGGCCGCCCTGGAAGCGGACGACGATGTCGGCCTGTTCCGACAACCAGTCGACGATCTTGCCCTTCCCTTCGTCGCCCCACTGGGCGCCGACGACGACAACGTTGGCCATTCGCGGGTAATCCTATTCAATCTGTCTCTCGGGCATGATCCTCGCGGAAAACCGGTGCCCACTCTTCCGGGTCATGCCTGCGCCAAGCCCAATCGGCGGCCGCAGCCGCCCGCGCGCAAGGCAGCCAACCGGATAAAGGAAGCAGCCCCTCTAGGCAAGCAAGAACGGGGCTTTTTCGGTGCCCAAAGCCCAACCCAAGCCTTTGATATCCCCTTAAAATCCTCTCCTCGCCGGAGCTCTTTGCGTCCTCAGGCGCGGATGCGGCCGTCGATCACTTCGATGATGCGGTCGCAGCGCCGCGCCAGGTCCATATTGTGGGTGACGAGGAGGAAGCTCGTCCCGCTGTCCCGGTTGACCTGCCGCATCAGCTCGAACACGGCATCCGCCGACCGGGTGTCGAGATTGCCCGTCGGCTCGTCCGCCAGCACGAGGTCGGGCTTCATGGCGAGCGCGCGCGCCACCGCCACCCGCTGCTGCTGGCCGCCCGACATGTTGTTGGCGAGGTTGCCGGCGAATTTCTCCAGCCCGATCTGCGCCAGCAGCCGGTCCGCCCGGGCCTCGATCTCCTCGTTCGGAAAGCCGCGGTCGACGAGCATGGGCATCATGACGTTCTCCCGTGCGGTGAAGGCCGAGATCAGGAGATGGTGCTGGAACACGAAGCCGATGGTGTGGCCGCGCAGATGCGTGATCTCGGCATCGCCGAGTGCGGCGGTGTCCTGACCCTTGATCAGGAGCCGGCCCGAGGTCGGGCGGTCGAGCAGGCCGACGATGTTGAGCAGCGTGCTCTTGCCCGAGCCGGACGGGCCGATCAGCGCGAGGAACTCGCCATGATCGAGCTCGAGGTCGATGTCGTGCAGCACCTCGGTCTGGTTCGGCTGACCGACGTTGTAGGCCTTGCAGACCTTCTCGAGCCTGAGGATTTCGCTAGCCACGGATCGCCACCACCGGATCGAGCTTGGCGGCGCGCACCGCCGGCGCCATCGCCGCGAGCAGTCCCGTGACGGTGGCGAGCAGCGCGGTGTAGACGAACAGGCTGCGCTCCATCACGAGCGGAAACAGTTCGGTGCCGTCGGCCTGGCGCGCCACCGAATGCCAATAGACCAGCGCGGCCGCACCCAACGTTGCGCCGAACAGCGAGCCGACGAAGCCGAGCAGCCCGCCCTGGATCAGGAACACGCGCAGCACCTGGCCGCGCGACGTGCCCATCGCGCGCAGGATGCCGATGTCCTTGGAGCGCTGGATGACCGAGACCACCAGCACCGCCGCGATGCCGAAGGCGACAGACAGCCCGACGAAGATGCGGATCAAGGTGTTGGTGTTCTGCTGGGCCTGCACCGCGCTGAAGAACTGCGCATTGGTCTTGATCCAGCTCTCCGCCTCGACCACGTTGGCGGCCTGGATGCGTTGGGCGATCTCCTCCGCCGCGTAGATGTCGGTGACGGTGATGTCGATGGTGGTGATGCCGCCGATCATGCCGAGCAGCGACTGCCCGGTGCGCAAGGCGACATAGCAGACGCGCTGGTTGACGCTCTTGTTGCCGAGGTCGACGAGGCCGGAGATGGTGAGCACGCGCGTCGCACCGGACGCGGCCCGGATATTGAGCTTGTCGCCGACGGTGGCGCCGAGATCCCTGGCGAGCTCGATGCCGATGATGACGTCTTCGCTGGTCAGGCGCGCATCGCCCGCGACGATGTAGTCCGGCACCCTGACGATCTTGAAATAGGAGTCCGGCTCGACGCCGGACAGATTGACCGAACGGCTGGCATCGCCGCGGATCGCGAGCACCGAGCCGAGAATCGTCGGCGAAACCGCGACCACCTCGGGCATGGCCTGCATCTGGGCCCTGATCTTCGGCCATTGATCGATCGAGATCACCCGCTGGCTCGGACGCTGCACCGCCGCGTCCTCGATCTCGCCGGGCGCGTTGCGGAGCGGACGCGCGACCTGGTCCGGCGCCAGCAGCTGGATCTGCGGCTGCGATGTCAGCACGCGCTTGATGAAATTGGCCTGCAGCCCCACCAGCATCGCCGACATGAACACGATGACCCCGACGCCGATCGCGATGCCGCCGATGATGAAGATGGTCTGGAGCCGCCCCTCGCGCAGGAAGCGCACCGCCATGGTCCACTCGATCGGCACCCAGTGGTTCATTGCAGGACGGGACGCAGGCGCTGGCCGACGAGGATGCGGGAGCTCTGCGGGATGGCGAGGTCGCCGGCACCAAGACCACTGGCGATCTCGACATGGCTGTTGCCGCGCAGGCCGACCTTCACCGGCCGCTGCACGGCGCGGCCGTCCTTGATGCCGAGCACCCAGGGATTGCCGGACAGGATGTCGTGCACGGCGCGGAGCGGCAGCACCAGCGCGTCGTCCTTCGCGGCCGTCTCGATATCGACCGACACGGTCATGTCCTGGCGCAGATAGTCCGGCGGATCGGCGACGGTCAGCTTCACCTCGACCGAGGCGCGCGAGATGTCGATGCCGGGATTGATGTAGGTGATGGCGGCACCGAAGCGCCGGTCCGGATAGGCGTCGGCCGAGGCGATCGCCTTCTGGCCGAGTGCGATCCTGCCGAGATTGCGCTCGTCGATCTGCAGCACGAGCTGGGCATCGCCCGCCGGGGCCAGCACCAGCAGGGTCTTGCCGGGCTGCACCACGGTGCCGCGCTCGACATTGCGGGTGATCAGGACGCCATCGCGGGGTGCGACGATGGTGGCGTAGTCGAGGCGGGATTCGGCGGTGTCGAGATTGGCGCGGGCCTGATTGAGCAGCGTCTGGGCCATCACGTAGTCGCTGCCGCCGGGGCTTGCGGTGTAGACCTGAAACTCGGCGGCGCGCATCTGGGCGCGGGCGACGTCGAGGGTCTTCTGGGCGTCGTCGAGCGCAGCGCGCGTCGCATAGCCGTTGCGCTCGAGCTGGGCGGTACGGTCATAGGTCTGCTGGGCATTGAGCAGCGTCGCCCTGGCCTGCGTCAGCGCCTGCTGCGCCGAAGGCAGGGTCAGCTCCTGGAGCTGGCGGATGCGCGCCTCGGCCTGGGCCACCGCGCCCTGCGCCTGCACCACGCTGGCCTTGAGCTCGCGCGATTCCAGCGCGATCAGCGGCTGGCCCTTGACGACCTTCTCGCCCTGATGGACCAGCACATCCTGCACCGTGCCGGTGAGCTGGCTGCCGATCTCGACGCGGTAAGGCGTTTCGACATGGCCGCTCGCCACCACGGTCTCGATCAGGCGTCCCCGTGCGACCCGGTCGACGACGACGGCCGGCCCCAGGATCGCGCGCACGCCCTGCCAGGCGCCCAGCGCCAGTAACACCGCCAGGGCCAGGATGAACCATTTGTGACTGAGGAATCCTGTCCATAGCGTCGCGACGGAGAACCGTCGCTTGTGCTGCGGCAGGACGATGGTTTGCTCGACCATGACAACGCCATGCGGATCGTGCCGGGCCTGCCGGCGGATTCCAGTTTCGATTTCGACGCCCGGCATGACCGGGTGACTGGATGCCACGCTAGCGTGCGATCGGAAAACGGGATTGCTCTAGGTCAAGAGGTTACGCCGAGTTTAGATGCATTGCCGTCCGGCAGATGCCCTCGAACCGAGAGTTTCGCGTGCCGGACTGTGAAACGCATGCCGAACCCGATTTCTGGCGGCGCTCTCCCGCGGAGCTCGCCAGCCATCTGGGTTGCGGCCTCACCGGCCTGACCTCGGCCGAGGCTGCCGAGCGCATCGACCGGTTCGGGCCGAACAGCGACGCGCCGCCGCGCATCGAAGGCGCGGCGCGCGCCGTCCTGCGCCGCCTGCTCGAGCCGCTCTCGCTGATCCTGCTGGTCGCTGGCCTGGTTTCGATGCTGACCGGCGACGAGATCGGCGGGCTGATCATCGTCCTTATACTGACGCTCTCGATCGGTCTCGACACGGTCCAGGAGGGCCACGCGGTCCGTGCCGCCGAGATTCTCCGCCGTTCGGTGGCGCTCAAGACCGAAGTGAAGCGCGACGGCGTCTTCCGCGACATCGACGTCGATCACGTCGTGCCCGGCGACCTCGTGCGCGTCCGTTCCGGCGACATCATTCCGGCCGACGCGCTGATCCTGGAGAGCACGGCCTTCACCGCCGGCGAGGCGGCGCTCACGGGTGAGCCCTACCCGGTCGCGAAGCGCGCCGGCGCGGCGACCGATCCCGATGATAGCTCGAACGCATTGTTCCGCGGCGCCGTCGCACAGACCGGCGAGGCCCTTGCGCTGGTGGTTCGGACCGGCCGCGACACCGTCTTCGGAGCGGCGGCCTCGGCGCTGGCGGAAGCCCAGGCGCCCTCCCCGTTCGAACGCGATCTGCGCGAATTCGGCCTCGTCGTGGCGCGCGCCACGCTGGCGCTCGTGCTGATCGTCCTGACCGTGCGCGTGGTGTTCGGCCGCCCGGTGCTGGACTCACTCTTGTTCGCGGTCGCGCTCGCGGTCGGACTGACACCGGAACTCCTTCCGATGATCACCACGGTGACGCTGTCGCGCGGCGCGCTGCGCATGGCCCGACGCAAGGTGATCGTCAAGCGGCTCACCGCGATCCACGATCTCGGCGCGATGTCGGTGCTGTGCACGGACAAGACCGGCACGCTGACCTCGGCGGAGATCACGCTGGCGCGAAGCCTCGATGCCGCCGGCGAGGACGCCCCGCGTGCCGCGCAGCTTGGCGCGGTCGCCGCATCGCTCGGCGGCGACCGGGGGTCGCTCGATGCCGCGCTGGTCGCCGGCCGGCCGGGCGCCGCCGACGGCTGGACGCTGGCCGGACGGCAGGCGTTCGACTTCTCGCGCAGGCTCGGCTCGGTGCTCGCGACGGGCCCGGAGGGCGCGCTGCTGATCGTCAAGGGCGCACCGGAGGCCGTGCTTGCCCTGTGCCGCATGGACGAGGCAGTGCGCGAGGCCGCGATGGCCCGCGTGCACGCGCTCGCGACCGAAGGCCTGCGCAGCGTGGCCATCGCCTCGCGGGCCTGGACCGGCGCGTTGCGCGAGGTCGAGACCGAGGACGAGACCGATCTCGTCTTCGAGGGATTTTGCGCCTTTGCCGATCCGCCGAAGCCGACGGCCGCCGCCGCCATCGCCCGGCTCGCGGCGCGCGGCGTGAGCCTGAAGATCCTGTCGGGGGACGATCCCGTGGTGGTGAAGCGGCTCGCGAGCCTGGTCGGTCTGAACGCGGAGCGCGTGCTGTCGGGCGCCGACATTGCCGAACTCAGCGATGACGCGCTTGCCGTGCAGGTGCGGTCCGCCGACGCCTTCGGCCGGCTCGCGCCGGACCAGAAGTCGCGCATCGTCAAGGCGCTCCAGGCCGGCGGCGAGGTGGTCGGCTTTCTCGGCGACGGCATCAACGACGCGCCGGCGCTGAAGGTCGCCGATGTCGGCCTGTCGGTGGACGGAGCGACCGCCGTGGCGCAGGCCGCCGCCGACATGATCCTGCTCGCGTCCGATCTCGAAGTCGTCGCCGACGGTGTCGAGGAGGGACGGCGCACCTTCGCCAACATCCTCAAATATGTCCGCATGGGCGCCAGCTCGAATTTCGGCAACATGCTCTCGATGGCGGCGGCCTCGATCGCGCTGCCGTTCCTGCCGATGCTGCCGACGCAGATCCTGCTCAACAACCTGCTCTACGACCTCTCCGAGCTCGGCATCCCCTTCGACCGCGTTGGACCGCAAGCGATCACAAAGCCGCAGGTCTGGAGCATGTCGCGCCTGGTGCGCTTTGCCGCGATCATGGGGCCGCTGTCCTCCGTCTTCGACGTGCTGACCTTCGTGGCGCTGCTGTACCTGTTCAAGGCCTCGCCCGAGGAATTCCGCACCGCCTGGTTCGTCGAATCCATGGCGACGCAGATCCTGGTGATCTTCGTCATCCGCACCTACGGGCGGCCGTGGCAGAACTGGCCCGATCCCGTGCTGGCGGCGTCCTCGCTGATCGCCCTTGTCGTCGCGATGGTGCTGCCGTTCACGCCGGTCGGGAGCTGGTTCGGCTTCGTCACGCCGCCGCCGCTGATGATGGCCGGCATCGCCGGTCTCGTCGTGATTTATCTCGTCTGCACCGAGCTGCTGAAGCCATTCGCGATCCGCATCCGCGGCAAGCGCTGAGGTTCCCCGCATCGCCCGCGCATGGAGGCGATGCAGGGCGCCCCGTTGAAATCCGAACCGTTTCCGTGTCTTTGGACAGGCCGGGCGACGATCCGGCCCGGACGAATGCCGGGCCGGGCCCCGGCTCATGCGGGGCCAAAACAATCACAATGTCCGCCACCGGCCAGACCACCAGCGCGGAGACATCCGGCCACGGCTGGATCGCCAACCAGCCTTATGTACTGCTCAGCATCACCGCGCTGTGCTGGGCCGGCAACGCGATCGTCGGACGGCTCGCCGCCGGCCACATCCCGCCGGTCACGCTGTCGTTCCTGCGCTGGTTCTTCGCCTTCCTGCTGGTGCTGCCGTTTGCCTTCAAGCACCTGGTGCAGGACTGGCCGGCCATCCGCGGCAAGCTCGGCCTGATGATCACGCTCTCGATCACCGGGATCGGCGCCTTCAACACGATGCAATATTGGGCGCTGGAGCATACCCAGGCGCTCAATACGTTGCTGTTGCAGTCGGCCGCGCCGCTGCTCGTGGCGCTGTGGTCGCTGATCATCCTCGGGATCCGGCTCACCGCGGCGCAGGCTTTCGGTGTGCTGCTGTCGATGTGCGGCGTGCTGACCATCCTGCTGCACGGCGATTTCACGACGCTGTCGAACATCGACTTCAACAAGGGCGACCTGATCTTCGTCTTCGCACTCTTGATCTTCGCGCTCTATTCAGTGCTGTCGCTGAAGCGGCCGCCGATGCACGGCCTCTCGTTTCTCGCCTTCACCTTCGGCTGCGGCGCCGCCTGCCTCATTCCGCTGGAGATCTGGGAACTGTCCGCACGCCCGGTCATGAAGCTCGACGGGCCGAACCTGCTGACCCTGTTCTACGTCGCCGTCTTCCCCTCGGCGCTCGCCTATCTCTGCTTCAATCGCGGCGTCCGCCTCATCGGCGCCAACCGCGCCGCGCCGTTCTTCCACGTCGTGCCGGTGTTCGGCTCGATCATGGCGATGGCATTTCTGGGCGAACACCCGCAGGCGTTCCACTTCATCGGCTTCGCCCTGGTGCTGGCGGGCGTGTTCGCGGCGTCGAGGAAGCAGACGGCGGTGCCGCAAGCTACTTCCTGAACTTGCTGTACGCTTCGCTGGTGGCGATAATGACATGTTCGGCACAGCCGTTGACGCGATGCGGATCGGCTTCGCGCTCGTAAGCCTCCGACGTCATCATGTCGACAAAGGCCGAGACGGACGGGTAATGGACCAGCGCGACGAAATCCCATTCGTTGCCTGCGTGCGGACCGAGTGCGACCGCCCTGGCCTCGCCGGTCCAGAGCAGCGTGCCGCCGCGCGCCTTGATCATCGGCACCGTGACGGCGCTGTAGCGCAGATAGGCGTCCCAGCCCGAACCGTCGCCGTCGCGCGAGCGCACGTGGAAACGCATCAGGTTCAGCATCACCACCGATTGATTCGGATCGAGCCGTTCCAGCCCCTCGATGTTCAACATATTAACCGGCAATGGCACCTCCCCGGGTCATGGCTGCATTGTAGCATTGCGACGCTGTCACTTGTGGCGCATCGGCAATCCGGCGCAAGCTCTCATCAAACGCAATGACGACCGCTTCGCCCGCGCCACCGGCCTCGAATCCGGCCAGCTGGCTCAACAACCAGCCTTATCTGCTGCTCAGCCTGACCTCGCTGTTCTGGGCCGGCAACATCGTGCTCGCACGCCATGTCGGTGCGCATGTGCCGCCGCTGACGGTGACCACGATCCGCTGGTACGGCGTGTTCCTGATTCTGTTGCCGTTCGCCTGGCCGCACCTGAAGCGCGACTGGCCCGCCCTGCGCAAGAGCCTGCCGCTGATGCTGTTCCTGTCGCTGGTCGGCTTCGCCTTCAACAACGCGATCTCGTACTGGGCGATGCAATACACCGAGGCGCTGAACGCGCTCTTGATCCAGTCGGCAGGCCCCCTGTTCGTGGCGCTGTGGTCGCTGGTGCTGTTCGGCGTGCGCCTCACCGGCGCGCAGCTCGCCGGCATCGCCATCTCCCTGCTCGGAGTCCTGATCATCATCCTGCGCGGCGATCTCGCCGCGCTCAAGAGCATCAGCTTCAACCGGGGCGACCTCATGTTCGCCTCCTCGCTGGTGGCGTTCGGGATCTACTCCGCCTTCATCCCGCGGCGGCCGAAGATCCATCAGCTCTCCTTCCTGTCCTTCACCACCTGCTGCGGCGCGACCATGCTGCTGCCGACGGCGATCTGGGAGGCCGCTAGTGGCCGCGTGCTGCAATTCGACCTGATAACGCTGGCGACGCTGGGCTACATCCTGATCTTTCCCTCCACCCTCGCCTACCTCTTCTTCAACCGCGGGGTGGCGCTGATCGGGCCGAACCGGGCGGCGCCGTTCTTCCATCTGGTGCCGGTGTTCGGCTCTGCGATGGCGATCCTGCTGCTCGGCGAAAAGCTGCAGGCGTTCCACCTGATCGGCTACGTGCTGGTGCTGGCCGGCGTCGTGATCGCATCGCGCCAGGGCTCGGCGGTGAAGTAATTCCGCGGGACGGACGCGCTCACGACCTACAGCCACCTTTCGAATCCGGTTCGGACAAGCTAGGTTCCCCGCCAACGAAAAAGAGGGAACGTCCAGACATGATTTCAGCGTTGATTCGACACCTGCGGACCGTCGGCGCGGCCGCACTTTGCCTCGCCACTGCCTCCACGGCGCAGGCCGACAACTATCCCAGCCGCAACATCACGCTGGTCTTGCCGTTCGCGGCCGGCAGCGGCACCGACACCACGACGCGGCTGATCTCGCAGCATCTGTCGCAGGCGCTCGGCGTCGGCATCGTGATCGAGAACAAGGCGGGCGCCAACGGCATGCTCGCGGCGACCTATGTCGCGAAGGCCGCCCCCGACGGCTACACGCTGCTGGTGACGACCAACACCACGCATTCGGCCAATCCCTATCTGCTCAAGAGCCTGACTTACGATCCGGTCAAGGATTTCACCCCGATCGCGCGCACCGGCGACTTGCCGTTCATGCTGGTCGTCAATCCGGAAGTGCCGGCCAAGTCCGTCGCCGAACTCGTCGCCTACGGCAAGGCCAATCCGGGCAAGCTGAGCTACGCCTCGGGCTCGTCGTCGGCGATCGTCTCGGGCGCGACCTTCGCGCACAATGCCGGGCTCGACCTGCTGCACGTGCCCTACAAGAGCTCGCCGCCGGCGCTCAACGACGTCATGGGCGGCCGCGTCTCGATGATGTTCGTGGACATCCTGACCGGCCTGCCCCACGTCAACGGCAACGCCCTGCGCGCGCTCGCGGTCACCACCAAGGAGCGATCGCCGCTGGTGCCGCATCTGCCCTCGATGCAGGAGGCCGGCGTGCCCGACTTCGACATCTCGTCCTGGCAGGGCTATTTCGGGCCGGCCGGCCTGCCGAAGGAGATCGTGGTCCGGCTCAACACCGAGATCAGGAAGATCGTCGAGAATCCGGAGATCAAGGCCAAGCTCGCCACGCTCGGCATGGACGCCTTCTCGGGGACGCCGGAGCAGCTCGGCACCTTCGTGAACGAACAGCTCGTGCTGTGGGAGAAGCTCATCACGAACGCGAAGATCGAGAAGCAGTAGGACGTGCTCCTCGGACAATGTCATCGTCCGCGAAGGCGGACGATCCAGTATTCCAGAGGCGCCTGTACTTGAGCCGAGAGGCCGCGGCGTACTGGATGCCCGCCTTCGCGGGGCATGACAGTCGAGAGAAAAAGGTGGGCACGACGCTTCGCGTCTTTGCCCACCTTACGAATTCAGCAAGAGATTACGCCGCGCGCACCTTGGCGAGGAAGTTGTCGACGGCGCTGCGCAGCGCGCCGGACTGGTTGTCCAGCTCGCGGGCGTTGGTGAGCACGTCGGTGGCTGCACTGCCGGTCGCTTCCGCGGCCGAGGTGACGCTGCCGATATGGGCGTTGATCTCGCTCGATCCGGCCGCGACCGACTGGATGTTGCGGGCGATTTCGCGGGTCGCCTCGCCCTGCTGCTCGATCGAGGCGGAAATGCCGGCGGTGATCTCGCTCATCTCGGCGATGGTCTGGGTGATGCCGGAGATGGCCGTGACCGCGTCGCTGGTCGAGGTCTGCATCGCCGCGACCTGCGCGGAGATCTCCTCGGTCGCCTTCGCCGTCTGGTTGGCGAGCGCCTTGACTTCGGAGGCGACGACCGCGAAGCCGCGGCCGGACTCACCGGCACGGGCCGCCTCGATGGTGGCATTGAGCGCGAGCAGATTGGTCTGCGCGGCAATCGAATGGATCAGCTTGACGACTTCGCCGATCTTCTCGGCGCCGGTCGAGAGCACCTGCACGGTGGCGTTGGTACGCTCGGCGTCGCTGACGGCGCGGCTCGCGACTTCCGTCGAGCGCGTGACCTGACGAGAGATCTCCGTAACCGAGCTCGACAGCTCTTCGGCGGCAGCCGCGACCGTGCCGACATTGCCTGAGGCCTTTTGCGAGGCCGCGCCGACCGTCGCGGCACGCGAGGAGGCGTCGCTGGCGGTTGCCGTCATCGACTGCGCCGTCGTCTGCATGCCGGCGGCGGCCGAGGAGACCGAGCGGACGATGCCGTTGACGCTGCGTTCGAAGTCGTTGGCGATCTCTTCCATCGCACTGCGACGTTCCGCCGCGGCGCGTTCCTTGGCATCGGCCTCGGTCTTCTCGAGGTCGCGGATGCGAACTGCGTTGTCCTTGAATATCTGCACGGTCGCGGCCATCGCGCCGACCTCGTCGCCGCGGCCGACGCCCGGAATGTCGCCCTCGAGCTTGCCGTCGGCGAGGTCCTTCATGCGGGTGCCGAGCAGCGCCAGCGGGCGGCTGATGCCGCGGCCGATCAGCCAGGCAACGCTGCCGGCGACGATGACGATGGCGAGCATCGCAAGGCCGAGCATCCAGTAGAGCGGCCCCATCTTGGCATCGATGTCGTCGAGATAGGCGCCGGTGCCGAGATACATGTCGAGGCCGGGCACCGCGACCGCGTAACCGATCTTGCGGATCGGCTTCTCCTGACCGGGCTTCACATATTCGTAGTACAGCAGGATCGACCCGTTGGCCTTGACGCCGTCCATCAGCTCGACGGACAGCTTGCGGCCGTTGGTCATGGCGTCCATGCGGTTCGTACCGATCACCTTCGGGTCGGGCGCAAGCTGCGTGATGCCGTCGTATGAGGTGCCGAACAGGTAACCGGCGCCGTTGTCATAGGTCATCGCGTTGCCGTAGCGGCGAAGCTCGGCCATGGCCGCGTCCTTCGTGATCTCGCCGGCGTCGACGCGTTTCTTGAGCGCGACAGCATAGTTGCGCGCCATCTCCACGATCGCCTTGGCCTGGTCGATGCGTGCGCTCACCATCTCCTGCTTCATCAGGTAGCCGGCGAGGACACCGGAGATGCAGAGACCCAACAGCGTCACGCCGACGAGAATGCCGAGCTTCGGGGCGATCTTCAAATCACTCAATTTCACGGCATGGCTCCGGCAAATGATGGAATACGGCGGGGCGAGATCGACCAAATTCGAATCAACTTTTAGTGCGGGGCCCTTAGCAACTTACTTACGTGCCTCCGTAGAAACCCGGACGCCACCGACGAAATCGGCGGATTTACTCCGCTCCGACAACCGTGAATTGTACGCGACAACGTCGATTTCGCGTAAAAGACGCAAAGATCCCGCCTGCGGGTGCGGGTCGCAACAAGAACCGACAAACCAAATCGGGAGCGGAGAATGCCGAAATACAGGGTGGTGACGCCGAAGGGCGCGAGTTTCACGGTCGCCGGCAGCGATTATTCCTACGAGCGCGAGGCGCTCGATCCGATCGACGCGGAGATCGTCGAGGCTCCGGCCGACGAGGCCGGGTTCATCGCCGCCGCGCAGAATGCCGACGCCATCTACGCCAAGGGCATTCCGATCACCAAGACCATCATCGACAGTTTGCAGAGCTGCAAGGTGATCACGCTCGGCTCGGTCGGCGTCGACAGCGTCGACGTCAAGGCCGCCACCGCGCGCGGCATTCCCGTCACCAACATCCCCGACACCTTCATCGAGGAGGTGGCCGACCACGCCATGATGCTGCTGCTCGCGGGCTTCCGCCGCCTGGTCGAGCAGGACCGCATGGTGCGCGACGGGCGCTGGGCCGAGGGCCGGCCGGCGCTGCTCAAGATCCCCAGGCTGATGGGCCAGACGCTCGGCTTCATCTCGTTCGGCCGCGTCGCGCGCGCGGTTGCGAAGCGCGCCGCCCCGTTCGGCCTGCGCATGATGGCCTATGATCCCTTCATCCAGGAGACTCTGATGTACGACCACGGCGTCATCCCCGCGACGCTGAACGAGGTGCTGTCGCAATCCGACTTCGTCTCGATGCATGCTCCGGCAAGGCCCGAGGTGCATCACATGCTGACGGAGAAGCACTTCCGGCAGATGAAGAAGGGCTCGATCTTCATCAACACCGGCCGCGGCGCCACGGTGGACGAGGAGAGCCTGATCAAGGCTCTGCAGGAGGGCTGGATCGCGCATGCCGCCCTCGACGTGCTGGAGAAGGAACCGCCATCCCACAACAATCCGCTGCTCGGCATGGACAACGTGACCCTGACCGCCCACGTCGCCTCGGCCTCGGCACGGTTCGACGAGGCGCGCAAGCGCCGGGTGGGCTACGAATTGTCACTGGTGCTTCAGGGCATGTGGCCGGTAAGCTGCGTCAATCCGTCGGTGCTGCAGAACACCGCGCTCCGCCGCTGGCAGCCCGTCAGCATGGACCGCGGACCGAACAGCTAGGCGGCCGGCGTAGAACGCGCCGACGACCGAAACGGCCCTTCACCGGCGATCAACGCCGGGAGGGGAGACATCATAGGGAGGAACCAATGAGGAACGACATCACACGTCGTGATGCCTTGGCGCTGGGTCTATCCGCTGCAACGCTCGCAGCCACCGGTGCTGCAGCGCAAACACAGACGTCGACGATCAAGGCCGCCGACGTGCCCGCGCCCAAGCGCGATATCGAAAAGGGCGCATCCTTGCGCATGCTGCGCCCGGTGCGCTTCGTCCAGGCCGACGAGGACGTCTTCCGCGCCAATGCGGCGAAGTTCACCAAGGAGACCGGGGTCGAGGTCAAGGTCGACTTCGTCGGCTGGGAAGACATCAACCAGCAGACCGCGGTGACCGCCAATTCCGGCGCCGGCCCCGACATCATCATCGGCTTCTCGGATGCGCCGCACATCTACATCGACAAGCTGATCGAGCTGACCGACGTCGCGGACTATGTCGGCAAGCGGTACGGCGGCTGGCTGCCGCTGGCGCAACGCTACGGCAAGAAGAACAAGAGCGACGCCTGGATCGGACTGCCGTTCGGTGCCACCGCGGGCCCCCTGATCTACCGCAAGTCGATCCTGCAATCGGTCGGCTTCGACAAGGTGCCGGAAGACCATGCCGGGATTCTCGACCTGTGCCAGAAGCTGCACAAGGCCGGCAAGCCGGCCGGCTTCGCGCTGGGCAACGCCAAGGGCGACGGCAACGGCTTCGCAAACTGGGCGCTATGGTCGCACAACGGCTCCCTGCTCGACGAGGAAGGCAACGTCGTCATCAACAGCAAGGAGACGATCGCCGCGCTGAACTGGGTCAAGCAGCTCTATCCGACCTTCATCGCCGGCACGCCATCATGGAACGACGTCAGCAACAACCGCGCCTACTCCTCGCAGGAGATCTCGCTGACCGCCAACGGCGTCTCGCTGTACTTCTCGCTGAAGAATGATCCGGCGACCAAGGCGATTGCCGAGGACAGCGAGCATCAGCTGCTGCCCAAGGGCGTTGCGAAGATTTCGCCCATGGCGGGCCTGACCCTGAACGCCATGCTGTTCAAGCACAGCCAGTATCCCAACGCCGCAAAGGCCTTCCTGCAATACATGCTGGAAAAGGACCAGTACGAGCCGTGGCTCAATGCCAACTCCGGCTACTGGTCCCAGCCGCTGGCCGCCTATGCCGAGGCCGCCGTGTGGTCGCAGGATCCCAAGGTCAAGCTGTTCAAGGACACGATGAACAGCACCTATTACGACGGCTACAAGGGCCCGATATCGACGGCGACGGGTGCCGTCAGCGCCGACTACGTGCTCATCCAGATGTTCTCTGCGGTTGCGACGGGGTCTGCCACGCCGGAGGCCGCGGCCGCGGAAGCCGAGCAGCGCTGCAAGCGGTACTTCCGGCGGCAGAAGTAACGGCCGTCATTTGGCGCGAAGCGAAGCAATCCAGTCCGCACAGCGCGGCTACAGCCTGGATTGCTTCGTCGCTACAGCGCAAAATTGCTACGCAATTTTGTCGCGAGCTCCTCGCAATGACGGTGAAGTGACTTACACAGACAGGACAACGAACTGATGTCCGTGACGACACTTTCCTCCTCCGCCCTGGCGCATCGTCAGCCCTCCTGGCTGGTCCGCCTGTTCGACTACAAGCCGTTCCTGATCGTGATGTGCCTCGCGCCCGCGATCGGCCTGCTCACCGTGTTCCTGACCTATCCGCTCGGTCTCGGCATCTGGCTTGCTTTCACCGACACCACGATCGGCCGGCGCGGCGTCTATGTGGGAATCGAGAACTTCCAGTACCTGCTCACCGACTCCCTTTGGTGGAACGCGGTATTCTACAGCATTCTCTACACGGGCGTCGCCACGTTCGGAAAGTTCGCCCTCGGCTTCTGGCTGGCGCTGCTGCTCAACAACCATTTTCCGTTCAAGAGCGTCCTGCGTGCGATCATCCTGCTGCCCTGGATCGTGCCGACCGTGCTGTCGGCGCTGGCGTTCTGGTGGATCTACGATCCGCAGTTCTCGATCATCTCTTACCTCCTGGTCGACGTGCTGCACTGGCGGTCGAGCAATATCGACTTCCTCGGCTCGCCCTGGCCGGCGCGCTTTTCGCTGATCGCCGCCAACATCTGGCGCGGCATTCCCTTCGTCGCGATCTCGCTGCTGGCGGGCCTGCAGACCATCTCGCCCTCGCTGTACGAGGCGGCGATGCTCGACGGCGCCAGCGCTTGGCAGCGCTTCCGCTACATCACGTTCCCGATGATGATGCCGATCCTCGCCATCGTCATGACTTTCTCGATCATCTTCACCTTTACTGACTTCCAGCTCGTCTACGCCATCACGCGCGGTGGCCCCGGCAACTCGACTCACCTGCTCGCAACACTGGCTTTCCAGCGCGGCATCGCCGGCGGAGAACTTGGCGAAGGGGCGGCGATCGCAGTGTCGATGATCCCGTTCCTGGTGTTCGCGACGCTGTTCTCCTATTTCGGTTTGGCCCGCCGCAAATGGCAGCAGGGAGAAAGCAATGACTGATAGTGTCGTCCAACCGGCGGTCGCGGACGCGAAGGCGGCGCCCGACACCATGGCCTGGGATTCCGGGCTGCGGCGCCTGATGATGATCTACCTCCCGCTCGGCTGCTTCGTCCTGATCCTCCTGTTTCCGTTCTACTGGATGGCGATCACCTCGTTCAAGCCGAACGCGGAGCTGATGAACTACAAGGATCACAACCCGTTCTGGATCTCCTCGCCGACGCTGGCGCACATCAAGCATCTGCTGTTCAACACGGCCTATCCGCATTGGCTATGGACGACGATGCTGGTGGCGATCGGGTCGACCACGCTGTCGTTGATCGCGAGCACGCTCGCCGCCTATGCCATCGAGCGCCTGCGCTTCCGCGGCAGCCCCTATGTCGGCCTCGGCATCTATCTCGCCTATCTGGTGCCGCCGTCGATCCTGTTCATTCCGCTCGCCACCGTCGTCGTGCAGTTCGGCCTGTTCGACTCGCCGCTTGCCCTGATCCTGGTCTATCCGACCTTCCTGGTACCGTTCTGCACCTGGCTCCTGATCGGCTACTTCAAGTCGATCCCCTACGAGCTCGAGGAATGTGCGCTGGTCGATGGTGCCACACGGCTGCAGATCCTGCGGCGGATCACGCTGCCGCTCGCGGTGCCCGGGCTGATCTCGGCCGGCATCTTCTCCTTCACGTTGTCCTGGAACGAGTTCATCTACGCGCTCGCCTTCATCCAGAGCGGCGCCAACAAGACCGTGCCGGTCGCGATCCTGACCGAGCTCGTCACCGGCGACGTCTACCAGTGGGGCGCGCTGATGGCGGGATCGCTGCTCGGCTCGCTGCCGGTCGCGATCTTCTACTCGCTGTTCGTGGATTACTACGTCTCGTCGCTGACCGGAGCGGTGAAGGAGTAGCCGGCGGCTGCGGCGTTTGGCCCGGCTTCACAAAACTGCAATGTGCCGTCCGCATAACGCATGCGTCCGCCAACAGGAGACGCACATGCGCGCGACTTTTCTCAGCACCGTCGCAACGATCATTCTGGCCGCGAGCTCCGCGCTCGCGCAGAGCGAAGGCGAATTCCCGGCCAAGCTCGCCGGCCACGTGGTGATGCCGGCCGCCTCGTTCATCGATGCGCCGGCTGACGCACCCGCCGATCTCAAGACGTCGGGCAAATACACCACCGGCAAGCGGGTCGATGCGATCGGCACCGTCATGGGCAAGTCCTATGAGCGCGCGACCGGCGTGTCGCTGCCGTTCAAGGGCCAGCCGCTCCAGGGGCATTCGGGCATCAAGACCATGTCCGACGGCAGTTTCTGGGTCATCACCGACAACGGCATGGGTGCCCGCGCCAACTCGCCGGATTCGATGCTGTACCTGAACCGCTACAAGATGGATTGGGCGAGCGGCAAGATCGAGCGACAGGAAACCATCTTCCTGCACGATCCCGACAAGAAGGTGCCCTTCCGCATCGTGCACGAGGATACCCAGAAGCGCTATCTCACCGGCTCCGATTTCGACACCGAGGGCTTCCAGATCGTCGGTGACACCTTCTGGATCGGCGACGAGTTCGGCCCCTACATCCTCAAGGCCGACAAGACCGGCAAGATCCTCGGCGTGTTCGATACGGTCGCCGACGGCAAGCCGGTGCGCTCGCCCGACAATTGGGCCGTGGGAACGCCGGCCGCGCCCGGCGCGACCTACACCAACGTCAACCTCCGCCGCTCCAAGGGCTATGAGGGCTTTGCGGCGTCCAAGGACGGCAAGTTCCTCTATGGCCTGCTCGAAGGCCCGCTGTGGGATGCCGAGAAGAAGGACTGGGAGAAGGTCGACGGCAAGGAAGCCGCCCGCATCCTCGAATTCGACGTCGCTGCCGAAAAGTTCACCGGCCGTTACTGGCAGTATGTGTTCGAGCAGAACGGCAACGCCATCGGCGACTTCAACATGATCGACCAGGCCTCCGGCCTCATCATCGAGCGCGACAACGGCGAAGGCACCGCCGACAAGGCCTGCCCGCAAGGCACCCGCGGCGAGAACTGCTTTCCCGATCTCGCCAAGTTCAAGCGGGTCTACAAGATCGAGCTCACCGACGCCAATGTCGGCAAGCCCGTGCGCAAGATCGGCTATATCGACCTGATGAAGATCAAGGATCCCGACAAGAAGGCGAAGAAGCCGCTCAACGACGGCGTCTACACCTTCCCGTTCTTCACCATCGAGAACGTCGATCGCGTCGACGACACCCACATCATCGTCGGCAACGACAACAACCTGCCGTTCTCCTCCAGCCGCGATCCCAACAAGGCCGACGACAACGAGTTCGTGCTGCTCGAGGTCGCGGATTTCCTGAAGGCGAAGTGAGCGAACCCCGCTCGCTATTCCTCTTTCCTCTTCCCGCTCCCGCGGGAGGAGGTTTGGAACGATAGCGGCTCTCCTCACCCGCCGTCATTGCGAGCGCAGCGAAGCAATCTAGCTAACCTACGCGGAAAGATTCTGGATTGCTTCGCGGCGCTCGCAATGACGAGGATAGAACTCCATTCCCACGCTGACGATGGGTTTGCAGAGACAGCCTCTCACGCTCTCCCGTTAGGATGGGGATAGGGAGTGAGAGGAAGCGTCACCGCACCGTAAAGTCCACGGGAATAGTGAAGTCCATCGAGCTGTTCCTGATTTCCGGCGGGAATGGCGGGAACGGCGCGGCCTGCCGGATCATCGACAGCGCCTTGGCATCGAACGCGGGAACGCCGGACGGGCTGATGCGGCTGGATATGATCTGGCCGTTGCGTCCGATCGTGAAACTCACCCGGACCAGCCCTCGTTGATCGTTGCCGCTCGACGGATAGGAATGAAAGCGCATCAGGTGCGCTCGAACGCGCTGATTATAGGTTGCAACCAGAGACGCGAGAGCGCCCGCGCTCATGGCTGACGCCGCAGGCGCCTCGCGCTCGGCACGCGGCGGCGCGCTGGTGCGCGGCGCGGGCGGCGCCTCCGACGGCTTCCTGGCCTCGCGACGAACCACCTTCGGCTTTTCGGACGCAGGCTTTTCTTGCGGTACGATCTTCGCCGGCTCGGGCCTGGCCGGCGTGGGCTCCAATTTATGCTCCGGAGGTGCAACCACGTCCGGCTTTTCCAGCGGCGGTGTAGGCGCGATGGTTTCCTCGACCGTCTGCCGCTGCATGGGCTCCGGCGGCGAAGCGTCGGCCTCTTCCATCACTGGCCCCGGCGCGGTGTCGACCGGCGTCGATTGCGGCGCTGACGTCACCGGCGCCATGTCGATCATGATCGCCGGCAGGCTGACGCCCTGCTCCGGCTGCGACCTGATCCAGTGCATCGCCAGCAGCGCAGCGCCGATGTGCAACGCCACGATCACGGCCGCCGAGACGCCCCAGCGCGCGCTTTCGCGCTCGCCGAGCGGCTCGTGCAGGGCAAACGCGTTCGCGGCCATCAGCTGCGCCCGTCTAGGCCCACCAGGGCGACCTTGAGATAGCCGGCATTGCGCAAGCCGTTCATCACCTCCATCAGGTCGCCGTAGCTCACGGACTTGTCGGCGCGCAGATAGATGCGCTCGTCCTTGCGGCCCTTGGTGGCGGCAGCGAGCGAGGTGCCGAGCGTGTCGCGGGTAACGAGCTCCTCGCCGACTGCAACCGAAAGATCCGGCTTCACGGTGACAAAGACCGGCTTGTCTGGCCGCGGCGCGGGCTCGGCGGCGGTCGCCGGCAGTTCGACGCCGATGTCGACCGTGGCAAGCGGTGCGGCCACCATGAAGATGATCAGCAGCACCAGCATCACGTCGATGAACGGCGTGACGTTGATCTCATGAGTCACGTCGAGCTCGCCCGCGTCGCCGCGCGAGCCGAGCTTCGATGCGCTGAGCTTTGCCGCCATGGCTCTACTCCGCCGCCCGCGCCAGACGAAATTCCCTGTGGTCGCGCTGGCGGCTGACCAGCAGCATGAGCTGTGCCGAGGCGTCGCCAAGCAGCGCGCGGTAATTGGCAACGCCTCGGACGAGGTGGTTGTAGATCACGACTGCCGGGATCGCGGCGACGAGCCCGAGCGCGGTGGCAAGCAGCGCCTCCGCGATGCCGGGCGCGACCACTGCAAGGCTGGTGGTGTGGCTCTCGGAGATGCCGATAAAGGCATTCATGATGCCCCAGACCGTGCCGAACAGGCCGACGAACGGCGCGGTGGCGCCGATGGTCGCGAGCACGCCGGTGCCCCGCGCGATCTGCCTGGACATCGCCGCCTCGACCCGCTCCAGCCGCAGCGCGACCCGCTCCTGAAGTCCGTCGTCGAGCACGCCGCCCGACAGCTCCGCCTCCCTGGCGCAGGACTGGATGAGCTGGGCGACCGCATCGCGCGCATCGCCGGCCCGTGCGGATGCCTCGGCCAGCGTGATGTTGCCTTCGAGCGCGCGCGTCCGCTGCAAGGCGAGCAAGCCCTTGCGTCGCAGCTCGATGGTCTTGGCAAGCCACACCGTCCACGTCACCAGCGAGGCGATGGCCAGTCCCACCATCACCGTTTTCACGACGATGTCGGCGCCCTGGAACATGCCCCACGGTGACAAATTGCGCGGCAACAACGCCTGGTCAATTGCGAAGGCGGGTGCCGGTGCAACCGCCACCGCGATTGTCATGATCACATGCCCAAGCCCGAATTTGCCCTGCATCCTGATCTCCCGACAGACAGAGGGAAAGTTACGCCACGGGCTGCGCCGCGATCCGGTCCGCAAGTTGCCGAAACCGCGCCAACTGGTCTCCGCGCAGCGCCCGGGTCTCGTCGCGGCCGACGAAGACCTTGAACATGATGCCGCCGTCGGCGTTCACGAAAGCGACGAAGGCGGACGTCTTGCCCATGAAGGGACGTTCGACGAAGGCGAGGGCCGCACAGCGCTCGTGGCGGAGATGGCCGTGCAGTCCCTTCGGCTGCATCAGGTTGAAATAGCCGCGGCCGATCTCGCCCGCGGGAATACGACCTGTGAACTCGAAGATCGCATCGTCCGTGTGCACGATGAGCGTGACCTCGCCCCATTCGGCGATGTCCTGCATGGCGGCGGCGAAATGCTCGCCGCCTCCCACGCGCACCATGGACGACGGCAGCGCCTCGATCACCGCGCGCGGAGTGACCTTGCGCTCGCGCGCAACGTCCTCGATCACCGCGCCGGGATTGTCCGCCATATACGCCTTGAGATCGGCGAGATCGGTGCTCAGCATGTGCGGCTTCCTATCGTGATCCGCCGCGATCTAAGCGGCCGCGTTCGTCTTGCGCTCGGTCATGATGACTTCGAACCCCTCGAACTTGGGATGGCCGAGATAGAGGCTCTCGCCGGTCTTGTTGTCGGCACGCGCATGAGCACGGCGGAACTCCTCCGAGCGCGTCCAGGCTTCGAAGGCGGCCTTGTCCACCCACACGGTGTGCGAGGAATACAGCGTATGGTCCTCGAGCACCGGCCCTTTGAGCAAATGGAATTCGACGAAGCCGGCCATGCTGCCGAGATAGGATTCGCGTGTGCGCCAGACGGTCTCGAACGCCGCTTCCGAGCCTGGCTTCACTTGAAAACGATTCATTGCGATGAACATGAAAGTCTCTCCTTCTGATCTGGACGAAAACGCACCGAAGCCGCGCTGGAGCATCAGCGCGGCCCGGCGGAGGTTGTGATGCTGCGGCACCGGTCGGCTTACGCACCTCCAAAATGGATCTTCATTCCGGCCTTGTAGACTCTGCCCGGACCCGGGCTCGACCACAGCACGTCATTCTGCGAGGTGCCGTCCGTCGAGCTGCCGGGAATGGCGTAAGGCCGGTAGTACTGGTTCAGAAGATTGTCGATCGAGGCCGTGAACACGATGTCCTTGGTCGCGTTGTAGGTCAGGTACAGATTGACCAGTTCGTAACCGGTCGCCGGGAGATAGCCGGCGGGCACATCGTTGTTGGCGCCGAACGAGGCCCACTGCGCCGTCAGGATCAGCGTGCGATCGAGCAGGCGAACACCTCCGGTCGTGACGACCTTCCGCGGAGTGATGGTCGCGAGCCCGATGTTGGTAGCGACGTTCTTGCCCTTGATGTAGTGACCGGCGACACCAATGAACCAGCTGCCGGCATCGTACATCGTCTCCGCCTCGAAGCCCTCGATGCGGGCATTGGCGATGTTCTGGTATTGGTAGTACTGGCTGAACGAACCGAATGGCGGCACCGGGGTCGGTGCCGAGGCGACGAGGTCGATGTAGTCGCTGACATCGTTGCGGAAGAGATTGATCTTGCCGCGGAACGAGTCATTGGCACTGAAGATGTTGTCATACTTCAGGTTGAAGCCGACTTCCTTGTTCTTGCCCACCTCGGGACGGAGGTTCGGGTTGGGCAGGAAGCAAAACAGGCCGACCGTGCCGTCGGGGCAGTTGAAGAAAGCAGGACCACCACCCGTCGCATGCGCACCGGAGATCACTGTCTCAGTGATGGACGGCGCGCGATAGCCTTCGGCGTAGCTGACATAGGGCTGGAAGCCCGGCACTGGCGTGACGCCGAGGGTAATCTTCGGCGAGAAGCGATCGCCACCGGCGTTGGTCCTGCCGGAGTCGAGGTCGTAACGGTCATAGCGGATCGCGCTCACCGCCTCGAACCAGGTGCTGTAGTTCTGCTTCAGCTGAATGAAACCGCCGGACACGGTGCGGATGCCGCTCGGCGTGGTGATGTTGGAGTTGCCGCGGCTGTCGGTCGTGATCACGTCGTCCTGGAAGGCATCGACACCCCAGGTGACAGCGTTGCGCCAGTCGCCCACGTTGAAGCGCGTGGTGTTGTTGACGTCGATGCCGTAGGTATTGAGGACATAGCCACGCTTGTCGCCGACGCAGCCCGAGATGTTGTTGCCGAAATTGCCGGTCCCGCAATAGGCGCCGCCGGACGTGGAGTAGTGATAGGTCTTGGTCTGGTCATTGTCGACGCGATTGCCGTAGACCGACATATGCCAGTCGAACAAATTGTCGCTCGGCAGCGAATAGTTCCAGGTGATGGTCCCGGTGTAGTTCTTCGCATCGGAGGCGTAGACCGACGAGCCCTGATAGAGCGCGCGTTGTGCCGCCGTTGCCACCGGACCGCGGTTGAACTGGCCGATATCGTATTGATAGTCCTGGAAGACGGCACCGAACTTGACCTCGTGACCGAGAGCCGGCCGGACCGTGAGCTTCATCAGGCCGCTCTCGACCTGGTTACCGGTGTTGCCGATCTCGCTGCCGTTGCCGTCCTTGTAGTTGCCTTGCGTGCGGTAGACCGCGCCGCCGAAGATATCGACATCGGGCGTGGCGCGCACGCCGCCGAACACCGAACCCAGCCCGCGATTGTTGTTGGACCCGTAGGAACCCGAGAGATCGACGCCCCAGCGCTCGCCGGGGCGCAGCACGTCGTTGATGTCCTTGGTGCGGAACGAAACCAGGCCGCCGATCGCGCCGGAGCCGTAGATGTTGGCGGTCGGTCCGCGCACCACATCGACGCCGCCGATCAGTTCGGGATCGAGGAAGAAGGAGCCGTTGGCATTGTGGCCGGTGCGCTGGTAGTTCTGCCGCGCGCCATCGACGACGACCGCGACGCGACCGAAATCCTGCAAGCCGCGGATGTTGATGACGGTCGCAGGATCGTCGCCGCGCTCCTGGAACGACACGCCGGGCACGGCATAGAAGATACCCGACAAACGGTTGGGCTGAAGCCCCTGGATCTGGTCGAGCGAAATCGAGCTGACCGGCGCGAGCGAGTCGATCGCGCGCTCCTTGGTCTTCGTTGCCGCAGCCGTGATGGTATCGAGCGCCTGAACGCCGACAACCACCTGGGCGCGGGCATTCATCACCTCAGGCGCCGCCTGCTGCGCGACCAGCGGCTTGGCCGGCTTGCGCTTGGCCTGCTTCGGCCGCTCTGACGACGCACTTTCGGCTTGCGGCGACGCGGTCTGCGCGAGGCTGCTCTCCGTCACCAATGCCGCGATTGAAACCACCGACGCGCCCAAGATCAGGGCGCGCGAATACCTAGCCCCGTCAGCCATATCAGCCCCAGCCTGCACTTCACTTTGATTTTGGAGTCTCTTGGCTGGCGTGCGCTCGCAACGCGAACGACTGGCTGGCTCGTTTCTCTAACCGCGGGAAGTCACCCCGCTGCCATAATTGGTTACGTGGCAACACTCTGACGGTCAATGACAACTGATTGCAGTTTATATCGATTGTAAATTGCCGCCGTTGGAATGCGCCTCGCGCCGCTTATACAAAGCAGGACACATCTGACTTTTCGAAGGCGCATCACAACAACAATGTCAGCAACATCCGGAGACGGCGGCGGCGTCGCGGCAGAGCCAACAACGAGAACCCTCACCATGCGAGGGAGCCGGATCGACAGCCGCGAGCTGTTTGCGGCCGAGCGCGAGATCATCATCGCGCATGGCGAGGACAGCTATCGCCTGCGCCTGACCTCGCAGAACAAGCTGATCCTGACGAAGTGAATCGCAATGGCATTTTGTCGCATCTTCGCTTGTCTCCTGCTCTCCGCTACGTTCGCGTTCGTGTCCGGCGCATACGCTGCCGGCATCAAAGTGCATGATGCGCGAAACCGCGATGTTGCCATCACCGACTTCGCGCGCACCGTCTCGATCGGCGGCGCCATCACCGAGATCCTCTATGCGCTCGGGCTCGAGAGCCGGCTGGTCGGCGTCGATACGACGAGCCTCTATCCGCCGGCGGCGCTGCACGACAAACCCAATGTCGGCTACATGCGCCAGATCTCGGCCGAGGGCGTGCTGGGCCTCAACCCCTCCCTGATCCTTGCGATCCAGGGATCGGGCCCGCGCGAGACCATGGACATCCTGGAGGCGGCCAAGGTGCCGCTGGTGCTGGTGCCTGAGACCTTCTCCGAGGAAGGCCTGATCGAGAAGATAAGACTGGTCGGCCACGCCATGGGCGCCGACGCGCGTGCCGAATGTCTGAGCGCCGCTGTCGGCGCCGATCTCGCGCAGCTCCGCGCACTGCGCGCCAAGGTGACGAAGCCGATGCGCGTGATGTTCGTGATGTCGCTCCAGAACGGACGGGCGATGGTCGCCGGGCACAAGACCGCAGCTGACGAGATCATCCGGCTCGCCGGCGCGGCCAACGCGGTTGATGATTACGATGGCTACAAGATCATCGGCGACGAGGCGATCGTGGCGGCGAAGCCCGACGTCGCACTGTCGATCGAGCGGGGCAAGGAGTCGCTCCAGGCCGACGCGGTTTATGCCCATCCCGGTTTCGCGCTGACGCCGGTCGCGGCCAACAAGAGCTTCATCACCATGGACGGGCTCTATCTGCTCGGCTTCGGGCCGCGGACGGCAGCGGCGGCGCGCGATCTTTCCGTCAAGCTCTATCCGGCATTGGCCGGCGGCGGCACGTTCACGTCGGCCTTGTCGGCGGCGAACTGCCGACAATGAGCGTGGCGGCCGGGATCGAAGCACAGAGCGCGCGACGGCGGTCCGCATCGTTCGCGATCCCCACTCTGCTCACGGTGCTGCTGGTCACCGTCATCGTCGCGCTCACGGTCGGCGCGGCGGGCATCCCCCTCTCCCGGCTGCCTGCCGCGCTGGGCCTGTCCGGCGAAAGCACTGCCATGACGGCCCGCGACCAGCTCGTGCTGTGGTCGATCCGCATTCCCCGGGTGGCGGCGGCCGCGATGATCGGCGGCCTGCTTGCCGCGGCCGGCGCGATCATGCAGGGGCTGTTTCGCAACCCGCTCGCCGATCCCGCCCTGGTCGGCGTCTCCAGCGGCGGCGCGCTCGCCGCCGCATGCGCAATCGTCTTCACGGATTCGCGCTTCGGCGAGGCGCTGCGCTTTCTCCAGACCGAGCTGTTGCCGCTGGCGGCATTTGCGGGCTCGCTGGCGACGACCGCAATTCTCTATGGCATCTCGAGCCGCTCGGGACGGACCTCGATCGCGATCTTCCTGCTCGCCGGCGTCGCCATCACCGCCATCACCAACGCCGGCATCGGCCTCCTGGTGTTCATCGCCGACGACGTCCAGCTCCGCGACATCACGTTCTGGATGCTGGGCTCGATGAGCGGCGCGACCTGGACCAAGGCCGCCGTGCTCGCGCCGGTCCTCGTCATCGGACTTGCCGCCTGCGCCTTCATCGCGCGCGGTCTCGATCTGCTGGTGCTTGGCGAGGCCGACGCCTTTCACGGCGGGGTCGATGTCGAGCGTCTGAAGCGGATCTCGATCGTCATGGTCTCCGCCATGACCGGCGTCGCCGTGTCGATCAGTGGCGTCATCGGCTTCGTCGGCATCGTCGTGCCGCATCTGCTCCGCCTCGTGATCGGGCCTGCGCATCGCCTGCTGCTGCCGGCCTCGATGCTATCAGGCGCCATCCTGATGGTCGGCGCCGACACGCTGGCGCGCACCATCGTGGCGCCGGCCGAGATGCCGATCGGCATTCTGACCGCCGCGGTCGGCGCACCGGTCTTTCTCTTCATCCTGCTGCGGCAGCGCGGGCTCGCCGCATTATGACCGCCGTCATCGAGGCCCGGGCTCTGAGCAAGCGCGCCGGCCGCGCGACGCTGCTCGATGGCGTCAGCCTCGCCGTCGAAGCCGGCGAGATGGTCGCGATCATCGGCCCGAACGGCGCCGGCAAATCGACGCTGCTACGGCTGCTCTCCGGCGATCTTCGCCCGAGCGCAGGCGAGGTGAGACTCGAGCAGCGCGACATCCGCCGCTTCACGCCGCGCGAGCTCGCCGCGCGCCGCGCCATGCTGTCCCAACACATCAACGTCACCTTCCCGTTCACGGTCGAGGAGATCGTGCTGATGGGAGCAGGCGAGCGCAGCTTGCACGAGGCTGGACCGCTCGTCGACTCGGCCCTGAACGAGGTCGGCCTCGCACGTTTCCGCGAACGGCAATTGCCGACGCTGTCGGGCGGGGAGCAGCAGCGCGCCCATTTCGCCCGCGTGCTGGTTCAGCTCGCCTGCGGCGAGGCCGAGCACGGTCCGGGACTTTTACTGCTGGACGAGCCGACCTCGAGCCTCGATCTGCGTCACCAGATCGACCTCGTCGAAGCGGCCCGCCGCCGCGCTGCCACCGGCACGGCCGTCATCGCGATCCTGCACGACCTCAACCTCGCGATCCGCTTCGCCGATCGGCTGATCGTGCTGAATGGCGGCAGGGTTGCCGCTGACGGGCCGCGCGCGGAGGTCGTCACGCGGCAGACCATCCGGGACATTTTCGAGATCGACGCCGTCGTCCATCAGACCGACGACGGCGTGCCATTCGTGCTACCGCAATCGATGCGGGCGGTGCTTCCGCAAAGTTGATGCGCTCCCCGCTTGCGGGGAGCGCTGGGGAGAGAGTGTCTCAACGACGAAGACTCCCCCACACGAAAGAGCCCTCACCCCAACCCTCTCCCGCAAGCGGGAGAGGGAGCGCACCTCGTTTGTGGCTGGCAACCTACCCCGCCGGGACGATCACTATGCTCTTGTCCTTCGGCCAGCGGATGCGCCAGGCGAAGTTGATGTCCTTGACTTCGCCGGGCCTGGCGTCGAACGACCATTCCAGCACGCCGCGCCTGTCGCGGATGTTGCTTGCGGTCGGCTGGGTACTCGAGGGCAGCATCTCGACGACGATGTCCTCGTTCTCGCTGATCGGCAATTGATCCTCGATTGCGACCTTGATCGGGAAGTCGTGGCCGTTGCGGATCGTGGTCTTGAACGAACGCTCGTCGGTCTTCGACGTCGTCACGAGCAGGCCGGCCGAACCTTCGTTGCGCTTGACCACCGCCCGCTCGATTCTGACCTTGTCGTCGGCGCCGAAGCCGAGCCGCACGATGTCGTCCTTGGCGGACGCCGTGATCTTGCCGCGGCCAACGAAAGTGCCATCACGGTAAATCGCGATCTTGCCCGGCAAGAGGCTGGTATCGTCGGTCTGCTTGAAGCTGGCTTCGAGGAAGGCAGTCGGATCCATCACCGGTGCCGCGCGCACTGCGAGATCGGCCGGTACGGTCATTGAAGCGATGCGCAGGCTCTTGGCGCCCTCGGCGGCGCCGAGGCTGACGCGGCCGGGAATTTTGAAAGTGGCCTGGAAGTCGCCGATCTCGGCGACCGCCTGTTGCTCGTCTGCGCGCTCGCGCGACTCAGTCGCCTCCGCGATCTTGGCCATGGCCGGCGATTGCGCCTGGCGCGTCATCGGCGCCGGTCGCGCCAGATCGGAAGCCGTGCCGAGAGCCAGCGGCTTGGGAACATGCGGATATTGCGCGACCAGCGAGTTCAGCTCGGGGGCGCTGCCGCCGCGGCCGATGCGGACCGTGGAAACGCCGAGCGTCACGTTCGACCAGTCCTCGCCGGTCGATTGCGTGACCTCGGCGCGGCGGACGAGTTCGAGCTGCGGTTTGCGGTCCTTGGCGCCGGTGTCGAGCCGGGCGTCATAGAGCGGCACCCAGCGCGCGTTGCGCACGGCGTAGGTCACTCGCAGCGTCGCCTTGGTCGCCGCGGCTGAGGCAACGTCGATCCGCACCTCCAGCTTGCTCGGCGGCTTCGCCGAGCGCTCGGCCTCGAGCTGTGCGATCTGGCGATCGATCTCGCGCTGCTTTCGTGTGGCATCGCGGATCGCGGTATCGGCGGTCGCGACCTCCTCGGCGACGGCGGCAAAGGCCGCTCGCCATTCGGCGATCGGCCGGGCCTCGCCCTTGTCGCCGAGGCCGGCGGGAGAGGCTTCGGCGAAATGATCCGCAAATTTGCGCCGGGCATTGGCCGAGTCGATCGCACCCTGCAGATCGGCCCGCTGATCTCTCAGCGCTTCGATGCGCTTGTCGAGCTCGGGCAAGTTCGCGGGCGCGGCGGCCTTCGGCGGCCGCGCGTCGATCGTGCCGATGGTGAGCTTGGCGCCCGCCTCGCCTTCCACGCGGAGGGACGACGGATCGAGCGAGAGCGGAAAATCCCTGGCGACCAGCGTCGAATCGCCGGAGGCGAGATCCAGCGAAATGACGCGGGTGACGGTGGCGCCGTCGGGATAGACGGTCACCGTGTCGATCGCCGACGTGGCGTCCACGTTGGCCGCCCATGACGGCCATGCGATGGCCGCGGCCACAAGGACCAGGCTCGTGGTTGCCAACCATTTGGCGGTGATGCGCATAAAGTCCCTCCTGCCGGTATCGCCGCGCCGCCAGCCGGACGCGCGCGATGAAATGCCTCGCCATCGTGATGAGACGCGGCAGGCAAGGAACTGGTTCGATTGGGGTTTCCGTGGGGCGTCGGTACGGCAGCACCATGACCGCGGAACGCGTAGCCGCGACCGCGGCCGAGACTCAGGCTTCTGTTTGCGAGCCTTTGCCGAAGATGCGCCGGAGCAGATCGGTCACGTTGCGGGCGCCGGCCTTCCGCAGGATGCTGGCGCGGTAACCCTCGACCGTCCGCGCACTCAGATGCATCCGCCGGGCGATCTCCTTGTTGGTGAGGCCCGCGGCGAGATGCTCGAGCACGTCGGCCTCGCGCGCGGTCAGGGGTTCGCAACCTGGGAGCCAGCGCTGCCGGGTCGCGCCAGGTTGCGCGAATTCGTCGATGGCGGCATCGATCCGGTCGACGACGTCCCGGGTGCGGAACGGCTTCTCGATGAAGTCGGCCGCGCCGCTCCTGATCGCATCGACTGCCATCGCGATGCTGCCATTCGCAGATGTCACCAGGACCGGCGCCATGCAATTCTCCTCGCGCAGCCGCCTGAGCACGTCGAGCGCGGAGCGATCCGGCGGCATCTCCAGCAGCACGCAGGCCGGCATCCGTGCCTTCGCTTCCGAGAGCAGGGACGCACCGTCGGCGAAGCAGATCACGTCATAGGCGCTCTGCTGGAGCGCCTTGGAAAGTAGGTCGCGTGAGGCTGCGTCAGTTTCAATGACGAATACCTCACCCTTGGAAAGCGTGTTTCCCGGCATAATCCCGATCCAGCAATGTCTTGGTCGAATGATCCGTGACGGTCGCGGGCCCGTCGCCCTGCCGCGCCGCCATGCGCACGGCATTCACGCCAGTGCTTCGGTTTTCGTTATGTATATTCCAGGCTGTTCCCGGATTTGACGGATCGGGACAGAAATTTTACATTACGGGACATCTGCGGGCATGGCTGGCAGGAACGGTTCGCATGACCGACCTCATTCGCAGCGCAGGCTTGAGCTACTTTCCGGAGGTTGCCCGGTCGGTTGGGCTCGACCCCAGGCAGATGATGCGCAAGGTCAGGCTGCCGCTGGCCTGCCTCGACGAGCCGGATACCCCCATCGCCGTAACCGGCCTGCGCCGCCTGCTCGAATTGTCGGCCGAGGCTTCCGGTGCTGAAGATTTCGGCCTGCGCCTGGCCGAGCGCGGCGGCCTGACCAATTTCGGCGCAGTCGGCCTCATCGTGCGCGAACAGGCGACCGTTGGTGAGGCCATCGATGCATTCTCGCGCTTCATCCATATCCATCACGACGGCATGCGGCTGGACGTGACGCGCGGCAAGCAGACCGTGACGGTCACGATGCACTTGCGCGGCCGGCAGCCGCGTGCGCCCCGACAGTCGATCGACATGGCGCTCGGCAGCGTCCACCGCATCATCCAGTCGCTGTTCGGCAGCGATTGGCGGCCGCAGGAGGTGCACCTGCACTATCCGCCGCCGCACGACCGCAAGCGCTACCGCGACTTCTTCGGATGCCGCGTGATCTTCAATGCGGATGACGATTCGATCCTGCTGTCGGCGCACGACATGGAGCGCCGCATCCCGAGCGCGCATCCCTTGATCGCGAACTATCTGCGCAAGCGGATCGAGGCGATCGAGACCCGGCCGGCAAATTGGGAGCAGAAGGTCGACGAGGTGGTGCGGACCCTGCTCGCCAGCGGCGATTGCACGGTCGAGCGCGTGGCCGAGCATCTCGCCTGTACTCGCCGCACCATCCATCGCCGCCTCGCCGCATCGGGCACCAGCTTCTCGGCCATCCTCGACGCGCAGCGCGCCGATCTCGTGACGCAGCTGATCGACGACCCCGCCCGGCCGCTGTCCGACATCGCGGTGCAGCTTGGCTTCTCCGCGCAGAGCGTGATGGCGCGGTGGTTCCGCGACCGCTTCGGCTGCACCATC
This sequence comes from Bradyrhizobium sp. CCH5-F6, assembly GCF_001556045.1. Classification (GTDB taxonomy): domain Bacteria; phylum Pseudomonadota; class Alphaproteobacteria; order Rhizobiales; family Xanthobacteraceae; genus Bradyrhizobium. Next base: position 32,201 of record NZ_LSIC01000094.1, read on the forward strand.
ACCGACTGGCGCAAGGGCCAGCGGCCTCCGACGGCGCCTGCAGTCGAGTTCAGCGCGCCGGAGCGGGTACGCCCATCGTAGCGAGGGCACGCCACCGGCTGCCGGCGAGCAGCGGGCCGAACGCCACGGCAAACCCCAGGAAGGCGACGACCCAGCCGCAGGCGGCGACGTGCAACAACACGTCGTCATGCGCGGGCAACATGACGGCAGCGATCCGAGCCAGAGCCGCAATGACGATTGCAGCATAGATTCCCTGGATCGCCGGCGAAGCCGTCAAGGCCTGTCCGGTATGGCCGAGGCTCGCGCGTGTCATCACTGCGAGCGTCATGGTGCCGGCCGCACCCGCCATCCAAGCGTGGATGCCGGCGCTTGGCGGCAGCACATCGAGAACCGCCAGCGCATGAAGGATGAAACCGAACGGCACGAAGAAGTAGCCGACATGCAGGATCACGAGCAGCCGCTCGCGGAACGTGCGATCGCCGGCCCAGCGCGCAAGCCGCACCAGGTGCAGCCCGCCGACGAGAGCCATCAGGATACCGGTAACGACATTCAGCGGCGCCACGATCCACGAGACGAGCGCGAGCGCACTGCATCCGATCACTGCGCCATCGAAGCGTCCGAACGGCACGGGCAGACGGCCGGGATTGAACTTGACCAGCCAATTGCGGGTGAAGCTCGGAATGATGCGGCCGCCGATCAAGGCGATCAGCAGAACGACCACGCCGATGCCGACGCGGATGCTGACATTGGCCCCGCCCTCGTAATGCGCTTCGACATGAAAGGCGACGTTGCCGGCGAGCAGAACGAGCACCAGCCCCACGACGGGCAGGTTGCGCCAGTTGCCGCCTGCGATGATCTCGCGAGTCGCGGCCGCGACGACCAATGCCAGGAAGGCGGCATCGACGATCAGCGCAAACGCCCAGCCGATATTGGCCGACACCGTCACCGCGATCCGCCCGGCAAGCCAGACAGTCAGCAACGCCCCCAACGGCATACCCTGGATCGGCAGCCGCCCAGTCCAGTTCGGGATCGCCGTGAACAGGAAGCCAGTGATGACGGCCGGCAGGAAGCCGTAGAGCATCTCGTGGACGTGCCAGTCGCGCGGTGCGAATGCGGAACTCACCGACAATTCCCCATGGAACATCGGCAGCCAGACCAGGATCGACAGCGCCGCCTGGATCGCGGCAAGCAGAAAGAAGGGCCGAAAGCTGTTCGCAAACAGCGGCCAGCCCGCAAAGTTGCGGGATCGGGCGCCAGCCATGAGGTCAACTCCAACGAATTCAGTCCGTTGTCTGGAAAAATACTGCCAGCCTGCCGGGCTGCTTTGCGCTATCGCAAACTACCTGACGATTGCAGGTGCCATGACACTCCCGAGCGCCAAGGAGGCAGAATGGCCAAGGTCGACACATCGCTGGTTGCGCATTTGCCGCTGTTTGCCGGGGTGACGCCGGAAGCTCTGGACGAGATTCTGCGTGAGGCCCGCTCGGCGCGCTATCCCAAGAACAGTGCCATCTTCGAGCAGGGGGCGGACGCGCAGTCCTTCTTCCTGCTGCTGCACGGCCATGTCCGCGCGGCCAAGACCACGCCGACCGGCGAGCAGATCGTGGTGCGCTATGTCTCGCCCGGCGAGACATTCGGCCTCGCGATGGCGATCGGAGCCGCGCGCTATCCGGCGACGGCGTTGGCGGTCGATGACAGCGTCGTGCTGATCTGGCCGAATTCGGCCTGGCCGCGGCTGGTCGAGCGGTTTCCGGCACTCGCCGCCAACACGCTCCAGACCGTCGGCACGCGGCTTCAGGAGAGTCACACCCGCATCCTGGAAATGTCGACCCAGCAGGTCGAGCAACGCGTCGCGCACGCGCTGCTGCGCCTCGCCAAGCAATCCGGCAGGAAGCTCGACCACGGCATCGAGATCGACTTCCCGATCAGCCGCCAGGACATCGCACAGATGACTGGAACCACGCTGCACACCGTCAGCCGCATCCTGAGCGGCTGGGAGAGCCAGGGCCTCGTCGAGAGCGGCCGCCAGCGCATCGTCCTGCGCGAGCCGCACAAGATCGTCGTGTTGGCGGAGCGGAACGCCGACAGCGGCGCGACGTGAGAGCCGCCGAGGACATCTCCGCCCGAGATAGGGGTCAGGGGCGCTTCCACTGACGGCGAAGGCGCTCCCTCACCGCGAATCCGCGCGCGCCCGCGCGAATTCCAGACGTTCACGCCGGCACGCAATCGCTCAGTGCGGCGAGGAATTTCTGGCGGTCGATGCCATGCTCGCGGCAGGCGTCGTCCACGGTGTGGAAGGTCGCGATCGGACAGCCGACACAAGCCATCCTGAAGGCGAGGAACACCCGGACCGTGTGCGGTGCCGTGCGCATGATGTCATCGACCAGATCGTCGGATCGGAAGGGCATGGACAACTCCGTTCCGAACAGACGATAGCGGCGCGTGCGAGAGTCTCTTTGTTGAAGCGCAAGCTGTCCCCAGTTCCTCAGCTCGTCATTCCGGGGCGCGCCACTTGGCGCGAGCCCGGAATCCATCGTGCAGCAGATGACGCGGAGAAATGGATTCCGGGCTCGCGCTTCGCGCGCCCCGGAATGACGGGCTACACCGCCCTGCTATGCAGCTGCTTCCCCGGATCCAGATGCGCGTCGAAAGCGGCGGCGACGCTGCGCACCAGGAAGCGCGAATCCTTGGCGACGGCGAGCCGGTCGCCGTCCAACCTCACGATGCCGTCAGAGATCAGCGGCTTCAGACGCGCCGCCGATTTCAGCATCGTGCCTGCCTCGGCACCATGGCGCGCACAGATGTCGCCGAGATCGGCACCGAACTCGCACATGATGCGTTCGATGATGTCGGCGCGCAGCCGGTCGTCGTCGGTAAGCCCATAGCCCTTCGCGGTGGCGAGGCGGCCGGCGGCGATGCTCTGCGCATAAGCGCCGATCTGCACCTCGTTCTGGACATAGCCCTGCGGCAGATGTCCGATCGCGCTGGCGCCGAAGCCGAGCAGGACTTCACTCTTGTCGGTGGTGTAGCCCTGAAAATTTCGCCGCAGCGTCCGCTGCTCGAGCGCCACGGCCATGGAATCGCCGGGGCGCGCGAAATGATCGAGCCCGATCTGCACGTAACCGGCCTCCTTCAGGGCATTCGCGATCGCGCAGGACTGGTCGTGACGCGCAAGGCCGTCGGCCAGCACGGCCTCATTGATCATGCGCTGGTGCTTCTTGAAATCAGGCACATGAGCATAGCCGAACACCGAGAAGCGGTCGGGCGCGAGCGCGAGGCTGCGCCGCACGGTGTCCAGGCACGAAGCGACGGTCTGGTGCGGCAGCCCGTAGATCAGATCGAAATTGATCCCCTCGATCCCGGCGCGACGGAGCATGTCGACCACGGAAGCCGTCTGCTCGAAACTCTGCACCCGGTTGATCGCCCGCTGCACCACGGGATCGAAGCTCTGCACGCCAAGGCTGGCGCGGTTGACGCCGGACAGCCGCATGGCCTCGACCATGTCGGCGGTCAATGTGCGGGGATCGATCTCGACCGCGATTTCGGCCGAAGGCAGCACGAAGAACTTCTGGCGCATCGTCGCCATCAGTTCGACGAGGGCCTCCGGCGCCATGATCGTCGGCGTACCGCCGCCGAAATGGATGTGCTCGACCTTGATACGTCGGCCGATGGTCTCGGCGGCCAGCGCGATTTCGCTGCGTAGCGTCCGCTGGTAGCCGGCGATCAGCTCGTCGCGGCGGACGATCTGGGTATGGCAGCCGCAGTACCAGCACATCTCGCGGCAGAACGGCACGTGCAGATAAAGTGACGCGCTGGCGCCCGCCGGCAGTTCCGCGAGCCACCGGGCATAGGTGTCGGGTCCGATCGCGGGCGAAAAGTGCGGTGCCGTCGGATAGCTCGTGTAGCGTGGAAGACGTTCCTCGCCGTAGATCGCCGCAAGATCAGCTCTCATGTCTTACCCAATCGTAAATTTCCGCCGCGCAGACATCACGGCAAATCACGGAATGAACTCAATTAACCCGGATGCGCGGAAGTGACTTTGCGCTTGCTCAAAGCGCGGCGGCCGGCTTCCGGCCATGATCGGAACAATTCGCGCGGCCATCCGGAGCGTTCGCCATGAGCCTTCTCGCATTCGAACTCATTCTCTCCCTGCTCGACATCCGCGGCCATATTCCGCGTTTCGATGACTTCCGGCCGGCCCCGGCCACATCAGCTCCTATCGGCATCGTGCGCGCCCTGGCCGCGGCAATCGCCGTCTTCGCCGTGCTGTCGCTGGGGGTCTGGGCAACGGTCTGGCTTGCCGTGCACCTCCTCTAGCCCTCTAGCCGAGACTTTTTCACTGATCTCGGTGCTGAAAAGGCTATGCCGAACGTTACGGTCTCGCCCGGACGCACCGGACCGGTCGAGATCGCCATTCAGCTGGAAGATGCGAACGACTTGCCGCTGATGCGGTTACGCTGAGGCTCGGCCATCCCGAGCATGGTTGGCGCCGGTAACCGCAAACGCCGAACGCGACGGCAACGATCAGTGACGTGCCAGAATGTCGACACCGCTGCCCGGCTGGCAGTCGCTCGGCTCGACATCCGCATTACGCCTTCGGAGGCGGTCAACGTCCCGCCACCGACCCCGCTCCGTTGAGGGCAAGCTAGGTATCATCGCGGAGGTGAATCACGGCAGAAGCTTGTCGCAGCGCAAACACGCTTGTCGCGATCGGCGCACACTGCATTCCGTCATCAAAACCTTTTCAGATGAAGGATGCTTCCAATGTTCACACGCAGAGCCGCATTGATCAGCGCCGCCGCGACCGCCCTGACGTTGGCGGCGCCGGCCTTCGCAGCCAGCGACCTCAAGCTGCCGCGTCAGAAGGTGGAGCTGGTCGCCCCGCCCTTCGTGCATGCGCATGAGCAGGCCACGACGCAGACACCCAAGATCGTCGAGTTCAAGCTGACCGTCGAGGAGAAGAAGGTCATCATCGACGACAAGGGCACCACCTTCCAGGCGATGACGTTCAACGGCTCGATGCCGGGACCGCTCATGGTCGTCCACGAGGGCGACTATGTCGAGCTGACGCTGGTCAATCCCGCCACCAACACCATGCCGCACAACATCGACTTCCATTCCGCGACCGGCGCGCTCGGTGGCGGCGAGCTCACGCTCGTCAATCCCGGCGAACAGGTCGTGCTGCGCTGGAAGGCGACCAAGACCGGCGTGTTCGTCTATCACTGCGCACCGGGCGGCCCGATGATCCCCTGGCACGTCGTCTCCGGCATGAACGGTGCCGTGATGGTGCTGCCGCGCGACGGGCTGAACGACGGCAAGGGCCGCGCGCTGAAATACGACAAGGTCTACTATATCGGCGAGCAGGACATGTACGTGCCGCGCGACGAGAAGGGCAACTTCAAGTCCTACGAATCGCCCGGAGAAGCCTTTACCGACACGGAAGAGGTGATGAACAAGCTGATCCCCACCCATGTCGTCTTCAACGGCAAGGTCGGCGCGCTCACCGGCAAGAACGCGCTCACCGCCAAGGTCGGGGAGAACGTGCTGATCGTGCATTCGCAAGCCAATCGCGACAGCCGTCCGCATCTGATCGGCGGCCATGGCGATTACGTCTGGGAGACCGGCAAGTTCGGCAATGCACCTGAGGTCGGGCTCGAGACCTGGTTCATCCGCGGCGGGTCGGCGGGAGCTGCACTGTACAAATTCCAGCAACCCGGCATCTACGCCTATGTCACGCACAATCTGATCGAGGCGGCCAATCTCGGCGCCACCGCGCACTTCAAGGTCGAAGGCAAGTGGAACGACGATCTGATGATGCAAGTGAAGGCGCCTGCGGAGATACCGCCTGCCAGCACCAACTAGACGCGACGAGGGGCCGGTGATCGATCTCCGGCCCCTTCTTTCTTCGGGGGAAGAACCATGCTGATCGCATTCAAACTCAAGCTGGCGCTCGCCTGCGCGGCCGGGCTCGCGGGGCCACTGGCCGTCACGCCTCTGGTTTCCGAGATGACGAGGCACGACGCGCGCGGCGAGCCGGCGACGGTCGCGGTTGCCCCCTCCAGCTTCTCATATCGTGAGGCCGGCGATTTCACCCGCGGCGGGCAGCAGGCGGAAGCGCCGCTGCGCACGATCCGGATGGAGCGGCCGCTGCACATCATGCGGAATCAGGTCTCCTCATCCGACTATCGGCTTTGCGTGCAGGACGGCGCCTGCCGCGCGCTCGACCGCGACGTCGCGATCGCCGCCGATCGCCCCGCGGTGCAGGTGAGCTGGCACGATGCCGAGGCCTATGCGGGCTGGCTGTCGCGCAAGACCGGCCACCATTATCGCCTGCCGAGCGACGAGGAATGGGCCTTTGCCGCCGGCTCCAGATTCAAGGACGATGGCGTGCCGGTCGATGCAAGCGACCCTTCGAAGCGCTGGATCAGCCGCTACGAGCGCGAGTCCGAACGCGACGTCTCCGACACCGCGGCCCACCCGTTCGGCAAGTTCGGCCAGAACGAGCATGGCATCGAAGATCTCGCCGGCAACGTCTGGGAGTGGACCGCGACCTGCTTCGTGCGCTCGCGGGTTGACGAGAGCGGCAATGCGATCCGCCCGACCGTGAACTGCGGCGTGCGCGTCGCAGAAGGCGCGCACCGCGCCTATGTCACCGACTTCATCCGCGACGCCCGCGCCGGCGGCTGCGCCCAAGGCGTGCCGCCCGCCAATCTCGGCTTCCGCCTGGTGCGGGAGGAGGCGTCATGGCTGGTCAGCGTGTCGCAGCGCCTGGGTAAAACGTGGCCGGCTAGATCATGATGTTAGCGGCGTCCATCGTTTTCTCATCAACGTCTCGCCCCGCTAATTAGAATCGATCTAAACAAATATTGGAATCTCTCTAAGTCATGTCTCTCGCGACATCGCGTCGCTGACTTTACCGCAGCGCCTGCGCTACTCAATCGGGCGTTCAATCGCCCGCCTGGGAGCAGCCCTTATGATCAATCTTCGCGTCCTCGCCGCGTCCGCGGCGGTGTTGAGTCTGACCTTTTCCTTCGTGTCGAAAGCAGCCGCCAATGGCGAGGTCAACGTCTACACCTATCGCGAGACCAAGCTGATCCAGCCGCTGTTCGACGCCTTCAGCAAGGATACGGGCATCAAGGTCAATATCGTCTCCGCAAGCTCCGGTCTGGAGCAGCGCATGAAGGCGGAAGGCGCCAACAGTCCGGCCGACGTGCTGCTCACGGTGGACATCGGCCGCATCGACGAGGCCGTGCAGGCCGGCGTCACCCAGCCGATCAAGTCGGAGGTGGTCGACAAGGTCGTGCCGGCGCAGTATCGCGATCCGGACGGACACTGGGCCGGCATCTCCATGCGCGCGCGCGTGATCTATGCCTCGAAGGATCGCGTCAAGCAGGACAAGATCACCTATGAGGAGCTCGCCGATCCCAAGTGGAAGGGCAAGATCTGCATTCGCTCGGGCCAGCACATCTACAACAACGCCCTGTTCGCGGCCTACACGGCCAAGTACGGCGAGGCCAAGGCCGAGGAATGGCTGCGCGGCGTGAAGGCCAATCTCGCGCAGAAGCCGTCGGGCGGCGATCGCGAAGCCGCGCGTGACGTTGCCGCCGGCAAATGCGACATTGGCATCGGCAATACCTATTACTGGGCGCTGATGATGAACAACGATCCCGAGAAGAAACCGTGGGCGGAAGCGACCCGCGTCATCCTGCCGACGTTCGAGGGCGGCGGCACCCACGTCAACCTCTCCGGCGTGCTGCTCGCCAAGCACGCGCCCAACAAGGCCAACGGCATCAAGCTGATCGAGTGGCTCGTCAGCGAGCAGGCGCAGCAGATGTATGCCGACCAGAACTACGAATATCCGGTGCGGAGCGGCGTCGCCATCAACTCCACCATCGCGGGCTACGGCAAGCTCGGCCCAGATCCGTTGCCGATCGCAAAGATCGCCGCCAACCGCAAGGCGGCGGCCTCGCTGGTGGACAAGGTCGGCTTTGACAACTGATCTCTGGCGACCATCGTCTCTCAATGTGGCGGAAGCTTCGGGCGCACGGCCTCGTTTGAGAGGCCGCGTCCACGCCGGACGCGCCGCAACCGCAATCGCGATCGCAACCGCGATCCTGGTCGCGGCGCCCGTGATCTCGATCGTTTCGCTGGCTTTGCGGCCGGCGCCCGATGTGTGGCACGACCTGATCAACTACGTGCTGCCGGCCGCCCTCCTGGACACCGCCCTTCTGCTCGTCGGGGTCGGCGCGCTCACACTTCTGATCGGCGCCGGCACTGCATGGGTGATATCGCGCCACGATTTTCCTGGCCGGGGCATGCTCCTCTGGCTGATGCCGCTGCCGCTGGCGATTCCGACCTATCTTGCGGCCTACGTCTATGCCGACCTGTTCGAACCGCTCGGCCTGGTGCACCGCACCCTGGCGATCTGGCTGCCGCTGCGCGATGCCCTCAGCCATCTGCCCAACCTGCGCTCGCTGCCGGGCGCCGTGTTCGTGATCGGGCTCGTGCTCTATCCTTACGTCTATCTGTCGGCGCGCGCGACGTTTCAGGTTCAGTCTGCCGAATTCGCCGAGGCGGCTACGACGCTGGGGGCCGGCCGATGGACAGTTTTCTGGCGCGTTTCGCTGCCGATGGCGCGGCCAGCGCTCGCGGTCGGCGTGGCGCTGGTCGCGCTGGAAACGCTCAACGACATCGGCGCCAGCGAATATCTCGGCATCCGCACGCTGACGGTCTCGATCTTCACCACCTGGCTCAACCGCGGCAGCCTTGCCGGCGCGGCGCAGCTCGCATGCCTGATGCTTGCGATCGTCGCCGGCCTGATCGCGATGGAGCGCTACGGCCGTCGCAACGCCAACGCGGAATTCTCGTCCGAAAGCCCGCATGTGAGGCAGCGAACCCCGCTTTCGGGCGCAAGAGCGTGGATCGCGTTCGCGGTCTGCCTGCTGCCGGTGCTGATCGGCTTCGTCGTGCCGCTGTTCTATCTGGCGCATCAGGCTCTCGGTCGCGGACTGCTTGCGAATTTCGACCCGCTCCTGTGGCGCCATACGTTCCATTCGTTTGCGTTTGCAGCGCTCGCGACGCTCATGGCTCTGACGCTTGCGCTCGCCACGACGATCGCGCACCGCTTTCGGCCGGATCCTCTGCGATATGTGGCGATGAGCATCGCACAGACCGGATACGCGCTGCCGGGTCTCGTGATTGCGCTGGGCCTGCTAACCCCGGTACTGGCGGTCGATAAGGCCCTGAGCGCGGTCGCCGCCTGGATCGGATACTCCCTCCCCGGGCTGATCCTGGTCGGCTCCGGGATGGCCGTCGTCATCGCCTATACGATTCGTTTTCTGGCCGTGCCGGTCGGCATGATCAAGGCGGGGTTCGACAGCATTCCGCGCGACTATGACGAGAGCGCGCGCTCGGTCGGAGCTGGCCAGGCGGTCATGTTGAGCCGGATCTATCTGCCGTTGCTCCGGCCCGCGATGCTTGGCGCCGTCATCATCATGTTCGTCGACTGCCTGAAGGAGCTGCCGGCAACGCTGCTCTTGCGGCCCCTCAACGTCGAAACACTGTCGACGTCGATCTACCAGTTCGCAAGCCGGGGGAATTTCGAGGACGGCGCGCTCGCGGCCCTCCTGATCATCGCCGCCAGCATCGGCCCGGTCGCCTGGCTCACCCGGTTCTCCGAGGTGCCGAGCGGCCCCGCTTGAAGGCATGGGCGCATCGTCCGCGCATCCGTGGTGCGTCGACCAATTAAGTCGTCATCGCCCAACCTGATCGCGCTGAACCAAAACCGCAAGGACGCACAAACCGTATTGTGCGATGCGCGCCCCCAGCGTTCCTGGCTTACGTGTTCTTCAGCGCGACGCGGAATTCCGCTTCGGTCTTGGACTTGACCTCGTCCAGCGAGACGCCGTCGGCGAGCTCGATCAGGGCCATGCCGCCGCTGCCGTGCTTGTCGATGGTGAACACGGCGAGATCAGTAACGACCATGTCGACCACGCGCTCGCCCGTCAGCGGCAGGTTGCACTTCTTCAGCAGCTTCGGGCCGTCCTTGGCCGAATGCTCCATCACCACGATGACGCGCTTGACGCCGGCGACGAGATCCATCGCGCCGCCCATGCCCTTGACCATCTTGCCGGGGATCATCCAGTTGGCGAGATCGCCATTCTGCGCCACCTGCATGGCGCCGAGGATCGACAGATCCATGTGGCCGCCGCGGATCATGCCGAAGGAATCGGCGCTGGAGAAATAGGAGGTCGAGGGCAACTCGCTCACGGTCTGCTTGCCCGCGTTGATGAGATCGGGGTCTTCTTCGCCCTCATAGGGAAACGGACCCATGCCGAGCATGCCGTTTTCGCTCTGCAGGCTGACGTCCATGCCGTCCGGGATGTAGTTCGAGACCAGCGTCGGGATGCCGATGCCGAGATTGACGTAGTAGCCATCGCGCAATTCCTTCGCGGCGCGCGCGGCCATCTGTTCACGGGTCCAGGCCATCAGATTTCAACTCCAGTGCCGGCCGCCGGCGCGTTCGTCGGACGCGGGCGAGTGTTGCGGAATTCGATGCGTTTCTTGGCCGTGCCGACCTCGACGATGCGCTTCACGAAGATGCCGGGCGTGTGGATGTGATCGGGATTGAGCTCGCCGGCCGGAACCAGATGCTCGACCTCGGCCACCGTGATCTTGGCGGCAGTCGCCATCATCGGGTTAAAATTGCGCGCGGTCTTGCGGTAGATGAGGTTGCCGGCGGTGTCGCCCTTCCAGGCGTGCACGATGGCGAGGTCGGCGAACAGGCCGCGCTCCATCAGGTACTTCTCGCCGTCGAACTCCTTCACTTCCTTGCCTTCGGCGATCAGCGTGCCGACGCCGGTCTTGGTGTAGAAGGCCGGGATGCCGGCGCCGCCCGCGCGGATGCGCTCGGCCAGCGTGCCCTGCGGATTGAATTCGAGTTCCAGCTCGCCCGCGAGGAATTGCTGGGCGAACAGCTTGTTCTCGCCGACATAGGACGAGATCATCTTCTTGATCTGGCGGGTTTCGAGAAGACGGCTGAGGCCGATGCCGTCGACACCGGCATTGTTGGAGACCACCGTCAGGCCCTTGACGCCGGACTCGCGGATGGCGTCCGACAACTCCTCCGCAATGCCGCAGAGGCCGAAGCCGCCCGACATGATCATCATGTTGTCTTTCAGAATGCCTGACAGCGCCGACTTGGCGTCGGGATAGACCTTGTTCATGCAGATGACCTTCTGAGCCTTCGGCTTGCGGGCGTCGCGCCTTGTTGGCGGCGATTATTAGGCGAAATCCTCCAAAGCCGTCAATGATACGGGGTTCTCCGCCGCGCCCCCGGGTGATAGAAGCTGCCCACGCGGCGGGCAGAATCGTCCGCGGCCTTGAAAGCGACAAGAAAACCCATCAAGTTGCGGGACTTAACACAGTAGGACTGGGCGCGGCCATGCAGGTTTACCGGCCCGCCCTCCAGGCTCCAACGACCAACCCGATCAGGACATGCCATTGACCATGGCCCAAGGAATGAAGCGCCTCGGGACGCCGATCGCGGCGCTGCTCGGCGTCGCGCTGATCGCCCTGATCGCGAGCTCCTGGCTCATCAACCGTGACGCGCTGCGCAAGGCGGTCGAAGCGCAGATCCGCGACGTCACCGGGCTCGAGCTCAATGTCGCAGGCAGCATCGACATCTCGGTACTGCCGGCAAGCTACATCTCCTTCCACGATGTCGGCCTCAAGGGCGGCGGCACCAGCGCTCCGGCACTCCAGGTCGACGTGCTCACCGCCAATTTGCGGCTGCTGCCGCTGCTGCTGCAACGTTTCGAGATCGCCGACCTCACGCTGCTGCGCCCGCGCATCCATGTCAGCCTCAAGCCGGACGGCGAGAGCAACTGGACGCCCTTCATCCAGACCATCGCGCGCACCATGAAGCCCGGGGCCGAGAACCAGGTCTCGTTCTCCGAGATCCGTATCCAGGACGGCGTGCTCGACTACGAGGACGCCGCCACGCATGCCACCGAGAAGTTCGAGGACATCGATCTGTCGCTGGCCTGGCCTTCGATCTCGCGCTCCTTTGCTGCGACCGGACAGTTCGACTGGCGCGGCGAGCGCGTCGACGGCTCGATCAGCTTTTCCGATTTCGTCGCCGCCCTTTCCGGCGACCGTTCCGGCCTGAAGGCGCGGATCGCCAGCCCGCCGCTCAAGCTCGCCTTCGACGGCAGTGTCGCCAATCGCACCAGCCCCATGATGGAAGGCACGCTCACCGTCGACAGCCCGTCCTTGCGCAACGCGCTGCGCTGGACGGGGCAGCCGCAGCCCGGCAGCGGCGGCTTCGGCCGCTTCGCGCTGAAGGCGCGCGCCAACGTCGTCGGCGCGTCGATCGCACTCACCAACGTCAATGTCGAGCTCGACGGCAATGCCGCCGAGGGCGTCATGACCTACGCCAATAACGGCCGGCAGACGCTGCAGGCGACGCTCGCCGCCGACGCGCTCGACTTCACGCCTTACATCTCGACGTTCCGCCTGCTCGCGAGCGGCGCGCGCGACTGGAACAGGCAGCTGTTCGACCTCAACGCATTGTCGACCACCGACCTCGACATGCGCCTGTCGGCTGCCAAGCTGACGGTCGGGCCAACGAAGCTCGGCCGCACCGCGATCGGCGCCAATTTGCGCAACGGCACGCTGGCGCTCTCGGTCGGCGAGGCGCAGGTCTATGGCGGGATCGCCAAGGGCTCCTTCGGCATCGCGCGGTCCGACACCGTCGCCGACATCAAGGCGCAATTCCAGTTCACCGACGTCGACCTCCAGGCCTGCGCCACCGAGCTGTTCGGCCTCAACAAGCTGTCCGGCCGCGGCAACATCAACGTCTCGCTCCTCGCCTCCGGCTCGAGCCCGTTCGGCCTCGTGCAGTCACTCGACGGAAGCGCCACCGTGACCGGGCATGACGGCGCGATCGCGGGCTTCAACGCCGAGCAGCTCCTCAAGCGCCTGGAGCGGCGACCGCTGTCGGGCGGCGGCAATTTCCGCAACGGCTCGACGCCCTACAACAATCTCACCATCGCCGTGAAATTCTCCGACGGGATCGCCACCGCCGAGGACATCCGCGTCGAAGGGCCGGCGGCAAAGATCACGCTCACCGGCACCGCCTCGGTGCCGACGCGCGAATACGACATGAAGGGCGTGGCGAGCCTCAACAGCGCCTCGGGCTTCGAATTGCCGTTCGTGGTGCAGGGGCCATGGGACGATCCGCTGATCTTCCCCGATCCGGAAAGCCTGATCCGCCGCTCGCCGGCCTCCGCGCCGCTGCTCGACATGCTGAAGGACCGCAAGGGCGGCGACGCCGTGCGCTCCGCGATCGAGCGCATCACGGGAAGCGGAAAGCGTCCCGCGCCGGCGGAAGCGCCGACGGCGGAAAATTCCAAAGAGAACGCCAAGTCCAACTAGCAGGTCCAACTCAGCTGACGTGTGACTCTGGGGAGTTTCAACTGAGGACGGCGCCTGTCCGGCGTTGGCCGACCATCGCGAATTGATCCGGCCGAATTGATGCGGCGATTGGATCGATGCACGCATTAAGCATCTGCTCTGGCCCGACGCCCCACGACCCAGGTCTGACAAGATGCGTTGATTGCGCTACCATCCTGCGCTAGTGTTTTATACGACCGGTTAAAAACACCGGCCGTTTGAGGGAGAAACACGTGAAATCCAAGGTTATTGGCGCAGTATCATTGGCGGTCGCTGCGGTCGGGCTTTTTGCCGCCACTGCACCCGCTTTTGCGCAACAGAAGACGATTACGGTCTGGTGGGGCAAGGGCTTCTATCGGTCCGAAGACGACGCGCTGATCGAGACGATCAAGAAATTCGAAGCCAAGACCGGCATCAAGGTCGAATTGTCGCAATACGCGATCCAGGACATGATTCCGAAGACGGTCGCGGCGCTCGATGCCGGCACCGTTCCCGACGTCGCCTATTCCGACTCCTATGACGTGCAGGCTCAGGGCAAGTGGGCCTATGAAGGCAAGCTCGAGGACCTCTCGGATGTCATGAATCCGATCAAGGACCGGTTCGTGCAGAACACGCTCGATGCATCGATCCTCTACAACGACGTCGCCAAGAAGAAGGCCTATTACGGCTTTCCGCTGAAGCAGCAGAGCATGCACGTCCAGATCTGGAACGACATGCTGGAGAAGGCCGGCTTCAAGGTGAGCGACATCCCGAACGACTGGACGGGCTACTGGACGTTCTGGTGCGACAAGGTGCAGCCGGCGATCCGCAAGGCGACCGGCCAGCGCATCTACGCCGTCGGCCAGCCGATGGGCGTGGAATCCACCGACTCCTTCCAGTCATTCTACACCTTCATGGACGCCTATCACGTCAAGCTGGTCGACGACGACGGCAAGCTGCTGGTCGACGACCCGAAGGTGCGCGACGGGCTGATCAAGGCGATGAAGGACTATACCGACACCTACATCAAGGGCTGCACGCCGCCCTCCTCGACCACCTGGAAGGATCCGGACAACAACGTCGCGTTCCACAACAAGACCATCGTGATGACCCACAACTTCACGATCTCCATCGCGGCGAAGTGGTTCGAGGACTCGCAGAACCATGCGCTCACCCAGGAGCAGCGCGACGCCGGCAAGAAGGCCTATGAGCAGGACATCATCACGGCGTCCTTTCCCAAGGCGCCCGATGGTTCGACCATCAAGTACCGCTCCGACGTCAAGACCGGGCTGGTGTTCACCGCGGCGAAGAACAAGGCCGAGGCCAAGCAGTTCATCAGCTTCCTGCTCCAGGAGGAGAACGTCCGTCCCTACATCGAGGGCGCGCTCGGACGCTGGTTCCCGGTGACCAAGGAAAGCCAGGAAAGCCCGTTCTGGCAGGCTGACAAGCACCGCAAGGCCGTCTACGCGCAGTTCAAGGGCGGCACCTCGGCGTTCGACTTCACCAAGAACTGGAAGTTCACGATTCTCAACAACGAGAATGTGTGGGCGAAGGCGATGAACCGCGTCGTCAGCGAGAAGGTTCCGGTCGACAAGGCCGTCGACGAGCTGATCGCCCGCATCAAGCAGGTCGCCGGTTAAATCAACCTCCCCTCTCCCCGCACCGCGGGGAGAGGTGTAAGAACAACACCGGCCGCGTTTCGCGGCCGGCTTCTCTTTGGAAGAGTCCGAAAAGAATGGCGATCACGCTCTCTGGCGATCAGGCAATCCCCGGCCCGCCCCTGTCTTCGCGGCTGACCCCGCCGCAGGTCTGGGGCATCATCTTGCTCGCGCCCTATCTGCTCGTTTTCCTCGCCTTCGTCGTCTATCCCGTTTGCTACGGGCTGTGGCTGGCGCGCGCCCCATCGAACTATGTGGCGCTCTACAATGATCCGATCTTCGCGCGCGCCGCGATCAACACGCTGATCTTCCTGGTCATCGGCATCAACATCAAGATGTTGATCGCGCTGTTCCTGTCCGGCTTCTTCGCCCAGCAGCGCACCTGGATCAAATGGCTCTCGGTGATCTTCATCCTGCCCTGGGCGGTGCCGTCGATCCCGACCATCCTGTCGGTACGCTTCATGCTCAATCCCGAATGGGGCATGATCAACCACTACATCTTCTCCCTGACCGGCGATGACGGCCCGAACTGGCTGAACGACCCGACCGTGGCGCTGACCATGGCGATCGCCGTGCACATCTGGAAGTCGCTGCCGTTCTGGACGCTGATCCTGATCACCGGGCGCCTCGCGATCTCGCACGACCTGTTCGAGGCCGCCGAGGTCGACGGCGCGAGCTGGTGGCAGAAATTCCGCTACATCACCTGGCCGTCGATGCAGACGCTCTACGTCACCTGCACCCTGCTCTCGATGATCTGGACGCTGGGCGATTTCAACAGCGTCTACCTGCTCACCGGCGGCGGCCCGGCCGACCTCACGCACGTGCTGGCGACGCTCGGCATCCGCTATCTCCGGCTCGACCAGCTCTCGCTGGCCATGGCATCGATCGTCTGCGCGATGCCGTTCGTCCTGCCGCTCGTGTACTTCATGATGAAACGGTTGTCGCGATGAAGCTCCCCGGCCTAAGAGAGTTTTCCTGGCGCGACGTCGGAACCGAAGCGCGGCTGCTGCTGATCGGAATTCCCGTCTTCCTGTGGACGATGATCCCGATCTATCACATGTTCCTGTTCGCGATCTCCCCGAAGGAGGACGCGTTCTCGGGCAAGCTGTGGCCGGATCACCCGACGCTGCACAATTTCGAGATCGTCTTCAAACAGCAGCATTACTTCCTGCGCGACTTCTACATCCAGTTCTGGAATTCGACCGTGATCGCGGTCTCCGTCGGCGTGCTGACACTGTTCATCGCGACCGCGGCGGCGTTCTCGATCTCGCGGCTGAAGGTGCCGGGCGGACGCACCGTGTTGAACCTCGCGCTCTTCACTTACTTCATCCCCGCGGCGTTCCTCGCCGTGCCGATGTACCGCACCATGGGCAATTACGGCCTGCTCAACAATCACTGGTCGCTGATCCTGGCCATGGTGACGATCGCGAGCCCCTACGCGATCTGGGTGCTCAAGCAGGCCTCCGACAAGCTGCCGGTCGAGCTGGACGAGGCCGCCGTGATGGACGGCGCGACCACGCTGCAGATCTTCCGCCTGGTCTACCTGCCGCTGATGATGCCGTCGCTGGTCGCGATCGGCACCTATGCGGTGCTGCTGGCCTGGAACGAATATCTCTACGCGTTCCTGCTGCTCTCGAACGACCGCGAGATCACCCTCCCCGTCGCGCTCGGCAACTTCCTCGCCGCCGACGATTCGCCGTGGGAGCTGCTCATGACGACCGGCTTCATCTACGCGCTGCCGCTACATGGTGGGCGGGCTGACGGCGGGTGCGGTGAAGTCGTAGCCGCCTCTCGTCATTGCGAGCAGAGCGAAGCAATCCAGAGTGTTTCAGCTGCGAAAGCCTGGATTGCTTCGTCGCTCCAGCGCAAAATTGCTTCGCAATTTTGTCGCGGGCTCCTCGCAATGACCGGGCCTACAACGGCGCGGCGCTCTCGCCCTGCGAGCTCGACAATTTCGAGGCGAGCGAGGCGATGACGATGACAACCGCGATCACGGCGATCACCAGCGTGCAGATCGCGTTGATCTCGGGCTTCACCCCGAGCCGCACCTCCGAATAGATCCGGATCGGCAGCGTTGCCGAGCCGGGGCCCGTGGTGAAGCTCGCGATCACGAGATCGTCCAGCGACAGCGTGAACGCGAGCATCCAGCCGGCGACGATCGCCGGCGCGATCAGCGGCAACGTGACGGACACGAACGCGCGGACAGGATCACAGCCGAGGTCCATCGCCGCCTCCTCCAGTGAGCGATCGAGCGAGCCGAGGCGGGACTGCACCACCACTGCGACGAAGCACATCGTCAGCGTGGTGTGGGCGATCGTCACCGTCCAGAAGCCGCGCTCGGCGTTCAGCGCAACGAACAGCAGCAGCAGCGACAATCCGGTGATCACCTCCGGCATCACCAGCGGCGCATAGAGCATGCCGGAGAACAGCGTGCGGCCGCGGAACCGCTCGCCGCGCGACAGCGCGACGGCGGCGAGCGTGCCCAGCAGCGTCGCGATGCTCGCGGAGAAAACCGCGACCCGCAGGCTCATCCAGGCCGCGTCGATCATGGCGCGGTCGTTGAAGAACTCGTGGTACCAGCGCAGCGACCAGCCGCCCCACACCGTCACCAGCCGCGAGTCGTTGAAGGAATAGATGACGAGGATCAGGATCGGCAAATAGAGGAATGCCAGCCCCAGCGCCAGCGAGACAATGTTGAAGCGGGACAGGCGGGAGACCTTGCGCATCGCCTCACCGCCCATGTTCGAGCTGCCGCTTCTGGAGCCGCTCGTACAGCAGCAGCGGCACCAGCAGCACCATCAGCAACACGATGGCGGCCGCGGACGCAACCGGCCAGTCCTTGTTCGTGAAGAATTCGAGCCACAGGGTCTGGCCGATCATCAGCGCGTTGGAGCCGGCCAGGAGATCCGGGATGACGAACTCTCCGACGATGGGGATGAAGCACAGCAGCACGCCCGCGCCGACACCGGGCAGCGACAGCGGAAAAGTCACGAGCCAGAACACCTGCCAGGGCGGCGCGCCGAGATCGGAGGCAGCCTCCTCCAGCGCCGGCTCCATCTTGGCGAGCGTGGCATAGAGCGGCAGGATCATGAACGGCAAATAGGAGTAGACGATGCCGATATACATCGCGGTGTCGGTGGAGAGCCACACCACGGGCTGGCTGACCAGATGCAGCGCCAGCAGGATCTGGTTGAGCAGGCCGTCATGCTGGAGGATGTTGATCCAGGCATAGATGCGGATCAGGAACGAGGTCCAGAACGGCACGATCACCAGCACCATCGCCACCGCCTGCCAGCGCTTCGGCAGCCGCGCCATGCCATAGGCGATGGGGTAGCCGATCAGCAGCAACAGGGCAGTCGCCGTGACGGCGACGGTGAGGCTGCGGACATAGGCGAACACATAGAGGTCGTCGGAGACCAGCAGCTTGAAATTGTCGACCGAGAGCGCGGCAAAGGCGCCCTTGAGCGCGTCCCATCCCGCCGTCAGGTCGAATACCGGCTCGTAGGGCGGCTGTGCGATCGCCGTCTGCGAGAGGCTGATCTTCAGCACGAAGGCGAACGGCACCAGGAAGAACAGCACCATCCAGACATAGGGTGCGATCACGGCGAAGCGCGCCGGTCGCGCGAAGATGCGGCGCGAGCTCATGACAGCAGCACCACGCAATCGTCGGGCGTGAACCAGGCGACGACATGCTGGTTCAGGCTGTAGGCATCGACGTCGAGGCGCGCGCTGTTGGCGACCGACGCCTGCACCGTCCCACCGGTGTCGAGCTTCACCTTATAGGTCGTGGTGCCGCCGAGATAGCAGATGTCGGCGATGACGCCGTCCAGCCGGTTGATCGCCGTTTCGTGACCGGCCTCGCTGACGGGACCGCGGCGTGACAACTTGATCTTCTCGGGACGGATCGCCACCGACAATTTCCCGGCGCCGACCGGTTCGCGCGGCTCGGCCACCACCAGCGCACCCGCATCACGCGTGCCAATCACCAGACGATGACCGTCGCGCAATTTGGACTCGCCGTCGAACAGATTGATGTCCCCGACGAATTCCGCGATCCAGCGCGAGCGCGGCGCCTCATAGAGTTCGCGAGGACTGGCGACCTGGGCGAGCTTGCCAGCCTTCATCACGCCGATCCGGCTCGCCATCGTCATCGCCTCCTCCTGGTCGTGCGTGACGATGATGAAGGTCATGCCCAGCCGCCGCTGCAGCTCCATCAGCTCGCCTTGCGTGCTCTCGCGCAGCTTCTTGTCGAGGGCTGCGAGCGGCTCGTCGAGCAGCAGCAATTGCGGCCGGCGCGCCAGCGCGCGGGCCAGCGCCACGCGCTGGCGCTGGCCGCCCGAGAGCTGGTCAGGCTTGCGCTTCTCCAGCCCTTCGAGCTTCACCAGCGCAACCATCTCGGCCACGCGGGTGGCGATGTCGGCGCGCGGCATGCCGGCGCGCTTCAAGCCAAAGGCGATGTTGTCGCGCACCGACAGATGCGGGAACAGCGCATAGTTCTGGAACATCATGTTGATCGGCCGCTCGTGCGGCAGCGCCTGCGCGATGTCCTTGCCGCCGAGCAGGATGCGCCCCTCGTCCGGCGCCTCGAAGCCGGCGAGCATGCGCAAAAGCGTGGTCTTGCCGCAGCCGCTCGGGCCGAGCAGCGCGAAGAACTCGCCGGCCTTGATGTCGAGCGACACGCCGTCCACCGCGCGGAACGTCCCGAAGGTCTTGGCGACGCTCTCGATGCGCAGCAGCGGCTGGCCGGGCCCAGGATATGCATCTCCGTCAGCTGCATTGGCCGCGGCGTCCGTTCTGGGCAACTCGTCCGTCATGTTCCCTGCCAACCCCGATTCCGCCGCACGCTAGCGGCCGATCGTCTCCAGCTCAACCGGTTCAGGATGAATCGTTCACACCCGCCATGAATACGGCCAGCGCGTCACGGTCGGCTACAGGCATAGTCAGGCCAAGCTTGGAGCGGCGCCACAGGATATCTTCGGGAAAGCGGGCCCATTCGCGTGCCATGAGATAGCGCACTTCGGCGCCGGTCAGCTCGGCGCCGAAGACGGGTCCAAGCTCCTCGCGGGTCCTGGCATTGCCCAGCACGGCCGATAGCCGCGAGCCGTAGGCCGCGACGAGACGCAAGGCCTCCGGCTCCGAGAGAAAGGGCCAGCGCTCGCGTGCGAGGTCCACCTCGGTGTCGAAACGATCCCAGGCGAAGTCTCCGCCGGGCAGCGCGGCGACGGCAGTCCAGGGCGGCGACATCGGATAGAACGGCGCCAACTTCGTTACCGCCCGCTCCGCGCGCAGGCGCGACGTCGTGACGTCGCCGCCGAACATGGTGACCAGCGGCGCCTTGCGCCGGCGCGCATGAAACAGTGTCGTGCCGTCGCGTCCTCGCGTGGACGCCAGCGTCAGGTTGACGCCGGAGACGGTGCGGACCACGTCGGTCGGGCCGATCCGCTCGCGAAAATAGCGACTGGCCGCTTCGCAGAGATAGCTGACGTCGGCGCCAGAGATCGCCACGATCGCGGGATCGCCGGTAAATTCATGCGTGACCGTGCCGATCAGCGTGAACTCCCGCTCGAACGGGCTTGCGAAGATCAGACGTCCGTCGCTGTTCTGGAAGACGTAGACGTTGTCTGAATCGAACAGCCGCGGCACGACGATCTGGCTCATCTGCGTGGCCGCCATGGGGGCCTGCCGATGCCGCAGCACGGTGTCCGCGACCATCGACGTCCAGGCTCCGGTGGCGTTGGCGAGGGCCCGCGCCGTGATCGTGCGGCGGTGGCCACGATCGACCACCGCGAGCCGCCAGGTATCGGTTCGATCGACGCGGACACAGCGCGCTCCGGTCCGGATCGCCGCGCCACGTTCGGCGGCATCGAGCGCCGTCAGCACCACAAGGCGGGAATCGTCGACGACGCAGTCCCAATATGCGAACGCCAGTCCTAACGGACGCTTCAATGCGTTGCCGACCGGATGATGCGTGATGTCGAGCGTCGTTGCGCCGGGCAGGCCGCTGCGGCTGGAGAGGCTGTCGTAAAGGAACAGGCCGGCACGCAGCAGCCATGGCGGACGCTCATCGGCATGCGCGGGGATGACGAATTGCATCGGCCGGACCAGATGCGGCGCGATCCGAAGCCAGGTCGGGCGCTCGGTCAGAGCCCGACGCACCCGCCGGAAACCGCGGCGCTCCAGCACCGAGAGATCGCCGTGGATCAGCCGCGGTGTCGCAGATGATGCCGCGCCGCCGAGATCGCCCTGCTCGAACAGGATGACCCGCAGGCCCCGGCCCGCCGCATCGCGGGCGAGGCTGACGCCGTTCAGGCCGCCGCCGATGATCGCGAGGTCGTAATCCGCCATGAGGCCATCGAGAAGGAGCAAAGCGCTCCTCATCACTAGCCGGTCTTGAGCGCGAGCTCCAAGACTTCAGTGCGGCCGATGAGGCCGGCATATTTCCCGATTGGAAGCGGCTTGCCGAGCAGGTAGCCCTGCACGCCATCACAGCCCTCCTTGGCGAGGAAGGCGAGCTGGTCGACGGTCTCGACGCCCTCGGCGACGATCGACATCTCGAGACCGTGGCCGAGATTGATCACGGCGCGCACGATCGCCGCCGATTGCGGGTTGCGGCCGAGATTGATGATGAAGGCGCGGTCGATCTTGATCTTGTCGAACGGGAACGCCTGGAGATAGCTCAGCGAGGAATAGCCGCTGCCGAAATCGTCCATGGAGATGCGGACGCCAAGTGCCTTCAGGCGGCGCAGCAGCGCAAGGCCACGGTCGAAATCCTCGATCAGCACGCCCTCGGTGATCTCGAGCTCGAGCCGGCCGGGTGCAAGGCCCGTCTCGATCAGGATCGAATGGACCAATCCGACCACGTCGCCGTGCATGAACTGCGCCGGCGACAGATTGACCGCGACCTGGAGCGGCTTCAGCCAGGACGCCGCCTCGCGGCAGGCCTCGCGCAGGATCCACTCGCCCATCTCGACGATCAGACCACTCTCCTCGGCGATCGGAATGAACTCGGCAGGCGAGACCTGGCCGCGCACCGGATGCTGCCAGCGCGCCAGCGCCTCGAAGCCGATGATCTCGCTTTCGGCGACGCTGTGGCCCGCGGTCCCCTGCGGCTGGAAGGCGAGCGAGAGCTCGCCGTTCTTGATCGCCATAGACAGGTCCTGATGCAGCACGCGGCGATCGCGGATCTGCTGGTCCATCTCCGGCTGATAAAGGCTGATCGTGCTGCGCGACTTCTGCTTGGCGCGGAACAGCGCCGCACCGGCATTGGCGAGCAGCGCGGCACCGTCGGAGCCATTGTGCGGGAAGATCGACATACCGGTGGTGATGCCGGCACGAACGGCCCGGCCGTCGATGTGGAATTCCGGCGCGAGCGCCTCCCCCAGCCGCTGCGCCAGCGCAAGGCCCACTTCGGGCTGCTTGCCGTCGATAATCAAACCGAATTCGTCGCCGGAGAGGCGCGCCACCAGGCCGCCGCGCGCGGCATCCTGGAGCCGCTGGGCGACCTCGATCAGGAGCTTGTCGCCAAGCGCGTGCCCGAAGACGTCATTGACCTCCTTGAGGCCGTCAAGGTCGATACAGAGGACCGCAAATTCCTCGTCGGTCCCCTCGCAGGCTTCGATCATCTGGGTCAGGGCCTGAAGGAAGGCGGCGCGGTTCGGCAGATCGGTGAGGCCGTCGTGATAGGCCATGTGCGCCATGCGCGACTCGGTCTGCCGGCGGTCGGTAACGTCCTCGTGCGTCTTGATAAGATATTGCGGCTCGCCGGCATCGTTGAGCACGGTGGCGCGGCGGGTGAGGAACAGCCGCAGGCCGTCCTTGGTGGAGATCGGATGCTCCTCGGTGATCATCCCGCGTTTCTTGATCGCGGCCTCGTCGCGCGCGATGATCAGCTTGGCTTCCTTGGGATTGAAGATGTCGGACGCGGTCAGGCCGATCGCCTCTTCGCGCCTGCGGTTGAGGATCGTTTCCGCACTGCGGTTGGCGAGCAGATAGCGGCCGTCCTTGACCTGCTCCACGATCAGCGCCACCGGGATGTTGTCGACCACGCGCTCGAGGAATCGCTTGGTGCTCTCCAGCTCCTGCGACAGCGAGCGGCGGTCGGTGATGTCCTCGAACACGATGAGAAGAAATTCCGGCTTGTTGCTCTCGTTGCGGACTACGATCCGGATCGAGGCAACCATACGCCTGACGCCGCCGCGGTCGACCTCGAATTCGTTGCGGAACTGGCCGTCCGGCGCGTTCAGCGCGGCCTGGTCGGCGGCCTCGATGCTGGCCGCGGAGCTTGGCACGAACAGCTCCCGCGCGTTCCTGCCGACGGCACAGTCCCGCGACAATCCCCAGAACCGTTCATAGGCGCTGTTCGCGAAGATGTAGCGACCGTCGTCGATGTTCTTGGCCGCCACGCAAGCCGGGACATGATCCAGCACCGATTCCAGGAACTGCTTGGTCGAGGCGAGCTGCCGCGACAACTTGCGCTGTTCGCTGACGTCGAGATGCGTCGCCACCGAGCCGCCGTTGGGCAGCACGAAATACTTCACCAGGATGGCCCGGCCGTCGGGCAGCTCCGTGATCAGACCATTGGCGCTTGCCGCCTTGTCGTAGAATTCGTCGTCCGAGGCGCTCAGCACTCCGCGCTTGCGCCGCAGCGCGAGAAGTTCGAGGCCGTTCATGCCTGTCCAGATATCCGACCGCGTCAGGCCGTAGATCTCGAGATAGCGATCATTGCAGAAGATGACGCGCCGCTGCGCGTCCGTCATCACCACGCCCTGGTTGAGATTGTTCATGGCGGAGGAGATGAAAGCGTTGCGCCGCAACTGCAAACGCCTGGTCCGGCGCAGCGAGGAATGAATCCACAGCACGATCGCAACGAGGAACGAGCACAGGACGATGCCCGCGATCAGCGCTTCCCAGATGACACTGGGATCGAGCCTGGCGAGATCGCCCGGGGCGGCAAAGCCGTCCGACGACGCATAGGCATGCGCAGGCGCGACCGCGCCGGCGAGGCACATGACGGCCTGCACAGCAATCGGAAGCGTGCTGCCCGCGTGCCAGTTCTTCTCAGCCATCAGCCACCCGCGATTTCAACGTGGGATTGTCTGGCCTCGCGGGTTTGGATCGGGTAAATGCCTGTACGTGCAATGGAAAAATGTAACGCGAACGACGGCAATTGCCCTGACATGATAAACGCCTCCTTAACGGAAAACGGCCCCGCCCCCTTATTTGCGAACCCGGTGCCACCGGCGCTTCCAGCGGACATCATCCACAACCATGGATAGGGTCGACTGCGTCGTCATCGGAGCCGGCGTGGTCGGTCTCGCGGTGGCTCGAAGGCTTGCGCAAGCCGGCCGCGAGGTGATCGTGCTCGAGGAAGCCGAGGCCATCGGCACCGTCACCTCCTCGCGCAACAGCGAGGTGATCCATGCCGGCATCTACTACCGCGCCGGGAGCTGGATGGCCCGCATGTGCGTCAGCGGCAAGCACGCGCTCTACCGCTACTGCGCCGAGCGCGGCATCCCGCACAGAAACTGCGGCAAGCTGATCGTCGCGACCAGCGCGAAAGAGACCGAGAAGCTGCAATCGATCAAGGCCCATGCCGAAGCTAACGGCGTGCTCGACATGCAGCTGCTGTCGGGGGAGGCCGCACGCGCGCTGGAGCCGGCGCTCGCCTGCGACGCTGCGCTCCTCTCGCCCTCGACCGGCATCATCGACAGCCACGCCTATATGCTCTCGCTCCGCGGCGAGGCTGAGGATGCCGGTGCGGCCTTTGCGTTTCACACCCCGCTGGTCCGCGCAAAGGCGACGGCCGGCGTCATCGAGATCGATGCCGGCGGCGAGACGCCGATGACGCTGCAGTGCAGCCTCCTCGTCAACGCCGCGGGGCTGTCGGCGACCAATGTGGCGCGCAGTATCGAGGGCATGCCGCTGGACCGGATTCCGCCGGCCTATCTCGCCAAGGGAAACTACTTCAGCTGCAACGCCAAGGCGCCGTTCTCACGCCTGATCTATCCGGTGCCCGAACCCGGCGGGTTAGGGGTACATCTGACCCTGGACATGGCGGGACAAGCGCGCTTCGGGCCCGACGTCGAGTGGATCGAAACGATCGACTACGAGGTCGACCCCTCACGGGCGGAACGCTTCTACCCGGCGATCCGCAAATACTGGCCGACGCTGCCCGACGGGGCGCTGATGCCGAGCTATTCAGGCATCCGCCCGAAGATCGTGCCGCCGGCTGTGGCCACGCAGGACTTTCTGATGCAGGGCCCGCGCGATCACGGTGTCGCGGGCCTGGTCAATCTGTTCGGCATCGAATCGCCCGGACTGACGTCGTCGCTCGCGATCGCCGATCACGTCGCCGAGCTCGCGGACATCTAGAGGTTCTCAAGCGAAGCGGATGACGGCTCGCGTCGAGAAAGACGCGTTCCAGCAGGACGCTGGCGCCGCGCAAAGATCTCGCATCCTGTGCAGGGATGAGCATGAATACTCTCACCCCTGCGTGAAGGATACGATCAACTCTACGCTGTTACGGGGGTTACTAGTGGAGCGTGTCGCTGTGCTTCAGACGCTCGATCTGGTCCTTGACCATCAACTTCCGGCGCTTCAACTCAACAATTTGCAGGTCGTCCGTTGAAAGGTGCACGAGAGCATCGTGCAGTTCGTTTTCCAGAAGTTTGTGCTTCCGTTCCAATTCAACGAGATGTGCCTGAATTGTCATTCGAAACCTCCTCGGTAGGGTTGAACCTCAGGATTCGATCCGGACAAGGAAGTCTACATCACCGATTCGTTCTGTCGATGGGTATCCGTCGTCGCAGTGTCATTTTTGAAATTTCATATGTAACGAAGCGTGACTTAAAGGGAACCGCTCGGGAAAATTCCATGATATCAATACTCCCGCGCAACGCCGCACCAGCCTGCAGAAATATGTTGCGGGAGACCGGCGAGCGAGGACCGCAGATCGCTTGCGATCACGCTGCGCAAGGACGATAATTTCCACAGGGCATCCACAGCCCAGATTCACGCCTATCGGTTTTCGGCCACCGCAGACATGACCAATGAAGATGAGCGTGAGCTCGAAGCCGAGCTCACCCGGTTGCAGCAGGAACACCGAGATCTCGACGCAGCGATCGATGCATTGCATCAATCGCCCGCACCCGACCTGTTGCGCTTACAGCGGCTGAAGAAGCGCAAGCTGTTGTTGCGTGACCGCATCGCGTTCATCGAAGACCAGATTACCCCCGACATCATCGCCTGATCGTGAGCCGGCCTTCGCCGCGGCTTCACCCCACCTGAATCCGCTTGACTCCATAAGAACAAAATAGGAACATTCTGCGACGCCTCAGAAAGCGCCCAGCAAGGACACGAGGACAACGCAGATGTCGGCAACGCCCCTTCTCGACAACCGCCACTATGAACAGGCCTGCGATCAGGCGATCGCGATGTGCGACGGCAATCTGCGCAGCACTATCAAGGCGCTGATCATGGCCAACGAATATCTGGAAGCCGAGCTGGAGGAGCTGCAGGCGGCGATTTCCGCCGGTTGCATTCCGGAGACCTCGCGCAGCAGGATGCGGAGCAAGAGCAGCGCCGCCTGATTTTCAAGATCGGAGCAACGCCATGTCGGATGTGACCTACTACGTTGCAATGCCCTTTTTTATCGACGCCGACGGATCGGCCGTCGCTGGCGCGGCGGAGGAGTGTCAGTCCTCGACGGCGGCGCTACGACGCGCCGAGATTTTGGCGCGCGGCGCGGGCCATATCGGCGCAGTCGCGTTCAGCCGCAGCGGCGACCCCATGACCGGCGAATTCGGCGATGCGACGCTGCTGCGCAAGTTCGGCAACGTGCCCGAAGATCTCGCGACCCTCTAACGCTCGCTGCCGACCAGCCTGATACGCGGCTCGTGCCGGCGTCGCGCCTTGCGCACGTACATTGCGGCATCGGCCTCTTCCAGGGCGCGGGCTGGGTCGGAGTGTGGACCGAGCAGCGCGACGCCGGCGGAGGCGCCGGCGGCCACGGATTCCCCACGAAAAACGAAAGACAGTTCGTCGATCGCCTGCTCGAAGGTCGCGGCCTTCGCCTTGGCGTCGGTCTCGCTGAGATTCCAGAGCAGCAGCGCGAACTCGTCGCCGCCGAGCCGGCCGACCACGTCGGAGGCACGAACCTGCCGCGTCAGCGTGGCGACGATCGCCTTGAGCACCTCGTCGCCGGCGGCGTGGCCGAAGGAATCGTTGATCGGCTTCAGGCGGTCGACGTCGAGCACGATCAGCGCCCCGCTGGCGCGGTAGCGCTTCATATAGGCGATGGCGCGCGCGAGCTCGCGCTCGAAGCCGCGCCGGTTGGGAATCTCGAGCAGAA
Source organism: Bradyrhizobium sp. CCH5-F6 (assembly GCF_001556045.1). GTDB lineage: Bacteria > Pseudomonadota > Alphaproteobacteria > Rhizobiales > Xanthobacteraceae > Bradyrhizobium. The sequence goes on from NZ_LSIC01000094.1 coordinate 59,642, forward strand.
AATCGGTGTCGGCCGCAGCTTCCAGTTCCGCGATCCGGCGCTGCGCCTCCTTGAGCTTGGCGCGCAAGCTCCGGATTGTCGCCCTGACGCTTTCCTTGGCTCGATCGTCGCCCGCCGCGGCGCGCCGCGTGGGCTTCGCCGGACGCCTGGTCAGCGGCTTGGCAGGGGCCTTGGATCGGCCGGCGCCGGTCGTCCGGCCCTTTTTGGCCTTCGCAGCGGTCGCCCTTTTCGGTTTCTTCATGGGCATCCTGCTCAATGAAGGCTTGCGGGGATTCACCAAGACAGGATAGTGGATTCCCTTCTCCTTGCCACCGCCTTGCGATCCGCCGGCCGGACCCGTTAATCTGGCCTATCTTTCTGTTTTTCCGGGCAAAATTGACCTCATGACCGCGCCGATCGCCATCATCATGGGAAGCCAGTCGGACTGGGACACGATGCGGCATGCCGCCGACACGCTTGACGCGCTCGGCATTGCCGCCGACAGCCGCATCGTCTCGGCACACCGCACCCCCGACCGGCTGTTTGCTTTCGCCAGGGGCGCCAAGGCCGCGGGTTACAAGGTCATCATCGCGGGCGCCGGTGGCGCCGCACATCTTCCCGGCATGGCGGCAGCGCTGACGGAACTTCCGGTCTTTGGGGTTCCCGTCGAATCCAAGACCCTCAAGGGGGTCGATTCGCTCTATTCGATCGTCCAGATGCCCGCCGGCATCCCGGTCGGCACCCTCGCCATCGGCAAGGCCGGCGCGATCAACGCCGCGCTGCTGGCGGCCGCCGTGCTGGCATTGTCCGACCCGGCCTTGTCCGACCGCCTCGCCGCATGGCGCAAGGCGCAGACTGAGGCTGTTGCCGAACGCCCGGAGGACAAGGCGTGACTGACACCAGGCACGTGAAGCTGAAGCCCGGTGACACCATCGGAATCCTCGGCGGCGGACAATTGGGGCGGATGCTTGCCATGGCGGCGGCGCGGCTCGGCCTGCGCTGCCAGGTGTTCTCGCCCGATCCGGATTCGCCCGCCTTCGACGTCGTGCTGAACGCCACTTGCGCCGAATATGCCGACGTCGAGGCGCTCGAGCTGTTCGCCAACGACGTCGACGTCATCACCTACGAATTCGAGAACGTGCCGTCGGCCGCCGCGATGGTGCTGGATGCGCGCCGCCCGGTGCTGCCCAACCGCAAGATCCTCGAGACCACCCAGGACCGGCTCGCGGAAAAGGATTTCGTCACCCGGCTCGGCATCGGCACGGCCGCCTATGCCGACGTCACCTCCGTCTCCTCGCTGCGCGAGGCGATCGCCAGAATCGGCCTCCCGGCCGTGCTCAAGACCCGCCGCTTCGGCTATGACGGCAAGGGTCAGGCCATCATCCGCGAGGGCGACGACATCGCCAAGGTGTGGACCAGCCTCGCCACCAAATCGGCGATCCTGGAGGCCTTTGTACCGTTCGAACGCGAGATATCCGTGGTCGCCGCGCGCTCGGCCGCTGGACAGGTCGAGTGTTTCGACGTCACCGAGAACGAGCACCGCGACCACATCCTGAAGATATCGCGCGCGCCTGCGCCGATCCCGGACGCGCTCGCCGAGGAAGCGCGCAGCATCGCCGGAAAGATCGCAGACGCGCTCGACTATGTCGGCGTGCTCGCCGTCGAGATGTTCGTGCTCGCCAACGGCACCGGACCGAAGGTGCTGGTCAACGAGATCGCCCCGCGCGTGCACAATTCCGGGCACTGGACGCTCGATGGCGCCTCCGTCTCGCAGTTCGAGCAGCATATCCGCGCCATCGCCGGCTGGCCGCTCGCCAAGCCCGTGCGCCACGGCGAAATCGTCACCATGACCAATCTGATCGGCGACGAGATCAACGATTACGAAAAGTGGCTGAGCGTGCCGGGCGCGACCGTGCACATCTACGGCAAGGGCGCGCCGCGCCCAGGCCGCAAGATGGGCCACGTCACCGAAGTGCGCCCCACCACACGCAAGTAGCGGGACCGCGGCGTCGGCCTGCGATCCCGCCTTGCGATCACGCCGTCTTCACACCTGCGACGACGCCGGCGGGCTCCTCGCTGAGCCAGCGATAGATCACCCCGCCCAGCGCGCCGCCGATCAGCGGTGCAACCCAGAACATCCAGAGCTGCGCGAGCGCCCAGCCGCCGACGAACAGTGCCGGGCCCGTGCTGCGCGCCGGGTTCACGGAGGTGTTTGTGACGGGGATGCTGACGAGATGGATCATCACCAGCGCGAGCCCGATCGCGAGCGGTGCGAAGCCCGCCGGCGCCCGGCCGTGCGTGGCGCCCATGATGATGAACAGGAACATCATGGTCATCACGACCTCGGTCAGGAAGCACGCGATCATGCTGTACTGACCGGGCGAATGCGCGTCATAGCCGTTGGAGGCAAAGCCCTTGGCGACATCGAATCCGGGCGCCCCGCTCGCGATGACATAGAGGAGCCAGGCGGCGACGATCGCGCCCGCCACCTGTGCGATCACGTAAGGGAGGACCTGCCCCGCAGGAAAACGGCCGCCCGCGGCGAGACCGACGGTGACGGCCGGATTGAGATGGCACCCCGAAATGTGACCGATCGCATAGGCCATGGTGACCACGCTCAGTCCGAAGGCGAAGGAGACGCCGACAAGGCCGATGCCGACCTGAGGGAAGCCGGCGGCGATGACTGCGCTGCCGCAGCCCGCGAATGTGAGCCAGAAGGTGCCGATGGCTTCGGCAGCGTATTTTTTCATGTCCATTAGGGTCCCCTTTTTGCAAAGATTCCGGAACGAAGCTCCGGTCGCGGCCCCGCCATCGGCGTCGAACCGCCCAAATCGGGGCCATACGGAGATACTTTCGCCGCATTTAATGGCCGAACTTGGCCCGAAATCCCGCTTGGGCGGTGGACATCCGAGGTTTTGTCTGATACATCCGCGCGCTCAAGGTTAAGGGCTTGCGCGTTTCGCCATCCCCTTCGTCTTACCAGAATTCAAATCCGATCCACCTAAAGAGGATGCCGCGTGCAGGTTCTCGTTCGCGATAACAATGTTGATCAAGCTCTCAAGGCGCTGAAGAAGAAGATGCAGCGCGAGGGGATTTTCCGCGAGATGAAGCTCCGCGGTCATTACGAGAAGCCCTCCGAGAAGAAGGCCCGCGAAAAGGCCGAAGCCGTGCGCCGCGCGCGCAAGCTGGCCCGCAAGAAGCTGCAGCGCGAAGGCCTGCTGCCGATGAAGCCGAAGCCGGTGTTCGGCGCCGGTCCCGGCGGCGATCGCGGTGGTCGTGGCGGCCCGGGCGCGGGTCCGCGCGCACCGCGCTGATCGTCCGGCATTTAGCAAGAGTTCAGTTTTCGATGACGCGGGCCCCTGGCCCGCGTTATTGTTTGTGAACGGTGCCTTCCTGGGACGGGGCACTACCGATGCGGCACCGGCGCGAGCGAACCGTAGATGGCTTCCCCTTTCCCTCAGCGCGGCCTGGCCCGACGACGCCGGATCTGGCAGCAGCCGCTCGCCTTGGCCTTGATGGGGATCGCACTGGGCGGCTGCTCCTTCGATCTGGGATCGCTGCTCCCGGAAAAACCCAAGGCCGCCGCGCCGGCCGAGAGCGCGGTGAGCGCCGGCAACGTCAACGAAGCTCAGGCCCACACGGCGAAGGCCCAGTCCCTGGCCAAATCAGGCGCGACCGCGGCAGCGCTCGATGAGTTCAATCGCGCAGTCGGGCTCGATCCCTACAATGCGCAGGCACTTTACGGCCGGGCCCTGATCTACCAAGGCAACAACCAGCACGACTTCGCGATCGCCGATTTCACCGCCGCGAGCGGGCTCAACCCGCAAAAGGTCGAGCCGTTGCTCGGCCGCGCCAACAGCTATCTCGCACTCGGCAAGGTCAAGGAAGCCGCAGCCGATCTCGATGAAGCCTCGGAGGCCGATCCGCACAACGCCCAGGTCTGGATCGCGCGCGGACAGGTCTATGAGCGGCTGGGCGATAGGGCCAAGGCGGCGGCGTCCTACACCAGGGCCGTCGCGCTTCGCCCACGCGATGACGCCGCCCGCAGCGGCCTCGCCCGCGTCGGCGGCTGAGGATTGGCGCAGCGCGCAAGTCTCAATCGGGGGTGGCGCTCTTCGGCAGAACGGCGTTGAACATCGACTTCATGCCCGACAGCATCTCGTCGGCGACGTTCGTCTTCTTCGGCCGCGGCATGGTGGCACCGGCATCGGCACGCAGATCGAGTGGTGGCGCTATGACCGGCACGGGAATGTCGGCCGGTGGCGTCACCCGATTCGGATCGTCGCTGCCGATCGAGGCAGTGTACGGCGGATTGGCGCCACCGTTGCCATAGACCTCAGGTGAAGGGGTCGAAACCGTGATCGGCGGCGGCAGCGGACGGACCGGGGACGGCTCTACAGCAACGACCCGCGGGGTCTCCGGCGTGCGGGCGGCCTCCCGCACCGCAGGCTCCGCCGGCCTCTCGGCTGGCTTCGCATCGGAGGACCTCACCTCGGACGGCTTGGTTTCCGAGGATTTGACCTCGGCGGCTCTGCCTTCGGGCGACTTGCGCAGGCGCTCGATCGCAGCACGTGCGAGGTCGTTGGCATCAGGGGTTGCGGCCGGAGCCGCGGCAGCTGGCGCCGAATTGGCCTCGACCACAGGGGCGGCGGAAGCAGGCGCGTTGCCGGCGGGGGTGGACGTCGGCGTGGACTTGGCGACCGCCTTTTCGCGGGCGGACGGCTTGGAGCGGGTCTCGGCCGGCGCCACGTCCGGAGCCTTCTCGGCAGCTTTCTCAGTCCCCTTGGGCTCGGCGACCGGCTGGTGATGATCGGCCGCCCTGTCCGGCGCCGGCTTGTCGGTCACGCTCTTCTCGGAGATGCCCTTGGCCTTGACGCCGGGCGCAGGAAGGTTGGCGACATCAGCAGGCTTGCCGTTCTGGCCGGCATCGGCGGGCGCAACCACGGCCGCGGGGGCGTCAGCCGCGGGCTTGGCGTTGATGTAATGATTGACGATGTAAGCCCCGATGATCGTCGCGAGCACCGAGGGGAAAATATCCATCGAGATTTTAGCGAGGTATTTCAGCATTTCTCGGCCACTCCCCGCGCGATCTGATGCGGGAACTTTAGGGCATTGTGAGGGATCAACTGCGACGGATCGATGGCAGACAGGTACGCCAACCTACGGTTTCAGCTCGATTTCAAGGAACACGATCTCAGTTGAGGTTTCGTTAAGCACGTCATGCTGAACGCCGGCCTTGCGGAAGTAGGATTTCCCGGCAGCGAGCTGCGCCTTGGACCGTTCGCCATTGGGCGCCACGATGGTCATCTCGCCGGCGACGACCGGAACAATCACATAGTCCATCCCGTGGGTGTGATGCCCGGTCGCGCTGCCGGGCGGAAGGCGCCATTCCGTCACCCGGACCTGTTCATTGTCGACCTGAATTTCGGAATTGGCAGCAAGCATCGGAATTCCCCTAGGGCACGAACACCATGAATACGTAGACGGCAAATACCACCATATGGACCAGCCCGAACAGGACATTGGTCCTGCCCGTGCCGAAGGTCAGCATGCTGAGGAGGAAGGTCAGCAGCAAAAGCACGCTGCCCTGGGCGTTGAGACCGAGCTCGAGTTCCTTGTCGAGCGCGTAGGTGGCGATGCCGACGGCCGGAATGGTCAGCCCGATGGTCGCCAGCGAGGACCCCAGCGCGAGGTTGATGCTCTTCTGGAGGTCGTTCTTGCGGGCCGCCGACACGGCCGCAAGACCTTCCGGCATCAGAATCAGCAGCGCGACCAGAAGTCCGGTGAAGGCCGGCGGCGCGCCGATCTTGGCCGCGACGGCGTCGACGACCAGCGAGAATTTCTTGGCGAGCAGCACGACCGCCAAGAGCGCAACCAGCAGCAGCACGACGCTGAGCGCCAGCATCCTGCCCGACAGATGCGCCTCGCCGCTGCCGCCGTCTCCCCGATCGTGGACGAAGTAGTCCTTGTGCAGGACGGTCTGGGTGTAGAGAAACACCCCGTACAACGCGAGCGTGACCACGTCGACGAAGCCGAGCTGAACCGCGGAATAGACCGGGCCGGGCGTGGTGGTGGTGTAGTTCGGCAGGACCAGCGTGATGGTCGCGAGCGCGAACAGGACGCTGAGATAGACGTTGGCGCCGGAGAGCTGAAAGCCCTGCTCGCGATAGCGCAGGCCACCGATAAAGATGCAGAGGCCGACGAGGCCGTTGCAGACGATCATGACCACGGCGAACACGGTGTCGCGCGCCAGTGCCGGCGCGGGCTTGTCGCCCAGCATGATCGTGGTGATCAGCGCCACCTCGATGATGGTCACCGAGAGCGTCAGCACCAGTGTTCCGTAGGGTTCGCCGACCCGCTCCGCGATCACTTCGGCATGGTGAACCGCGGCGAACACGGTGCCGAACAGGACGACCAGGAGGACGACGGCGAAGGCGAGCCCGCCGAGCGACAGCGTGAACACGTAGTCCGTCGCGCCGACGGCTGCGAACAACAGCACGGCCAGCCCCGGGAAGATCCAGGCCGACCGGGGCATCGGACTATGCGCGCTCATCCACCACTTCCATTTGCTTGAACGAGCAGTAGCAAATCAGGCGCGATATTCAATGCCAGTGCAGGATCGGCGCCACCGGCAGCAGCGTCAGCAGCAGGAACAGCGGGATCAGCACGGCGCCGGCGCGCAAGAAATAGCCGAAGAAGCTCGGCATCTTGATGCCGCTCTCGCTGGCAATGCTGCTCACCATGAAGTTCGGCGCATTGCCGATATAGGTGAGCGCCCCCATGTAGACGGCCCCCATGGAGATCGAGGCAAGCGTGCCCGAGAGCTCGTGCATCAGCACCTGCGGGTCGCCGCCGGCAAGCTCGAAGAACAGGAGATAGGTCGGCGCATTGTCGAGGAACGCGGACATCAGGCCGGTGAACCAGAAATAGGCGACATCGCGCGGCGCGCCGTCCGGCGCCGTCACCGCCGACAACAGCCAGGCGAAGGCGCCCTGATGGCCGGCATTGAGCATGGCAATGACCGGGATGATGGCGACGAAAATGCCCGCGAACAGCTTTGCGACCTCGCGGATCGGCTCCCAGGTAAAGCCGTTGGCCTGCCTGTGCTCGTCGGGCGTCAGCCACACCGACAGCGCGGCGATGGCCAGCAGCGCAAGATTGCGCAGGACGTCCTCCAGCTCCAGCTTGGTGCCCAAGATGTCGAACGCGATGCCGGACGTCCACATCGCCGACGCGAGGAGGCTCGCCACGATGGCCGCGATCAGCACGAGATTCACCAGGCCGCGAATGCGCAGCGGCTCCGCGCGACCTGTATCTACGGCCGGCGGCTCGCTGCGGAATCGCCAGACGTCGATGGCGACGAAGATGGCCAGCAGCAGTCCGGCCACGATGACGGTCTGCAACCAGATGGTCCGCGTGGTCCAGAAGAAGTCGACGCCGTGCAGGAAGCCGACGAACAGCGGGGGATCGCCGAGCGGGCTCAGCGCACCCCCGACATTGGCGACGAGGATGATGAAGAAGATGACGACATGGACGTTGTGCCGACGCGGCCGGTTGGCGCGGATCAGGGGACGGATCAGGATCATCGCGGCACCCGTGGTGCCGACGATGCTCGCCCCCAATGTGCCGAGCGCGAGGATGCCAAAATTGGTCGCCGGGGTGGCCCTGATGTCGCCGGTGATCAGAATGCCGCCGGCCACGACATAAAGCGAGAACAGCAGCACGATGAAGCCGAGATATTCGGCGAGCACGGCATGGACGAGCGCCGCCAGCGTCGCCGTGCTCCCGGCAAAGACGACGAGCGCAGCGAGTGCCAGCAGCGCCCAGGCCGCGGTGATCTTGCCGTAGTGATGATGCCAGATCCTGGGGAACAGCAGCGGCCCCATTGCGATCGAGAGCAGGAGCCCAGCAAAGGGCAGCGCATAGGGCCAGCGCATCGCAGCACCATCGAGCGCGGTCGCTGCGAGCGCATTCTGGGGCAGAAGCGTCAAGCAGAAGACGGCGAGCGCGGAACCGCAACGTGCAAATGAACTGTCAACTGCCAATGAAATCTCTCGCCGCTTCGATTGCGCCATATTGATCGAGATCGTCGTGCCCGCCGCCCACCATGCGAATGAACCGCTTGGGCTCATGGGCGAGTGCGAACAGACGCTCTCCGAACGCGATCGGAATGGCAAGATCATTGGTGCCATGCATGACGAGCAGCGGCACCGTGACGCGCGCGATGCGCTGGTCCGAATGAAAGAGATCGCGCATCAGGAGGCGGACCGGAACAAACCAGAACGACGAAACCGCAATGTCGGCCGTCGATGTATAGGGCGCCTCCAGGATGAGTTTTCCAACGCGGTGCTCCGAGGCGATGGCAACGCCCACGCCCGTTCCCAGAGAGAAGCCCCACGCGACGATGCGCTCCGCTTCATAGCGCGCAGTGGTGAAAGCATAAGCGGCCGCAGCATCGCTCAGCAGCCCCTGTTCGCTCGGCGCCCCGCTCGAACCGGCATAGCCGCGATAGGACAGCGCGACGAGGCCGGTGCCGTCGGCCGTCATTGCCTTGAAGCGGCTGATGCGACCGGCGAGATAGTCGCCGTTGCCCGGAAAATACAGGATCACGGGACGGCCAGGCTTCGCGGGCACGTGCCATGCGATGACCTTCTCGCCGTCCGACGTGGTCAGGACATGCTCCTCCGCCTCGGGCAGGCCCGCGGCGGCGGGGGCGGTGCGGCCGACGGGCGGAATCGGAAACAGCATCTCGCGTTGGCGCGCATACAGCACGAGGAGACCGACGCAATAGACGGTCACCAGCACGATGGCGGTCCACTTGACGATGGTCATCATTGCGCGGCCGGTCTCCGGCTCAGGGCTTGCGCCGGCGCAGCAATTTCATGACATCGGGCCGGAGGCTCGCCGGGACCTCGCGGCAGCCGCACGCCGCCTTGTGGGCGGCGTGCCATTCGACGCGCTGCGCGCGCGTCGCCCTGGGCGGCATGAGATGGGACCGGTGCCATTCCTTGTTGATGGCCACGATCCCCCTCGCGCGCTACATCGCCTTGACGATGTTCTCGGTGACCTTCTTGGCGTCGCCGAGCAGCATCATCGTGTTGTCGCGATAGAACAGCGGATTGTCGATGCCGGCATAGCCGGAGGCGAGCGAGCGCTTGATGAACATCACGGTGCCGGCCTTCCAGACCTGGAGCACCGGCATGCCGTAGATCGGCGAGGTCTTGTCCTCTTCGGCCGCCGGGTTGGTGACGTCGTTGGCGCCGATCACGAAGGCGATGTCGGCCTGCGCGAATTCTGAGTTGATGTCCTCGAGCTCGAAGACCTCGTCATAGGGTACGTTGGCTTCCGCGAGCAGCACGTTCATGTGGCCGGGCATGCGTCCGGCGACCGGGTGAATGGCGTATTTCACCTCGACGCCTTCCTTCTTGAGGACGTCGGCCATCTCGCGCAGCGCATGCTGGGCCTGCGCCACCGCCATGCCGTAACCGGGCACAATGATGACCTTGGAGGCGTTCTTCATGATGAAGGCGGCGTCGTCGGCCGAGCCGAGCTTGGCCGGCTTCTGCTCGCCCGTGCCGCCGCCGGCCGCGGCGGTCTCGCCGCCGAAGCCGCCGAGGATGACCGAGATAAAGGACCGGTTCATCGCGTGGCACATGATGTAGGACAGGATCGCGCCCGAGGAGCCGACCAGCGCGCCGGTGATGATCAGCGCGGAATTGCCGAGCGTGAAGCCGATGCCGGCGGCGGCCCAGCCGGAATAGGAGTTCAGCATCGAGATCACGACCGGCATGTCGGCGCCGCCGATCGGGATGATCATGAGCACGCCGAGCGCCAGCGCGAGGATGACGATCATCCAGAAGTCGAACGCGCTGCCCGACAGCACGAGGCCGACGATGAAGAATACCAGCGCCAGGGCCAGCGCGATGTTGATGATGTGGCGGAACGGCAGGAGGATCGGCGCACCGCTCATCCGCGCGGACAGCTTCAGGAACGCGATCACCGAGCCGGTGAAGGTCAGCGCGCCGATGGCGACGCCGAGCGACATCTCGATCAGGCTCTGCGGATGGATGTTGCCGGGGGTACCGATGCCGAAGGCCTCGGGCGCATAGAACGCGCCGGCAGCGACCAGCACCGCGGCCATGCCGACCAGCGAGTGGAAGGCGGCGACCAGTTCCGGCATCGAGGTCATCGGCACGCGGCGGGCAATCACCGCGCCGAGTCCGCCGCCGATCGCCACCGCTAGGATGACCAGGATCCACGCCACGCCGTCGGCCGGCGGATGGCTTGCGAGCGTGGTTACGACCGCGATCGCCATGCCGATCATGCCGAACAGATTGCCCTGGCGCGACGTCGCCGGGCTCGACAGCCCGCGCAGCGACAGGATGAACAGCACCCCCGCCACGAGATACAAGAATGCAGAGAGATTGGCGCTCATCTCAGGTCCCCATTGATCCCTTCAGCCCGAGGTGGCCGCTCACTTCGACTTCTTCTTGTACATCGCCAGCATGCGCTGGGTGACGAGGAAGCCGCCGAAAATGTTCACGCAGGCGAAGACGAGCGCGACGAAGCCGAAGCCGCGCGCCCAGCCCGAGCCGCTCGAAACCATGCCGACACCCACCGCGAGCAGCGCGCCGACCACGATCACCGAGGAGATCGCGTTGGTCACGCTCATCAGCGGCGTATGCAGCGCCGGCGTCACCGACCACACCACGAAATAGCCGACGAAGACGGCGAGGACGAAGATCGACAGCTGGAAGATGAAGGGGTCGACGAGCTGTGCTGCATGCTCCATGGCGGCTCTCCTTAAACCCGATTAAGTTGATTTGGGCTGGAAGTTCGGATGGATCACGGCGCCGTCTTTCGTCAGCGCGGTGGCCTTGACCAGTTCGTCGTCCCAGTTGACGGCGAGCTTCTTCTCCTTCTTGTCGACCATGGTCTCGATGAAGGAGAACAGATTGCGTGCGTAGAGGCTGGAGGCCGAGGCCGCGACGCGGCCGGCGACGTTGGTGTAGCCGACGATCTTGATGCCATCGAGATCGACGACCTCGCCCGGCTTCGCACCCTCGACATTGCCGCCGCGCTCGACGGCGAGATCGACCAGCACCGAACCCGGCTTCATCGACCTGACCATCTCGGCGGTGACGAGCTTCGGCGCGGGCCGGCCGGGAATCAGCGCGGTCGTGATCACGATGTCCTGCTTCTTGATGTGCTCGGCGGTGAGCGCGGCCTGCTTGGCCTGGTACTCCCTCGACATTTCCTTGGCGTAGCCGCCGGCGGTCTGCGCGTTCTTGAACTCCTCGTCCTCGACGGCGAGGAATTTCGCGCCGAGGGATTCGACCTGCTCCTTGGTCGCCGGGCGAACGTCGGTCGCGGTCACGACGGCACCGAGACGGCGTGCGGTCGCAATCGCCTGCAGGCCGGCGACGCCGACGCCCATCACGAACACCTTGGCGGCGGGCACCGTGCCTGCCGCGGTCATCATCATCGGGAAGGCGCGGCCGAAGGCCTCGGCGCCCTCGATCACGGCGCGGTAGCCGGCGAGATTCGCCTGCGACGACAGCACGTCCATCACCTGCGCGCGCGTGATGCGCGGCATCAATTCCATAGCAAAAGCGGAGACCCCGGCGTCGGCCATCGTCTTCAACGCGGCCTCGTTGCCATAGGGGTCCATGATGGCGATGACGAGCGCGCCGCGCTTGTACTGCGCGAGCTCGGACGCCTCGGGACGCTTCACCTTGATGACGATGTCGGCGTCCTTGAGCGCATCGGCGCTGACGGTGGCGCCCGCGGCGGTGAATTCCGAATCCGGCAGCCCCGACTTGAGGCCGGCGCCCGGCTCGACGGCGATCTCGGCGCCCAACGCCCTAAACTTCTTCACCGTATCAGGCGAAGCGGCGACACGCGGCTCCGACGGATCGATTTCCTTGGCAACGGCGATCTTCATGGGCCCTCCGGCGACGCGGGAAAAGCGCGCACGCGAACTTAGCGTTACTCCCGCAACGTTGGATACCGGTTTTCAATCCGGCTTAGATGCAAATTTTATGGGCACCGACGGCGCTGGCGGTGCGGCAGGCGATGGATCAGGTGAGGAAGATCGCCATCAGGATCACGATGAGCGCGACCGAGACCGTGCCATACTTCACCAGCTTGATGAAGCCCTCATAGGTCTGCTCGTGGGCAACGTAGTCGTTGCCGTCGGCCGTGGTGTAGGCCACTTCGCTATGGTCAGCCATGGATCGTCCCCAGTCGAAAGTCGAATTCTCGGCTGGCAATACCGCAAAGCTTCGGGCAGGGCAACGGCACGCAGGCGGGGTTTTCCCGCAAATCGGCTCATTTGGAATCCCAATTGTCGCGGATCCAGCGCGTCAGGCTCTCCTCGCTGACTTCGCCAGCAGCAAGTGAGAGGATGATGGCCGTCGCCTCCGCAGGATCGGGACTGAAGGCCGCGCCGTTCTTGTGCAGGAAGACCATCATCGCAATGAAGGCAATGCGCTTGTTTCCATCGACGAATGCAGGGTTCTTCGCGAGACCAAACGCGTAGGCTGCGGCGAGTTCATCCAGCGGAGCCCGCTGGTAGCGCCATTTGTTGATCGGCCGGTCCAGCGCCGATCGCAGCATGCCGTCATCGCTTAGCCCCGGCGCACCGCCAAAACGGCGAAGCTGGCGGCTGTGAATTGCGACAGCCTGCTCATGGCTGATCCACAGCGGCTCTTGAGGCTCGCTCATCCGGTCAGCCAGCTATTTTGCGAGCGTAGCGAGCGTGTCGCGATACTTGTCCATGATCTCGTCGGCGATTTCCATCGTCCGCTCGAAATCCGGATCGTAGGGCAACGCCTGGAAACCGCCGCCGGGCAATTCGACGATATGCAATTGCTGCCCGCGCTTGAGATCGAGCCGCTGCATTAGTTCGCGCGGCAGCAGCAGCCCGTCCGAATTGCCGATCTTCTTGATCTCGATTTTCATGGCTGCTCCAGCACGTTATACATGTGTATAACATCCCGAGGGGCCCAGTTCAACAGATGTTTTACTCGCGTCGGCGCGTGCGTCAGCCCATCGCCTCCAGTTCGTCGATCATGCCGGCGATGACGCTGAGCCCGCCGTCCCAGAACTTCGGGTCCTTGGCATCCAGCCCGAACGGCCGTAGCAGCTCGGAATAATGCTTGGTGCCACCGGCGGCGAGCATGTCGAGATAGCGCTCGGCAAAGCCCTCGGCCGCGTTCTCGTAGACGGCGTACAGCGAGTTCACGAGGCAGTCGCCGAACGCATAGGCGTAGACGTAGAACGGCGAATGGATGAAATGCGGGATGTACATCCAGTAGTTCTCGTAGCCCGCCTTGATCTCGATTGCCGGTCCCAGGCTCTCGCCCTGCACCGACAGCCAGATCTCGCCGAGCCGCGCCGCGGTGAGCTCGCCATTCTTGCGCTCGGTGTGGACCGCGCGCTCGAAGGAATAGAACGCGATCTGCCGCACCACGGTGTTGATCATGTCCTCGACCTTGCCGGCCAGCAGCGCCTGGCGCTGCTTTACGCTCTTGGTCTGGGCGAGCAGCCGCCGGAAGGTGAGCATCTCACCGAACACGCTCGCGGTCTCGGCCAGCGTCAGCGGCGTCGGCGCCATCAGCGCGCCGTTCTTCGCGGCCAGTACCTGGTGCACACCATGGCCGAGCTCATGGGCGAGCGTCATCACGTCGCGCGGCTTGCCCTGGTAGTTCATCAGCACATAGGGATGCGCGGACGGTGTGGTCGGATGCGAGAACGCGCCCGGCACCTTGCCCGGCCGCACTGGCGCGTCGATCCAGCGATCGGTGAAGAAGCGCTCGGCGATATCGGCCATCTCAGGCGAGAAACCGCGATAGGCCGTCAGCACCATGTTGCGTGCATCGGGCCAGCCAATGACGTCGGTCGCCGCAAAGGGCAGCGGCGCGTTGCGGTCCCAATAGGCCAGCCGCTTCCTGCCGAACCATTTCGCCTTCAGCGCATAATAGCGATGCGACAGCTTCGGATAGGCCGCGCGCACCGAGGCGACCAGCGCGTCCACCACCTCGCGCTCGACGCGGTTGTTGAGGTGCCGGGAATCCGCCACGTCCTTGAAGCCGCGCCAGCGGTCGGAGATGTCCTTGTCCTTGGCGAGCGTGTTGGTGATCAGTGCAAAGGTGCGCTCATTGGCCTTGAAAGTCTTGGCCAGCGCCTCCGCTGCGGCCTTGCGTTTGGCGCCGTCGCGGTCCTGCAGCAGATTGAGCGTCGGCTCGATCGCGAGCTCCTTGGATCCGACCTTGAAGCGCAGACCGGAGATGGTCTGGTCGAACAGGCGATTGAAGGCGGAATAGCCGGTCTGCGCCTTTTCCAGGAAGAGCTGCTCGAGCTTGTCGTCGAGCTGGTACGGCTTCTCCTTGCGCAAGTCTTCGATCCACGGACGGTAGTAGGCGAGTTCGGCCGCCTGCATCGCGCGGTTCAAAATATCGTCATCGATCCGGTTGAGCTCGAGCGCGAAAAACAACAGATGCGTGGACGCCGCCGTCAGGCGCTCGGACACGTCGCCGTAAAACTTTGAAATCGCGGGATCCATGCTGTCTCCGGCATGGACGAGGCCGGCATAGGAGCCGAGACGGCCGGCGAGATCGTCGATCGCCTCATAGCGTCGCACGGCCTCGGCGAGCCATTTTCCGCCATCTTCGTTTGCTGTCCCTGTCGCGAGCTTGCCCTTGTAGTCCGTCTCGAAGGCGACGCAGTCGGCATCCATCTTTTCGAGATCGCGCGCCACTTCGGGCGCATCGATCCCGGAATAGAGATCGGCCAGGTTCCACTCCGGAAGTCTGCCGACCTTGCTCGCAGGCTTTGCCGGCGAAGACTTTGAGTGAGAAGATTTGGAGTGACTTGCCTTGGGGAGAGATTTCTTGGCGGCAGATTTTGCGGCTGCGGATGTCTTGGTGGCTGGCTTGCGGAGAGCAGATTTCTTGAGGGCAGACTTTGTGAGAGCAGTCCTGGTGACGGCAGTCTTGGAGCGCGAAGTCATTGTGTGGGAAACCTGTGTTCAACAATCGCGACGGCGGGCGGGGGCATCAAGGCTTAAGCATGCGTTAATCGGCTTCGGCCAGAGTGCCCCGATTCGAGACAGATAGTAGTAGCGTGCGGGGAACACCATGGCTGCCAGTATTTTGATCGCCGACGACGACGCTGTAGCCCGCCGGTTGGTCGAGAACATGGTGCAGAAATGCGGCTATGAGACGGTCGTCGTGGACTCCGGCGACGCCGCGATTGCCACCCTCACCGCCCCCGACGCACCGGCCATCGACGCCGTCATCCTCGATCTCGTGATGCCCGGCCTCGACGGCATGGGCGTATTGGCGAAGATCCGCGAAGCGGGCCTGAGCATCCCCGTCATCGTGCAGACCGCCCATGGCGGCATCGACAACGTGATCTCGGCGATGCGCGCGGGCGCGGCCGATTTCGTCGTCAAGCCGGTCGGCGTGGAGCGGCTCCAGGTCTCCTTGCGCAACGCGCTCAACACCTCCGCCCTCAAGGGCGAATTGCAGCGCATCCGTCACAGCCGCGAGGGACGGCTGAGCTTCGCCGACATCATCACCCGCGCCGAGGCGATGGCTCCGGTGATGCGCGCCGCGCAGAAGGCGGCAGGTTCGTCGATCCCCGTGCTCATCGAGGGCGAGTCCGGCGTCGGCAAGGAGATGTTCGCGCGCGCCATCCATGGCAGCGGCGAGCGCAAGGCCAAGCCCTTCGTCGCGGTCAATTGCGGCGCGATCCCCGACAATCTCGTCGAGTCCATCCTGTTCGGCCACGAGAAGGGCGCCTTCACCGGCGCGACCGAGCGGCACATGGGCAAGTTTGTCGAGGCTCACGGCGGCACGCTGTTTCTGGACGAAGTCAGCGAGCTGCCGCTGACCGCGCAGGTCAAGCTGCTGCGCGCGCTGCAGGAAGGGGCCGTGGAGGCCGTCGGCGGCCGCAAGCCGGTCAAGGTCGACGTCCGCATCATCTCGGCAACCAATCGCAAGCTGCTGGAGCGGGTGAAACAGGGACATTTCCGGGAAGACCTGTTCTATCGCCTGCACGTGCTGCCGCTCACGATCCCCTCGCTGCGGGCCCGGCGCGAGGATATCCCGCACCTGCTCAGGCATTTCCTGGTGCGCTTTGCCGCCGAGGAGAACCGCCCCATCTCCGGCATCAGCGGCGAAGCGGTGGCGCAGCTTGCCCAGCTCGACTGGCCCGGCAACATCCGCCAGCTCGAGAATGCGGTCTATCGCGCCGTAGTGATGAGCGAGGGCGATCAGCTCGGCCCTGGCGATTTCCCTCTGCTCGCCTCGCAGCCGCATGCCGTCACGGACATTCCGACAGCCCCGCTGATGCTGGAGCCGGCGGCAACGCCTTCAATGGTGTCAGGTAATGATATACCAATCGCACCACTCCCCGCCGTGGGAACTCTCGCCATGCTCACTGCGACCGGAGATGTCCGCCCGCTGGAGGAGATGGAGAACGAGATCATCCGTTTCGCGATCTCGCACTATCGCGGGCAGATGTCCGAAGTGGCCCGGCGCCTCAAGATCGGCCGGTCAACGCTGTACCGCAAACTCGACGAAGCCGGGGTTCCCGGACATGGCGGCAAAAGCGGTGAGGAGACGCATTGAGCCTGGTGCGAACGGAGGTTCGGGCGACGGCGCGAGATGGCTGTAAGCCGTTAGCAGGACGACAGAATTCGACTGCCATTTGAACCGTGACCGGGAAGTGACAGACACAGGGAAAAGCGCGTGGCTGAAGCGCACAATCCGTTGCCAAGAGGCTCCCTTGAAGTCAGTTTGTCGTGAGTTGTCCCGGGTAGCGCTGGCTGCAAAATCGGGGCCTGTATATCGTCTGCGTAGGAATCGTTGCGTGCAGGCGTGCAACTTTCGAGAGGCCGGCGCAGTTTAGCCGAAGCTCATCAATAGGCGATAACGAAGCTGTTCCACGAGGGACAGCTCACCCGAGGGGTGCGACACAATGCGTGACTGTTTGAACCACCGTGCGGGCTTTGACCGTGTCTTGATGACGGTCGCGGCGACCTTCCTCACGGTGTCGGCCAGCTCGGCCCTGGCGCAGGATCAGGCGCGCAGCAGCGCCGCCGAGCTCGCGATCGAAGCCGCGATCCCGCGCCCCGAGCCGGCAAACGTCCCGCCCCCGACGGCAGCCGACATCAAGCTCGACACCACCGCGACGGTGCAGGATTCCGCGAAGGAAACGGCGAGGCAGCCGCTCAAGGCGGACGCCGCGCCAGCTCCGGACAAGGTCGAGACCAAGCCGTCCGACGTCGCCACCACACCCGCGCCTGAAGCCCCGAAGAGCGAGACGGCCAAGACCGAGGCTGCAAAGACCGAGCCTGCCAAGGCCGATACCGCGACCGCCACGCCGGCAGCTCCGACGGCGCCTGCGGCTGCAGCGGCTCCCGCCTCCGAACCGGTGAAGGCTGCGAGCAACGTGCCCGCCGCCGACCAGCCGGTCGCAGACAAGCTCAAGGACATCATCGGCGCCAAGACCTCGCGCCATTTCGACCGCAAGAACGAGCGCGCGGCGATCGAGAAGTTCTACGGCGCGCGCGATTTCGCGCCGGTCTGGACGCAGGGCGGCAACGTGACTGCTGCGGCCAAGGGCGTGATCGCACGGCTGAAGGACGCGGCCTCCGATGGCCTCAATCCCGCCGACTATCCGGTGCCGGATTTCGCCGCCGCCACCACGCCCGACGCGCTGGCCGACGCCGAGCTCAAGCTCACCGCCAGCATGTTCGACTATGCGCGCCATGCACAGAGCGGCCGCATGCACTGGTCGCAGGTCAGCGGCGACATTCTCTATCCCGAACATCCGGTCGACCCCAACGAGGTGCTCGCCAAGGTCACGACCGCGGCTGACGCCTCCGCAGCGCTCGACAGCTACAACCCGCCGCACAAGCTCTACAAGGAGCTGAAGGCCAAGCTCGCCGAGCTGCGCGGCCAGGGCAATGGCCCGGTGATCGAGATCGCCGACGGTCCGGCGCTGAAATACACCCCGGCCAGCAAGAAGCAGGCTGAAATCGTCGTGGAAGATCCGCGCGTGCCGCAGCTCCGCGCCAAGCTCGGCCTCGCCGAGAATGCCAGCGACACCCGCTACGACGCGGCGGTCGCCGAAGCCGTGCGCAAGTTCCAGAGCGGCGCCGAGATGAAGGCGACCGGTATCCTCGACGACAAGACCGTCAAGGCGCTCAACACTCCGAAGCGCGACAAGCAGATCGACGTGGTGCTGGTCAACATGGAGCGCTGGCGCTGGCTGCCGCGCGACCTCGGCGCGCCTTCGCTGGGAGATGCTTATGTCATCCTCAACGTTCCCGATTTTACATTGAAGGTGATGCAGCGCGGGCAGCAGGTCTGGACCACCCGCGTCGTGACCGGCAAGCCCGGCAAGCATGCCACCCCGCTCCTCACCGAAACGATGAAGTACATCACGGTCAACCCGACCTGGAACGTGCCGCCGTCGATCGTCTACAACGAGTACCTGCCGGCGCTGCAGCAGGACCCGACCGTGCTCCAGCGGATGGGTCTGAGGCTCGAGCAGAACCGCGACGGCTCGGTGCACATCTCGCAGCCGCCCGGCGAAGCCAACGCGCTTGGCCGCATCCGCTTCAATTTCCCGAACAAGTTCCTGGTCTATCAGCACGACACGCCGGACAAGCACCTGTTCGCCAGGGACGAGCGAGCGTTCAGCCATGGCTGCATGCGCGTGCAGAATCCGGATCAGTACGCCTCCGTGCTGCTCAATATCGTCATGCCAACCGAGAAGTACACGCCGGAGCGCATCCGCAGCATGTACGGCAAGAGCGAGATCGACCTGAAATTCCCGACGGCGATCCCGGTGAACATCACCTATCAGACCGCGTTCGTGGATGACGCCGGCAAGCTGCAATTCCGCAAGGACATCTATGGCCGCGACGCTGCCATGATCAACATCCTGAAGAACAGCCGCGGCAAGGACCTCGAGAACATCGTCGCGCACTCCCAGCCGAGCTATTCGCGACCGGCGACGACGCTGCCCTCCGGCGTCGCGGTGGCCAACAATGGCGGCGGCTTCGGCTCGTCCGGTCCGAACTTCTTCGAGCGGCTGTTCGGGGCGCCATCCCCGCCGCCGGCGCCGGTCGGCCGCCGGCCGCAGCAACAGCGGGTGTTCACCCGCTGAGGCACCGGCTCCTGATTGCCTGAAATTCTGCAATGAAATCAACGACCCCATCCCCTGGATGGGGTCGTTTAACGTTAACCATTCTCCACCAGTGTCCGGGCAGCGGGCTTTTTTTAGCCACAGTCAACCGCTTAGGATTGCATTCTGACTTGGTTTGGGGGCGAGAAGGTCAACCTCAAATTAACCTTCTCGCTTTAAGAAAGCGTTCATCCTCTTTCGCGCGCTAACGGGGTTGGCGGGAGAGTCCATTGAACGCTCGTCGACTGGGTGGGCTCATACGTGCTGACTGGTCTCGCACGCAAATTCGCTGTGCTGTCGTTGTCCCATGCGGGAGTGAAGGCCGGATCCAGAATCGGTCTTGCTGCCGCATTGCTGCTTGCTGCCGCGGGTTCGGTTCATGACGCGGCCGCGCTGAACGAGACCAAGACGCTCTCCTTCCACCACACCCATTCCGGCGAAGACCTCACCGTCACCTTCAAGCGCGACGGCCGCTACGACGAAACGGCGCTGAAACAACTCAATCGTTTCCTGCGCGACTGGCGCACCCAGGAGGAGACGGTCATGGACCGTCGCCTCTTCGACATCCTCTGGGAAGTCTATCGCGACGTCGACGGCAAGCAGCCGATCCAGATCATTTCCTCCTATCGCTCCCCCGCCACCAACGCCATGCTCCGCCGCCGCTCCTCCGGTGTGGCGCGCTCCAGCCAGCACATGCTGGGACATGCGATGGATTTCTACATTCCGGGCGTGCCGCTGGAGCAGATCCGCTTCGCCGGCCTGCGCCTCCAGCGCGGCGGCGTCGGTTTCTATCCGACCTCCGGCTCGCCCTTCGTCCATCTGGATACCGGCAGCGTCCGGCACTGGCCGCGCATGACGCATGACCAGCTCGCCCGTGTCTTCCCGGATGGAAAGACTGTGCATCTTCCGACCGATGGCGTTCCGCTGAAGAACTATGAGCTCGCCAAGGCCGAGATCGAGCGGCGCGGCAGCGGCGACGATGCCGGCAGCAAGCCGAATTTCTTTGCGGCTCTGTTCAAGAGCAAGTCGGCTCCCGCCGCGAGCAGCGACGAGGATGATGAGGGCGCGCCCGCGACGGCTGCGAAGCCGGCGGCGCCGACCGTGGTCGCAGCCGCTGCCAAGCCCGCCGAGCCGGTGCCGACGCCGCGCGCCAAGCCGCAAATGGCCGCAACCCTCCAGCTCGCTTCGGCCGACGCGCAGATCGTCGCGCTGCCCAAGCCGAAGCCCGTGGCCGACAAGCCGGCGGCCGGCAAGTCTGTTGATGGCAAGCTGGAGACCCCGGCCGACATCATCAATGCCCGCGGCTTCTGGGATGACGTGCCGGCCGCGCCGCAGCAGGCGACGCCGGCGCAGGTCGCAGCATTGAAGGCGCGCCAGGCGCTGGCCGCAGCCACCGATCCTCAGCCAACCGCGAGCGTGTCCAACGCAGCCTTCCAGGCGCTGGCTTACGCGCCCGCCGCCTCCCCGGTCGACCGCGCCAATGTCGTCGCCGCCTCCGCGCCGATCCCGCGCTCTGCCCGGCCCGCCTCGCGCCATCTTGCGCAGGCAACCGAGATCAACACGGTCGTCGGCAAGAGCATCGACGGCAGGATCGCAACCGCCACCCGCCTCTCCGCGGCCAAGGGCGAGAGCATCTGGCTCAAGATCGTGATGCTGTCGCCGAGCGCCAGCCGCGCGATGTCAGTGACGCTGATGGGCGAGCTCGACACGGTTGCGCTGCGTGCCTATTTCGTCAAGCCGCGGTCCGTGATCGCGATGGGCTTCGTCGACGATCCGATGCAGGGCCTGTCCTGCGACAGCTTCTCGGGCAGCGCCACCGCGAAGCTGGAGACGACGTCCTTCGTCGTGCGCACCGCCGCGCTGCGCTGATTCTTCCTCTTCCCGAGGAAACTCCGTCTCATCGCCGCGAAGTCTGTTTCGCTTTGCGGGCCCGCGGATCCAAATGATACGTCAGCGCCAGCGACAGGCAGACGGTGAGTTCCTGCTTCGGTAGCTTGCCTGATACGGGCAACAAGAGCGCCCGCGTCTGCCGGAACTCGAACTGATCGGGAAAGCGCTCGCGAAACGCATCGACCAGCGCCGTCCTGCAATTGAAGAGAACCGCGGCCTGCTCGGAATCCTTCAGATGACCGAGCCGGATCGTGGAGCCGCTGCCCGTCTCCTCCGTCAGATAAGCGGGTTCGCCCCATTTCAGCGTTTCAGTGAGCCGACCGACCTCCTGATGCGCTGCGGCGGTGCTGAAGATCAGCGCCCGCACCTGAAGCAGCCGCTTGCGGATCAGCGCCGGAAGAGCATCGAAGGCACGGCTCACCTCGGGCGGCAGCGGCTCCACGATCCGGCTCGGTCATCTGAAGGAGGTGCAACCCGCCGATTGTAGCCGAGTCTGGCTGGCTGGCGGCGGGGCTTCAGATCATCCCCAGCGCCTGCATGTAGGTCTCGAGAATGGTCTCGGCCTCGGCGCGCTCGTTGGGATCCTGCTTGCGCAGGCGCACGATGGTGCGTAGCGCCTTGACGTCGTAGCCGTTGCCCTTGCTCTCGGCATAGACGTCGCGGATGTCGTCGGAGATCGCCTTTTTCTCTTCCTCCAGCCGCTCGATACGCTCGATGATGGATTTGAGCTGGTCCTTGGCAAATTTCGTCGCGGGCTCGTCGTCGCGGACGGCGGCGGAGGTGGCCATCTTGGTACTCCCAATGGAACTGGCAAAACGAGGTGACGCCGGCATCCTCACCGCGCGTGCTGGGGAGAACCCTTAGGGTTGGCGTCACCTGCGTTCAAGCAAGCATCGCGCTCGTCCACAGCGCGCCCACACCTTCCTGCGCCGAGGCGAAGAAAGCTGTTGTCTGGTGCGACTCAGGCGATCGAGATCGGGGCCGTTCAATGCCCGCGGGGGTGGACCTTCTTCATCGCCTCGAGCTGCTCGGGCGTGGCCGTGCCCTGATACTTCGCCTTCCACGTCTCGTAGGGCATGCCGTAGACGGCCTCCCGGCTCTCGTCCTTGCTCAAGGGCACGCCCTGGGCGTCGGCGGCGTCCTTGAGCCAGTTGGACAGGCAGTTGCGGCAGAAGCCCGCCAGATTCATCAGATCGATGTTCTGGACGTCCGTCCGCGTCTTCAAATGGTCGACCAGGCGGCGGAAAGCTGCCGCCTCGAGCTCCGTTCTGGTTTTGTCATCGATTGCCATGGCTGTATTCCTCAAGGCCCGTCGCGATTGCGGTCACCCTTACGGGATCAGGTGGGGCCTGTCACAGATTTTGCCATATCGCGGCGCAAACGAGCCAAAGCCAGGCTTCGGGGCGCGTCCCCGGCCCTACGCCAAATCGTCAATGATCTGGTATAGCTTCCGCGACAATGATTGCCGAATCTCCCCGCTCCCAGCTTTGCCTGCTCACCCGGTTGGTCCCGGTGCTGGCAGTCGCCCTGCTGTGCCTCTATGCCAGCCCGGCCTCCGCCGATTTCCGCCTCTGCAACAACACCTCGAGCCGGGTCGGCATTGCGCTCGGCTACAAGGACGCCGAGGGCTGGACCACCGAGGGCTGGTGGAACATCTCGTCCCGCTCCTGCGAGACGCTGCTGCGGGGCACGCTGGTCGCCCGCTACTACTACATCTACGCCATCGATTATGACCGCGGCGGCGAATGGTCGGGCCAGGCCTTCATGTGCTCGCGCGACAAGGAATTCACCATCCGCGGCACCGAGGACTGCCTGGCGCGCGGCTACGACCGCACCGGCTATTTCGAGGTCGACACCGGCGAGCAGCGGGCCTGGACGGTGCAGCTCACCGACGCCAACGAACAGCCGTCACAACAACGCGTACCTGGCTTGCCCGGCCCGGTTGGCCCGGGTGGGGTTCCCGGTTTGCCCAATGGCCCGCCCGGTGCTACGCCCCCGGGCTCGCCCGGCCTGCCACCCCCGCCTGGAAATAAGCCATGAGGCGTCTTCGCCGTATCAAGATTCTCGCGACCCTGGGACCGGCCTCTTCAGACCTCGCAATGATCCGCCGCCTGTTCGAGGCCGGCGCCGACCTGTTCCGCATCAATATGAGCCACACACCGCATGACAAGATGCGGGAGCTGGTGGCGACGATCCGCAACGTCGAGAGCAGCTACGGCCGCCCGATCGGCATCCTGGTCGACCTCCAGGGACCGAAGCTCAGGTTGGGGGCCTTCGCCGAAGGCTCGGTGCAGCTCCAGAACGGCCAGACCTTCACGCTCGATTCTGACAAGACGCCCGGCGATGCCACCCGCGTCCATCTTCCCCATCCGGAGATCCTGGCTGCGCTGCGGCCCGGTCACGCGCTGCTGCTCGACGACGGCAAGGTACGGCTGATCGCGGAAGAGACATCGAAGGAGCACGCGGTGACGCGTGTCGTGGTCGGCGGCAAGATGAGCGACCGGAAGGGCGTCAGCCTGCCCGACACCGACCTGCCGGTCTCCGCCATGACGCCGAAGGACCGCGCCGACCTCGAGGCGGCGCTCGTCACCGGCGTCGACTGGATCGCGCTCTCGTTCGTGCAGCGCGCCGAGGACGTGATCGAAGCCAAGAAGATGATCCGCGGCCGCGCCGCGGTCATGGCCAAGATCGAGAAGCCGCAGGCGATCGACCGTCTTGCCGACATCCTCGAAGCCTCCGACGCACTGATGGTGGCGCGCGGCGATCTCGGCGTCGAACTGCCGCTCGAGCGCGTGCCGAGCCTGCAGAAGCAGATGACGCGGATGGCGCGCCGCGCCGGCAAGCCGGTGGTGATCGCGACCCAGATGCTGGAATCGATGATCCAGTCGCCGGTGCCAACCCGCGCCGAGGTCTCCGACGTCGCCACGGCGGTCTATGAGGGCGCCGACGCCATCATGCTGTCGGCGGAATCGGCCGCCGGCAAATTCCCGGTCGAGGCGGTCTCGACCATGAACCGCATCGGCGAGGAGGTCGAGCGCGACCCGATTTATCGTTCCGTGCTCACCGCGCAGCGCCCCGCGCCGGAAGCCACCGCGGGCGACGCCATTGCCGACGCCGCGCGGCAGATCGCCGAGACGCTCGATCTTCCGGCCTTGATCTGCTGGACCTCATCGGGCTCGACCGCCGTGCGGGTGGCACGCGAGCGGCCGAAGCCGCCGATCGTGGCGATCACGCCGAACATCAACGCCGGCCGCCGGCTCGCGGTGGTCTGGGGCGTGCACTGCGTGGTGGCGGAGGATGCGCGCGACCAGGACGACATGGTGAGCCGTGCCGGACAGATCGCGTTCCGGGACGGCTTCGTCCGCGCCGGCCAGCGCGTCATCATCGTCGCCGGCGTGCCGCTCGGCATCCCCGGCACCACCAACATGGTGCGCATCGCCTCGGTCGGCCCCGAGGGCGACGCCGACATCTGAGTCCGGCCGCTCAAACAAAAAGTGCGAAAACAACCCCATGCACAGTAGAAAGCCGCTTCGGCGCGCGTGCTGCGGTTTTTCGAAAAAGCGAGCCCGGCCAACGGCCTGAGCGCGATCGGGTCTCCACCTCGGTCGCGTGACCGATTCTACGCCCCAACCAGTGCCTTGGTCGTCGGCAGCAGCGTCTGCTGCACCACCAGACCTCTGGCGCGGGCGTCCATGACGCCCACGGCGCGCAGCGCCAGCAGCGTCACGGTCTGCACGGCGTCGCGCATCTTGACGGGGTCATCGAGATTGTCGGGCGCGAGCGGCCCGACCAGGGACTCGTGCAGCGCACCGAGCAATGCGGTGGCGGCGAGCGCGGTGTCCTGCGCCGGCAGATGGCCGGCACGCACGGCCGCGTCGATCCGCGAGGCGATCTCGCCGGCGATCTCGCGCCGGCTGGCAAGGCGCGAGGCGCTGACATCGACATCGACGGGCTCGGCCAGGATGCCCCAGGCCAGCCTGCGCTGCGACAGCGTATGGACCGCCACGGTCGTCACCGCGGCCGCCAGCGCCGAGGACGGCCCCGGCGCGGCATCGGCCGCCCTTCGGATCGCCGCGAGCTCGTCGCGGGAGACCTCGGCGATGAGCTCGGAGATCAGCTCCGCCTTGGAAGGGAAATAGCGGTAGACCGTGCCGGCTGCGACATTGGCCCGGACCGCGACCGGCGCGATCTGCACCGCGGCCATCCCGCCTTCGGCCGCCGCCTCCCGCGCCGCCGCCAGTATCGCACTGCGCCGCGCCGCCAGGCGCTTCACCACTTGATGCGTCCGCCGATAAACCATGGCGCGCTTCCTGTCCCACACGCCAGCCGCACGCCCTGCGGCCAAACGCTTCGTCACGTCGAAAGATGCAAATCGCCCCGCAAGGACTGAACAACTATTCAGACTGAATGACAAGATGGGAAATGCGCGAAGCGTCACTGCGAGCGGACGGAGGCGCCAAGCCTGGCTGCCAACACCATTAGTATTGCTCGCGGCGCCATGCCGCCGAACCTGCTTGCCCGTAAAGGCATGCACTCCATAGCGGCGGTGTTGGCGAGTGGGCTCGGGATGCGAGAGGCTGTTTGCGCGACTTCCAACTGAAACGATCGCCGCTCGGTCTCCACACTTTTGGTTGCGTGATGGTGCTTTACTCTCGAGCGCGAGGAGGAAGGACGGCTCTGCCGAGGTGAAGTGACCGACGTCCACCAGGATGAGATTACGCTGTCGATGAATCTTGATGTCCCTCGCCGGGTCGTTTGGAGCAGAAGCCGCCAGACCATCACGATCGAAGGCATCGAGGGTGATGCAGCGCGACCTCGCACTGTCGTGCAATGTCGGGAAATCCCGCCTCGAACAATGATGGAATTTCATAGGGACCGGCGAGGGCGCCGCATCTGCCGAATCGGATGGAGACGGCAATGATCCGCGAAAGAAGAGCGATGCACCGGCCACTCAACCTGCTGCAAACCAGCGTCGAGGACTGAACAAGGATGAGAAGCAGATGCGTGCCCCTGTCGCGGGCTTCGCCGACTGGACCGGCAAGCCTCACCCAAGAGAACTGAAGCCTCGCCCAAAAGGAAAGAGCCCCGTCCGAGACGGGGCTCTCGAAACCGTCAGATCGTCCCGGCCTTACTTGAGGCTGGTCGAGATCGAGGTGAACTTGGTGTTCAGCGAGGTGCCGAGGTTGTTGACGACGGTGATGATCGCCAGCGCGATGCCGGCAGCGATCAGGCCGTATTCAATGGCGGTGGCGCCGGATTCATCCTTCAGGAAACGCGCAACGAGGTTCTTCATAGAGTGCTCCAAATGAGTACACGAGGCTACAACAGATCTGGTCTTTTCGGCTTCCCAGCGCCGCCCGACCATGGAACCGAACGTAGGGGCAAAGAATTTCGCCGCAGTTAATTCGACTGCGTAAACACCGGGCGGTTTGCGTGTATTCGCCCATGGTAAATTGAACTCTAAAACAATCCGTTAAATTGTCCGGACACGATGCCGAACCGGCGCAACCGGTTTACCCGAAGTTATGACCGCCGTGCTCCAATGCCGCTCGCTCAGAGCTGCGCGCGATGAGATGAATTCGTTCGCCGCGCTTGAGGTTATCGTTTGGGCATGATCTTTCGGGAAAACCGCTACACACTCTTCCGGATCATGCTCGGGCCGACGAGAACACCAGGACGACGAGGCGGCATGTCCCTTTCCTTTGCCAACAGCATCGCGGCGCAAAGCCGCGCGCGGGGCCTGGTGCCGCTGTGCGTCGGCGCCGGCGCCTATCTGTTCTTCCTCTATCTCGGCGACACGCTGCTTCAGGATTCCGACTCGTTCTGGCAGATCAAGATCGGGCAATGGATCCTCGATCACGGCGCCATGCCGTATGCCGACTTCTACTCTTTCACGCGCACCGGCGAAGCCTGGATCTCGACATCGTGGCTGTCGCAGGTCTTGTTCGCCTTCTCCTACACGCAATGGGGCTGGGCGGGCCCCGTCATCATCACCGCGATCGGGGTCGCGCTCGCCGCCGCCCTCTTCGTCCATTTCCTCGAGGCGCAGATCGAGGCACCGCGCGCGGTGCTGTTTGCGATGCTGGCGATGCTGCTGGCGATGAATCACGTGCTCGCCCGCCCGCATATTCTGGCGCTGCCCGTCATGGTGGCGTGGTTCGGCCTGCTGATGGCGGCTGCCGACCGCAAGAGCGCGCCGTCCTGGACCTGGCTGCCGCTGATGGCGCTCTGGGCGAACCTGCACGGCGGCTTCGTGCTGGGCCTCGCGCTGATCGGCCCGATCTCGCTCGAAGCGGTCGAGCATGCCGAGAAGGGCCGACGGCTTCGGTTGTTCATGCGCTGGGTCCTGTTCGGAATCGGCGCGCTGATCGCGAGCTGCTGCACACCGTATGGCTGGCGAACGCTGCAGGGCGCGACCAACATCCTCAGCCTCGGCGAGCTGCTGTCGCTGATCTTCGAATGGATGCCGGCGAACTTCACCACGTTCACCCCGTTCGAGGGCGCCCTGCTCGCGCTGATCGCATTCGGCTATTACCGTGGCCTCGTGCTCTCCGCGCCCCGGATCTTCCTGATTCTCTTCCTGACCTGGAGCGCGCTGACGCATGTCAGGAGCATCGAAGCATTTGCGTTCCTGATGCCGCTGGTGCTGGCAAAGCCGCTCGGCGAGATGTTCCCGCGCCCGGCGCCCGACGTCGCCGGGGCCGACCGCTGGCCGGCCCGCTATGTCACCGCCCTCGGCGCGCTGATGATCGTGGCGGCGGCCTGGACCTCGACGTCGCTCTACATGGGGCACCACCGATTCACCTTCACGATGACGCAGACGCCGGTTGCGGCGGTCGACCTGCTCGAGCAGCGCAAGGTGCAGCGCATCTTCAACGCCTACCAGTTCGGCGGCTACCTGATCTCGCGCGATATTCCCGTTTTCGTCGACGGCCGCGCCGAGCTCTATGGCGAGAAATTCGTCATGGACTTCTTCAAGGCGACGGAAGGCAAGAAGCCCGAATTGCTGCCGCGCCTGCTGGATGAATACAGGATCGACGCGACGCTCCTGGTCGCCGACGCGCCGGGTCCGCAGATCCTCGACCAGCTCAAGGGCTGGAAGCGGATCTATGCGGACGACATTGCAGTGATCCATGTGCGCGAAGACCGGCAGACCGGCGTGGTGCCGGGAGCGGAACTCCCGAAGGATGCTCTCAAATGAGCATGTCCCTTCAACCGTCGGTGCCCACTCCAGCGCGTCGCCGGATCCAAATCCCCCTGATGTTCCTGCCGGCCTTGGCGATCGCGGCACTGTTCGGCTGGGGCATCCTGGTCTCCACCTTCGTCCATCCTGGATGGATCGGACTGAACCACATCGCCCCCGGCACCGACTGGATGGTGTTCTACGGCGCCATCAGATCGATGCTCTCCGGCAATCTCGCGCTGGTTATCGATGCCGAGGCATTCACCGCGCATCTCAACCAGTCGTTCGCATCATGGCTCACGGCGCCGCTGGCGTTCCGTCCATGGTTCTATCCGCCCAGCTTTCTGGTTCTGCTGCTGCCGTTCGCACCGCTCGGCTTTCTTGGCTCCTATGTCGCGTTCCAGGCTGCGACCGCAGGCCTCCTGGCCTGGGCGCTGCGCAACCGCGCCGAGCAGCCGCAACTGACGCCCTACATCATCGCAGCCGTGCTGATATCGCCATCCGCATCGCTCAATCTGGCCGATGGACAATGCGCGTTTCTCGTCGCCGCACTGTTGGTGGCGGGCATCAGGCTGCTCGGACCGCGGCCGCTGCTTGGCGGCGCCATCCTGGGACTGCTGAGCTTCAAGCCGCAATTCTTTCTGCTCGTCCCGTTCGCGCTGCTGGGCCTGCGCCAATATCGCGGCCTGTGCGCGGCTGCATGCTCGGCGTTCGCATTGGCGCTCGCAAGCGCCATGATCTTCGGCATCGAGTTGTGGATCCGGTGGGTACCGCAGGCATTCGCCAATCTGGTCAGCCCCGATGAGAAATGGCTGGCCTATGGCCGCATCTGGGGTCACAGCGTTTGGGCTTGCGCGGTACTGCTGGGCGTGCCGGAGCGGCTTGCCTCGGTCCTGCAATTGGGCGCGATCCTCTCCAGCGCGGCAGCGACCTTCGTGGCGTTTCGCTCCTCGCTCGGCACCGACAGCAAGTTGATCGTGTTGCTTGCGGCAACCGTGCTGGCGGCCCCGCATTCCGGTCCCTACGATGCGACGCTGCTGGCGGTCGCCGTCGTGCTGTGGCTCGCCGCATCGATCGATGCTCCGCGCCTTCTCGACTGGCTGATCGGGCTCGGCATCTGGATGGTCCCGCTGCTCAGCCCGGCGGTTTATGTACCTGCGGGACGTCTGTCACCGCTCCTCACGATCGCTCTCATCGCCCTCGTGTTCGGAAGAGAGCATAGCCGGACGAGGTCTCGCGAGGCGGGAATTCCACCGCTGTCTTCAATTCGATCCACCGCTTGAGATCAGAGTCGCGGACAAGACCCAGCACCGCGCTCAAACCCAGCGATCCCCTGACATGGTGTCTTCCGATAGTCCGACCTTGACCATCCCGGATCGTCTCCGCTCCGACCGATCCGTGGCGATTGGCGTTCTTGCAATGCTGGCGGCGGTCTCGTTTCTTCCGGTGCTGCTGACTCCGATTCCTGCGATGGTCGATTATCCCAATCACCTCGCCCGCATGTACATTCTGAGCCAGAACGGTACCCCCAGCGCAAATCCGTATTACGAGGTGGTGTGGGCGTTCTATCCCAACCTCGGCATGGATCTGCTGGTCCCGCAGATGGCGCAACTGATGAGCGTCGAGAACGCCACACGGCTGTTCCTGCTGCTGAGCCAATTGCTGATCGTCTCCGGCGCGCTGCTTCTCGAATGGACACGAAAGGGACGGATTGAATTTGCCGGCTTCGCTGCGCTCGCTTTCCTCTACTGCCTGCCGTTCAGCTGGGGTTTCGTGAATTTCGAGTTCGGACTGGGCGTCGCTCTCTGGGGCATCGCCGTCTATCTCATGCTGGCGGAAGGCCCATGGCCGCTGCGTTTCGCGGCCAACGCGATCTTCGTCGCGGCGCTGTTCGTGGCGCATTTCTTTTCGCTTGGCATCTACGGCGCCACTCTCGGCCTCTACGAGCTTTGGCGCGCCCGACACCAGCAAGCGTACGGGATCGCGGCCGCGCGGCTCGGCGCGTTGGCCATCCCGGCGCTTGTCCTGTTGGGGGTCATGCATATGACGGCGGGCGCGATAGGAAGCGAAGGGACGAGCTGGTTCCTCGGGTTCAAGCCGATTTGGCCGCTCCGCATCATGAACGGCTACAATCTGACGGCAGCGGCGGCGACCGGGCTGACGCTCGCGATCTTGCTGTACTTCGCCACAAGACGCGGCGTCCTCAAGCTCGATCCAACCGGGATATGGCTCGCGATCGGCCTTGCGCTGCTGTACGTCGCCATTCCTTCGAAACTGTTCGGAACCTCGTTCGTCGATCTCCGCGTGATTCCCGCCGCCGCCCTGATCCTGCCGGCCTTCTGCTCGTTATCGCTGCCCGGCCGGGCGTGGAGAATCGCCGCGCTCGCTGTGATCAGCGGCATCACATTGATCAATCTTGCCGTCGTCTTCGCGGTGTGGCTGCCTTACCGCGCCGATTATGCGGCGATCATCGAGTCGTTCCGCAAGCTGGATCGCGGCTCGCGCGTCCTCGTCGGCAGCACGGGCGACGAGGGCGACCCGCCCTTCGCCGACCTCACCTCTTATCCGATGTTCTATGCGCCGACGCTGGCCATCCATTATGCCAACGCATTCGTGCCCAACCTCTTCACCGAAGAGGGCAAGCAGCCGGTGCGGGCGCGCGAGGCCGTGCGCCGTCTTGCCATTCCCTACGGAGGGCCGGTGCCTCTGGACCTGCTTGGCGCGATAGCAGCAGGCCAGCCTCCAGCGGACGTCCCGCCATTTGTCCGCACCTGGGTCCGAGACTACGACTATCTCTATGTGCTCGGACCGCGGGCCGCGAACCCGCTGCCGGACCTGCTCGAGGTGCTGGACGCCTCGGAGCGATTTGTTCTCTACAAGATCCGCAAATCCTAGACCGAAGCGGCGGCGCAGCCCCGCCTGCAGGACCCGCCATCGGACGGCCCAATCCCGGCGTCTCGTCCCCGGAAACCCTAACGGTTGCGGCAAGGCCGCCTTAACCATCGACGAACTAGACTTGCGCCCCTGCACCCCGGGTTGGATTCCTTCGCATGGCGGCCAGTTCCAGATCGATCCGCTACAGCCTCGTCATCCCCGTGTTCAACGAGGAAGCCGTGTTGCCGGTCCTGTTGCGCCGGCTCGACCTGGTATTGTCCCGGCTCGACGGGCCGGCGGAAGCGATCTTCGTCGATGACGGCAGCAGCGATTCCAGCTCGATCGTGCTGCGGGCGCTCGCCGCGCGCGACCCGCGCTTTCGTTATATCGGCCTGTCGCGAAATTTCGGCCATCAGATCGCCATCACCGCCGGCATGGACGCCGCCGAAGGTGACGCGATCATCGTCATGGATGCCGATCTGCAGGATCCGCCCGAGGTGATCGAGCAATTGATCGCAAAATGGCAGGAAGGCAACGACATCGTCCACGCCCGCCGGCTGTCGCGCGAAGGCGAAAGCCGCTTCAAACGTGCGACCGCGCATTTGTTCTACCGGCTTCTCGGCAGGATGTCCTCCGTCGGCATCCCCGCCGATGTCGGCGACTTCCGCCTGATCGATCGCAAGGTGCTCGACGCCCTTCGGCAAATGCCGGAGCGGGATCGCTTCGTACGCGGCATGATCGCCTGGCTCGGCTTCCGCCAGACCGAGGTCGCCTTCCATCGCCTCGAGCGTGCAGCCGGCGAAACCAAATACCCGCTGTTCAAGATGGTCCGGCTGGCGATGAACGCCGCCCTTGGCTTTTCCGATCTGCCCTTGCGGCTTGCCATCTGGTGCGGATTGACGGTCTCCGGACTCGCACTGCTCTACGGCGGCTGGGTGATCCTGTTGTGGATCGGCAACGACGGTCATCTCGTGACCGGCTGGTCCTCGACGATCGTCGTCGTGTCGCTGCTGTGTGGAATCAACATGCTGATGACAGGCATCGTGGGGCTCTATGTCGGCCGCATCCATGCCGAGGTGAAACGTCGCCCGCTCTACGTGGTGCAGACACGCGCCGGCTTCGACCGCGACGAGACGGCGGCACCGGCGATTCACGCCGTCAACGAATGACTGGCATGAGCGAAACCTTCGACAGTTACTACGACAATTACCGCGACGTCGTCCAATCCTCGATCGACTTCTCCGGTTTGCCGCACCACTTCTTCATGCGCGCCAAGGCTGATTTGCTCGGCGAGCTGATCGCGCAGCGGCTCGACACGGACAGGCCCGAAATGCTGGACGTCGGCTGCGGCATCGGCATCCTTCATCCGCTGCTGCACGGCATCGCCGGCCGCCTAAGCGGCATCGACGTTTCTTCGGCGAGCCTGGCGCGGGCGCGCGTCGACAACGCCGGGGTCGATTATCGCGACTATGACGGGCGCACCTTTCCTTTCGGCGATGCCAGCTTCGATCTGGTCACGGCCATCTGCGCGATGCACCATGTCGCGCCCGGTCAATGGGGGCGCTTCGTCGCCGAGATGCGGCGTGTGACGCGCCCCGGGGGGCTCGTCTGCGTGATCGAGCACAATCCGTACAATCCGCTGACGCGCCTTGCCGTGTCGCGCTGCGAGTTCGACCGGGATGCCGTCCTGCTTGGCGCCGGCACGACCCGGAAGTTGATGGCTGCCAGCGGTCTGCGGGAGATCAGCGCGCGCCATTTCCTGCTGCTACCCTGGGACACCAAGCCGGCGCGGCGGTTCGAAGCCGCCCTGAGCGGCACGCCGCTCGGCGCCCAATACGCCGCCTTTGGGACCGCCTGAGCTTATCTTGCCGCGCTATCCCGCCGCTTGTGCACGACCGCCACGTCATCGCTATAGACGCGCTGCCACCCGGGTAGCCGGTCGAGCATCGCGACGGCTGGCGTATGCGGCGTGAGCAAAGTCGCGCCAATGCGATATTCGTCCAGAAGGTTGAGAAAATCTCCGAGATCGATCAGCGCCAGGGCACGATTGTAGCGGTCGATGAACGGTCCGCCGAAAAGCTCGGAGCGACCATCGATGAAGGTGGGGATGCCGGCGAAGATCAAGTAGCCGCCGAAAGAATAGTCGTTGAGCACGGGCCCCGCCTTGGCGAGGTCGGCTTCAGCGATGGCGGCCTGGGGTGAGATTGCCGCGGGCGGTCTCACGTCATGCGCCAGGGCTACCGCGCTCGTCGCGATCAAGACGCCAAGCCCGGCCAGAGTCAGGCCACGCGACGAGACCGCCGCACTGTCCCCGGCCGGTCCGCCGAACTGCCGCCCCAGCGGAGCCGCCAGGTAGAGCGGCGCCAGCACAGCCAGCAGATCCGCATTGCGCATCTGCGCCAGCGCAAAATGGAGCAAGCCGATCACCACCAAGACCCGCACGACCGGCAACGTCACGCCGCGCGAGAGCGCAAAGATTGCACCCAGCAACAGCAACTCGAAACCGCCGACATGGCCGAAATCCTGGGGACGCCATTCCGCGATCCAATGGAGCGCCTGGCCGGCGCCGAGCGTCGTCAGCGGCATGAGCAGCGGTTCCGGCCCATGCGGTGTCAGGCAGGAGGCTGCAATGGCGAGGGCCGTGAATGGCAGCCATCTTAAGAATGCGCGGGGCCATTCGCTGCGCTTCTCGCGCAACAGCGCTTCGAGCCCCGCGGGGCCGATCAGCCCGAGCGCCAACACACCGCTGCCGTGAAGATTGGCCCACAGCACCAGCAGCGGCAGGGCCCAGTAGGGCGGAGGTCCCGCACGATCCATGCAGCGGACCAGGGCAGCCGCCCAGATCACCATCAGCGGCAGGACGAGGACATGTGGACGCGCCAGCATGTGCGGCGCCAGCAGGATGACGGCCGCGAGCACCATGAGCAGCGTCAGGGTCGGCGAAAGCTCGCGCAGCAGGAAGAAGGTCAACAAGCCGAAGGCGAGCGCGATCGCCGCCGCGCCGACGACCACCACGCCCGGCCACCCGGCAATCGCGTACGCGCCGGCATAGATGACCTCGGACAGCCATTCGAAGGTGATCCAGGGCGCGCCATGCTTCGAAAACGAAAAGGCATCGCTTTCCGGCAGAGCGCCATGCGCCATGATCCAGCGCCCGAGCGCGATGTGAGAATAGCTGTCGGGATCGCCGAGCAGCCGCGGCCCACAAATGAGCAGAGCGGCATAGACGCTGAGGCCCACCAGCCAAGGGAGCGCTGCACGTGCCGGAAACGGTTGAACCGCGCTGTGGACGACCTGGTCAGACATGGCGGGCCAAACTAGAACGCAAGCGTTAAGTTCTTCTTTAATGTTCCCGCATTCGCCCCGAGGCGGACCACACCGCGAGCGGCTCTCGGAGCGCGCGCGGTCCGCATCGCGCCCGCGGGCCTCGCCGCGCAGCCCGGCCGCGGTGAAGCTCCAGATTATCTGGAGCCAGTCGAACCGATGTCGAAACCCGGCTGGACGGTCTGGCGCGTGCGCAAATGAGGGCATGCGACCGCGCCTGAAGCCGTCGCTATCCGAAGAGATCGACCAGGAGCAATGCGGCGCTTGTGAATAGCCCTGCAACCGGCACCCAAACGGGAACGACGAACACGCCGGCGGGAGGCTGTGCTTCGTTTGCCTTGATTCGAAGCAGTGCCAGATTGACCAAGGCGAAGATCCCAAGCGTCAATCGCGAGGTCCATTCCGCCAATCCCGTCAGTGGACCGCCGAGCGCGAGGATCAGGATGGCGCCGACGCCGATGAGGGTCGCGACGACCGGCGTCCTGCTTCTGGCATTCACCCTCGCGAGAAGAGCCGGAAGGCTGCCCTGGTCCGCAAGGCCGTACAGCACACGTCCGATCATGATCATGTGAACGATGATTCCATTGATTGTCGCCACGACCGCAATCGCGCTCAGAACCGAGAGGGGAAGCCCGGTCAGACGCTGAAATACCAGAGCAAGAGGAGCTGATGAATGCGCGAGCTCGGCCGGCGGCACGGCAACCACCGCAATCCAGGCAACCGCCATGTAGAGGAGCGCCGTCACGCCGAGGGTGATGAAGAGGGCCCAAGGCAGGGTGCGCGAAGGATTCTTCATTTCCTCGGAGATGTTCACCAGGTGCTCGAACCCGATGAACGCAAACACGGCGAGCAGCGAGGTCTGTGCGATCCCGGTCCAGGCTGCCAGGTCGCTCGTGGGAGCCCACAATTCGGGCAGCCGAGAGACCAGAGACTCTCCCTCGAACAGGCCGGCACCGATGATGAGGATCAATCCTCCGATCTCCACCACCGTCATCAGTCCAGCGAAACTGATGGACTGAACCGCCGACAGGCAGGCGATCGCTCCCATCGCAAGCACGACGCCGGCGATGATCCAGGCGGCAGGCAGCGGCAGAAATACACCGATGTAGCCGGCGCTTCCGACCGTGATGGTGGCCCCTGAAATCGTCGCCGCGGCCACCACGAGCAATCCTGCGGCACCGCCGAGCCATTTGCGGTGAAATGCGGCTTCGACATAAGCCGCCTCGCTCGCCGCAACCGGCAGCCGCGTGCCCAGTTCAGCAAAGGTCCCGGCTGTGATGCCCATCACGACGGCAGCAACGAGGAACGCCAGAGGTGCATGCATCCCGCTCCGTGCGGCGGCCGCCCCCACCAGGACGTAGATTCCTGCGCCGATCGTGACGCCGAGCCCGTAGAGCACCGCGTGCGTCAGCGTGAGCGATCTGATCAGCTTTGAAGACTTGTGCGGCGTTGTCCTGCTGCCCGGTCGATGAGTTGCAGCATCTGTTCTCACCTCTTGCATGGACAAACGTCAATGCGAAAACAGAATCGGGATCGGCGGCTTGGACAGCAGGCTTCTCGTCGCACCGCCGAGCACGAATTCGCGCCACCTGGGCGTTCCGTACGCGCCCATCACGAGCACGTCGATGCCGTGAGACAGCACGTACGCTTCGAGGACCTCGCCGATCGGCTTGCCTTCGGCGTCGATCTTGTCCAGCACGACCGCGATGCCGTGACGGGCCAGGTTCTTTGCCAGCTCTTCGGCGGAACGTTTGGAATCCAAAGCCTTTTCATGCGTGACGGTAACGACGCGCACGTTTTTCGCCATTTCAAGCAAAGGAAGCGCGTCGGAAACCGCTCGGGCGGCGGTCCGGCTGAAGTCCCAGGCCACGCAAACGGCATCGAGCCGGAATGGACGCGAGCGCGGAGCCCTAGGCAGGATCAGCGTCGGCCTGCCGGATTCGAAGATCACCTCCTCGGCATCCCACCGCTCGTGGGATTCCCGCATCGGCATGATCGTGAGATCGCGAAGCCTCGCATACTCGACCAGCAGCCCCGGCTCGCCTTGGGTTGCACATTGCTCGAAGATGGTCTCATGCCGAATGCCCGACTTTGCGGCCGCCGCTTCGAACGCCGCGAGCAGTTCTTGCGCATTCTGGCGGCTCCTGGCGGCCTCGCGCGCGATCATCGCAGGGATGTCTATGATCGCATCCCCAAGCAAGCTCCCGCGCACTTCCAAATGCACTTCGCAGGAAATGGCAGCGAGGTGCGCATCCAGGACGGCGGCTAGCGAAACCGCATCGTCGATCACCGAGACCGGCGTCGGTTCCGGATAGCTCGTCAGGGTCAGCAGTACATCCTTGAAAGCCATGTTTCCCTCCTTGAAGATTTCAGCCTAGCGGCGTCGAGGTCCCCCTTCTTGACCCACCGCAACAGGTTCAGCCGAGTTGGCTGCGGCAAAACGGCCAAGGCTCGAATGAAGGGCCGGCGGGAACATGAATGCACCGGTTCGGCGGTGCTCACTCCGCTGGAGGGATTCAGCGGAGGCCGGCTCGCGAACGCGCATTCAGTCAATAAAAAACGCGGCGTTTCCGCCGCGCTCTTCAATTCGGTCTGCCGCTTGCGATCAGGCCTGCGGCTGCGGCTCCAGGCCCGGATCCGGATCGGGACGCGGGCGCGGCTTGCCCGCGGGGGGCACCGCGGAGGCGCGCGGCGTGGTGGGCTCGAGCACGGATTCGCGGTTCGGCTTCTTGCCCTTGAGCAGATCGATGATCTCGTCGCCGCTCAGCGTCTCGAACTCGAGCAGGCCCTTGGCAAGCGCTTCGAGGTCGGCGCGCTTCTCGGTGAGGATGCGGGTCGCTTCCTTGTAACCTTCCTCGACCAGGCGCCGAATTTCGGAGTCGATCTTCTGGACGGTCGCTTCGGAGGCGTTCTGCGTGCGCGACACCGACATGCCCAGGAACACCTCGTCCTGGTTCTCGCCATAGGAGACGGTGCCGAGCTCTTCCGAGAGGCCCCAGCGCGTCACCATCATGCGGGCAAGGCGCGTGGCCTGCTCGATGTCGGAAGCTGCGCCCGAGGTCACCTTCTCGCGGCCGAAGATCAGCTCTTCGGCGACACGGCCGCCCATCATGATGGCGAGGCGCGAGGTCATCTGCTCCAGGGACATCGACAGCTTGTCGCGCTCCGGGAGCTGCATGACCATGCCGAGCGCACGGCCGCGCGGGATGATGGTCGCCTTGTGGATCGGATCGGTGGCGGGCACGTTGAGGCCGACGATGGCGTGGCCGCCCTCGTGATAGGCCGTCAGCAGCTTCTCCTCCTCGGTCATGACGAGCGACTTGCGCTCGGCGCCCATCATCACCTTGTCCTTGGCTTCCTCGAACTCGGCCTGCGTCACCATCCGCTTGTTGCGGCGGGCGGCGGTGAGCGCGGCTTCGTTGACGAGGTTCATCAGGTCGGCGCCGGAGAAGCCCGGCGTGCCGCGCGCGATGGTCTTGAGGTTGATATCGGGGGCCAGCGGCACCTTGCGCACGTGAACCTTCAGGATCTGCTCGCGGCCGACGACGTCAGGATTGGGCACCACGACCTGGCGGTCGAACCGGCCCGGACGCAGCAGCGCGGGATCGAGCACGTCAGGGCGGTTGGTCGCAGCGATCAGGATCACGCCCTCGTTGGCTTCGAAGCCATCCATCTCGACCAGCAGCTGGTTCAGCGTCTGCTCGCGCTCGTCATTGCCGCCGCCGAGACCGGCGCCACGGTGACGACCGACCGCGTCGATTTCGTCGATGAAGATGATGCAGGGCGCGTTCTTCTTGGCCTGCTCGAACATGTCGCGGACGCGGGAAGCGCCAACGCCGACGAACATCTCGACGAAGTCCGAACCGGAAATGGTGAAGAAAGGCACGTTGGCTTCACCCGCGACCGCACGCGCGATCAGGGTCTTACCGGTGCCGGGAGGGCCGACCAGCAGCACGCCGCGCGGAATGCGACCGCCGAGGCGCTGGAATTTGCCGGGGTCGCGCAGGAATTCGACGATCTCCTGCAGGTCCTGCTTGGCCTCGTCGACGCCGGCGACGTCCTCGAAGGTGACGCGGCCGTGCGCTTCGGTGAGCATCTTGGCGCGCGACTTGCCAAAGCCCATCGCCTTGCCGGCGCCGCCCTGCATCTGCCTGGACAGGAAGATCCAGACGCCGATCAGCGCGATGAAGGGCAGCCAGGAGACCAGGAGCGAGACGAACCAGGGCACGTTGTCGCCCGGCGGCTTCGCGGTGATCTGCACCTTGCTGTCATAGAGGCGCTTCACCAGCGTCGGATCGTTCGGCGCATAGGTCTGGAAGCTCGAGCCGTTGGTGAAGGTGCCGTGGATGTCCGGCCCCTGGATCACGACGTCGCGCACATTGCCGCGATCAACTTCGCTCAGGAGCTGGGAGAAGGCGATGTCCTGCGAGGACGCCCGCTGACCCGGATTCTGGAAGAGCGTGAACAACGCCAACAGCAGCAAGACAATGATGACCCAGAGGGCGAAATTGCGCAGATTGGCGTTCATCGATCTTCCTTCGTGGTCGCGCGGATCGCGACCCTGATCCTTGGGCAGTGGCTTTGGTCAATGCGAGGAAATCCCAAGGAGTCCTCTCGGTTAGACGGATACAATTTAGGTGCCGCCCCGGTCGATGCCAAGGGAACGAGATGGGACTATTTATCCCATCTTAGAGCGATTCCCGCGGAAATAATGGCGCCCGATCGGGTGTTTTTCGGGCCTGGTTAAGGTGGCCTGACGGCGCGGCGGCGAAACGGCCGGTGCCATGATCCGCCCTGATTCGTGCTCATCTTCCGGCGCGCCGCCGGGCCGGTGCCGGCGCGACGTGGATACGCCCGCCGGCAAGGCTGATCAAGGCTCCCGCAAGCGTCTGCTTCAGGACCGGCCGGCTGCCGGCGCGGGCGCGGCGATATGCGGCCATGGCCTGGTCCAATGCCGCCATCAGGGTTTCGACCTTGCCGAGTTCCGCCGGCCCTTCATGTCCAACCGCGTTGATGGCCCGCAGCAGCAGCCGCAGCCGAACCTCCTCCGGAAGGGCGGCAAAGGCCGAGGTCTCGAAGCTTAGGACGCCCGTCTGCGGCGCATCGCCGCGATCCCGCAAGCGGAGGAAGCGCTCGGCGCCGTCGGCCAGCACCTCGACCGCCGCATTGGCCCGCGCCAGCCTTGCTGCGAGCCGCGCGAGCGTGCGGGCATCGCCGCCCTCGGCCGCGAGAAGCGGCAGCAGCGCACGCAGCCGCGGCCGGGTGAAGGCGGTGTCCCGGTTGGTGGGGTCCTCGACAAAGCCGACCTTCGCCCGCCTCAAAGTGGCGATCAGCTGCGACTTCGGGACATCGAGCAGCGGCCGCGCCAGCACGATTCCGTCGCGCGCGCTGAGGGGAGCCATGGCCGAAAGCCCGGCAAGTCCGCTGCCGCGGAGGAGGCGCATCAACAGCGTCTCGGCCTGGTCGTCGCGGGTGTGGGCCGTCAGCACATGGCTCGCACCGGCGGCACGCGCGGCCCCTGCGAGCAGGCGGTAACGGACCTCGCGCGCTGCGGCTGGCAGCCCCGTCTTCGGCTTCGCGCCACGCCAGCGCAGGGTCCGGTGCGGCAATCCGAGCTCGGCGGCGAGCCGCTTGACCTCGCGCGCCTCGCGCGGCGCCTCTCGCCGCAGGCCATGATCGATCGTGACGACGGTGAGATGCGGGCCGCGCGCGAGGCTGCGCCGCCAGCGCGCCGCAAGCCACATCAGCGCGACCGAGTCGGGCCCGCCCGAGACCGCGAGCACCAGCGCAGGCGCGCTTTTCAGGCCGGCGAAGAGCCGCCTCGCCTCGCGCGCCGAGATCGGAGAATTGTCGTCGTCTGACATGACGCGGCCCAGCATCATCAGCGGATGATCGCGACGACGTTTAGCGCAGCACCATCCGTGTTGTCAGGACGGA
Organism: Bradyrhizobium sp. CCH5-F6; assembly: GCF_001556045.1. Lineage (GTDB taxonomy): Bacteria > Pseudomonadota > Alphaproteobacteria > Rhizobiales > Xanthobacteraceae > Bradyrhizobium. Next base: position 100,032 of record NZ_LSIC01000094.1, read on the forward strand.
AATGCCGGGCGTCAGCACTTCACCCGCTTCTGCTCGCGATCGACCGCGGCTTTGACGCCGGCGGAGGCGCGCGGATATTTGCGGCCAACCTCGCCGAAGGCGGCGCAGGCGGCCTCCTTCTCCTTCAGCGCGGCGAGAGACTGGCCGAGCCGCAGCAGCGCATCCGGCGCCTTGGCCGATTTCTCGTATTTGGTGGTGACGGCGAGGAAGGCTTCCGCGGAGTCGCGATACTGCTGGCGCTGGAAGTAGCTCTCGCCGAGCCAGTATTGCGCTTCCCCGACGAGCGGGTCGCTCGGAAATTTCTGCGCAAAGTTCTTCATGGTCTGCTCGGCAAGCGCATAGTCCTTGCGCTGCATGTAGCCGATGCCGAGGTCAAACTCGTCGCGCGGCGTGGCCGAGGGCGGCAGGGTGGTCAGGCCAGCGCCGCCGGCCGGCGCTGGATAGCCCGGCTGCACGGCAGGGGGCGCGGCTTGCGGATAGCGAGGAGCGGTGTTGGCGAGATCGAGCGGTTCGCCCGCGTTGCGGCCGCCGGGCGCGCCGTTCGGAACTCCCGCCGGCATCGGCTGCTGCCCGCCGCCGAGCGCGCGCGGCGCGCCGGGCGCATTCGGGTTCTGGTTCGGATCGAAGGCATCGCCGCGGCGGCGCGTACCGGGTGCGCCGGGCGCCGGCTGCTCCTGAACGATCGGCGCAGGAGCAGCGATCTGAGGCTGCTCGTAACTCGGCTGCGCGGCCTGCTGCTGCGGCTGGCGATAGCCGGGCGCGACCTGACTTGGCGCGACCTGACTTGGCACGGCTTGACTGGGCGCGATCTGCGCGGGCGGCATCGCCGCGACGTTGGGCGCCTGTCCGGGCGCGCCTTGGGCGCCGCCTTCGAGCGCCCGCAGCCGCTCTTCGAGCTGGCGGTTGCGGTACTGCAACTCTTCGTTCTGGCCGGTGAGCTGGCGCAGCTGGTTCTCCAGCCGCTCGATCCGCATCTCCGCATCGGCATCGTCCGACTGCGCGAAGATCGACTGCGCAAATGCGGGCGAGCACAAGGAGAGCAGCGCGGCGGTCGCCACAGTGCCCGTAAAGACCTTAAATCTGGATGACATCTTGCCCTGACGACGAAAGCGAAATGGCCTGTGACGGAACATTCGACGCGCCACACATTGAAGTGGAGTACGCCAAAAATGTGACTGGTACCAAGGGGTTTCTGTCACAGAATGCTGAAACGAAACCGGCGCCCGAGAGGGCGCCGGCATCATCCAATTCCGAAGCTGAACGGCGGCTGACTGAACGTCAGGAGCTCGCATTCAAGACGGTGACGGCACGGCGGTTCTGCGACCAGCAGGAGATGTCGTTACAGACGGCGACCGGCCGTTCCTTGCCGTAGGAGATCGTGCGCATGCGGTTCGGATCGATGCCGCGCGAGGCGAGGAACGAGCGCACCGACTGGGCCCGGCGGGCGCCGAGGGCGATGTTGTATTCGCGGGTGCCGCGCTCGTCGGCATGACCTTCTATGGTGAAGCTGTAGCGCGGGTAGGTCTGGAGCCACTGCGCCTGCTTCTCCAGCGTCACGATCGCCTGCGGGGTCAGATCGGTCTGGTCGCTCTCGAAGAACACGCGGTCGCCGACATTGACGACGAAATCCTGCTGGCTGCCGGGGGTCGCAGCGTTGGCCATCGCATCCGTGGCGGCATTCTTGTTGGCGCAGGCGCCCATCGACAGCGCGACGGCAAGCACCGCGGCCAGCTTCAATCCCTGGAGGATACGCATAGGATGTTTCATTCCGGAGCCTCCACGCTCGCGTTAGTCCACTGCTGTCCGGTCTACAGGGGGTTGGTTAAGCGAACGTTCCGTCAACCTTGACGGAACCTTGCCTCATCCGGTCAAATGCCCCCAACCAGCGAAAAGCACCCATCGTGGTTAATGGGTTGTAAATGTGGCGCAAGGGTGAAGGCAAGCCTTGCCAACGACCAAAACGTGCGCTTTCGCGGGGTAAACCCCTACTCTGCGCAGGACCGAACCACAAACGAGCTGGAGGAATCAGGCCTGGGCGACGGCGCCGGCAACAAGAACCGGTCGGGACGGGGCGATCCGGTGGGTGCCCCGTTCAAACAGCATTCGCCGCTCGAACGCGCTCGAACGCATGATCGGGAAACGCGTCAGGATCTTTTCCCGGACCTTGGGATAGTCCGAGGCCATCAGGACGGCCTTCTTCGTCGGCCAGCCCGGGAATGAACGCGGCTCAGTGAGAGTCTCGGACAGGAACACGCGGCGGTAGAACGCCTGATGATCGGTCCGCACCATCGAGAGGCCGACGTCGGCATTGAAATGCTCGCAGGCGACGAAGGGAAGCCGCACGGTCAGATAAGGCAGTTCGGGAAACCGCTGCTGCATTTCGGGATCAGCAACGAATCGACACGGATCGATAAAAATCTCGCCCCGGTCGAGGCGGGGATGCAGGACGTCGCCGAACACCTCGGTCGTGTAGGACATCCGCCATTCCGACGTCAGAACGTGGATGCGAACGGAACTGCAGAGTTCGTCGTCGACGTAGACGCCGAAGTTCCAGACATTGGGCGCGTCGTCGAAACGGTCCGTCACCCGCTGCGACTCCGACGGCGGGATCAGACCGGCCTGCAAATAGGCCCGGTAACGCATCAGGTGGAGGCGATCCTTTTCCTCCGGCGTTTCGACGAGCCGGTAGTCGATACGCTCAAACAGCGCGGCTCCGCGTGGAACAAGCGCCGTTTGCGGTTCGGCCCCGGATTTCATCAACAACCCCTGCACTGGCAACTTCTGCGAGTGGGTTGAGATTAATGGTTCCTTAATCAAATTGCAAAGCGTTAGAAACGTTAGGGTTAACCTTTTGCCTCCGTAGAATCTCGGGAAAACGAGACGCCGTCAAAGATCGAGGAAGGAAGATCAGGCGATCGATCGCGCCGACGCTGCGACCGCCTGATCCGCGCCGCAGCGAACGCCGTAGGACGCATTGAGCAACTGGCGAATGCGCACCGCCGGAACGGGCCGGCTGAACAGGTAACCCTGAGCTTCGGTCACCGTCCCGTCGGCATTGATGAGTTCGAGCTGCTCGTTGGTCTCGATTCCTTCGACCACGACAGACATGCCGAGGTCGGCAGACAGCCGCGCCACACCTCGCAACAGCGTCAGCGGTCGGTCCGAGTCGATGCCTTCGAGGAATGAGCGATCGATCTTCACCTTCTGCATCGGGAAGTTGTGCAGATAGCTGAGGCTGGAATAGCCGGTCCCGAAATCGTCGAGCGAGATGTGAACGCCGAGGGCATGCAATTGCGACAGGATGTCGTGCGTGAGCTGGGTGTTGCGCAGCAGCGAGGATTCGGTGATCTCGATCTCCAACCGATGTGCCGGCAGGCCCGACACCTCGAGCGCGTAGCGAATCTCGCTCAGGACGTCGCGCTGGTGGAATTGCTGCGGAGAGAAGTTCACGGCGACGCTGACGCCCTCCGGCCACTTCATGCATTCCATGCAGGCGCGGCGCAGGATCCAGCGTCCGAGATCGACGATCAGGCCCATGTCCTCGGCGACCGGGATGATGTCCACCGGCGAGACCGTGCCGCGCACCGGATGATTCCAGCGCAGCAGCGCCTCGCAAGTGGTGATCTTGCCCGACTTCAGATTGACGAGCGGCTGATAGAACAGCTCGAACTCCTCGTTGGCGAGTGCCTTGCGCAGGTCGAGCTCGAGGATCCGGCGCGCCTCGACGGTCGCCGCCATCTCGTCGCGGAAGAAGCAGAAGGTGCCGCGCCCGTCGGCCTTGGCGCGGTAGAGCGCCATGTCGGCGTTCTTGAGCAGCGTATCGGCGCTCACGCCCTCCGGCGAGGTCAGCGCGATGCCGACGCTGGCGCCGATCTCGACCAGATGGTTGTCGATGCGATAGCGCTCGCTCAGCCGCTCGACGATACGGCGGGCAAGCGACGCGGCGTCCTCGGACGAAGAGATGTTCTGCTGGAACACGACGAATTCGTCGCCGCCGAAGCGGGCGACGAAATCCTCCGGGCGCAGCATCTCGCGCAGGCGGTTGGCGACCGCACAGAGGAGCTGGTCGCCGCAGGGATGGCCCAGCGTATCGTTGACCTGCTTGAACTGGTCGAGGTCGATGAAGAGCAGGGCCGACAGACGTTCCGAATGCCGTGCCACTGCGAGCAACCGCTCTATCTCGTCGCGGAAATTGAGACGGTTCGGCAGCGCCGTGAGCTCGTCGTAGCGAGCCAGATGGCTGATCCTGGCCTCGGCGTTGCGCCGCTCGGTGATGTCCTCGAGCAGCACCACCGCACCGCCGTCAGCCATCGGCTGCACGGTCCATGACAGCGAGCGGTTCCTGTGCGGATCGGGGTCGGTGGTGATGATTTCCTTCGCCTGGGCGGCTTCGATCTCGGCAATGATCGCGTCCCCGCTCGCCGCCGAAATCGATCCCGCCTGGACGCAAGCGGCGACGACCTCTCGCGCATTCGTGTTGGTCTGCGCGAGATTGTCGGTCAGGTTCATCATCTCGCCAAAGCGGTGATTCATCACCGCGAGCTGGCCATCGACGCGGAACATGCAGAGCCCGTGCGGCATGTTGTTGAGCGCCGTATCGAACTGCCCGGCGAGCGCCGCCTCGCGCTCGCGCGCGACAACCGCCCGCAGGAATATCCTGTGCAGATTGCCCGAGAGCCGCATGACGGAGAACAGAAACGCGGCGCAGACGACGGACATCGCCACGTAATAGGGCGTGCCGTGCAGCGCCAGCGCGACCACGGCCGGGCCGAATATCAAAGTGGCTTGCAGACGAAATATCCACTGCCGCCCGTAAGCTCTCCCCGCTCCTCCCGCCACGATGCCGGTGGTGACCGAGAGGGCGATCATGTGAGCGATGGCGTCGTCATTGCTCAACAGGGTGGTCGAACACCACAGACCGATCACGGCGGCCTGGATGAGCGCTCCGATCTGGTAGCGCTTCTGCCAACGCGCCGCTTGTTCAACGCTCAGGACGGATTTCTGGGCCTGGTAGCGGCTCAGGTCGAAAGCGCGTATCGCTCCCGCGAGAATGAGAAGCGGGACGAATCCCCAGATCAGGATCTGGTCGGTCTTGAGCGCCGTCAAGGAAGCCGAGAATGCAGAGAAGACGATGCCGGTGAGCACCGTGCCGGGAGCCTCGAACAGCGAATCGGTCAGCGCCGCCGAAATCGTCGGCGAGGCCTGCTGCTGGTCCGGCTCTCCGCTCTGGCTTGAGAACTGCATATGAGTTTGTACGCGCGTCCTGTTTGGCGCCTACTCTTACTCAAGCCAGATGAAGCCTTTCTGAGGGAACATCGTTAAAGCCGGGTTGTTTTTCGGCAATAGCGAACCCGTTTCTGCTGACATTTCAAGCAACTAGGCAAGCCTTGCCGGGCTCAAGGTGAAGGAAAGCTTACCTGGCGTTGTAAATTGGAGAATCGACGCGCCTTTTCGACGGCATCGCGCGTCTGAGCGCGCGATGTTTCAGCCGCGATCCTGTCAGCCCGACGTCGAGGATAGCAGCGGCGACCACGCGGGATCCGAGGCGAAGCCCGGCGTCGGTACCTTCAGCTCGTTGCGGCCGGAGATGTCGACGCTGTACAGCGAAGGCCCGCCGTTGCCGCCGGGATCTCGGAAGAACATCAGCACGCGGCCATTCGGCGAGAAGGTCGGCCCCTCGTTGTGGAAGCCGGAGGTGAGAAGCCGCTCGCCGGAGCCGTCCGGCTTCATGACGCCGATCGCGAACTGTCCGCCGCCCTGCCTGGTGAAGGCGATGTAGTCGCCCTTTGGCGACCACACCGGCGTCGAATAGCTGGCGTTGGTGTCGTCCTTGGAGAAAGAGATGCGCTGCGCCTGTCCTCCGCCCGCCGCCATTACGTAGATCTGCGACCTGCCGCCACGATCGGACTCGAAGCAGATGCGGGTGCCGTCGGGCGAATAGGACGGCGAGGTGTCGATCGCCGGCGTATCGGTGAGGCGCGTGGTCGAGCGCGAGCGCAGATCCATCACGAACAGGTTGGAGTTGCCGCCCTGCTGCAGGCTCATGATGACGCGCTGGCCGTCCGGAGAGAAGCGCGGTGCGAAGGTCATGCCCGGGAAGTTGCCGACGATTTCGCGCTGGCCGGTCTCGATGTTGTAGAGATAGACCTTCGGATCGCCCTGGCCGAACTCCATGTAGGTGATCTCTTGCGAGTTCGGCGAGAAGCGCGGCGTCAGCACGAGGTCGGAGCCACGGGTCAAATAGCGCACATTGGCGCCGTCCTGGTCCATCATCGCGAGCCGCTTGACGCGGCGCTCTTTCGGGCCGGTCTCGTCGACGAACACGACGCGGCTGTCGAAATAGCCCTTCTCGCCGGTCATCCGCTCGTAGATCTGGTCGGAGATGATGTGGGCAATGCGGCGCCAATATTCGGGCGAGGTGAAATATTGCTGGCCTGCAAGCTGCTGGCCGGAGACCACGTCCCACAGGCGGAATTCGGCCTTGAGCCTGCCGTCCGGCTGCCGCGTCATGCGGCCGGTGACCAGGGCCTGGGCGTTGATGGTCTTCCAGTTCTGGAATTGCGGCGCGACGTCGATGTTGCTGATGCGCTCGATGAAGGCGGCCTGATCGATCGGCGCGAACAGGCCTGAGCGCTTCAGATTATTGGTGATGACTTGCGTGACGCCGTTGCCCACGTCGCCGTCGGAGGGCGAGCCCGGCACGAAGTTGCTGATCGCGATCGGGATCGGCTGGAATTCGGTGGGATCAATGCGGATGCGCGGCTGGCCCTGAGCCAGGGTACGACCGCCGCCGAGCATCGCGAGCGTCGATCCGGTCAGGGTCATGAAGCGGCGGCGGTTCATCGAGCTGGCGTCATTCATCTCAAAATTCTTTTGTTCGGATGTCACAACATGTCTTTCAGACCGAAAGTCATCGGAATGAGCTTCCAGCTCTCGTATTGCTGCTTGGGCATGAAGGAATAGACTTGGCACTGGACGATGGCGCGCTTGGCACTCTCCGCCACGGCCTGCGCAATCGACCGTGAAGGTCCACGTACCGCGACAACGATCGGCTCAGCGGCGAGCGATCCGTCGATCTTCATGGGAATGTCGATGTCGGCCTCGTACTGATCGGCGTCCTGCCCGTTATAGGTCGGCGTGAAGCAGCGCTTGACCGCACCCTGGAATGCGCCCCTCCAGGTCGCGACATTGTTAGCCGCAGTCCCTGTCGCTGCTCCCAGCGAAGCCGATGCATTCAGCGCCGTTCCTGTGAGCTCGTGCCGGGTGGCAGCGCGCTTGTCGAGGTCCCGCTGGATCTGCGCGGGATCGAACGTGCGCTCCTTCGGCTTCGGCTGCTGCTGCGGCTGCACCGCCGCGACCTTCTGCTCGACCGGCTTCGGCGGCGGCTTCTTGGTCTCCAGCTTCTTCTGGAGCTCGGCGATCGGATCTTCCTTGGCCGGATCAGGCTTCTTTTCCTGCGGCTTCGGCTCTTCCTTCGGCTTGGCCTCGGTGACGGGCTTCGGCGGCTCGGGCTTCTTCTCGACCGGCTTCTCGACGGGTTTCGGCGGCGGCTCCGGCGTCGAGTTGGTCTTGATCAGCTCTTTCTTCTCGGTGACCTTGCCGACCGCGTCTTCCTCCGGCTTGGGCTCCGCGATCTTATCGACCTTGGGCTTCGGCTTGTCCTTTTCGCCGGTCTTCTGCCCCGCCATCATCTTGGCGAGCTGGTCGGTGGAGATGATGTCGACCGGAAGCGATTCCTCCGGCGCGACGTAGGCCTTGCTGCTGAAGGTGACGAGCCCCCATCCCAGCACGAGGACGTGGAGGGCAATCGACGCAACGAGTGTCTTGTCGACGTTCACCTTCACCGTCTACCCCTGATCCGCTTCGGTGACGAGGGCCAGCTTCTTGAAGCCGGCGCCGGACAGCAGGCCCATGACCTTGGCAACGGTCCCGTAGTCGGCCTTCTTGTCGGCGCGCAGATAGATGCGTTCCTCGAGCCCGCCGCGCGCATCCGTGATCGCCTTGAGCTTGGGCACCAGTTCGTTCAGCGCGACCTCGGCATCGTTGATGAACACCTTGCCCTTGATGTCGACCGACATCTGGATCGGTTTCTGGTCGTTGTTTTCGATGCTCTTGGCCTGGGTCTGCGGCAGGTCGAGCGGCACGCCGACCGTCAGCATCGGCGCCGACACCATGAAGATGATGAGCAGCACCAGCATCACGTCGACCATCGGCGTGACATTGATTTCGGCCACGACGGGCTTACGCCGGCCACGGCGTCCGCCGCCTCCGGATGAACCCGCAACGTTCATGCCCATGGTCTGGTGTCCAAATTGCCCTTCACATTATACACGCCGTCGGTCAGCCGCGCTCGTCGATCTGACGGGACAGAATGGCTGAGAATTCGTCGGCGAAGCCTTCGAGCCGCTGGGCCTGCCGGTTCACCTCCGACGTGAACTTATTGTAGAAAATAGTGGCAGGAATGGCGGCGATAAGGCCGACTGCGGTCGCAAACAGCGCCTCCGCGATACCGGGGGCCACCACCGCCAGAGAGGTATTTTTCGACGCCGCGATCGACTGGAAGCTCGACATGATGCCCCAGACCGTGCCGAACAGGCCGACAAAGGGGCCGGCGGAGCCGACGGTTGCGAGCACCAGCAGCCTGCGTTCCAGCCGCTCGACCTCGCGCGCGATCGAGACGTTCATCACCTTGTCGATACGCATCTGCAGGCCCGCGACCGAGCGCGCATGGCTCTCGAAGGAACGCTTCCACTCGCGCATCGCCGCCACGAAGCAGGCCGCCATGGAATGCGTCGGCTTGGCCGAGAGCGTGCGATAGAGCTCCTCGATCGACTCGCCCGACCAGAACGCCTGCTCAAACCGGTCCATCGACCGGCGTGTGCGCGCGTACAGAAAGATCTTGTCGATCGCGATTGCCCAAACCCAGACCGAGCAGGCCAGGAGTCCCAGCATCACCGCTTTCACGATCCAGTGAGCCTGCCAGAACAGCGCAATCAGCGACACGTCGGCGGAGGCAGCAACCGGAAGGGCTGACTGAGCCACGTCGGCCGGATTCATAAGCAGCATCCTCTCAAGGCGATCGTTACCTAATGTCCTTCGGCCAGCAAAACCGCGGCCGGTGCTCCCCAACGGCCGCGCTGGAACCGGCGCGGCCGGCAAGCCCGCTCAAAGCCTTGTCTTTCTGGGGTGCAGGGCTCGTCCAAAGCCGGCCGCCTGCATTCCCCGCCAAGATGTCAAAACTATGGGCCTCGACACGGCTCCGGGCGCGACTGTCCGCAATTACCTGAGCCCGGCGTTGGTTAATGCGAGGTTATCAGGCACGAATTTGTCTGCGTAAAGCGCAGGCAGCGCAGGGAGATGGGCGGGCGGTGCCGGGCGCGAGGCCTGAAAAGTGGCGGCTCAAGCCGCGGAGGCGGGTTCCTGGCAATTGGTCAGCCGTGCGGGATTGCCGATGGCCGTGCAGCCGGCGGGCACATCGCCGGTCACGACCGTGCCGGCGCCGATCTTGGCAAAATTGCCGACACTGATGTCGCCGAGAATGGTCGCGCCGGCGCCGATGAAGACGCCGCGACCGATCCGCGGCGAGCGCGTCGGCAGTTCGCTGCCGCGGCCAATGCTGACGTTCTGGAGGATGGTGACCTCGTCGCCGATGACGACATTGGCACCGATCACGATGCCGGTGGCGTGGTCGAGATACACCGACGATCCAAGGCTCGCAGCCGGATGAATGCTGACCTGCAAGACGTTCGACGCCTCGTTCTGAAACAGCAGCGCCGCGTCGGTATGGCCTCGCCGCCAGAGCCAGTTCGACACGCGCCAGGCCTGGAGCGACGCATACCCTTTGAAATGCAGCATCGGCGGCAACAAGCCGGTCACGGCCGGGTCGCGAAAGGCGATGGCTTGCAGATCGCGGCTTGCCGCCTCGACCAGATCCGCCTCGCCGTGGAAGGCTTCATCGGCGAATGCCGTGAAGCGCGTACGCAGGGCGGCGCTGCCAGCAAGCCGTCGCCCGACCAGATCGGACAAGGCGGCGGCGAAATCGCCGTGGGCGAGAATGGCATCCGCAAGGACCGCGCCGAAGACGGGATCGGTGGCGGCGGCGCGCCAAGCCTCTGCGCGCAGCTGCCGCCAGAGGTCGTCGCTGGTCACGGTCACAGCTCCCGGCATCGTCGCCTCCGTCTCCTTCCCAGGCGACGAATATAGGTCGGCGGCGGACGGCGCGCCAAGCTGGCCAGCGGCTCAGCGCCGCAGGCCGGTTTCCGTGCGCGGACGTGCTTGCATACCAGGCATTCAAAGCCATATGCTCAGTTATAGAGCTTCGGCCGACTCCGGCTGCAATGTAGCGCCAGAGCATCGTTCACGACCCCGCGATGGCACGCCATCAGCGGGGTTTTTCACACCCGGCCGCCTCTAGCTCCGCCGGAGCGAAGCCGCATCCTCATCATTCAAGGTCAGCCTGAAAACATGTCGCCTAACACCGCCGCCGACGACCAGCACGACGACATCATGTATCCCTCCGCCCTACCGTTCCTGCTGGTCCATCTCGGCTGCGTTGCCGCGATCTGGACGGGAATCACTTGGCAGGCCGTCGCGATCTGCGTCTCACTCTATTGCTTGCGCATGTTTGCGATCGGGGCCGGCTACCATCGCTACTTCTCGCATCGGGCGTTCGCAACCAGCCGGGTGTTTCAGTTCATACTGGCCTTTCTCGCGCAGAGCAGCGCGCAGAAGAGCGTCTTGTGGTGGGCCGCCAAGCATCGGCACCATCACCTGCATTCCGATACCGAGATCGACGTGCATTCGCCGCGTCACCGCGGCTTCCTCTACAGCCATCTCGGCTGGATTTTTTACCGGCGTCACGATGCGACCGACCTCGTGAAGGTCGCCGATCTCGCCGCCTATCCGGAGCTGATGTGGCTGCATCGGCTGGAACTGCTGCCGGCCTTTGTACTCGCGGCGCTCTGCTTCCTGGCTGCCGGCTGGTCAGGCCTAGTCGTCGGCTTCCTCTGGAGCACGGTGCTGCTCTATCACGCGACCTTCTGCATCAATTCGCTTGCCCATGTTCATGGACGCAAGCGCTACGTCACCGGCGATGATTCCCGCAACAACTGGCTGCTGGCGTTGTTCACCCTGGGCGAGGGCTGGCACAACAATCACCACGCCTACCAGAGCAGCGTGCGACAGGGCTTTCGCTGGTGGGAGATCGACGTGACCTATTACATCCTGAAGGTCATGTCGTGGATCGGCGTCGTCTGGAACATGAAGGCACCGCCCGAACAGGTGCTGCGCAACGAGCAGCCGCTCGGCGCAAGGGTCATCAAGCGGGCGGCCCGCGAGCTTGCCGGACGGTTCGATGCGCAGACACTGGCGCATGCGATCTCGTCGGCGCGGCGCCGGGCCGACCTCGCCCAGCTGCAGCTGCCCTCGCTGCACGACATCCTCAATCGCGCGCATGACGGCGTCGATGCGTTGACGCATCTACATCTGCCGAAGATTCCGACCCGCGACGAGTTTCTCGCGGAAGCCAGGGCGATGTTCGCGCGCACGCGCTCGCTCAACGAGATCGTGGATCATGCCTACGAGCACTTCTTGATGTCGGTTCGCGCGCAGCTGGCCAAAGCGAATTGACACATTCGGGCTGACGAAAGCGAGCTGACCAGGCCGATCCGAACGTTGCAGCTGCCGGCCGCGCTCCCCCAAAACCAGACCGCCCGCCTGCGGGTTGCGCAAGCGGGCGGCTCGGGGCCATCAGGACTTTGGGGGCATGCGCCTGAAGGCTTTCAGAGGTGGCAGCCTCCAGATCAGCCTTGCTGCTGATCGGTCGGCGGCGGGGTCGGACGCGTCTTGTGCTGCGCCATGAACTGGTCGAACTCTTCCTTGTCCTTGGCGTGACGCAGACGATCGAGGAAGTTCTTGAACTCGACCTGCTCCTCCTCGAGCCGGCGCAGCGTCTCGGAGCGATACTCGTCGAAGGCGCGGTTGCCGGAGGACGGCGGGCCGAAGCCAAAGCCGAAGCCGCTGCGCTCCATGCGGCCGCGCATGCGGTCCATCTTGTATTGCATCCGCTCCATCTTGTTCTGCCAGCGATCCTGGTTGCTCCAGCACGACATTCTTCTGCTCCCGAGTGTGAAAAAGAGAAGGGCAAGTCCGATCGGCCACCAGATGATGAAGCCGAGAATGGTTACTGCGATCCAGCCGGGATGCCAGGGCGTATCGAGCATGCGAGGACGCTCGTACGGCTGCTGTTGGTCCGCGGGGCCGCGCCATCGATTGACATCAGCGGTGTAGGCCATTTCCCTCTCCATCACGGCACCAGCGCCGTTGTGAATGTAAATAACATTTACATAGCTAGACGATCCCGCGATTTTGTCAAGCTGGCGAGAAGACACGCCCGCGTGATTATCTGCGCAATCTTATTTCGGCTTGCCCCAGGGACTACCCGGCGGGAGGCCCGAAGCGGAGGACGCCTCCGGTGGCACCGGCGGCGGCTCGGCGCCCTTGGCCGGAGGACGACGGTCGGTTGGGAAGCCCAGGCCGCGCAGATAGATCAACACTTCGGCCTCCAACAGTTCGTCAGGCGACATCGGCAATTTGCGACGCGCGGCATCGCCGCGGGAGAACAGCGAGGCGACCCCGTGGGACATCGACCAGATGTGCAGCGCCATCATCATCGCCGGCGGCCGCGGCGTGCCGGGGGGCGTCAGCGCCGCGAGGCGCTCGGCGGCGGCGCGAATGATGTTGAAGGCCCGTTCGCTGGCGGCCTGGAGTGCGGGATTGGCGTCGACGGGCACGCCCGATTCGAACATCGCGTTGTAGAAGGCGGGCTCCTCGCGGGCGAAGGCGAGATAGGCCTTGCCGACGCGCTCGAACGCGGTGACCGTGTCCGGGCGTCCGTCGTCCCAGGCCGCGGCCAGGCGCGCCTCGAACTGCTCGAAGCCGCGCTGGGCGATCGAGGACAACAATTCCTCGCGGTCGCGGAAATGCCGATAGGGCGCCGCCGCGCTGACCCCGGCCATGCGCGCGGCATCGGCGAAGGTGAAGCCGGCCGCGCCCTTCTCGGCGATCAGGCCGAGGGCGGCCTGCAACAGGGCCTCCTTCAGATTGCCGTGGTGATAGCCGCGCTCGGCGCGGCCCTGTTCCTTGCGCCAGCTCATGTGAACGACCTTTACATGAGCGGGGCGCGAAGGTCACTAGCGGCGATGAGCCAGGATTAACCCCGTCCTTGCACCGTCACGACCGGCAGACCCGTCAACGTCGAGCCCGCCGGCAGCGAGCTCGCGACGCTACATCTGGGGAATCGGCAGCACGGGCATGACCTCAATCGCCTCGCCTGGGAAGATCGCAAAATGCGGATGGTTCTCGAACAGCTTGGCGGCCTCCTCCTGCGAGGCGGCGCGCACCACCGTGAAGCCGGTCAGCGCGTTGCTGACCTCGGTGATGCCGTTCGCGTCGATCCTGCGGGTCTTGCCGAGCGGGCCACCCATCTCCACGATAACGGCCTGGTGCTTCTCGACCCAGCCATGCCAGGCGGCCATGCCCTCCTGTTCCCTCGCCTTCCGTTCGGCCTCGGGCAGCGCGCGCCAGGCCGTCATTTTCGAGCCGCTCGTGCTGCCGAGATAGACGGCGAGGAATTTGTGTTCGGTGCTCATCGGTTCTCTCCCTTGTTGTTCGATCGGCGGTCGCCGCGATTCACGGCCACCCACTACTTCCTGAGTTCGTCGAACCCGGCTGCGGCCTGTTGCACCTCGGGCGGAAAGTCGCTCATCTCCTGCACCTGCCGGATCTCGATGATTTCGTTCGGCGCGGCCGGACACTTCTTCGCCCAGGCGATGGCCTCCTCGCGCGAGGCGACCTCGATCATCCAGTAGCCGCCCAGGACTTCCTTGGCTTCAGTGAAGGGGCCGTCGGTGACGATGGGCTTGCCGGTCGCGAACGAGACGCGTGCGCCCATCGAGGGCGGGTGCAGGCCGTCGAGCGTGATCAGCACGCCGGCGTCCCGGAGCGCTTCATTGTAGCGCATCATCGCGGCAACGCGTTCCGGATCGAGCTGCACGTCCGGGGACGCGCTCTCGTAACCGAGCGGGATCATCAGCATCATGAATCGCATCGACAAGCTCCGTGACATTCTCCGGCCGGCCGGGACCGGCGTTCCCCTGCAAGACGAACGTCCCGCCGCGGAGCCGACATGGGAACCGAAATTATTCCGCTGACCCGTGGGCAGGAGGCGATTGGCGCTGCGAGGGCCTTCCGTGGCGGGATCGAAGCGACGTAAAAGGAAGCGGCGCCCGCGCGCCCCTTCCCGACACAGGACAGATCAGCAAATGCCGCAAGCCCCGCTCAAAGTCGCCCTCGTCACCGGAGCCGCGCGCGGCATCGGGCTTGCGACCGCGAAGAAGTTCCTTTCCGAGGGCTGGCGCGTGGCGCTGCTCGACATCGAGGGCGAACTGCTCAGCCGGAGCGAGGCGACGCTGGCACTGACCTGCGACGTCTCGGACGCCGCCGCGGTCGCTGCGGCGATGACGACGATCGAGCAACGGTTCGGCCGGCTAAATGCGCTCGTCAACAATGCGGGCATCGCGGTGTTCGCGCCGCTCATGGAGACGTCCGAGGCCGACTGGCGCCGCGTGCTCGACGTCAACCTCACCGGCCCTTTCCTCTGCACAAAGGCCGCGGTGCCCCTGATGCGCGACGGCCATGGCGGCGCCATCGTCAACATCACCTCGATCTCGGCCGTGCGCGCCTCGACGCTGCGCTCGGCCTACGGCACCAGCAAGGCGGGCCTTGCGCACCTCACCAAGCAACTCGCGGTCGAGCTCGCCTCGCTCAACATCCGTGTCAACGCGGTCGCGCCGGGACCGGTCGACACCGCGATGGCGAAGCAGGTTCACACCAAGGAGATCCGCGCCGACTATCACGACGCGATTCCGCTCAACCGCTACGGCCTGGAGGAGGAACTCGCGGAGGCGATCTATTTCCTGTGCTCGGCAAGCGCGAGCTACATCACCGGCCAAATTTTGGCCGTGGATGGCGGCTTCGATGCGGCGGGGATCGGCCTGCCGACGCTGCGCGGCCAGCGACGGAACGGATAGGTACGGAAATTGTATGGTGGGCAAAGGCGCGCGAGTGCCTGCCCACCGCCTCTCCGGATTTGCGGTGCCCCTTGGGGGCATGGCTTGCCCGCCCTACGACGTCGAGATTTCGGAGAGTGCCATGCGACGCATCGCCTTCCTCAAAGCCTTCATGCTCGCGTCCGCGCTACTCGCCGTCACGCCGGCCGCGGCCGAAATCCGCATCATCCAGTCTCCAGGAGGGCAGGTCGGACCGTTCCTGGACTTGTTCGAAAAGGTGCGCGAGAGCGGCGAGCGCGTGGTGATCGACGGTCCCTGCCTGTCCGCCTGCACGCTGGTGCTGAGCATCGTGCCGGGCGAGCGCATCTGCGTCACCAAGCGCGCCGTGCTCGGCTTCCACGCCGCGCGGTCGGTGGACCGGCACGGGCGCTTCTATGCCGAACCGGAAGCATCGGTCGCAGTGCTTGCCGCCTATCCCGGCCCGGTGCGCGACTGGATCAGCCGCCGCGGCGGGCTGAGCTCACGGCTGCTGCTGTTGAAGGGGCGCGATCTCTCCGCGATCTATCCCCGGTGCCGGTGACGAACTCGCCGGCACCAAGAATGCGATCGAAGGCTCTGTGAACCGCGTCACACGAGCGCCAAGCCGGCTCATCCGGCCCGCGCGCTGGCTTCATGCGGACACGCGAACCTCGTCGTCATGACCGCTCTTCAAAAGAGAGTCTGAACCAACGGTGCCAGCTTCATGCTGGCACAGATGAACATACCCCACAGTGCGAAATTGATCTGCAGCGCCGTCGCCATCGGTCGCTCCCTTCCAAGTCGCCCATCCCAGTTTGTAGATTTTATGAAACACAATTAGCGATTCGAGCGTGCAGATCACAGCCCAATATTGCGCCAGTTGTTGTGCGATGCAGTGGTTTCACGAAGCGGCCTCACTCCGCTCGCAAAGTGATGCGAAAGCACGACTCATATTCGCCATGCCGGCTAGTTGTTTTTGCCTTGAGTTCCATTCAACCGTCGCAATGCGCGTGTCTCGTGCGGACTCTGCGCGGCGCATAGGCAGCAAAGGCCCGGCATGATTCGAAACCGATTCATCTTGCTCACATTCTGCGCAGTGCTGATCGGATGCGCAGACGCACCAGCACAGGAGCGTCGCCCCATCGCGTGGGATGGTCTCGGCAAGGATCCAAACCGTCCTCATGTGACGAAGCGGCGCGTCACGAATCAGGCGCCCGCGGCAGGCGACCCCAATCCCAACCGGGAGCGGGAACGGGTGCTCGGCACCTTGCGTCCCTATTCCGAAGCGTGGTGGGCGGTTCATGACGAGATACAGGCGGAGAACGACAGGCAGCTCGGCAGCAGGCTCGTGATCTGCCCTCGCTGCGTGGAGTCCTCGCCGCCGCAGGGCGAGGACGTCACCGGATCAATCCGGTGAGGGTAAACGGCCGCTGTCCGCATGACGTAGCAAATTGATGCGTGTCCCCCCTCTCTCCCGCAGCATTGGAGAGAGAGGAGGTCGCAACTCAGCGGACCATGCGCGCGGTCGCGCCCGTCACATTCCTTCCGCCGGGCAGTTCACCATCCAGGGAATGCCGAACTTGTCGACGCACATGCCGAAGCCCTTGGCCCAGAAGGTTTTGCTGAAGGGCATGGTGACGGTGCCGCCGTCGGCGAGTGCGTTGAATTTGCGCTCGCCGTCAGCGGGGTCCTTGACCGTAAGCGAGATCGAGAAGCCCTGCGCCTTCTGAAAGTGCTCGGGCGGGGAGTCGGAAGCCATCAGCACGCTGCCGTCGGGCAGCGACATCCGTGCATGCATGATCATCTTTTCGCGTCCGGGCGTGGCGGGCACCTCCGGCGGGGCGTCCGAGGCGCGCATCATCGCATCGATCTTGCCGCCGAGAACCTTGGCGTAATAGTTGAACGCAGCTTCGCAAGAGTCCTGGTAGAACAGATAGGGATTGAGCATCGTTTCTCTCCTCTTCGTTTGCAGTGAGGCTTATTGCTTCTCGGTGAGCTTCTTCAGGCCGGCGAGACCTGCCTCGAAATCCTTGCCGATCATGCTGTCCATGTTGATGAACACCTGCATGACCTTGGACAGGAACGGGGCCGGACCGTACATTGTCCAAGTGACGAGTGTGGCATCGCCTTGCGGCACAAAGGTGAACTCGGCGGTGTTGTGGCCTTCGAACGGCCGCTCGAAATCCAGCTTGATGCGGAGCTTGGAGGACCCATTCGCCTCCAGGATCTCCATCTGGCCGGCGCCGACATTGTTGTTGCCGTCCCAGGCGTAGGTCGCACCCTTTCCTGCCGCGCTTCCGCCGAACGCCCGTTTCATGGCGGGATCGCGCCCTTCATAGGGCGACCAGGAGGTCCAGCGATGGAAATCGGCGACCAGCGGATAGATCGCATCCGCCGGCGCCTTCACGGCGAGGCTACGCTCGACCCGGAACGTGTCCGGTTTCGTCAATGCGAAAACCAGGACTGCGGCTATGCCGACGGCAAGCACGATGGCGATGACGGAAATGGCTTTCAGCATGAACGACTCCCGGGGATACGGAGCCTAAAGCGCGATGCGATTAGGACGAATCGTTATCGCGCTTTAGGTTGTTGTTTAAGCATGATCTTTTCGGAAAACCGCTGCGCACTTTTCCGGTTCATGCTTTAGGACGAACGGAGGGAGCCGGGGCCGACAAGATGAAATGAATTTTTCCCCGTCATTCCGAGGCACCCGAAGGGTGACCCCGGAATCTCGAGATTCTCAGGTGTGCAATTGCGCACCGTAGTTCGGTCCTGCGGACCGCCCCGGAATGACGGCGTGGTTGATGCCTCTGACCAAGCCCGCGCACGACGACGTGGAGGCCCCTTGCCCTATTTCGCCTTGGCGCTTTCCTGCTTCGGCTGGCTGTCCCGGATCAGGCGATCGAGATGCATGCGGATGTGAGCGGCTTCGGCCGACGTATTGGCGAGCGCGATGGCACGGTCGAAGGCGACGCGGGCCTGGTCGTTGCGGCCGAGTTGCATCAGGAACGCGCCGCGCACGCCGTAGAAATGGAAATAGTTGGCAAGCTTCGGCGCCAGCGGCTCGATCAGATCGAGCGCAGCCTGCGGCCCGCGCACCTTGGAGACGGCGACGGCGCGATTGAGCGTCACCACCGGCGATGGCTGCACCACTTCGAGCGCGCCGTAGAGCAGGTCGATCTGCGTCCAGTCGGTCTCCTCCGGCGTCGCTGCGCGCGCATGCAGCGCGGCGATCGCAGCCTGGATCTGATAGGGACCGCTGCGGCGGTGGCGCATCGCCTTGTCGATCAGCGCGAGACCTTCCGCGATCATGGTGCCGTTCCACAAGGAACGATCCTGATCGTCCAGTAGGATCAGCGTGCCGTCCTCGGCAAAGCGCGCGGCGCTGCGCGCGTGTTGCAACAGGATCAGCGCCGTCAGGCCCATGATCTCCGGCTCGCCCTGAAACAGCCGCAGCAGCAGCCGCGCCAGCCGGATCGCCTCTTCGCAGAGCGGCTTCCTGATCTCGGCGGTGTCGCCGCTCGCCGAATAGCCCTCGTTGAAGATCAGGTAGATCATCGCCGCGACGCCGGCGAGCCGCTCGGAACGCTCGACCGCGCCGGGCGCTTCGAAGGGTACGCCCGCGTCGGCGACCTTCGCCTTGGCGCGCGTGATGCGCTGTTCCATTGCGGCTTCCGAGACGAGGAAGGCGCGTGCGATCTGCTTCACCGTGAGGCCCGAGACGATGCGCAACGCCAGCGCGATCTGCTGCGTCGCCGGCAGTTGGGGATGGCAGCAGATGAACATCAGCCGCAGGATGTCGTCGCGATAATGCGAGCCGTCGAGCCGCTCGGCGAGCGCACCTTCGGCGTCGTCGAGATCGGAGATCGCCTGATCGTCCTCCGGCAGCGGCTGCTGCTTGCGGGCCCGGCGCACCTCGTCGATCGCGACGTTGCGACCGACCATGATCAGCCAGGCTGCGGGGTCGCGCGGCGGCCCGTTCTGCGGCCAGGACTTGAGCGCGCGCAGGCAGGCGTTCTGAAAGGCCTCCTCTGCGGTGTCGAGATCGCGGAAATAGCGCAGCAACGCGCCTACCGCCTGGGGTCGCGCCGAGGTCAGCGCGGTCTCGATCCAGGCGGTGTCGGTCTCGCTCACCTGAGATCTCCTCCGGGCCGGAATACGCCCACGGGACGCACCTCGTAGGCGCCGCCGGGATTGGCGGAGCCGAGTTCGCGCGCGACATCGAGCGCGTCGTCGAGATTCTTGCAGTCGACGATGTAGAAGCCGAGCAATTGCTCCTTGGTCTCGGCATAGGGGCCATCGAGCACCAGAGGCGGGTCTTCCTTGCGCAAGGTCGCCGCCGCCGTGGTCGGCAACAGCCGCGCCACCGGGCCAAGCCGGCCCTGCTGGATGAGCTTCTCCTGCACCACGGCCAGCTTCTTCATCACGGCCTCGTCCTGGTCCTTGGTCCAGGACCCGACGAAGTCTTCATCGTGATAGCAAAGAATGGCGTAAAGCATGGGCGACATTTCCTCGTCTGCTCTAAAGACGCGCCAATATGCCCCGCGCCGACAGGGCTGCGGAAAAAATTTGCAAGAAAAATCCGGCAGATCGTGCCAAGGAGGGCCCTCTCAAGCGGAACCGACGAGGCACTTCGAATGACCAAAGGTACACTGGCCGTCCTGATCAACAGCACCCAGCAGAACTGGCTGCCGGCGCGCTGGAAGGCCCGTTTCGAAGCGGTCTGCGGCGAGCGTCGCGTGGTGCTGCTGCCGGATGCCGGGCTCGATCCGGCGGAGGTGCACTATGCGGCGGTGTGGAAGCCGGTGCCGGGCGATCTCGGTGCGTTCCCCAATCTGCGCGCGATCTTCAATCTCGGCGCCGGCGTCGATGCGCTGATGGCGGACAAAAGCCTGCCCGACGTACCGCTGGTGCGCGTCGCCGTGCCCGATCTCACCAATCGCATGACCGAATATGTCGTGCTGCACGTGCTGATGCATCACCGTCAGGAGCTTTACCTCAGGCAATCGCAGCGCGAGAAACGCTGGGAGCCAAAGTATCAGTGGCCGGCGAGCGCGATCACGGTCGGAATCATGGGATTGGGCACGCTGGGCGCCGATGCAGCCCATGTGCTGCGGCGGCTCGGCTTCCGCGTCGCCGGTTGGAGCCGCAGCCCGCGGACGATCGATGGCGTCGAATGCTTCCACGGCGCCGGCCAGATCAACGCTTTCCTGCGCGCGACCGACATCCTGGTCTGCCTGCTGCCGCTGACGTCGGATACGCATGGCATCCTCAACCGCGACATCTTCACAAAGCTCAACCGCAAGAGCCCGCTCGGCGCGCCGGTGCTGATCAATGCCGGCCGCGGGGGGCTACAGAACGAAGCCGATCTCTTGGCCTGCCTCGACGACGGCACGCTGGGCGCCGCCTCGCTCGACGTCTTCGTGCAGGAGCCGCAGCCGGCGGACAGCCGCTTCTGGACCCATCCCAAGGTGGTGTTGACGCCGCACAACGCGGCCGACACTGACGCGGACGCGATCTCGGCCTATGTAGCCGAGCAGATCGCGCGCTTCGAGGCTGGAAGCTCTCTGGAGAACGTGGTGGATCGGGCAAGGGGGTACTAGGGACCCAGTTGTCGCCAAAGCGTTTTCTGGCGGCTAGGGCTCTGCCCTGGAAAGCGCTCGAGGGCGACGAGCGCCGGGCTCGCCGGCAGAACCCAGCTACCCCTTGAACCCCAGCATCACGTCAATCGCACCCTTCACGATCGCCTCGAGGTCCTTGCGCGGGACGCGGGCGCGCGAGCGGATGGCAATGGTGTGGACGGTGGCGGAGGCGATCTGCGCCAGCGCGACCGGATCGGCGCTCTCCTGCAACTCACCCTTCTCTTTGGCGCGGCGGAAGCAACTCGCAAAAGCCTTGTCGAGTCCGGCGAGGCCGTCCAGCACCATGGCGCGGATCTCGGGATCGCCAACGGCCTCGGACGCCGCGGTCACGACCGTGAAGCAACCGCGCGGTCCCGTGTCGCCAGAGAGGTAGATGTCCAGCGCGGCAGCGTAGATGCGCTCCAGCCGCTGCCGCAGCGGCATCTCCTCGCGGAAGATCGCCGCCATCGCCGCGCCAGCCTGGTCGCGATAACGCTGGTAGCTCTTGATGTAGAGCTCACGCTTGTCGCCGAAGGCGCCGTACAGGCTCGGTCGGTTCATGCCGGTTGCTGCGCTGAGATCGTCGAGCGAGGTCGCGGCGAAGCCTTGCTTGCGGAACAGATCGAGCGCCTTTCCGAGCGCGATATCGGGCTCGTAGGCGCGTGGACGGCCGCGGCGCTTGGGCTGATTGGCAACAGCGGGCGGCTTTTGTTTTTGTACCATTTCGCAAAATAATCCTTGACCGCGCTCATATTATGCAAGATGGTACAAAAATCAATCTGGCCAGGTTGAGCAACACGCAAAGAGGTATTGCCCAAGGAGGCTACAGATGGATCTCTATTTCTCGCCGCTCGCCTGCTCGATGGCGACACGCGTCGCACTTTACGAAGCCGGCGCGGAGGCCAATTATCTCGAAGTCGATCCGCCGACCAAGACGGTGCTGAACGACGGCTCCGACTTCCGCACGGTGAATCCGATTGGTCTCGTGCCGACGCTGCGCACCGACGAGGGCGTGGTGCTGACCGAGAACGCCGCCATCCTGCAATATGTCGCGGACCGCTTCCCGCAATCCGGCCTCGGCGCCGCCGCCGGCATCGAGCGCACGCGGCTGCATCAATGGCTCTGCTTCATCGGCACCGAGCTGCACAAGAGCTTGTTCGTTCCCCTGCTCGATCGCAAGGCGCCCCAGGATGCGAAGGCCTACGCGCTGGAGAAGAACCTGTCGCGGCTCGACCTTCTCGACAATCATCTCGAGGGACGTGAATTCCTGCTCGACCATTTCAGCGTCGCCGACGCCTATCTCGTCACGGTCATCAACTGGACCATGGCGACACCGCCGATCGAGCTGGCGAAATGGCCGAACCTGAAAGCCTATTACGAGCGCCTGCGCCAGCGGCCCTCGATCGCCAGGGCGATCGCGGAAGAGTTCGAGCTGTACAAGGCCGAGCAGGCGCGGAAGAAGGCCGCTGCGTAAGCTTCGCGGATCGAGACGCCGTCCCGGCTGTGCAGCCGGGGCGGCACAGAGCTACCCGTATAGAACGCGCGGCAAGATCGTGACGATTCCGGGCCACAGCGTCAGCAGCAGCACGAAGCCGATCATGATGATCAGATACGGCATCGTCACGCGGGCGATGTAGCCGAGGCCGTCGTCGGTCAGGCCCTGGATCACGAACAGGTTGAAGCCGACCGGCGGCGTGATCTGCGCCATCTCGACGGCGAGCACGAGAAAGATGCCGAACCAGACTTCGTCGAAGCCGGCGCCCTTCACGATCGGCAGCACGATCGGGAGCGTCATCACGATCATCGAGAAGCCGTCGAGGAAGCAACCGAGGACGAGATAGAAGACGATCAGCACCACGATCAGCATGAAGGGCGACAGGCCGAGCCCCTTGACGAAGGCCGCCACCGCCTGCGGTATGCCGAGGAAGGCCGCGGCATTGCCGAGGATCGATGCGCCGAGCACGATCAGCGCGATCATCGAGCAGGTGACGACCGAGCCGATCAGCACGTCGCGCACCACCTGCTGCGACATCGCGCCTTGCGCCCAGGCCACGAGCGCGGCGCCGAGGACGCCGACGGCGGCGGCCTCCGACGGCGTCGCGAGCCCGCCATACATCGAGCCGAGCACGCAGGCGATCAGAAACAGTGCCGGCGCGAGGTCCTTCAGCGCGGCGAAGCGTTCGCTCCATGGCACCTGCGAGAGCCTGGCTTCCGCTTCCGGCACCATGCTGCGATCGAGGCTGGTGTGCAGCATCACCCAGGCCATGAAGGTGGCGGCCAGCAGAAATCCCGGCAGCACGCCGGCCGTGAACAGTTTCAGGATCGAGACGTCGCCGAGCACGCCATAGATGATCATGATGTTGGACGGCGGGATCAGGAACCCGAGCGTGCCGGCGCCGGCGAGCGAGCCGATCGCGATGTCGCGGGAATAGCCGCGGCGCAATAGCTCGTTGAGCGACATGCGGCCGATCACCTGCGTGGTCGCAGCCGACGAGCCCGAGATCGCCGCGAAGATGGTGCAGCCGATCACGTTGACATGCAGCAGTCGGCCGGGCAGCAGCCCGGCCCAGGGCGCAAGTCCCTGGAACAGCGATCGCGACAGGCGGGTGCGAAACAGCAGCTCGCCCATCAGGATGAACAGCGGCAGCGCCAGGAGCTCCTGCGTGGTCAGGATGTTCCAGGCGTATTGAGGCAGCAGCTTGTCGAGCGGGATCGAGCGAAACATCGCGAGCAGAAGCGTCGCGGTGAGCGCCAGCGTCAGGCCGATCCAGACGCCGCACGCCAGAAGTGCGAACAGGATCGCGAACAGGGCGACGACTTCGATGGTCATGCGAACTTGAATCCGGGAGCGAGCAAAGCGGTCATTCGACGGGCGAGGCCTTCATGCGATGATCCTCCAGCGGCAAGCCGAGCGCGGCCTGGATTGCGCGCGCCAGGAACTGGAGCGTCAGCAGCAGCATGCCGAAAGTGACGACCGCTTCCGGAAACCACAGCGGCGTGTCGCTCGAGGTCGAGACCTGGCCGCGCACGAACGCGCTCCACGCGAACTTCGCCATGGCCGAGGTCAGGAACGCCATGAAGGCGAAGCCGGCCGCGGCCGAGAGGATTTCGAGCGCGCGCTGCACGGGCGCCGGCGCGTTTTTCAGGAGCAACACGACGCGGATATGGCCGCCGACACGTAGCGTCATGGCGGCGCCGAAGGTGAAGGACGCCGCCATCAGATAGGACGAATATTCCCAGGCGATCGAGATGCTGGGCGGGAAGAACGGCAGGAAGTTCGAGAGGAAGCGGGTTGCCACCTCGCAGAGCATCAGCAGCGTCAGCATCAAGAGACAGCCGCCGCCGATCCAGCCGTCGAGCCGGCCGAGGCGGTCAATGCCGTCGAGGACGATGCGCAGCGGCGCAGGCGCCGCTGCATTGAGACTCTGCGGTGCCGCAGGGACGACGCTCGTCACAGCCTCGTCCTCACCGCTTCATTTCGGCGAGATAGGCCCGCACCGGCTTGTCGGCGGCCGGCACGCGCTTGAGGAAGGCGTCGAGTTGCGGCGCGGTCTTGGCCCGGATCTCCGTCATCATGGCTTGCGAGACCGGCACCACCTCCATGCCGCCTTCCTTGAGGCGGTTGAGGCTGTCGACATCGGCCTTGAGCGAGTTCGCCCAGAAGCCCGGCTCCATCTTGGCGGCAATGCCGGAGACGAGCTGTTGCTGATCGGCGCTCAGCGCCTTCCAGGAATCGAGGTTGACGGTGAGCATCTGCGACGACCAGACGTGGTTGGTCGGGTAGACGTATTTCAGGAATTCCCAGAACTTGCCGTCGACGCCCGACACCGACGAGGTGGAGACGCCGGCCACCGCGCCGGAGGCGAGCGCGGGAATCGTCTCGCCCCAGGGAATCATCACGGCCGCCATGCCGATCGCGTTCAGCATGTCGACCGCGTTCTTGTCGGGCACGCGGATCTTGATGTTCTTCAGGCCGTCGACGTCGGCGACCTTCGCCTTCAGATGCAGATACTGCGTCGGCCACGGCACGATGTAGAGGATCTTCTGGTTGTTGCGCGCGGCGATCTTCTCGTATTCGGGCCGCACATATTTGTGCAGCACCTTGAGCTCGTCTACCGAGCCGCAGAGGAAGGGGATGCTCTCGACGCCCATGAAGGGCTCGTCGCCGACCTGCTGGATGTTGAGGACGTCGGCGAGCGGCACCAGGCCGTCGCGCACGGCGCGCAAGTGCTCGGGGCCCTTGAAACCGAGCTGACCGCCCGCTTTCACGGTAATGGCAACCGAGCCGCCGCTTTGCTTCTTGACCTCCTCGGCGAAGGCCATCGCGTTCTGGGTGTGGAAATTGCCGTCGGGCCATACCGTCGACATGTCCCAGCTCACCGTCGCCGCCCGCGCACGGGTGGAGATGTGGCCTGCGGCAAGCAGCGTCGCTGCGCCCGCGGTGAAATTCCTTCGCGTGATCATTTGCAATCCTCCGTTTGCTCCGCGCACGACGCCTGAGGCGTCACCGCGAGTACCCATAAACTGCGACCGCCTTGTCGACGGACACGAGTCCGCTTTCGACGTCGTCATTGACCGCCGCGCGCTGGCGCTTGGCGGGATCGCCGATGCCCGCGCCGCCCGGTGTCAGCACCACCAACCGGTCTTCTGGCGGCACCTGCTGAAAGCCCTTCCCTCGCAGCTTCTTTCCGGACTTGAGGCCGACATAGCCGGCCTCGCCGTCCCGGCCGCCATCGCGGCCGCGCGGCGGATGATCGATGCGGTCGAACGCAGCGAGAATGTCGAACGGCGCATCGACGCCGCTGCCGACCTCGATGATCTGACCGAGGCCGCCACGGGTGCGCCCTGCTCCGCCGGAATCCGGGCGCAGCTCCTTGCGCCAGAAGATCAGAGGCGTCTGCGTCTCTGCGATCTCGACCGGCGTGCCGCGCACACCGCTTGGGTAAGCGGTCGCCGACAGGCCGTCCTTGCCGAAGCGCGCGCCTGTGCCGCCATTGGACGTCACCGCCATGGAGAACCCGTAATTGCCGCCGACGCCGGAGCGGGTTTGCCCACGCACATTCAGATTCCACAGGCACGAGGTGCCCTCTGCAGGCACGCGCTCGGGAATGATCTGACGCAGGCAACCGAACACGACATCCGGCAGCATCTGGCCGATGATGTGGCGCGAGGCCACCGGCGCAGGCTTCGGCGCATTGAGGATCGCTCCCGCGGGCGCCGATACTGTCAGCGGCGAGAGCGAGCCTGCATTGTTGGGGATCTGTGAGGCGACGACGCAGCCGAGGCCGAACACGGTATAGGCGGTGGTGTAGGACAAGGGCACGTTGATGCCGAATTTCGAGGCAGCCGAGGTGCCGTCGAAATCGACGTGAATGCCTTGGTCCGAAATCGTCAGGGTCGCGGCCAGCGTCACCGGCGCGTCATAGCCGTCGACCACCATCGTGTTGCGCCAGCTGCCCTTCGGCAGCTTTGCGATCTCGGCGAGCACGGCCTCGCGCGAGCGGTCGCAGATGTAGTCGCCGAGCTCGTCCAGCGTGTCGATGCCGAACTCAGTCATCATCTCGACCAGGCGCTCGCAGCCGACGTCGTTGCAGCCGGCGAGCGAATAGGTGTCGCCCTCGGTGTCGATCGGCAGCCGCGTATTGGTGCGGATCATCGCCATCAGCGTCTCGTTGACGACGCCCTGGTCGATCAGCTTCAGCATGGGGATGTAGAGCCCTTCCATGAACACGTCGGTGGCATCGGGTCCGAAGCCGATGCCGCCGATGTCCATGAGATGGCTGGTGCAGGAGAACAACGCGACCGGCTTGCCGTCCTTGAAGCAGGGCGTGGTGACGACGAAGTCGTTGAGATGGCCGGTGCCCATCCAGGGATCGTTGGTGATGTAGGCGTCGCCTTCCTTCATCGTCTCGATCGGAAAATGGGCAATGAAGTGCTTGACCGATTCCGCCATCGAGTTGACGTGACCGGGCGTGCCGGTCACCGCCTGCGCCAGCATGCGGCCCTTGAGATCAAACACGCCGGCGGAGAGGTCACCGCATTCGCGCACGATCGGGCTGAACGCCGTGCGGAGCAGCACCTGCGCCTGCTCCTCGACCACGGCGATCAGCCGGTGCCACATGATCTGAAGGTCGATCAGGCTCGCGCCGCTTGCCTTGCTCATGATCAAGCCGCCTTTCGTTCCATGACGATGCTGCCCGCACCGTCGATATGCGCGTCAAAACTGTTGGAGACGAAGGTCGAGGTTTCGTCCTCCGCGATCACGGCCGGGCCCGCGATCGTCGCACCCGGCGCCATGTCCTCGCGGCGATACAGCGGAATCTCGATCACCTCGCCTGCCCGGCCATCGAAGAATCTGCGGCTGCCGACCGCCTTGCCGGCGGGCTTGCGCGCGACGGCTGCGACCGCGGGCGGATTGCGCGCATCCGTGGTCGCGAGCACCGACCAGCTCAACACCTCGATCGCGGCGCCCGGGATCGGCCGCTCGAACATCGCGGAATAATCAGCCTCGAACTTCTGGCGCAGGCCGGCGAGATCGGCCGCCGTCAGCCGCCGGTTCGGCAGCTCGACCGGAATCTCGTGTCCCTGGCCGACATAGCGCATGAAGGCGGCGCGGCGCTCGCGAACCGGCGCGCCGGCTGCACCCGGCTCCACCAGCGCGCGCGCTTCCGTCGCCATCTCCTGCAGGAGATCGGAGACCGCCTCGGTGTCGAAGTCGTCGAGCCGGACGTGGCGGCTGCGCACCAGCTCATAGGCGATGGGCGCGGCCAGGAAGCCGACGGCCGAACCGACGCCGGCATTCGACGGCACGATCACGCGGGAGACGCCGATCTTCTCGGCGACGCGGGCCGCATGCAGCGGCGCGGCGCCGCCGAACGCGATCAGCGTGTGCTGGCCCACCACGGCACCGCGCTCGACCGCATGCACGCGCGCCGCGCTTGCCATGTTCTCGCAGACGACTTCGTGCACCGCATAGGCGGCGGTTTCCGCGGAGAGGCCAAGCGGCTCGCCGACGTCACGCAGCAGCGCCTGTTTCGACAGCTCCGGGTCGAGCTTGATCGTGCCGGCCGCAAAGGCGTCGGGATCGATCATGCCGAGCGCAACGTCCGCATCGGTCACGGCCGGACGCTGACCGCCGCGGCCGTAGCAGGCGGGCCCCGGCTCCGAGGAGGCGCTCTCGGGACCGACGGTGACGCGCTTCATCGCATCGACATGCGCGATCGAACCGCCGCCGGCGCCGATCTCGACCATCTCGATGACGGGAATGCGCACCGGCAGGCCGGAGCCCTTGAGGAAGCGCGCGGCACGATCGACCTCGAACACGCGCGAGGTCTCGGGCTGGTACTTTTCGATCAGACAGATCTTCGCGGTGGTGCCGCCCATGTCGAAGGAGAGCACCTTGCTCTCGCCGAGGCGCGCCGCGATCTGGGCCGCGAAGATCGCGCCGCCGGCAGGGCCGGATTCGACGAGACGCACGGGAAAGCGACGCGCCGTCTCGATCGAGGTGACACCGCCACCGGATGTCACGAGATAGATGGCGCCGCGGAATTGCTCGACTTGCAAGGCCTCGGCCATGCGAGCGAGATAGCCGTCGATCAGGGGTTGCACATAGGCATTGGCGACCGCAGTCGATGTGCGCTCATACTCGCGAATCTCGGGACAAACGGCTGAGGACACCGTCACGGAGATGCCGGGCATCTCCTCGCCCAGGATAGCGGCCGCGCGACGCTCGTGCTCCGGATTGGCATAGGAGTGCAGGAAAGCGATCGCGACGCTCTCGACCTTCAATTCGCGCAATTTTGGCGCGAGTGCGCGCACCGAAGCTTCGTCCAGCGGGAGACGAACGGCACCATGAGCGTCGATGCGCTCGGGCACGGTGAAGCGCAGGGAGCGCGGCGCCAGCGGCTTCGGCTTGTCGATGCTGAGGTCATATTGGTCGTAACGGCTCTCGGTGCCGATATCGAGCACGTCGCGGAAGCCCTCGGTCGCGATCAGCGCGGTCTTTGCGCCGCGACGCTCGATGATGGCGTTGGTCGCGAGCGTCGTGCCGTGAATGAAGACGTCGATGTCGCTGATATGCGCACGCGCATCGGCGAGAATGAGGCGCATGCCGTCCAGCACGGCCTGCTCGGGGCGCTGCGGAGTTGTCAGCAGCTTGCGGGTTTTGCGATCTTGCCCCACGTCCAGCACGATGTCGGTGAACGTGCCACCGATATCAACGGCAAGCCGCACCTCGGCTCCCTCAAGCATTCCAAATTCTCCGTGCTGGTCGTCAAGACTGGGGACAAAAGCGCAGCAATTTCCATGCCATGGACGACGAGATGAATGCCGCGCCCCGCTATTCTGCTTGGCACCTATGCAATAGGCAAGGCGTGTCCGCCGCCACCCTGATCAGAGCAGGAATGCAAGCGCCGTCTCGCAGCGCTCCTCGACCTTCAGCGTCAGCAGATCGTCGGCACGGGTGCGCCCGAGATTGACCGCCGCGATCGGAATGTCGCGCCGCGCAGCCGCCTGCACGAAGCGGAAGCCGGAATAGACCATCAGCGAGGAGCCGACGACCAGCATGGCGTCGGCTTGCGCCAGATGATCCTGCGCGGTGGCGACGATGTCGCGCGGGACGTTCTCACCGAAGAACACGACGTCGGGCTTGAGGATGCCGCCGCAGGCTTCGCATGGCGGCACTTCGAAGGACGAGAAGTCCTCGTGCTCCAGATCGGCGTCGCCGTCAGGTGCATCCGCGGCATCGAGCGTCAGCCATGCCGCATTGGCGCGGCCAAGAGCGTGCTGAAACTTCTCGCGCGGTGTCTTGCCGCCGCAGCCCATGCAGCGGACCAGATCGAGCCGGCCATGGAGATCGATGACCTGCCGGTGGCCGGCCGACTGATGCAGCCGATCGACGTTCTGAGTCAGCAGCATCTCGCACCGGCCGTTCGCCTCGAGCCGGGCCAGCGCATGATGCGCATCGTTCGGCTTCGCCTGTCCGAACCGCCGCCAGCCGATCAGGCTTCGGGCCCAATAGCGCCGCCGCGTATGCTCGTCCGACATGAAGGCCTGGAAGTTGACCGGCTGGGTCCGCTTCCAGTTGCCGTGGCTGTCGCGGTAATCGGGAATGCCTGAATTGGTGCTGCAGCCGGCACCGGTCAGCACGAACAGACGCTCGTGGCGGCCGACGAAATTCTGGAGCGGAGTTGTTGACATGCCACCAGATGTAAGCCGCCGGGCGGGTTTTTCCAGATTACTGCCGGCGGGACGGGCGCCCCGGGATAGCTGATGGACGGGATTTCTCTTGGTTTGCCGTGCGGGCGGCTTGCTGCAGCGTCCGCCGAAACTCGTCCCGCTTTTCGTGCACCGCGGCGATCGCGTGCCCGACCGCGACTCCGAGGCCGACCAGCGCGGCTTCTGAAAGCTGCAGGCTCGCCTCGATCGTCTCCGGCACCGCGTCGGTTGCGCCGATTTCATAGAGATGGCGGGCATGATCCGCGTCCCGCGCACGTGAGACGATCAGCACGTCCGGCCGCGCTGCACGGATCCGCTCGACCACGGCATCGATCGCCGTTCGCGACTGAATGGTAATGATCACGCCGGTGGTCTGCATCAGGCCGCACGCTTCGAGGAAGCCCAGCTCGGTCGCGTCACCGAAATAGACCTTGTGACCGTCGCGCCGGTCGCGCGCCACCGCGATCGGCTCGTGATCGATTGCGATGTAGTCCACGTCATGGGTGGTGAGCAGCGAACAGACGACCTTTCCGACCCGACCGTAGCCAATCACGATGGCCTGTGTTCGGTTGCCGGGCGGCCGAACCGCCAGTTCGGGATCCAGGATTCGCTCCTCGGCGAGTCTCGCGGACAATCGTCGTCCGAGCGCACCCAACAATGGCGTCAGCGCCATCGTCACGGCGGTGACGGCGACGACGAAGCCCGATACGCGAGGCTCGATCAGGCCGAGCGCCGCCGCCATTCCGATGCTGACAAAGGCGAACTCGCCGACAGGGCCCAGCAAGAGGCCGATTTCGATCGCCGCCGCCCACGAGAGCTTGAAGAGCCGGCCGAGGATAATGAGTACGATCGCCTTGCCCGCAAGAACGCCGATGACGGCAGCCAACAGCCAAACGGGCTCGCGCATGAACACGCGGAAGTCGATGGCCATGCCGACGGTGAAGAAGAAGATGCCGAGCAGCAGGCCCTTGAATGGCTCGACCGTGGCCTCGATGGCCTTGCCATACTCCGTTTCCGCGAGCATCAGTCCTGCAACGAATGCTCCGAGCGCCATCGACAGGCCCGCCTGGTGAGCCGCAAGACCTGCACCGACGATGACGAACAAGGTCGCCGCGACAAACAATTCCGTCGAATGGGTGCCCGCGACCATCTGGAACAGCGGACGCATCAGCAGCCGGCCGATCAGAATGAGGAAAGCCACGGCCAGCGCGGCCTTCAAGACCGCACTGGAGATGTGCGTCAGGACGGAGCCGCCGCTGTCTGCGCCGAGCACCGAGATGAAGACCAGAATGGGAACCACTGCCAGATCCTGGGCCAGCAGGACCGAGAAGCTGGCGCGCCCGGCGGTGGTCGCAAGTCGCCGCTCGGCGGACAGAAGCTCGAGCACGATGGCTGTCGAGGACAACGCAAGGCTCGCACCAAGGATGACGGCCGTATCGGAACTCTGCCCGGCGAAAAGCGCCGCGCCGAATATCATGGCCGACGTCGCCAGCACCTGCAGGCCGCCGAGTCCGAACACCAGGCGCCGCATCGTGACGAGCCGCCTGAAAGACAGTTCGAGCCCGATCAGAAATAGCAGGAACACGATGCCGAGATTGGCGATGCCCTCGACGTTGTGCGCGTCCGTGACCGTAAACCAATACAGGAACGGGATTTCTCGAACGAGCGAGCCGAGCCCGAGCGGACCGAGAATGGCGCCGGCGCCGAGATAGCCGAGCACAGGGTTGATGCCCCAGTGGCGCACGATCGGCACGACCACGCCGGCGGTGCCGAGAACCACGAGCGCGTCGCTATAGGCGTTGATGTTGATGGCTGCGGTCACGAGTCCTTCACGCGTCGGCGCTCGCAGATAGCGGCAGCGTCGTCCACGGTCGATAGCACACGGCGCCGCAGACCCCAACCGGACCACGACCGCCATCTTCGCATAGGGCATTGGTGGCGGCCGATGGGCGCGGTCCAAAGCGGACGTTCAGCTTGCCCAGTTCTCCCGGAATTCGGGGAACAGCGTCAGGCCCCCGCACGCATAGATGGTCTGCCCCGTGATGTAGCTCGCATCATCCGAGGCGAGGAAGGCGAACACGGCGGCGATCTCTTCCGGAGTTCCCACGCGGCCGAGCGGAATATGGCTGGTCACGACACCGCGCTTCTCCGGGTCTCCGGTCCAGGCTGCGTTGATCGGCGTGTCGATTGCGCCCGGACCGACCGCGTTGACGCGGATGCCGCGGCCAGCGAATTCGAGCGCCAGCGTGCGCGTCAGATTGGCCATGCCGCCCTTGCTGATCGAATAGGCGAGATAGCCGGGCTTCGGGATGATCTGGTGGACGCTGGAGCAGTTGATGATGCTGCCGCCTCCGCCGCGCGCGACGAAATGCGCCAGCGCCTTCTGCGCACAGAGCACGGCGCCGTTGAGATTGACGTCGATGATCCGGCGGTAGGTCTCGACGTCGAGCGCCTCGCTCGGCGATTCCTTCTGGAAGCCGGCGTTGTTGACAAGACAATCGAGACGTTTCCAGCGAGACAGGATCGTCTCGAACATCGCAGCAATGTCCTGGTCGTCACCGACATTGGCCTTGACGATGCAATGATCGGGCTCGCCGTGCCCGCGATCGCTCGAAGCCGCGCGAGCTAGCGCGAGCGTCTCCTCCGCCCGCTCCACGTTCTCGAAATAGTTGATGGCGACGGCTGCGCCTTCCTGAGCGAGCCGGACGGCGACGGCGCGGCCGATCCCTTGCGAGGCTCCGGTCACCAGGGCGTACTGACCGACGAGGCGCGAAGGAAATGAGGTTGAGCGTTCGGCTTGCGGCATGTGTTCTCTCCAGATGCGTCATCATGGATGGAACCGGCGTTTTGTTCCATACACTCGTGCATGCGCTGGACGCAGCGTCGCCCAGCAGATGCCCATCATTCCACATCTGACCGTCTGGCAGGAGCTCGGCTGACGTCTTCGTCGCCGGGCGCGGTCAACCCTTCAGGGCGGTGACCACCACCTCGATCAGCGCGCCGCCGCCGAGATCCGCGACGCCGACGGTGGCGCGGGTGGGGAGATCGTCACCGAAGAACTCGGTCCAGGCCGCATCCATCTCCTTCTTCCTGGACAGATCCGTGACGAAGATCGACGCGCTGACGACGCGAGACTTGTCGGTGCCGGCTTCCTTCAGATAGCCGGCGATCTTGCCGAGGATGTTGCGGGTCTGGTCGCCCATCGAGACCGAGGTGTCGTCGGCGATGGTGCCGCCGAGGAAGACGAAGCCGTTGGCCTCGACGGCGCGGTGCATGATGGGCGTGCGGATGCTGCGGGTGATGCTCATGATGTCCTCTTTTTCTAGAGCGTTGAAGGATGGAAGCGGTCGATGCCGAGATCGCTGATGCGGGTCTGGGTGCCGCCATTGACGATCAGCTCCGCCATCACGGCGCCGGCGCCGGGGCCGAGCTGAAATCCGTGCAGCGAGAAGCCGAACTGGTGATAAAGGCCCTTGTGACGGCTACTCGGCCCAAACACGGGGATATCATCCTTCATCTTCGCCTCGATGCCGGCCCAGGCGCGGACGATGTTGGCGCTGCGCATCACCGGAAACAGCTCGAAGACGGTGCGGGCGCTGACGGCAAGGCTCTTCCAGTCCAGCACCGTCTCGTTGCGGTCCTGATAAGGCGTCGCCAGATGGCCGCCGCCGATCAGCACGGTGCCGTTGGAGAATTGCTTGAAGGAGAGCTTGCGCCCACGCAGGATCACGACGGGGTCGATGAAGTGCGGCACGCGCGAGGTGATCATCAACATCGGCGCAACGGTCTCGACCGGAACGGGTTCGCCGAGATCGGCCGCGATCTTGCCGGCCCAGGCGCCGGCAGCGTTGACCAGCACCGGCGCGACGAAGGTTTCCGTGCCGACGTCGACGTGCCAGAGCCCGTCGCTGTACCGGATGTTGCTGGCGGCGACGCCCTCGCGCACGGTCGCGCCGAGCTGTTCGGCCTTGCGCCGGAACGCCGTCGTCGTCTGCGCCGGATTGGCGGCGCCATCACGGCGCGAGACCACGCCGCCGGGACAGGTCTCGGCCACGGCCGGCACCAGCCGTCGCAATTCAGTCGCGTCGATCAGCTCTTCATGGGTGAAGCCGAGCGCATTGAGTTCGGCCACACGCGCGCGACAGGCCGCGAGTTCCTCCTCGTTCTCGGCGACCAGCACCTGGCCGTAGCTCTCGAAGCTGCAATCGTCGTCGAGGAGCTCGGAGATCTTCTCCCAGATCCCCATCGAGCGGATCGAGAGTGGAATCTCCGGAATGTGCCGCGCAAGCTGACGCACGCCGCCGGCATTGACGCCCGAGGCATGACGACCAGCATAGTCCTTCTCGATCAGCACCGGCCTCAAGCCGGCGAGGCACAGATGCAGCGCGGTCGAACATCCGTGGATGCCGCCGCCAACGACGATCGCATCCACGTTTCTGGTCATCCGCGCACCACCGCCTTGACGTCGGCCTCGCTCTTGGGAACGGCGGCGAGCTCGGCGAGCGTGATCGGCTTCACCGGCGCGCGCAGCCGGTAATAGCCGATCTCCTGGGGGCTCTTGCCGCGCGCCTGCGCCATCAGCTCAGTGACGGTGAGGCCACAGAGCCGGCCCTGGCACGGACCCATGCCGGTGCGGCGATAGGCCTTGAGCTGGTTCGGCCCGGTCGCGCCGATCGCGACGGAGTCGAGAACGTCCTTGGCCGTCACCTCTTCGCAGCGGCAGACGATGGTGTCGCCTTTGGGAATCCGGAACTGCGGCGCGGGACGAAACAACGTGTCGAGGAAGACGCGGCCGCGCTCGGCCTTGGCGAGATCGGCGCGGAGCGTTGCGATCGCGGGAAGCTTCGCAGCGGCCGCCGGCGCCAGCGCTTCCACAGCCGCGCGCGCCGCGATGCGGCCGCGAACCATGGCTGCATTCGCGCCGCTGATGCCCGCGCCGTCGCCCGCGATGGCAATGCCAGCGACCGACGACGAACCGTTCGCATCCAGCACCGGCGACCAGCACAATTGCAGATCATCCCAGCGATGCTCGATTCCCGCCGCCATTGCCAGATTGACGTTCGGTACGACGCCTTGATGCAACAGCAACAGATCCGTCGGGATGGTCTCGCGACTGCGACCGGCGACATAGCTCACGCTCGCGAGCTGGCCATCACCGGAGGCCGCGAGCTCGGTGACACCCGAGACGACCCGCACCTTCGCCTTCACTTCGCGCATCATGGCGAGGCCCTTGGCGAAATAGGGCGAGGTCAGGAAGGCGAAGGCGTGCGGCAGCGCGGCGTAATAATTGCGGCGCTCGGTGGTATCGAGGATGCGGTCGATGCGGCCGCCGAGGCGCAGGATCTGCGCGGCGAGCAGCCAGAGCAGCGGCCCCTGCCCCGCGATCACGGTGCGGCCATCGGGCACGAGCGCCGATGATTTCAGCATGGTCTGCGCCGCGCCGGCCGTCATCACGCCCGGCAACGTCCAGCCGGGGATCGGGAACGGCCGCTCCAGCGCGCCGGTCGCGAGGATCACGCGCCTGGCCTTGACGAAGGCGGATGCGCCACCGATCGAGACCGCGATCTCGAGATTACGGTCCAGGCTCCACACGGTGGCACGATGAATGATTTCGGCGTTGCTCGCGCGCAGCGACTGCACGAGATCGGCACCCACCCAATAGTCCGCGCCGAGCTGATTGCGCTCCGTGACCGGCGTCGAGGAAATCGCGCGGAACACCTGGCCGCCGGGGCCGATATTCTCGTCGAGCAGCAGCGTCGACAGGCCGGCTTCGGCCGAGGTCGCCGCCGCAGCAAGACCCGCAGGCCCGGCGCCGATCACCACGACGTCATAGTCTTCGCGCTTGGGAGCCACAGTCATTTTCCGATCTCCCGCTTGCCCTTCTGGATTTCGATCTGCATGCCCTCGGCGACAGGCACGAGGCACCCCTGCCGGTTGCCGACGCCGTCGATGGTAACGAGGCAGTCGAAGCACACGCCCATCATGCAATAGGGCAGACGCGGCGCGCCGCTCACCGCGGTGGAACGCCGTGCGTCGACGCCGGAGGCCAATAGCGCGGCGGAGACGGTGTCGCCCTGGCGCGCGGCGACGGCAACGCCGTCGACGAAGATCTGCACTTGCGGACGCTTGTCCTGTTCGGATCGCCTGAACATGGGAATGCCCCTTGGCTCCTTCCTGAAATCTCTAATAGCCGCTATTGTTGGCTGCGCCCGCGCCGCCAAACCGGCTGGCGGAGAACGCGCCGACCAGCTCCGGCTCGAGCGCGCCCTGCGCCACCATGCGCGCGATGTCGAAGGCGTGGTTGGACGCGAGCGTGACGCCGGAATGGCAGCAGGCGACGAAGGCGCCGGGATGCGTCTCCGACTGATCGTAGATCGGAAAGCCGTCCTGGGGCATCACGCGGATGCCGGCCCAGCTCCTGACCACGTTGAGCCGCGACAGATGCGGAAACATCCGCTGGGCGCGATCCGTCATGACCGCGCTGATCGAATGCTTCAGCGTGCGATCGTCGAGCTCGTCCTCCTTGCTGTCGCCGATCATCACCGTGCCCTCGTCGGTCTGGCGGATCGTGGTCAAGGGGTGCGGCAGGAACGGCATGGTGCGCTCGGTCACGACGATCTGGCCGCGGGTCGGCCCCATCGGCGCGTAGAGACCGACCATCGGCGCCAGCGTCTGATTGGCATTGCCGGCGGCCAGCACAATCTTGGCCGCGCGCAGCTCGCCCTCCGGCGTCGTCAGACGAAACTCGCCGCCGCTTTTGCTGATCGCCGAGACCGGTCGCCCCGGAAAATAATCGATCCCGAACGCCCTGAAGCCGGTGTGGAAGGCGCGGAACGTGCGCAGCGAATTGACATGGCCATCCAGCGGACAATAGCTGCCGCCGGAAACTTCCGGGCCGATCAGCGGCAGTGCCTTCTTGACCTCGGATGCGGATAGCATCTCCATCTTGTAGTCGGCCGCGCCGACCTGGTTGTGCATGCGCTTGACCAGCTCGGTGCGCTGGCCGAATTCGTCCTCGCCGAGCGTGAGGTGAAAGCCGCCGTTCTGCTGGAGGCAGACGTCGAGGCCGGTCTGCTGCTTCAGTTCGGAGGCGAGCCGGGCCCACGCATGTGACGCCTGCACGGTCCAAACCGTATAGGCCGGCATGCCGAGTCCCTTGCTCTGCACCCAAACCAGCGCAAAGTTCGCGCGCGAGGCGCGCTTGGTGATATCGCCTTCGTCGAGCACGGCCACCTTCTTCCCGAGGCGGCCGAGGCCCCAGGCAATGGCGGAGCCGAGCAGTCCGCCGCCGACGACGGCGACGTCGTATTCTCCTGACATGAGTTCTCCTATCGTCCCGTATCGCCCTTGCCGGCGAGCACACGGTCGAGCCCGTAGAAGCGGTCGAGCAGAATGAGGGCGGTCATAGTGATCGCGATCACGCAGGCCGAGACCGACGTCACCAGCGGATCGATGTTGTCCTGGATGTAGAGGAACATGCGCACCGGCAACGTCTCGGTGCCGGGTGCCGCGAGGAAGACGGTCATGGTGAGGTCGTCGAAGGATTGGATGAAGGCGAGCGCCCAGCCGCTGATGACGCCGGGCAGGATCAGCGGCAGCGTCACGCGGCGGAACAGCGTCCAGCCGCCGGCGCCGAGCGAGACCGCCGCCATTTCGACGGTGCGATCCATGCCGGTTGCGGCGGCAAGCGTCAGCCGCAGCGCGAACGGAAACACGATGATGACATGCGCGACGATCAGCGCGGCGAAGCTGCCGCCCAGCCCGACCGACGTGAAGAAACGCAGGAAAGCGATGCCGAGCACGACATGCGGGATCATCAGCGGCGAGAGGAACAGCGCCGCCAGCGCATCGCGGCCGCGGAAGCGGTAGCGCGCGATCGCGAGCGCCGCCGGCACCGCGAACAGAAGCGCGACGAAGGACGAGAGCGCGCCGAGTCCGAGGCTGACCCAGAAGGCGTGGATGAATTCAGGATAGTTCGCGATCGTCCTGAACCAGCGCAGCGAAAAGCCGTTGGTCGGCAACGAGAGGAAGCCTTCTGGCGTGAAGGCGACGAGGCAGACGACCAGGATTGGCGCCACCATGATGATGACGAAGATGGCGTGGAAGATCAGCGCGAGCGGGCCGTTCCGTCTCATCGGAACACCTCCGCGTAGCGGCGCTCGATCAACGCGTTGCTGCCGACGACGATCAGCACCAGCGCGACCAGCAGCAGCGTCGCGACCGCAGCCCCGAGCGGCCAGTTCAGCGTGTTGAGGAACTCGTCATAGGCGAGCGTCGCCGCGACCTTGAGCCGCCGGCCGCCGATGATCGCCGGCGTCGCGAAGGCGCTGGCCGAGAGCGAGAATACGATGATGGCGCCCGACAGCACACCCGGCATGATCTGCGGCATGATGATGCGGCGGATCGTCGTGATCGGGCCGGCGCCGAGCGACATCGCGGCATTCTCGATCTGCGGATCGAGGCGTTGGAGTGCGGCCCACACCGACAGCACCATGAACGGCATCATCACATGCGCGAGCGCGACAATCATTCCCGTCTCGGTGAACATGAAGGGGATGGGGGAGCGCATGACCCCGAGCGACATCAGGAGCTTGTTGACGAGACCGTTGTTGCCGCCGAACAGCAGCGCCCAGCCGAGCGTGCGCGCAACGACGGAGATCAAGAGCGGCCCGAGAATGACCAGCAGGAAGAAGCTCTTCCAGCGGCCGCTCATGCGGTTGAGGATGTAGGCTTCGGGCGCGCCCAGCAGAGCCGTGAGCAGCGTGGTCAGGATCGCGATGCGAAACGTCCGCCAGAACATTTCTGCATAGTAGGGATCGGTCGCAATCTCGTGCCAGTTCTTGAGGATGAAAACCGGCTCGATGCCCTTGTACTGGCCCCAATCGTGGAACGACAGCATCACCGTCATCGCCAGCGGAATCAGCAGTACGCCGACGAACAGCATCAAGGCGGGCGCCGTCAGCGCCCACGGCGCACGCGCGCTGCGTTCCTCCGCGACCGCGCTCATGCGCCGGCCCCCGCGCGCACGCTCATGTCCTCGGGCCGCCAGGTCAGGCAAACCGCCTCGCCTTCCGCCGGCTGCGCCTTGCCGTCATTCTGGCGGATCACGATCGCCGGACCGCATTCGCTCTCGCACTGGAACAGCCAGTGGTTGCCCTGGAAGATGCGCGTGACGATCTTCGCTGTGAGGCCGGCATCGCCGAACCCGATGCGCTCGGGGCGGATGCTGACAGTGACGGCACCGTGGAGGCCGGCAGGTGCCGGCGCGCTCCAGGAGCCCGCCACCAGTCGCGCCGGCGTCGCGGTCCGGTCGATGGTTGCGGCAAAGTCATTCGTCTTGCCGAGGAACTGCGAAACGAAGGCCGAGGCCGGCTTCTCATATGTTTCTTGCGGCGTGCCGATCTGCTCGATCTTGCCCTGGCTCATCACCACGATGCGGTCGGACAGCGACATCGCCTCGTTCTGGTCGTGGGTGACGAGGATCGTGGTGGTGCCGATGGTGCGCTGGATCTGGCGCAGCTCGATCTGCATCTCCTCGCGCAGCTTTGCGTCGAGATTCGAGAGCGGCTCGTCGAGCAGGAGCACGCTCGGCTTGATCACCAGCGCGCGCGCCAGCGCCACGCGCTGCTGCTGGCCGCCGGACATGCGGCGCGGATGGCGGTCCTCGTAACCGGCAAGGCCGACCATCGCGAGAGCGGCACGGACGCGTTCAGCCCGTTCCGCCCGCAGCACGTTGCGCATCTCCAGACCGAAAGCGACGTTCTCCGCCGCCGTCATATGCGGAAACAGCGCGTAGCTCTGAAACACGATGCCGAGGCCACGCTTCGCCGGATGAATCGCGGTCAGATCCTTGCCCTCCAGGCGGATCGCGCCGCGCGTGGGGTCGAGAAAGCCCGCGATCATCTGGAGAGTTGTGGTCTTGCCGCAGCCGGACGGGCCGAGGAAGGAGATGAACTCCCCCTTCCCCACCGACAGACTGAAGTCGTCGACCACAGTCTGCGCGCCGAACTGCTTTGCGACCCGATCGAGCTCGAGATAGGCCATGACGCTGTCTCCGCCGCGAGCGATCAGCGCTCGACCTCGCGATTCCAGCGCTTGGTCCACTCCTCGCGCTTCTCGTTGATGACGGTCCAGTCCGGATTGTAGAGCTTGGCCGCGCGCTCGCCGATCGGCGCC
Source organism: Bradyrhizobium sp. CCH5-F6 (assembly GCF_001556045.1). Lineage (GTDB taxonomy): Bacteria > Pseudomonadota > Alphaproteobacteria > Rhizobiales > Xanthobacteraceae > Bradyrhizobium. The sequence continues at coordinate 140,131 of NZ_LSIC01000094.1, forward strand.
ATCTTGCCGAGCTCCGGCGGGATCACCAGCGATTTCAGCACCGGGCCATAACCGTAATCCTTCAGCAGCACGAGCTGGATTTTTGGATCGAGCAGCGTCTTGATGAAGCTTGCGGCGAGCGGCGAAGCATTGGGCTTGTTGATCGGACAGGCCGTCGTCAGCAGCGTCGCGGCGCCTTCCTTGGGATAGACGAAGTCGACGGGAAAGCCGGTGTTGGCGAAGCTCTGCACCCGGCCCGTGCCCCACACCGCGATCACGGCTTGGCCGGACTGGAACAGCTCGGTCATCTTGCCCGGCGACGGCTCATAGGCCAGCACGTTCGGATTGATCTGCTCCTTGAAGATCTTGAAGCCGGAATCGACGTTGGTCTCGCCACCGCCGTTCATCTTCGACAGCATCACCAGCGCTTCGAGACCATAGGTGTTGTTGATCGGCGGAATCACGAGCTGCTTGGCGTATTTCGAGTCCTTCAGATCGTTCCAGGAGGTCGGCGGTGCCCAGCCTTTCTCCTTGAACACCTTGGTGTTGTACATCAGGCCGGTGGCGACGATACCGATCGCGACCGCGCGATCGTCCTTGAAGCGGGCGGTGTCGTACAGATCGGCTGGCAGTCCGTCGAGCTTGCCGCAGAAGCCGAGCTGGATCGCCTGGTACATCGGGCCGTCATCGACGATGGCGACGTCGATCTGCTGGTTGCCCTTCTGCGCCTGGAGCTTGGCCAGCGTGTCGGTGGAGTTGCCGGCGACGTACTCGACCTTGACGCCGTTCTCCTTCTCGAAGGCCGGGATCACCTCGTCGCGGATCGTCTTCTCGAAGGAGCCGCCATAGCCGGCAACGTAGAGAGTCTTTTGCTGGGCCGAGGCGGCCGACGGGGCGGCAACGAGCGCCGCGATGCTGACCGCTGTCAGAAGGCGAAGAGTCTTCATATGGACCGATCTCCAATACCGGAATGAGGTGACGTGCCGACAAGCTCCGGCCGAAGCGCCTGCCGCATTTCCTTCCGCGCCAATCCCACTTTGATCAGGGCTCCGGCCCCTGCTCGGCAGGTTTGGCGCGATTTGGAGGTTCGAACCCCTCCAATCTGCCGAAAAAGCGGGCTGTCTCCAGCTCTGATGAAAAAGATCGCAACCTAGACTTCCATCGTCCAATGAATAATGGCACCCTTTGCATGCCAAAATGTTATGGATGGAAGTTGGAGATGGCGCGGATCAATTCGCGGCAGGTTGAGGCTTTCCGCGCGACGATGCTGACCGGCAGCGTCACCGAGGCGGCCAAGCTGATGGTGGTGACGCAGCCCGCGGTCAGCCGCCTGCTGCGCGACTTCCAGGCGCTGCTGAAGATGGAGCTTTTCGAGCGGCGCGGCACCGGCCTCGTGCCGACCGCGGCGGCGATGGCGCTCTATACCGAGGTCGAGCGCTCCTTCGTCGGTCTCGAACGCATCACCGCGGCTGCCGAGGAGATCCGCGGCCGCCGCACGGGCTCGCTGCGGATCGCCGCGCTGCCGGCGCTCGCGAACGGCTATCTGCCGCGGCTCGCCGGTCACTTCTTGATGGAGCGGCCCAACCTCAACCTCGCCTTCTTCGGCGTGATCTCGCCGATCGTGGTCGACTGGGTGCTGAACAACCAATGCGACATCGGCTTTGCCGAGGTGCCGATCGCCCATTCCGGCCTGCCGAGCCTGCGGCTGCCGGCACTGCCGCGCGTCGCGGTGCTGCCGACGGGCCATCGCCTGGCTGAGAAAGAGGTGCTGGAGCCGCGCGATTTCGAGGGCGAGACGTTCATCTCGCTGTCGGCGGGATCGTCGAGCCGGCACCTCGTCGATCAGGTTTTTCACCGCAGCGACGTTCGCCGCGTGCTCAGGGTCGAGACCACGCTGTCGGAAATCATGTGCGGCATGGTGTCGTCGGGACTCGGCGTGTCGATCTGCGATCCCTTCACCGCGCAGGAATTTGCAACGCGCGGCGTCGTCGTGAGACGATTCCTGCCGCGCATCGACTTCGAATTCTCGGCAGTCTTTCCGGCACAGCGCAGCCCGTCGCCGGTGGCGCTGGATCTGGTCGAAACCATGCGCAAGGCGCTCGTGGAGTTCGAGCATTAGTGCCGGCCTGCTTGATCTCCGCCGGAAGCTCGGCCGCCTGCGCCGACGTCACGAAATCAATCTGCGTCGAGAACGGCCGGCTCGATGACGCCGGCGCGCTCGGTGATCACCCTGTATTGCTCGGGCCGCCGGTGCGCGGCGAAATTGAACATCTTGTCCTTGCCCTGGCGGCAGAGGTCGAGGTCGATGTCGGCGACGATCACCTCGTCCGCAAGCGTCTGGGCCTGCGCGACGATGCGGCCGTTGGGATCGACGATGCAGGAGCCGCCGATCAGCCCGGAGCCATCCTCCTCGCCCGCCTTGGCCACAGAGATCGCCCAGGTCGCGTTCATGTAGGCGTTGGCCTGCGTCACCAGCGTCGAGTGGAAAGTGCGCAAGGCGCCGTCTTCGGTGGTGCCACCGTTTGGATCATAGGCCGCCGAATTGTAGCCGATGCAGACGAGCTCGACGCCTTGCAGGCCGAGCACGCGCCAGGATTCCGGCCAGCGCCGATCGTTGCAGATCATCATGCCCATGATGGCATGGGCCCAGGACGAGCCGGCGCGGAAGGCGGGAAAGCCGAGATCGCCATATTCGAAATAGCGCTTTTCGAGCTGCTGGTAGCGCGCGCCCGGACGCGGCTCGACCGACCCCGGCAGGTGCACCTTGCGGTAGCGGCCGAGAATCTCACCGTCGCGATCGACGAGGACAGAACAATTGTAGCGCCGGCCGTCCGGCGTCAGCTCGGCATAGCCGACATAGAAGCCGACGCGCAGCGCACGCGCCCGATCGAACAGCTTGGCCACCGCCGGATTCGGCATGCTCCGCTCGAAATACCGGTCGAGGGCCTCGCCTTCGAGCAGCCAGCGCGGGAAGAAGGTGGTGAAAGCTAGCTCGGGAAACACTACAAGGCTCGCCCCGCGGCCAGCCGCCTCCTCCAGCATGTCGAGCATCCGCGCCAGCGTATGCTCGCGCGTATCGGCTTTTTGCGTCGGCCCCATCTGAGCGGCGGCGGCGCGAAGGACACGAACCAAGTTTGCCTCCAATCTATGCGTAGTGCCGCCTCAATGGGCGAGTGAACCCTTTGATACGACGCGCAAATCCGCTGCCATTACGGGCAAGCGGGGCTGCAAAATCAATTCGCTTTGCTATGATCTTTTGGCCCTGAGTATAATCGGCAGTGATATGAACCTGCGTCAGCTCGAGATTCTGCGTGCGGTCATCCGCCACCGAACCACGGTTGCGGCTGCGGACGAGCTGGCGCTGTCGCAGCCCGCGGTGAGCAATGCGCTGAAGACGATGGAGGCGCAGGCCGGCTTCGCGCTGTTCGAGCGTGTCAACAACCGGCTGTTTCCGACCGCCGAAGCAATGGCGCTCTACAAGGAAAGCGAAGCGATCTTCGCCTTGCACGCGAAGCTCGAGAACCGCGTGCGCGATCTGCGCGAGAACCGCTCCGGACATCTTGCGATCGTGGCGACCCCGCCGCTCGCCTACAGCATCATCCCTTCCGCGCTGTCGGGCTTCCTGCGCCGACGCCCGGAGACGCGCGTGTTCTTCGACGTGCGCCGCTACGAGGGTATCATCGAAGGCGTGCTCAGCCGCGTCGCCGAACTCGGCTTCGCCCTCGGGCTGACGCATCATCCCGGCATCGCGCATGAGGTGGTGCATACCGGCGAGATGGTGTGCGTGCTGCCGCCGCAACATCCGCTCGCCGGCAGGCCGGTGATATCCGCTTCCGATCTTTCCGGCCTGCCCTTCATCGGACTCGAGCGCGGCACGCGGCTTGGTGAAGCCGTGCGCGACAGCTTCGCCCGCGCCGGTGCGTCGTTCCGGCCGACTGTCGAGGTGCGCTACTGCAACACGGCCTGCGTGCTCGCGGCCGCCGGCGTCGGCGCTGCGGTGGTCGATCCGTTCTCGCCGCGGCAGAACGTCGGCAGCGGCCTCGTCGTCCGCCCGTTCACGCCGGAGACCCGGGCGGTCGCCTATATGCTGTGGTCGGAAGCCGAGCCGCTGTCGCGTCTGGCAAAGGCCTTCCTCAACGAGGTCCGCAAGGAGAGCGCGCTGCTCGAGCGCACAGCGCCGCACCAGCAACATGGGGCAGAAAGCGACTGAGCTTGCGATTACACGCGCAACCTTCTACCCGAGGCGCACATGGCACGCATCACCATCATCGAAACCGGGCTCGTTCCTCCAGAGCATCGCGAACGGCACGGCTCGTTTCCGGACATGTTCGCGCGCATGATCCGCGCCGAGGACTCCACAGCCACGGTCGACGTGGTCAGCATCCCGAATGGCGATACACTCCCCGACCCACGCGAGGTGGAGACGATCCTGATCACCGGCGCGGCCGCCGGCGTCTATGACGAACTCGCGTGGATCGCACCGCTGGAGGATTTCGTGCGCAAGGCTTACGTCAACCAGACACCGATGGTTGGTGTCTGCTTCGGCCATCAGCTGATCGCGCAGGCCCTCGGCGGCACCGTACGCAAGTCTGAGAAGGGCTGGGGCATCGGCCGGCACATCTATCGGGTGCTGCCGGAGAACGGCGTGATCGACGCAGAGTCGGTCGCCATCGCCGCCTCGCATCAGGACCAGGTGATCGAGCCGCCGAGCGACGCGCTGACGATCCTGTCGTCCGAGTTCACCCCGCATGCCGGCCTGCTCTACGCCAACGGCACGACCCTGACGGTGCAGCCGCATCCGGAGTTCGACGTGGAGTTTGCGCAGGTGTGTTGCGATCTGCGCGACGGCAATGCGCCGGATGACGTCGTCGCAACGGCGAGGGCGTCGCTGGCGCAGCCGATGGATAACGCAAAGCTGGGCGGGGCGATTACGAGATTTTTGAAGAAGCGCACGGCTCCTTAGTCCGCAGCACTCGCCACGCGGACTCTTCCCTTCTCCCCTTGTGGAGAAGGTGGCGCGAAGCGCCGGATGAGGGGTATGCGTCCGCGCATTCAAACGAGAGTTAGACTCGCGGAGAGAGACCCCTCACCCGTCTCGCCGCTATGCGGCGAGCCACCCTCTCCCACAAGGGGCCCACAAGGGGAGAGGGTGAAGCACCGCCGCTCATAAGAGAGCTCAGAACGGATCCGTCCCCAGCCCTGCCACATCCGCCGGCCTTGGCCCCGGGGCCGGCCAGTGAAACCGGCGATCCTTCTCCGTGATCGCGATGTCGTTGATCGAGGCTTCGCGCCGCTTCATCAGGCCGTGCTCGTCGAACTCCCACTGCTCGTTGCCGTAGCAGCGATACCACTGGCCATTCCCATCGTGCCATTCGTACTGGAAGCGCACCGCGATGCGGTTGCCGTCGAAGGCCCACAGGTCCTTGATCAGCCGGTAGTCATGCTCCTTCTCCCATTTGCGGGTGAGGAACGCGACGATGGCCTCGCGGCCCTGGAAGACTTCGGAACGATTGCGCCAGCGGCTATCCTCGGTATAGGCGAGCGACACTCGCACCGGATCGCGTGAATTCCAGGCGTCCTCGGCCATGCGGGCCTTTTGCGCGGCGGTCTCGCGGGTGAAGGGTGGAAGCGGCGGGCGCGACATGATGGCCTCATCGGTTGATCGGGGCCGTGAATTTATCGCCGCAATTCGCGGAGTCGATAGGCCATCACAAATCAGGCGATCATGAAATCAGATCGGCTTTCATCAGCGTGCGTATCGACTTCGGAATCGGCTGGGCGCGACCGCCGCTGATGAAGGCAACGCGGACCTCGGCCTTCACCAGCACGTCATGACCGCGCCGCACCTCCTGCGCCAGCATGATGGACGCACCCTTCACCGCGATCGGCCAGGTCACGACGTCGAGCACGTCGTCCATTCGCGCGGGCTTGAGGAAATCCAGATGCATCGAGCGGACGACGAAGGCAAAGCCTGCGCCCTCCGTCTCGACCTGCTCGAACAGCGCCTGCTGCTCGGCGCCCATCAGCCTGAGATGATTTGTTCGTCCGCGCTCCATGTAGCGCAGATAATTGGCGTGATAGACGATCCCCGAGAAATCCGTGTCCTCGTAATAGACGCGGACCTGCATGTGGTGGCGGCCGTCGCGGATCTCGCCGTCGAGATGAGCTGTCACGTCGCGAGCCTCTTCGCTTGTCGCTGTCGGCCCGTTTTGCGCAAAATCCGCGGTCCGCGCAAGCGTGTTAGGACACAACCGGTGCGGTCCGCCCCAGTCTCACCTCGACGATCTCCGGGGGCACGCCGACGCGGAGCGGCATGATGCTGCAACCGAGGCCGCCGGAGATGATGACGTCGCATTTCAGCCTGACATGACCATAAGCGAGGTGGACGCCCTGCTGCGGCGGCACCGCGGGGGACCAGCCGAGCAGGCGGACCTGGCCGCCATGGGTATGGCCGGACAGTTGCAACGCGACCCGCGCCGGCACGCGCGGCGCAATGTTGGGCTCATGCGCGAGCAGGATGATGGGTGCATCGTCCGTGACCTTGGCGAGCGTCGCGCCGAGATCGTCGGCGCCGAACCGTGCCGTGCTGCGAAACCGGCGCGCCGGCAGGAACGCGAGTTGATCGCCGAGACCGGCGAGCCAGAACGGCCGGCCGTCCTTGGTGAGGCGCACCACGTCGTTCTCGTAGACGGGGATTCCGGCCGCTTCCAGCGCACGATGCGCGACGGTCGTCCCCTGCCCGGCTCGCTGCACGGCCCTGTCGTCCCAATAATCGTGATTGCCCATGACGGCGTGGACGCCCAGCGGCGCCTTGAGGCCGGCCAGCACGCGTGCCCATTCGCTGCACGGAATGATGCGCGTGACCTGATGCAGGCCGGCGACATAGTCGCCGAGCAGCACAATGATGTCGGCGTTCAGCGCATTAGTGCGGTCGACGATGGCCGCGACGCGGTCCAGCGGCATCCAGGGATCGCAGGCATGGAGGTCGGCGATGACGGCGATCTTCAACGGAAGGTCCGCCGGCCATTGCCGCGGCGTCGGATGATAGCGGGTGACGCGGAGCCGCAGCATCGGCTCGACGCCGACACCATAGGCGGCGGTCGAGACGCCGAGGGCGGACAGGCCGCCGATGGAGCGGATGAGATGACGGCGCGTGATCATGGAAGCCCGTTTCTGATGCAGCCTCTCGATGCGATGCGATTGAAGCGGAATTGGGATGCGCTCGTGCAGATCGTCTGCATCCTCGTGCAGACACCTGCACGGGGATCACCAGCGACTATCGCCGATCAACGCATCCAGCCGCGTCTTTAGTTCGTCCGGCGCGCGGTAGTACCAGACACCGCCGAGCAGATCGCGAAAACGTTCATTGACACGCGCCTCACGCTCGATGCGGTCGATCGTCACGGCGCTGATCACATCTTCGAGGGGACCTGCGGCCAGCAGCGACAGCAATACCGGATTGGCCTCGATCTTCAGGATCTCCAGGATCAGGTCGATCATTCGGTCGGGATCATCCTCGCGCAGGTCTCGCTCGAAATCCATGATCGCGAACAAATTGTCATCCTGGTCGCGATCGGACTTGGAATATTGCTCGACCCAGGCACGGGCGAGCGCTGCGGTCGACATGCCGGCGCAATCGAGCGGCTCGCGCGGCGTGCGCTGCGCCAGATGGTCGGCCTGCCAGGCCTCGCTGTCGGCAAGTCCTGCAATACGCGACATCAAGGGGTCGCCGGGATCGACATGTACGCCGCCGAGCAGCCAGCGCAGGCGGTCATTGTGTTCGGCTTCGCGCTCGATGCGCGCGATCACCGCCTCGCCATGTGCATAGAGCAGCGACAGCAGGAACTTGTCGTTGAGCTGCATCACGGTCGGCTTGTCGGTCTCGGTCTTGAGCACCTCCAGCACGAGATCGAGCGCCTGTTGCGGCCGGCGGTGAGGCAGATGATCGAAATAGAGTTTCAAGGCCCAGACGCTGCCGACCTGGTCGCGCCGGCTGACGCGTTGAAGCGCGCACCACATCGACGCCAGTTCGCCGACCGGCATCGGGTCCAGGAACGCCTCGGTGTCGTCAGGCGTGCGCAGCTGTGGCGTGGCCGCAAGGGCCTCGAGCAATCCAGCGTCGTCCGTCAGCGCCATTCTTCCCACTCCAATCCGTGCAGGTGAGCGGCGATGCCATCCGCCGCGCGTTCGGATTAGTGATGGGATTGAAGCGGTGGGTTCACCGGTTGCGGCAGTCAGTCGTCATCGGCCCGATCAGTGCCGAACAAGCCGAACTGGGCCGGATCGCGATGAGGCTCGGCGAGACCGAGATGGCGGAAGGCGTGCGAGGTGAGCAGCCGGCCGCGCGGGGTGCGCTGCAGATAGCCGCACTGGATCAGATAGGGCTCGATGATGTCCTCGATGGCATCGCGCGGCTCGGACAGCGCTGCGGCCATCGTCTCGACGCCGACCGGGCCGCCGCCATAATTGAGCGCGATGGTCGAGAGATAGCGGCGATCCATCGCGTCGAGACCGGCGGCGTCGACCTCGAGCGCGCTCAGCGCGTGATCGGCGATCTTGCGATCGATCGTGGCGGCATCGGCCGCGGAGGCGAAATCGCGGACGCGCCGGAGCAGGCGGCCGGCGATACGCGGCGTACCACGGGCGCGGCGCGCGATCTCGTTGGCGCCATCGGCGCTCATGCCGACATTGAGCACGCGGGCGCCGCGGCTGACGATGCTCTCCAGTTCCTCAATGGTGTAGAAGTTGAGCCGCACCGGAATGCCGAAGCGGTCGCGCAGCGGATTGGTCAAAAGGCCGGCGCGCGTGGTCGCGCCGACGAGCGTGAATTTGGACAGCTCGATCTTGACCGAGCGCGCCGCCGGGCCCTCGCCGATGATGAGGTCGAGCTGAAAGTCCTCCATCGCGGGATAGAGCACTTCTTCCACGGCCGGGCTGAGGCGATGGATCTCGTCGATGAAGAGCACGTCACGCTCTTCGAGATTGGTCAGCAGCGCCGCGAGATCGCCGGCCTTGGCGATCACCGGGCCTGATGTGGCGCGAAAGCCGACGCCGAGCTCCTTGGCCACGATCTGCGCCAGCGTGGTCTTGCCGAGGCCGGGCGGCCCGACGAACAGCACGTGATCCAGCGCCTCGCCGCGCTTGCGCGCCGCCTCGATGAAGATCGACAGGTTCTTGCGCGCCTGCTGCTGGCCGACGAAGTCGGACAGCGATTGCGGCCGCAGCGCGGTATCGCCGACATCGTCGCTGCGGCGCTCGGGCGTAACGATGCGTGGGGGCGTTGTCATGAGGGCAGGATAACACGATGCAAAGGTTTCGCGAGCCACCAGCACAGGCTGGCCGGAATGACGGCGACGATGGCGAGCATCGCCGAAAGCTTCAGCGCCTCTGGCACGGAACGGACACTCGGCACGATCACCGCCGAGGTTTCGGAGGGCACAACGAACATGCCGAGCGCGACGAAGCCGGACGCAGCCACGGCCGCGGCGAGCCACGCCATCCAGATCATGTTGACATCGGCGTAGACCGCAGCAAACGCGAATATCAGGCCGGCAACGACTGCAGGAAGAAACGAGGCGAGAACCGTGGCGATGGCCAGCAGCAAGATCGCGATCGAAGCCAGGGCGCGCAGAGCCTCCAGATCGAGGAGCACAAAAAACATCTGCAGCACCGCGGCACCGAGCGCCGTCACCACGACCGAAACCAGCGCGGCGGTCGTCAGCGGCCCCACAACGGAGAAAACCACGACGATACCGACCACGCACGAAAGGCGACGAAAGAGAGCGGGGACGGGATTGGCGCGTGCTGCGCTCACTTCGACAGCTCCTTCAGGCCGAGCCGAATGAGCTGCGCGGTCTCGGCATTCTCACCAGCGCTCCGCGAGGCCGACGCGATCGCCGCGGCCGCCTGCGGCTGGCCATAGCCGAGATTGACCAGCGCCGAAATCGCATCCGCTACCGGCCGCGGCGCGCGCTGGTCGTCGACGGCGCCGGCGAGATGCACGACGGCCGGGTCGACATTGGCGAAGGCCGGCGCCTTGTCCTTGAGCTCGGTGACGATGCGCTCGGCGACCTTGGGGCCGACGCCGGGGGTACGCGCCACCGCGGCCTTGTCGCGCAGCGCAATGGCATTGGCGAGATCGGCCGGCGACAGCGTGCCGAGCACGGCGAGCGCGACCTTGGCGCCGACACCCTGCACGGTCTGGAGCAGGCGAAACCATTCGCGCTCCTGGTCGGTGCGGAAGCCGAACAGCTTGATCTGGTCCTCGCGAACATAGGTCTCGATGGAGAGCACGGCGGCCTCGCCGGGCGACGGCAGATGCTGTAGCGTACGTGCCGAACAGTGCACCTGATAGCCGACACCACCGACATCGAGGACCACGTAGTCCTCGCCGTAGGAATCGATCAGGCCCTTGAGCTTGCCGATCATAGACCCGCCACCTTCAGCCGCAGCGCCGTGCTCTGGCGGTGATGGGCATGGGTGATGGCGATGGCGAGCGCGTCGGCCGCATCCGCGGACGGCGGCTCGGCCTTGGGCAGCAATATCTTCAGCATCATGGCGATCTGTTGCTTGTCGGCGTGGCCGGCGCCGACCACGGTCTTCTTGACCTGGTTCGGCGCGTACTCGGCGACAGAGATGCCGAACATCGCGGGCGCCAGCATGGCGACGCCGCGGGCCTGGCCGAGCTTCAGCGTCGCAACGCCGTCCTTGTTGACGAAGGTCTGCTCGACCGCCGCTTCCACCGGCTGGTGGTTGGAGAGAACGGCCGCGAGCCCCTCATGGATCGCGAGCAGGCGGCTCGCCAGCGGCAAATCGTCCGGCGGCTCCACCGAACCGCAGGCGACGTAGATCAGCCGGTTGCCCTCGGCCTCGATCACGCCCCAGCCGGTGCGGCGCAGGCCGGGGTCGATGCCGATGATGCGAACGGGGCCACGAATCGGGAGCGCGGTCATGGGCCAGTGATAGCGGCTGGCTGTCGCGGGGGAAACAGAAACAGAACGGAAGTAACAGGGGAAAGGGAGCACATTGAGGGGCGGCCGACGCCCACCTCGCTTTCGGTCGTCATACCCCGCGAAGGCGGGGTATCCAGTACGCCGCGTCCTATCCGTATCCCTCTGGCGTCTCTGGAATACTGGATCGCCCGCCTTCGCGGGCGATGACAGCGATGGATAAGGCTGACAGACGGCCCTACCCGCCCATCTTTGCGACCAGCGCGTCCGATATCTCGAAATTGGCGTAGACCTGCTGGACGTCGTCGTGCTCGTTGAGCAGGTCCATCAGCTTGAGCAGCTTCTCGCCGGTCTCGTCATCGACGGCGACCGTGTTCTGCGGCTTCCAGATCAGCGCGGCCTTGCGCGGCTCGCCGAACCTGGCTTCCAGCGCCTTGGCGACGTCGCGGTAGCCTTCGGTCGAGGCGTAGATCTCGTGGCCGCTCTCGCCCGAGACCACGTCGTCGGCGCCGGCCTCGATCGCGGCGTCCAGCATCGCATCGTCCGAGGCGACGCTGCGGTCATATTCGATGACGCCGGTGCGGTCGAACATGAAGGAGACCGAGCCGGTTTCGCCGAGATTGCCGCCGGACTTGGTGAAGAAGGAGCGGATGTCGGACGCGGCGCGGTTGCGGTTGTCGGTCAGCGCTTCGACGATGACGGCGACGCCGCCGGGGCCGTAGCCCTCATAGCGGATCTCGTCATAGTTCTCGCCCTCGCTGCCGAGCGCCTTCTTGATGGCGCGCTCGATGTTGTCCTTCGGCATGTTCTCCTGGCGCGCGGCGATCACGGCGGCGCGCAGGCGCGGGTTCATGGCGGGGTCGGGCGTGCCGAGCTTGGCCGCGACGGTGATTTCCCGCGCCAGCTTGCCGAACAGCTTCGACTTCTGGGCATCCTGCCGCCCCTTGCGGTGCATGATGTTCTTGAATTGGGAATGTCCGGCCATGCGTGGTCTCTTGAATGGTCTTTTGGGGTCGTTCACCGATGGGGGTGGGAAGCGCGGCCTTATAGGCCGCCAACCCACCGGAATCAAAGGGCTCCGGTGCCTTGGGGTCGTACCGCGAAGGTAGCTGCCGTAATGGTTCCTGCCTAGATGTCAGGCATCGTTAACCATGACTTCATTCCGGCCTGCGAAAATAGCGCCCGACCGTCCCCCCGCAAGAGAGACCCGATGGCGTTCGGATTATTTCGGAAGCGTCTGCCGGACCAGGCTGAGCCTGCGACAGCCCCGGAGGCTCCGCAGCCGGCGGCCCACTCCGAGCCGGCCGCGGCCGCCGAGGGTGATTCGGCCCGGGAGATCCTGGAATTGCTGGAACTCGAGCTCGGCGCCATGATCCGCCAGCTCGAGCGCGCCGCCAATTCGGTGGCCGGCGGCGCCGAGGCCACCGCCGCGACGCTTGCCGCCATTCGCGACCGCACCGATGCCCTGACCGGCCGGACCAACGCGGCGCAGTCGACCGCCTCCACCTTCGCCCATGCCGCCGACAAGTTCACCCAGTCCGCCCAGGGGATCGGTGCGCAGGTCCGCAATGCCGGCAAGCTCGCCGACGAGGCCAGCGCCGCGGCGCAGGAAGCCCGCGCCAATGTCGATCGCTTGCGCGAGTCCTCCGCCGCCATCGGCAACGTCGTCAATCTGATCGCACAGATCGCACGGCAGACGACGCTGCTCGCGCTCAACTCGACCATCGAAGCCGCGCGCGCGGGCGCTGCGGGTAAGGGATTTGCGGTCGTCGCCACCGAGGTCAAGGCCCTCGCGGTGCAGACGCAAGGAGCGACCGAGGAGATCACCCGGAAGATCGACGCGCTCCAGCGCGATGCCGCCGGCTCCGCGGACGCGGTGCATCGCATCTCGCAGGCGATCGAGGCGATCCGCCCGGTGTTCGAGACCGTCAACGGCGCCGTCGCCGAGCAGAACGCGACCACCAGCGAAGTCTCGGGCAACGCCGCCAGCGCGTCGGAGTTCATCGTGTCGGTGGGCGAGAGCGCGGCCGAGATCGATGCCGCGACCAAGGCGGCCGAGACCCATGGCGCGAACGTCGCCAGTGCCGGCAAGGCCGTCACCACTTTTGCGCAGAAGCTGAAATCGCGTTGCGCCGTGCTGCTCCGCCAGAGCGAGCACGCCGACCGCCGCAAGACCGAGCGGCTGCCCTGCCACCTCAAGTTCGAGACCGCGCGCGGCGTGATGCCGGTCTATGAAGTCGCGATGGACGGCGTGCTGATCGGCGGCACGGACGCGAGCCGGCTCGCGCCGCAAGCGATGATCGAAGGCACCCTCGAAGACATCGGCGCCTGCCGCCTTCGCGTGGTCGAGCAATCCAAGGCCGGCGCCCGCGCGCAATTCGCGGGTCCCAGCGCCGCGCTCAACGAGAAGATCGAGGACAAGCTCTGGTCGATCCATGAGGAGAGCACGGAGCTGGTCACCCGCGCCATGGAGGCGGGCAATGCGCTGACGAAGATATTCGAGCAGGCGGTTGCGCGCGGCGAAGTCAAGCTGGAGGACCTGTTCGACACGGACTACGTGGAGATTGCCGGCACCAATCCGCAGCAATACCGCACGAAATATCTCGACTGGGCCGACCGCGCCCTGCCGCCGTTCCAGGAGGCGTTTCTGGCGAGGGAACCGCGGATGGCGTTCTGCGCCATGGTCGACCGCAACGGCTTCCTGCCGGTGCACAACAAGATCTATTCGCATCCGCAGCGGCCCGGCGACGTCGCCTGGAACACGGCCAACAGCCGCAATCGGCGGATGTTCAACGATCCGGCGGGGTTGGCTGCCGCGCGCAACCTGCGCTCGTACCTGGTCCAGAGCTATGCGCGGGACATGGGCAACGGCAACACCGTGATGATGCGCGAGATCGACGTGCCGATCCGCGCGCAGGGCCGGCACTGGGGCGGATTTCGCACGGCCTACAAGCTGTAGTGCACGCTCAGGCAAGACGGCAGGGGCGAATCATCCTCTAAGGTCGAATCTGGAATGGGAATGCCACCGAGCCGGTGAACGGCTCTGACTGGAGGACTCATCGAACATGTCCGTCGTACAACTTGCCGTCATGGACACCGGCTCCAACCGCACCCTCGCCGAACGGCTGATCGACCAGCTCGCCGACCGCATCGGCGGCCTCGGCGTGGAACTCGCCGACATCGCCGGCAACGTCCAGGAGGTCGCAAACCGCGTCGCGAGCCAGTCGGAACGCTTCCACCACCTGCAGAAGACGGCCGAGACCATGGTGTCGGCCAACCACGACATCGCCAACGCGTCGCAGGCCGTGCAAACGACGACGTCCGCGGCGGTCGGCGAGATCGTGCAATCGCGCGGCGCGGTCGATACCGCGGTCAGCCACATCTCCGAGCTGGTCGCGGCCGTGGAGCGGATCGAGGCGCGCCTCAGTGCCGTCGGCTCGGCACTGGCGCAGGTGGCAAAGGTATCCGGCTCGATCGAGGCGATCGCGAAGCAGACCAACCTGCTGGCGCTGAACGCAACCATCGAAGCGGCGCGCGCCGGCAACGCCGGCCGCGGCTTCGCGGTGGTCGCGAGCGAGGTCAAGAACCTCGCGGAAGCCACCCGCCAGGCCACGCACCAGATCTCCGACACCGTGCGCGATCTCGACGGCCAGATCGAAGGCCTGATCGGCGAGAGCAGCGACGCTTCGCAGCGTGCCAAGACCGCCGGCGAAGGCGCGCAAGCGATCTCCGGCATCATCTCGCGCGTCCAGCAGGGCTTTGCCTCCGTGGAAGCGGAGATCGGCAGCGTCACGCGCGCGGCGACCTCCAACCTCGGGCATTGCGACACCGTCATCAGCGAGCTCAACGAGCTCGCCAAGGGCGTCGACCTGTCCTCGCGCGATCTCAAGAACGCCGACGAGCGCGTGGCGAAGCTGCTCGACGCCTCCGAAGGCCTGATCGCGCTGATCGCCGACAGCGACGTGGAGACGTCGGACACGCCGCTGATCCGCGTGGTGGTCGAGACCGCCAAACGCATCTCCGCCGAGTTCGAGGCTGCGATCGAGCGCGGCGAGATCACGCTCGACCAGCTCATGGACGAGACCTACCGGGAGATCCCCGGCACCGATCCACGGCAGTACCTCACCAACTACGTCGACTTCACCGATCGCGTGCTGCCCGCGATCCAGGACCCGATCCAGAAATCGGATCCGCGCATCGTCTACTGCGTCGCCTGGGCAAGGAGCGGCTATCTGCCGACCCACAATCCGAACTACCGCCT
Organism: Bradyrhizobium sp. CCH5-F6; assembly: GCF_001556045.1. Taxonomy (GTDB): domain Bacteria; phylum Pseudomonadota; class Alphaproteobacteria; order Rhizobiales; family Xanthobacteraceae; genus Bradyrhizobium. The sequence goes on from NZ_LSIC01000094.1 coordinate 155,320, forward strand.
GCCGCAGGGCAAGGACCCGGTCTGGAACAACGCCAATTGCCGCAACCGCCGCCTGTTCACCGACCGCACGGTGAAGAAGGTCGCAGGCAGCACGAAGCCGTTCCTGCTGCAGACCTACCGCCGCGACATGGGCGGCGGGCAGTTCGTGCTGATGAAGGATCTGTCCTCGCCGATCGTCATCCGCGGCAAGCATTGGGGCGCCTTCCGGATGGGCTTTCGGCAGGGCTGACGGCCGTTGCGCGACCGCGCTCCGGCCTCGCCAAAACAAAAAGTTCGAAAACAACCCCATGCACAGTAGGCGGGGTCAATGGAATCAACGGCTTGCGATGGCGCCAACGACTCGCATTGGGACGTCAGCGAAGCGGTTTGATTTGTCGGGCAAAACAGGGGTAGATTGCCATTATTCCGAAATTGTGAGAGGCGTGCGGTTCTCCCCCGCCGCCTGCCGAGCACCAAAAGCCGCCTGCACTGGTGCGGCGGCCGATGTTGCCCTAGACATGCCGCCGCGCATTCGGGGCGCGAACCCGAACACAATCAGATGGTTTTCGATGTCCTGTCCACCCGCCCAAATCGGCGCGCCGTTTTCCGAGATCGATACACCGGCGCTGATCATCGACCTCGACGCCTTCGAGCGCAATCTCGACACGATGGCGGCACAGGTCGGCAAGCTCGGCGTTCGCTTGCGTCCGCACGCAAAGACCCACAAATCACCGATCATTGCGGCCAAGCAGATCGCGCGCGGCGCGGTCGGCATGTGCTGCCAGAAGGTCGCCGAGGCCGAGGTCCTGGTGGCGGGCGGCGTGAGCGACGTGCTCGTCAGTAACGAGGTGGTAGGCGTGCGGAAGCTGGAACGGCTCGCCGCGCTGGCGCGCCATGCCCGCATCAGCGTGTGCGTCGACGATGCAATCGTTGTCGAGCAACTGGCGCACGCCGCGGAGCGGGCGGGATCGCACATCGAAGTCCTGGTCGAAATCGACGTCGGTGCCGGTCGCTGCGGCGTCAGGCCGGGGCCGGCGGCAGCCACCCTGGCGCGGCAGGTGGCGGGCTCGCGCTTCCTGTCGTTCGGCGGCTTGCAGGCCTATCACGGCGCCGCCCAGCATTTGCGCACGCCGGAGGAGCGGCACGCGGCCATCGCCGCTGCCGCGAACGCCACCGCGGAGACACTGCGCGTCCTCGAGGAAGCAGGCTTTCAATGCCGTACCGTTGGCGGTGCGGGCACCGGGACGTTCGAGCTCGAAGGCGCGAGCAGCATCTGGAACGAATTGCAGGCGGGCTCCTATATCTTCATGGACGCCGACTACGCCAAAAACGTCGCCGATGGCGCGCGCAACGCCAATCCGTTCGAGCATGCGCTGTTCGTGATCGCGACCGTGATGAGCACCGGCGCAGGCGAACGCGTGGTCATCGATGCCGGCCACAAGGCCCTGTCGAACGACAGCGGATTTCCGGTCGTGCTCGGCCGGCCCGATTTGCGCTATCACCGGCCCTCCGACGAGCACGGCCTGCTCGACTATGGCAGCGCGTCGTCACGGCTGACGATCGGCGACAGGGTGACGCTGATCCCCGGCCATTGCGACCCGACCGTCAATCTCTACGACTGGTATGTCGGCGTGCGCGGCTTCAACACGCCGGATGCCCGCGTGGAGGCACTTTGGCCCGTCGCGGCGCGGGGCGCGGTCACTTGACAGTCTCACTCTACAAGCGGCGCTCAAGAAGCTTTTTGACCAAGCTCTCGGTGGTAATGATGGGCACAGTTGCGCCATCAAAAGCAGCAAACAGTCGCTTGGTCGCGTCGTCGACAAATTGGGGAAGAGCTGAAAGCGGTGTCTCAAGTGGCAATTGAACGCACGTTTCGACGATATCATCATGCGCTTTGCCGCCATCCCGCAAGATGTATTGTTGGTTCGCCCAATTGGTCAGCGATCTTCCTGATAGCTGGTGCCACCGGAAGGCAAAACCAAGAGTCGTTTTCTCCGGCTCGCAGCCCAAAGCTCTGGACAGCGCAATGCCGACCGCCATTGCCTCTGCCACTCGCAAGATCATTAGCGTCGGATCGAGCACGTGACCGGGCCGAATTCGAGCAGGTACACCGTCATCTTGAAGAAGCCTGTGGAGAAAGAACTCACCTTTAGGATCAAGACGGGAAAAATCGATGTGATCCGAGAACTCCGGTGATGCGGACACAACGAGGTATTCGAATGCGCCCTCTCGCACTTTCGTGCGATTTTCTGCGTCGGACATCGTTCTAGCGTCCATCCAGACAGGCCACCCAGTATATCGAGGATTGCTGACTGCCAAGCGATCTAGCAACTCCTGATTGGCGATAGCGTTTTGCCGGGGTGGGTCAACGACGAGGGCAACACTCCAAAAGGCGCGCCCGACGAGTGGCTTCTGCTCGGCAGAAAGCTTCCGATTGTCGATGCGCTCTTTGTATCGGCTCTCACCAGCATCTATGACGCCCAATGCTCTATCGCAGAGCGTTGGCGCCTGTGACTGGCTCGTCGAAAGCTTCAACAATGAACTTAAATCAAGCCCGGGCAAATGGCGGCGAATGAACCGCCCTACGTCCGCCTCTCGATTATCAAAGCAAATCTCAACTATTTCTGCCCAATCGCGTGCTAGCGCCTCAGAGGTGCTGACAGTGCCGTTCGACGAAAGAGACCGGAAATAGACGGCATTGTTTCTTATCAGAGTTTGCGAACCGTCTTTGAGCTCGCGTTTAGCTGCGACAGGCACTTTGACGCCAGATGGCACTGATATCACTGGGTACAATACCCCGTCGCGTTCGCTCCAAGTTACAGCAATCTCAAATGGCTCAGAGGCGTATTTTGAGATGATCCCCTGGATGACATCTACATGGAAAATCGCGTCGGCGTTCGCCGGTCGCTTAGCTGCATCTGGCATCAAGGTCTTGTCGTCGAAGCCGATAACAAAAAAGCCCCCATTGCGATTGCGGAGAGCCATCGCTCCCTTAGCGATTTTTGCAATGCCTGCTGGCTGCGTCGGATCGATCCAAGTCTTGATCTCCACCGTTAAGCTCTCAGAGGGGGATGCGACTATTGCATCTACCACCGACTTCTCTGCCATGTAGATTTCCGTCCTCTGGCCCCGAGTGCGCCATCGCCTGCTCGAAATGGTAGCATTCAAGCGCAGCACTTCCACTCGCGCAAGGTGCACCATCACTTTGGCACATCTACGATGGCTGCGGATCGAGCGCCGCACCACCCGTTTCGGTACGGGCACCGCACGCTATCGATAGATCAGGCGGTATGGGTCCCGGCTTTCGCCGGGACGACACCGGGTGATTTGGCTTCGCGTTTCAGCTCAACCAGAATTTCGGCGTCGCCGGCTCCAGCCTTCCACCCATGCGCACCGGCGCAATCTTCAGCGCGAGCCCCGTCGCATCGTCCGTCTCTACCGCGACGCCGCTGAGCGTTGCCGCGCCCGCGGCCGGCTCGAAGCGGGCTGACGGAATGCCGGACGTGAACCGGCGCAGTGGCTCTTCCTTCTGCATGCCGATGATGGAATCGTAATCGCCGGTCATGCCGGCATCGGTCATGTAGGCGGTGCCGCCTGCGAGGATCTGGTGGTCGGCGGTCGGCACATGGGTGTGCGTGCCGACGACGAGGCTGGCGCGGCCGTCGCAGAAGAAGCCGATACCCTGCTTCTCGCTGCTCGCCTCGCAATGAAAATCGACGACGATGGCGTCGGCGGCAACGCCGAGCGGACAGGCGCCGAGCTCGCGCTCGAGCGCTGCAAAGGGATCGTCGAACGGGGTCATGAAGACGCGGCCCAGGGCGTTGACGACGAGGGCGTGCCTGCCGTTCTTGGTCTCGACCAGAGCGGCGCCGCGGCCGGGCGTGCCGCGCGGATAGTTCGCGGGACGCACCAGGCGCTCGGCGCGCTCGATGAAGACGAGGGCCTCGCGCTGGTCCCAGGAATGATTGCCGAGCGTCACCGCGTCGGCGCCGGCGTCGAGGAATTCCTGATAGATCGCTTCGGTGATGCCGAACCCGCCGGCGGAATTCTCGCCGTTGACGACGACGAGATCGAGGGACCAATCCTTGACCATGCCGGGCAGATATTCGGCGATTGCCGTGCGCCCGCTACGGCCGACGACGTCACCCACGAAGAGAATGCGCAACTTCAGAACTCCGGAAATCGAACACGTCCGATTCCGTTAGCACATAATCCAGCGCCACGTCGTGGGCTAGTGCCGGAACGGCCTCGATCTCTTGCGCTGCAAAAGCAAGCCCGATGCCGAGGATATTCTTGGTCTTGCGCAGATGCGCGAAGGTGAAATCGTAATGCCCCGCACCATAGCCGATGCGATGGCCGAGACGATCGAAGGCGGCCAGCGGCGTCAGCATGATGTCCGGGATCACTTCGGCGGCCGCCGGCGACGGCTCGGGAATGCCGAGCGGGCCGAGCATCAAGCGGTCGCTCGGATGGAAGATGCGGAAGACCAGCGACTGGCCGCGCGCGGTGACGCAAGGCAGCGCCAGCTTTGCGCCCTGCTCGGCGAGCCGCTTCATCAGCGGCAGCGGATCGATCTCGCTGCGGATCGGCGAGTAGCCGGAGACGATGCTGCCGGGCATGAGCTCGAACGGCAGCCCGCGCTTGGCGAGCTTGGCAGCGGCGGCAGCGCGTTTCTTGTCGCTCAGCGCGTCGCGCCTGGCGAGGGCTTTGGCACGAAGCTCGGCTTTGGAGTTGGGCATGCTTCGGTCCCCACGTCATCACCCGCGAATGCGGGTGATCCAGTATTCCAGAGGCGGTGGTGATTCACACAAAGGCCGCGGCGTACTGGATTCCCCGCTTTCGCGGGGAATGACACCTACTGAATTGGCCGCAGTCGTTTCGACAGGCACAACCAAGCAAACAAAAGTGCGAAGCCGCGTACGCCGTTGAAGCACTCGATCCCGGAGTTCCCTACGAAAGTAGGTGGGCACCATATGTCCGGGCCCACGGGCCCGGCCAGGGACAGTTCCCTAAAGGATCGATAAGGCCCCGGGGATATATGGCTCCTGACGCACGTCGCAGCCTCGCCCAGGCAATGTAACAACGATACTGACGAATCGCCAGTGGCGCGAATACGCTCGCGGCCATCCTTCGAGACGCCCGCCTGCGGCGGGCCCTCAGGATGAGGACTGAGTGCTTAGCAGCCACTTCTACAGGCAAAGCCGCCGGTCAGCCTCATCCTGAGGAGCCCGCGCAAAGCGGGCGTCTCGAAGGACGAGGCGCTTGCGCAAGCCTAACGGCAGCATTCCTACCCGATCGCAATCCCGTTGCCGACGGTGCGGTTCAGCACCTGGGTCGACTTCTCGATGCGTTCGGCCGCGGCGTTGAGTGCGTTCACCACCGCGGTCTGCGTCATCCGGGCGCGCTCAACGGCGGCGTTGCGGAAGTCCCTGAGCTCGGTCAGCTCCTGCTCCAGCGTGCGGACGCGGTTGCTGGTGTCGATCAGTTCATCGCACACGGTGAGCGCCGCCATTACCGTGAGGCGCGCATCGCCGATCTCGCCGAACTTTCCGCGCAAGGACTGGATGCGGGTTTCCAGGGTTTCGGCGAGCTTGAGCAGCCGCACCTCCTGGCCCTCCTCGCAGGCCATGCGATATTGCCGGCCATTGATGGTGACGTTGATGTGGCTCATCCGTCCTCTCCGGTATCGAGCACCGAGCGTATCGTGACGATTGCGGAATCCAGCCGGTCGGAGATCTCGCGATTGGTGCGCTCGAGCTTGCGGGCCTTCACCAGCGCGCCGTCGAGTTCGTCGGCGAGCCGCGACCGATCGGCGCCGAGCGCCTGAATCCGCGCCGCGAGCTCGTTCTCGTCGCGATCGGCATCGCGCCGCCGCTCCACCGCGCTTTCGAGCGCGTCGAGCGCCGCCGTGAGCCTGCGGGTCGCAATCTCGATCTCGACGGCGGATGATTCCGTCATGGCGGAACTGTTGGACACGCGATCGTTCATGCAGTCAGCGGCGGAACCTGGCGGCCTTTGCCCAGTGGCCTTTCCCTGGAGCTTGCCGTCCGGCAAAAGACTCGGTTCGGCAAGCGGTTAGAAGCAGAAATTTACGTGGCAAGCTAGCCCAGCGCAACGCCGCCGCAAAACTATGCACCGATCAATCGGGATGCGGCTGCGAATCGTCGGATTCCATCCGGCACGATCCCGGGGGAAAACCGATCTCCGCACGGCAACTTTTACGGCCGAACCGGCGTTTGACCGCCTTGGACTCCCGGAACCGAGGTGCTATCCCAGCCCCGACTTTCAGTGGCCGCCAGGCTCCTCCCGCGCGGGCGTACCTCGCCTCCAAGCGCCTCGTTTCAGACGGATTTCAGACATGACGCAGGTCGATCACTCCCGTATGGCCAACGCGATCCGCGGCCTTTCGATGGACGCCGTCGAGAAGGCCAAGTCGGGCCATCCCGGCCTGCCGATGGGCGCTGCCGACATCGCCACGGTGCTCTTCACCCAGTTCCTGAAATTCGATGCCGCCGCGCCCGCCTGGCCGGACCGCGACCGCTTCGTGCTCTCGGCCGGCCACGGCTCGATGCTGCTCTATTCGCTGCTGTATCTCACCGGCAATGCCGAGATGACGCTGGACCAGATCAAGCAGTTCCGCCAGGTCGACTCGCTCACCCCCGGCCACCCCGAGAACTTCCGCACCAAGGGCATCGAGACCACCACGGGGCCGCTCGGACAGGGCATCTCGACCGCGGTCGGCATGGCGCTCGCCGAGAAGATGCTGGCGGCCGAGTTCGGCAAGAAGATCGTCGATCACCACACCTATGTGCTCGCCTCCGATGGCGACCTGATGGAGGGCGTGTCGCAGGAAGCGATCGCGATGGCCGGGCACTGGAAGCTCAACAAGCTGATCGTGCTCTATGACGACAACGGCATCTCGATCGACGGCCCGACCTCGATCTCCGATTCCGTCGACCAGGTGAAGCGCTTCAAGTCGGCGGGCTGGGCCGCCGAGAAGATCGACGGCCACGACCAGGCCGCCATCGCCGCCGCCATCGCGCGCGCGCAGAAATCCAGCAAGCCGACGCTGATCGCCTGCCGCACCACCATCGGCTTCGGCGCGCCGCACAAGCAAGGCACCTCGAAGGTGCATGGCGAGGCGCTCGGCGCCGACGAGCTCAAGGCCGCCAAGGAAAATCTCGGCATCTCGCTCGAGCCGTTCTCGGTGCCCGACGACGTGCTGAAGGCGTGGCGTGCTGCCGGCAGCCGCGGCGCCGCGGCGCGTCAGGAATGGGAAGCACGACTCGGAGAGCTCGGCAGCCGCAAGCGCGCCGAGTTCGAGCGGCGCCTGCGCCATGAGCGTCCGGCTTCGCTGGCGAAGGCGCTGAAGGCGCACAAGAAGGAGCTGCTCGAGAAGCCGCTGACGGCCGCAACGCGCAAATCGTCGGAAGCGGCGATCGAGGCGATCGCCGCGGCGATGCCGATGGAATTTTTGGCCGGCTCCGCCGACCTCACCGGCTCCAACAACAACAAGGCGAAGTCGGCGACCGCCTTCTCGGCCAAGACGCCGAAGGGCCGCTTCATCCATTACGGCATCCGCGAGCACGGCATGGCCGCCGCGATGAACGGCATCTTCCTGCACGGCGGCTTTGCGCCGAACGGCGCGACCTTCCTGGTGTTCACCGACTACGCACGTCCCGCGATGCGCCTCGCGGCGCTGATGGGCGCGGGCGTCGTCTACGTGATGACGCATGATTCCATCGGCCTCGGCGAAGACGGTCCGACCCATCAGCCGGTCGAGCATCTCGCCGCGCTTCGCGCCATCCCGAACATGCGCGTTTTCCGTCCCTGCGATTCCATCGAGGTCGCCGAATGCTGGGAGCTCGCGCTCAACCGCATCGACGGCCCGACGGTGCTGGCGCTGACGCGGCAGAACCTGCCGCAGCTGCGGACCACCGCGCCGAACGACAATCCCTGCGCGACTGGGGCCTATGAACTGGTCGCAGCCCAGGGCGAAGCCAAGGCGACGCTGTTCGCCTCCGGCTCGGAAGTCGAGATCGCGGTCGCCGCCCAGAAGCAGCTCGCGGAACGCGGCGTCGCGGCGCGCGTTGTCTCCGTTCCCTCGCTCGAACTGTTGTTAGCGCAACCAGAGGCCAAGCGCGCCGCCATCATCGGCAACGCGCCGGTGAAGATTGCGATCGAGGCCGCCGTACGCTGGGGCTGGGACGCCGTGATCGGCCAGGATGGGGAATTCATCGGCATGCATTCCTTCGGCGAAAGCGGACCTGCCAAGGAGCTCTACAAGCATTTCGGCATTACCGCCGAGGCTGCGGTTAACGCTGTCCTGAAGCGCGTTTCCTGAGAGTTGAGCTTGCCGCAAAAAAGGACTACCTAATCTCCCATATGATCAAGCACCGCCCGGCCGAACCGGGCGTCCGCCCCTAAAAAACCCTCGCAGGCGCGCTATCCGCGCGTTGTGCGGGATGACAACGGTCATTGAAGGAGACGAAACATGGCAGTCCGCGTCGGAATCAACGGTTTTGGCCGCATCGGCCGCAACGTCCTGCGGGCTATCGCGGAGTCAGGCCGCAAGGACATCGAGGTCGTCGGTATCAACGATCTCGGCCCGGTCGAGACCAACGCCCATCTGCTTCGTTTCGATTCCGTCCATGGCCGCTTCCCCGGCACCGTCACCGTCGATGGCGACTCCATCAGCCTCGGCAACGGCAAGATCAAGGTGACCGCCGAGCGCGATCCCTCGAAGCTGCCGTGGAAGGATCTCGGCGTCGACATCGCGCTGGAATGCACCGGCATCTTCACCTCGAAGGACAAGGCCTCCGCCCATCTGACCGCCGGCGCCAAGCGCGTGCTGGTCTCCGCGCCCGCCGACGGCGCCGACGCCACCATCGTCTACGGCGTCAACCACGACACCCTGACCAAGGACCACATGGTCGTCTCCAACGGCTCCTGCACCACCAACTGCCTGGCGCCGGTGGCCAAGGTGCTGAACGATCTCGTCGGCATCGAGACCGGCTTCATGACCACGATCCACGCCTATACCGGCGACCAGCCGACGCTCGACACCATGCACAAGGATCTCTATCGCGGCCGTGCGGCGGCGATGTCGATGATCCCGACCTCGACCGGCGCGGCGAAGGCGATCGGCCTCGTGCTGCCCGAGCTGAAGGGCAAGCTCGACGGCGTCGCGATCCGCGTGCCGACCCCGAACGTCTCGGTGGTCGATCTCAAGATCATCGCCAAGCGCGCCACCGACGCCAAGGAGATCAACGCGGCGATGAAGCGCGCCAGCGAGCAGCAGCTCAAGGGCATCCTCGGCTACACCAGCGCGCCGAACGTCTCGATCGACTTCAATCACGATCCGCACTCTTCGACCTTCCACGAGGACCAGACCAAGGTGCAGAACGGCACCCTGGTGCGCGTGATGTCCTGGTACGACAACGAGTGGGGCTTCTCGAACCGCATGGCGGACACCGCCGTCGCGATGGCGAAGGTGATCTGAGGAAGCAACGTGCTTCCTCACTGGATCGGCATCCCTGGCGTCATATTGTTGATCGCGTTGATCGCGTACGGATTTCGCCAGGGCCTCACAGTGAGGTCTCCGAAAGACGGTGGAGGGAGTGGCGACCATGGCCATTTGCCTCTCTCCGATTCCGATACTCCGACGCACGGATGATGAACGATGTCCGCTAAATTCCGCACCCTCGACGACGTCGACGTGAAGGGCAAGCGCGTATTGCTGCGCGTCGACCTCAACGTGCCCATGGAGAACGGGCGCGTCACCGACGCGACCCGGCTCGAGCGCGTCGCGCCGACCATCACCGAAATCTCGGACAAGGGCGGCAAGGTCATCTTGCTCGCGCATTTCGGCCGGCCGAAGGGACGCGATGCCAAGGACTCGCTCAAGCCCGTGGCCGAAGCGCTGTCCAAGGTCGTGAAGAAGCCGGTCGGCTTCGCCGAGGATTGCATCGGCGAGCCCGCTGCCAAGGCGGTGGCCGGCTTGAAGGACGGCGACATCCTGTGCCTGGAAAACACCCGCTTCCACAAGGAAGAGGAAAAGAACGATCCCGCCTTCGTCGCGGAGCTCGCCAAGCTCGGCGACATCTGGGTCAATGACGCCTTCTCGGCGGCGCACCGCGCCCATGCCTCGACCGAAGGCCTCGGCCACAAGCTGCCGGCCTATGCCGGCCGCACCATGCAGGCCGAGCTCGATGCGCTGGAGAAGGCGCTGGGGTCGCCGACCAAGCCGGTCATCGCCATCATCGGCGGCGCAAAGGTCTCGACCAAGATCGACCTGCTCGAAAATCTCGTCACCAAGGTCGATGCGCTCGTAATCGGCGGCGGCATGGCCAACACCTTCCTGCACGCCCAGGGCGTTGCGGTCGGCAAGTCGCTGGCCGAGAAGGATCTCGCGCCGACCGCGCTGCGCATCATGGAGAAGGCGAACGCCGCCAACTGCGCCATCATCCTCCCGGTGGACGCCACGGTCGCCTATCATTTCGCCGCCAACGCGCCCTCGCATGCCTATGGGCTCGACGCGATTCCGGCCGACGGCATGATCCTCGACGTCGGCCCGCAATCGATCGCGCGCGTCCATGCCGCGATCGACGATGCGGCGACCCTGGTCTGGAACGGGCCGCTCGGCGCCTTCGAGATGCAGCCGTTCGACCGCGGCACGGTCGCGGCCGCCAAGCACGCCGCCGAGCGCACCAAGGCCAGGAAGCTGATCTCGATCGCGGGCGGCGGCGACACCGTCGCCGCGCTCAACCAGGCCCACGTGGCCGGTGACTTCACCTATGTCTCGACCGCCGGTGGCGCGTTCCTTGAATGGATGGAAGGCAAGCCCCTGCCGGGCGTCGAAGTTCTGCGTATCAAGTAATCAAGCGGCCTTTCAAGTCAGCCTTGCAGGCCCCAACGGGAGAAAAAGACAGATGGCTCGGATCACGTTACGTCAACTGCTCGATCACGCGGCGGAGAACGAATACGGCGTACCGGCCTTCAACATCAACAACATGGAGCAGGCGCTGGCGATCATGGACGCGGCCAACCAGGTCGACGCGCCCGTCATCATCCAGGCCTCGCGCGGCGCCCGCTCCTACGCCAACGACGTCATGCTCAAGCACATGATGGACGCGGTGACCGAAATCTACCCGCACATTCCGGTCTGCGTGCATCTGGACCACGGCAACGAGCCCGCGACCTGCATGACCGCGATCCAGGCCGGCTTCACCTCCGTCATGATGGACGGCTCGCTCAAGGCCGACGGCAAGACCCCCGGCGACTGGGCCTACAATGTCGGCGTCACCAAGACCGTGACCGACATGGCCCATCTGGGCGGCATCTCGGTCGAGGGTGAGCTAGGGGTGCTCGGCTCGCTCGAAACCGGCATGGGCGACAAGGAAGACGGCCACGGCGCCGAAGGCAAGCTCAGCCACGACCAGCTGCTGACCAATCCGGACGAAGCCGTGAAGTTCGTGCAGGAGACCAAGGTCGACGCGCTCGCGATCGCGATGGGCACCTCGCACGGTGCCTACAAATTCACCCGCAAGCCCGACGGCGACATCCTCGCCATGAACGTGATCGAGGAGATCCACCGCAAGCTGCCCAACATGCATCTCGTCATGCACGGCTCGTCCTCAGTGCCGCAGGACCTCCAGGACATCATCAACACCTATGGCGGCAAGATGAAGCCGACATGGGGCGTGCCTGTCGCCGAGATCCAGCGCGGCATCAAGAACGGCGTGCGCAAGATCAACATCGACACCGACAACCGCATGGCGATGACCGGCCAGATCCGCAAGGTGTTGAAGGAGCACCCGGAAGAGTTCGATCCCCGCAAATATCTGAAGCCGGCGATGGAGGCGATGACCAAGCTGTGCAAGCAGCGCCTGCAGGAGTTCAATACGGCGGGCCAGGCCTCCAAGATCAAGAAGGTGCTGACCACTGCCGAAATGGCCAAGCGCTACGCCAAGGGCGAGCTCGATCCCCGCGTCGCGTAGCGATCGCGAAGGTGGCGTGAGGCCGCAGGCACCTGCTTCCGTCATTCCGGGGCGCGCGGAGCGCGAGCCCGGAATCCATGGTGCCACCAACGCTGCGGATTGATGGATTCCGGGCTCGCGCCAAGGGGCGCGCCCCGGAATGACCGGCATCTCCCGTGACCCTGCGACGAACGTTAACTCGGCAATTGCCCGAGAACGGTCTATTTTCCCGGGCAAGGGCAGGATCATTTTGGGAGGACCTCGATGAATCTGACTGAACTCAACAGGATCGCGACGGAGATGGTCGCGCCCGGCAAGGGCATCCTTGCCGCCGACGAATCCTCCGGCACCATCAAGAAGCGCTTCGACGCGATCGGCGTGGAATCGACGGAAGAGAACCGCCGCGACTATCGCGAGATGCTGTTTCGCTCCAGGGAGGCCATGAGCCAGTACATCTCGGGCGTGATCCTCTATGACGAGACGATCTGGCAGGATGCCAGGGACGGCACGCCGCTGGTCAGGCTGATCGAGGAGAGCGGCGCGATTGCCGGCATCAAGGTCGACGAAGGCACGCAAGCCCTGCCGATGTGCCCGGGCGAACTCGTCACCGTGGGCCTCGACAGGCTCGCCGAGCGGCTGAAGAAATATTACGAGCGCGGCGCACGCTTTGCCAAATGGCGCGCGGTGATCGACATCGGCAGCGGCACTGACGGCCGGGGCATCCCCTCGATGACCGCCATCAGCGTCAACGCCCATGCGCTGGCGCGCTATGCCGCGCTGTGCCAGGCCGCGCAGATCGTGCCGATCGTCGAGCCGGAAGTGCTGATGGACGGCGATCATGACATCGATCGCTGCTATGAGGTGACGCAACGCGTGCTCAACAAGACGTTTCAGGAGTTGCGCGTGCAGCGCGTCGCGCTCGAAGGCATGGTGCTGAAGCCGAACATGGCGATCTCTGGCAAGAAGTGTCCGAAGCAGGCTTCCGTCGAGGACGTCGCGGAGAAGACGATACGGCTGCTCAAGGCCTGCGTGCCCGCGGCCGTGCCCGGTATCGCCTTCCTCTCCGGCGGCCAGTCCGACGAGGAGGCGACCGCGCATCTCAACGCCATGCACAGGCTCGGCCCGCTGCCCTGGGGCCTGACCTTCTCCTATGGCCGCGCGCTCCAGGCCGCGCCGCAGAAGGCCTGGTCCGGCAAGGCCGAGAACATCGCGGCCGGCCAGCGCGCCTTCAGCCATCGCGCGCGGATGAACGGGCTGGCGTCCAAGGGCGAATGGCAAAGCAGCCTGGAACAGAAGGCAGCCTAGATCTTGTCGAACAAACCGCCTCCGCCGCGCCCGGCGCCGCGTCTCTACCTCGCGACGCCAATTGTCGAGGACCCTGCGAGGCTCGTCGCCGAGCTGCCGGACCTGCTCGCTTCGGCCGACGTCGCCGCCGTGCTGCTGCGGCTGAAGGAGACCGACCAGCGCACCATGATCTCGCGCATCAAGGCGTTGGCGCCGCCGGTGCAGAAGGCGGGCGCAGCGCTCCTCGTCGACGGTCATCCTGACCTCGTCGCGCGCGGCGGTGCGGACGGCGCGCACCTCACGGGCCTTGCAGCGCTGGAAGAGGCCGCGCCGTCGCTCAAGCCCGATCGCATCGCGGGCGTTGGCGGCCTCGCGACGCGCCACGATTCCATGAGCGCAGGCGAGATGGGTGCCGACTATGTGCTGTTCGGCGAGCCCGACAAGAACGGCCAGCGGCCGTCGTCCCAGGCCATCGCCGAACGGCTGGACTGGTGGGCCGAGCTGTTCGAGCCGCCCTGCGTGGGATTTGCCATTTCGCTGGAAGAGGCCCACGATTTCGCCGCCAGCGGCGCCGATTTCGTGCTGGTCGGCGACTTCATCTGGGCCGATCCGCGCGGGCACAAGGCCGCGCTGATCGAAGTCGATGCTGCGATCAAGAAGGCCCATGCGACGGCGCCGGCGGGCCAGGATCCTGCGGGCCAGGAGCACGGCTAGCGCCCGACATGAAGCTCCCATGCATCACCATGCTGGCCACGCTGCTGCTCACGGCGCCCGCGGCGGCGCAGCTCCAGATCACCCCGCCGGCCACAACGCCGAGCGCACCCGCGGAAAAGCAAAAGCCCAAGCCGCCCACGACCGCCAAGAAGGAGGCCGCACCCGCGCCGAAACCTTCGGCCTCGCCCAAACCTTCGCCCGCGCCCAAGCCTTCGCCCTCGCCCAAGCCGGCCGCGACCGTGATCCCGGCGCCAGCGACCGAGGATCCCAACGTCGATCTGGTGTTCGGCGCCTATCAGCGCGGCCAGTACAAGACGGCGTTCGAGCTCGCCACCGCCCGCGCGCAAGCCGGCGATCCCAAGGCGATGACCATGCTCGGCGAGCTCTATTCCAACGCCATGGGCATCCGGCGCGACTACGCCAAGGCGGCCGAATGGTACAAGCGCGCCGCGGATGCCGGCGATCGCGAGGCCATGTTCGCGCTCGCCATGCTGCGCATTTCGGGCCGCGGCGGCTCCGTCGACAAGGGCGAAGCGGTCAGGCTGATGGCCTCCGCCGCCAAGCTCGGCGAGCCCAAGGCGGCCTATAACCTCGCTCTGCTCTATCTCGACGGCCAGACCCTGCCGCAGGACGTCAAGCGGTCCGCCGAGCTGCTGCGCCAGGCCGCCGATGCGGGCCTGCCGGAGGCGCAATACGCGCTCGCGACCTTCTACAAGGAAGGCACCGGTGTGCCGAAGGACCCTGAACGCGCGGTGCGGCTGCTCCAGGCCGCCTCGCTCGCCGACAATGTCGATGCCGAGGTCGAGTATGCGATCGCGATGTTCAACGGCACCGGCACGCCGAAGAACCAGCCGGCGGCCGTCGCGCTGCTCCGCAAGGCGTCCCGCCAGGGCAGCGCGATCGCGCAGAACCGGCTGGCATGGGTGCTGATCAACGGCGTGGGCACATCCATCGACAAGGTCGAGGGCTTCAAATGGCACCTGGTGGCCAAAACAGCCGGCAAGGGCGATCCCGAGCTCGACAAGCAGTTATCCGAACTGCCGGCCGAGGAGCGGGCCAAGGCGGAGGCCGCCGCCAGGAAATGGCTCGGGACCAAATGACTTGACGTTGGGGCGCTCGCAGGGCACCCAATCCCCCAAACAGGCGGGATTTGCCGCCCTTCCCCCCCGATCAAGTCCAGAGCTCATGCTGTATTCAGCCACTATCAACGTCATGGTCAAAGCCGCGCGCCGCGCGGGCCGCAGCCTCAAGCGCGATCTCGGCGAGATCGAGCATCTCCAGGTCTCGTTGAAGGGACCGGCGAATTTCGTCTCGCTCGCCGACAAGCGCGCGGAGGAGATGCTCTACCAGGATCTCGCCAAGGCCCGGCCCGGCTACGGCTTCATCGGCGAAGAGGGCGGCAACCGTGAGGGCAGCGACAAGAGCCACACCTGGATCGTCGATCCGCTCGACGGCACCACCAACTTCCTGCACGGCATTCCGCAATTCGCAATCTCGATCGGTCTTGCGCGCGAGGGCACGGTGATCGCCGGCGTGATCTACAACCCCGCCAATGACGAGCTCTACATCGCCGAGCGCGGCAAGGGTGCCTTCCTCAACGACCAGCGCCTGCGCGTGGCGGGCCGCCGCCAGCTCAACGAATGCGTGGTGGCCTGCGGCCTGCCCCATATCGGACGCGGCGACCACGAGGAATTCCGCCGCGAGATGACCGCTATTCAGGATCGCGTCGCAGGCCTGCGCCGCTTCGGCGCCGCCTCACTCGACCTCGCCTTCGTCGCCGCCGGCCGCCTCGACGGCTATTGGGAGCGCAACCTGCAGCCCTGGGACATCGCCGCCGGCCAGATCATGGTCAAGGAAGCCGGCGGCACCGTGAGCGACATCGACACGCCCGGCGATGCGCTGGTGACCGGGCACGTGGTGTGCGGCAACGAGTTCGTGCACGGGGAATTGGTGAAGATTTTGCGGAAGCCGGCGTAAGGCGGGAGCTCGCGCTCCACACTCCGCCGTCATTCCGGGACGCGCCATTGGGCGCGGGCCCGGAATCCATTCATCGACTGTGATTGCGGCCCGATGGATTCTCAGATGCGCAATTGCGCATCATAGTTCGCGCTGCGCGCGCCGCGGAATGACGAAAAGAACCGTCAGTGCCCGGTATGCGCCTGCGCCGGCGGGCCGTAGGCTTCGCCTTCCTTCGCGACCTTCGGCTCCCGATCCCCGCCCAGCACGCGCTGCACCGAGACGAAGAACACCGGCACCATCAGGAGCGCCAGGATCACCACCGCGATCATGCCGCCCATCACGACGCTGCCCAACGCCTGCTGGCTGGCGCCGCCGGCACCATGCGCGATCGCCATCGGCAGCACGCCGCAGATGAAGGCGAGACCCGTCATCAGGATCGGGCGGAAGCGCAGGCGGCAGGCCTCGATGGTGGCTTCCACCAGCGGCTTGCCTTCCTTGCGCAGATCCTTCGCGAACTCGATGATCAGGATCGCGTCCTTTGCGGCGAGGCCGATGATGGTGATCAGGCCGACGGTGAAGTAGACGTCGTTGGGCAGGCCGCGCAGCATGGCGGCGACGACCGCGCCGACGATGCCGAGCGGCACGGTGAGCAGCACCGCGAGCGGAATGGTCCAGCTTTCATAGAGTGCGGCGAGACACAGGAACACCACGAACACCGAGAGCGCGAGCAGGAACGGCGCCTGCGAGCCCGACAGCTTCTCCTGGAGCGATTGTCCGGTCCATTCATAGCCGAAGCCGCGCGGCAGTTTGCCCGCAAGCCGCTCCATCTCCGCGATGGCGTCGCCCGAGGTGAAGCCGGGCCTAGCTTCGCCGGAGATGCGCACCGCCGGATAATAGTTGAAGCCGGCGATCTGCGTCGGGCCGCGTGCCCATTCTATCGTGGCAAAGGATGAGAACGGCACCAGTTGGCCGCGGCTGTTCTTGACGTTGTAATTGAGGATGTCCTCGGTCCGCATGCGGTCGCGCGCGTCGGCCTGCACCACGACGCGCTGCATGCGGCCGCGGTTCGGGAAGTCGTTGATGTAGTTCGAGCCGAGATTGGTCGAGATCGTGTTGTTGATGTCCTCGAAGGTGACGCCGAAGGCGCCGGCCTTCTCACGGTCGATCATGAGATTGACGACACCAGCCTCGGGCAGGCCTTCGATATAGACCTTCTGCAGCACGGGACTCGCATTGGCCTCCGCAATCAGCTGGTCGGCCGCGCGCATCAAGGCCGCATAGCCCTTCTGGCCGCGATCCTGGAGGCGGAACGAGAAGCCGGAGGAGTTGCCGAGATTGTCGATCGGCGGCGGCTGCAGCGCCGAGATCTTGGCATCGCGAACCGACGTCCCCAGGTCGCGGTTGACGTCGTTGACGATCGCGGCGGCGGAGTCCTGCGGCCCACGCTCCGACCAGTCCTTCAACGTGATGAAGGCCTGCGCGGTGTTCATGCCCTGGCCGGAGAAACTGAAGCCCGTGAGGAAAGTGACGTCTTTGACGCCCGGCCGTGCGGCGAGGTATTTTTCGACCTTCTCGATCACGGCCTCGGTGCGGGCGTAGGACGAATCCGACGGCGTCTGCACGTCGGTGGTGACGAAGCCCTGGTCGTCGACGGGCAGGAAGCCGCCGGGCAGGCTGACGAAGGCCCAGGACAAGCCGACCAGAAGCGCGACATAGACCAGCATCAGGCGTCCAGTGCGCTTCAGCGAAAAACCGACCGTACCCGCGTAGCGAAATCGCGCGGACTCCAGCATGCGGTTGAACCAGCCGAAGACGAAATTGCTCGAATGACCGTGTCCCTTGGCGACGGGCTTGAGCAGGGTCGCACACAGTGCGGGAGTCAGCGACAGCGCCAGGAAGGCGGAGAAGCCGATCGCGGCGACCATGGTGACGGAGAACTGGCGGTAGATGATGCCGACCGAGCCCGGGAAGAACGCCATCGGCACGAACACCGCCATCAGCACCAGGGTGATGCCGATGATGGCGCCGGTGATCTGCGACATCGCCTTGCGCGTCGCTTCCTTCGGCGGCAGCCCTTCCTCGGCCATGATGCGCTCGACGTTCTCGACCACGACGATGGCGTCGTCGACGAGGATGCCCACCGCGAGCACCATGCCGAACATCGAGAGCATGTTGATGGAATAGCCGGCGAGCAGCAGCACCGTGCAGGCGCCCAGCAGCGCCACCGGCACCACGATGGTCGGAATGATGGTGTAACGGATGTTCTGGAGGAACAGGAACATCACCACGAACACCAGCACCACGGCCTCGACCAGCGTCATCAGCACCTTCTTGATCGAGGCCTCGACCACGGGCGTGATGTTGTAGGGAATTTCATAGGTGATGTTGGCCGGGAAGAAGCGCGACAGCTCCTTCATCTTCGCCTCGACCGCGCTCGCGGTCGCCAGCGCATTGCCGGTCGGCGACATCAGCACCGACAGACCCGCGGTCGGTTTGCCGTTGAGGCGCGTGTTGAACTGGTAGCTGAGACCGCCGACCTCGATCCGCGCGACATCGCGCAGGCGCACGGTCGAGCCGTCGGCGTTGGCGCGCAGGATGATGGCGCCGAATTCATCCGGCGACGAAAGCTGGCCCTTGACCAGCACCAGCGCGGAAGTGCGTTGGCCGGACGTCGACGGCTCGGCGCCAATGCTGCCGGACGCCACCTGAGCGTTCTGGGCCGCGATGGCCTTGTTGACGTCGTCGGCGGTCAGCCCGTAGCCGACGAGCTTGGCTGGATCGACCCAGACGCGCAGCGAGCGCTCGGTCGAATACAGCGTGGCGCGGCCGACGCCGGGAATGCGGCGGATCTCGCCCAGCACGTTGCGGATCATGAAGTCGCCGAGCCCGACCTCGTCGAGAGTGCCGTCGGTCGAGCTCAGCGTGATGATCTGGAGCACGGCGCTGGAGGCCTCCTCGATCAGGATGCCCTGCTGCATCACCGCACGCGGCAGACGCGCCTCGACGCGCTTGATACGGTTCTGGACCTCCACCGAGGCGTCGTTGGTATCGGTGCCCGGCTGGAAGTTGGCGATGATCTCGACCTGGCCGAGCGAGTCGCTGGTCGATTCGAAGTTGAGGATGCCGGAGGCGCCATTGAGCTCCTCCTCGATCAGCCGCGTGACGCTGTTGTAGAGATTTTCCGGCGAGGCGCCGGGATAGCTGGTCGAGATCGAGATCGAGGGCGGCGCGATGATCGGGTACTGCGCGATCGGCAGCAGCGGCACCGCGATCGCACCGATCAAGCAGATGAAAAGCGCGACCACCCAGGCGAAGATCGGCCTGTCGATGAAGAAGCTCGGCATGGCGCGTTACCGCGTGAGCTGCTGGGCGTGCCGGTTATCCGCGGTGGCATCCGCTTCCGACCAGGATTGCGGCTTGACCTTGTCGCCGGCCGCGAACTTCTGGAACCCTTCGACCACGACCTTGTCGCCAGCCTTCAGGCCTTCGGTGACGAACCAGAGCCCGTCCTGCACCGACCCGGTGCGCACCGGCTGCACGGCGATGTGGTTGTCGTCCTTGACGACGAACACCTCGCTGCCGCCACCGCCATTGCGCTGGACCGCCTGCTGCGGCACCGCGATCGCGTCGGAATCGAGACCCTGGTCGATGCGGACCCGGACATACATGCCGGGCAGCAGTTCGCGCCTGGGATTGGGGAACTCGCCGCGCAACGTCACCTGCCCGGTGTGGGCGTCGACCTTGGCGTCGGAGAACAGCAGCCTGCCTTCGAGCGAATAGATGGTGTTGTCGTCGAGCACCAGACGTACCTTGGCGGTATCCGAGGCGATGCGCTCGAGGTCGCCGGTCTCGAAGGAACGGCGGAGCTGGTTGAGCTCGTTCACCGACTGGGTGAAGTCGGCATAGATCGGATCGAGCTGCTGGATGGTGGCGAGATTGGTCTCGTTCTGCACGGCGAGCGCGCCCTCGCTGACCAGCGCCGCACCAACCACGCCGTCGATCGGCGCACGCACCGTAGCGTAGTCGAGGTTGAGCTTTGCGCGAGCGAGCTCGGCCTTGCGGCCCTCGACTTCGGCATGGGCCTGGCGTTCGGCCGCGATCGCCTTCTCGTTCTCGGCTTCCGGGGCAGCGCGATCCTTGGTGAGGGTGGCGATGCGATGCGCCTGCTGCCTGGCCTGCATCAAGGCCGCTTCGGCCTTGGCAAGCGCGGCCTCGTTGGCCATCACCTCGACCTCGAACGGACGCGGATCGATGCGGTAGAGCGGATCGCCCGCCTTCACCTCGCTGCCCTGGCGAAACAGACGCGCGACCACGATGCCGGAGACGCGCGGCCGCACGTCGGAGACGCGCGTCGGTGCGATACGGCCCGGCAGCTCGCGCACGACGGCGCGTGGCTGCGGCTTGACGACGACGACGCTCACGTCAGGGACGGCCGGTTGGGCCGCGGACACCGCGGAGCTGGATTCGTCGCAAGCACCAAGCAGCGGCGCAAGGGCCGCGAGCATCAATGCAACGCATGCCGATCGCGCGCGAAGTCCTGACATGAAGTGTGGTGCCCCGATGTTGTTGATACTGATCGCGTTCCGCCCGGGCCTATTCTAGACCATTCTTCGCGCGGCCGACGGCACTAAAATAGAAGGGACTTGCTGCGACGCAACGCATGTTGCGGGCGGCTCATTGTCACACGCCATATCTCATTGATTCAATTCAGGTTTCAGAGATTCACCTGATTGTGAGTCTCGTTCCATCGCCGCGTGCTGTGACGGAACCTCGCAATCACTCGGCGGCCTTCATCCGATAGTGGCTGACACCCCATTCGGTTCCATCGGCGTAACCGAACAGGCCTGATGTCGCGAGGAAGAACCAGCGCCAGCGACGCATCCAGAGTGCGGTCTCCTCACCATAGACCCTGCGCAGGGCGGCCTCGATGGCGTCGCGATGCGTGTCGAAATTGGCGAGCCAGTCGTTCGCGGTGTGCTGGTAGTGCGTGCCGCTCCAGCACCATTCCTTCTCGATGGCGAAGATGTCGTCGAATTGCCTGACGAGGTGGTGACTCGGCATCAAACCGCCCGTGAAGACGTACTGCGCAATCCAGTCCTCGCGATCGGTCCGGTCGAACAGATGCGAGCCGGAGCGATGGGAGACCAAGTGTATGAACAGCCGCCCCTCGGGTGCCAGCCATGCGCGCAGGTGCGTCATCAGCTTGCGCCAGTTCATCATGTGCTCGAACGTCTCGACCGAGACGATGCGGTCGAACTGGCCCTCGGGCGCGAACACGTTCATGTCGGCAGTGACGACGCGCAGGTTGAGGAGCCCGCGCCGCTGCGCCTCGCCCTCGACATGGGCGCGTTGCGCCTGCGAGGCCGAGACCGCCGTCACCTTCGCGTGCGGAAACTGCCGGGCCATCCGGAGCGACAGCGAGCCCCAGCCGCAGCCGAGCTCGAGAATCGTCTGGCCATCGGCAAGACCCGCGTGCTCGACGGTCTGGCGCAGCGCCTCCTCCTCCGCCTCCTGCAAGGTGGTCGCGTCGGTCTTGTAGAAGCAGGAGGAGAATTTGCGGTTGGGGCCGAGCACTTCGGCGAAGAAGGACGCAGGCACCTCGCGAAGCCCGGCCCCCGAGCCCTCTGCGATCGGGCGCAGCATCATCCGCCCGGCAAAGGCAGCATCGTCGCCGGCGCCCCGCGCAGACAGGCGCGTCGCCGTGCGGGAGCACAGTCGCTGGATCGCAGCACGGATCACGACGTCCGGCAGCGGCACGCGTTCGGCAGTCCCGATGATCGCGGAAACGACGCTCATGCGCCCCCCGAATGGCGAGCTTCTGCAGATACTTGCTTATCAAAGCCCCGCTTCCGGTCCGGGTTCCCCAAGCTGTCCCCGAAATCGGCTCATCCGGCGCTTTTTTTGGGCGGGCGCTGTGCCATAGTGCGCACCGCAAGCAAAGCTTACGTAACGGATGATACCGCCCATGCCGCCTGGCACTTCCCGCTCCACCATGGATATCGAGTACACCAAGCTGTCCTCGCCCAGCGTTTTCCTGGTGCGGATGCTGGTCTTCCTGGTGCTGTGCACGCTGGTCGGCGTGGTGCTCTACAAGCAGATCATCCAGGCCTTCTTCGCCAATCCCGGGCTCAACGCCCTGATCGGGGCGGTGCTGTTCATCGGCATCGTGCTGGCCTTCCGCCAGGTCATCCGGCTCTATCCCGAAGTTTCCTGGGTCAACAATTTCCGCATCGCCGATCCCGGACTGGCACCGGCCCGCCACCCCAAGCTGTTGGCCCCGATGGCCGCGATCCTCGGCGGCGAGCGCTCCGGCCGCATGACCATCACCCAGACCACCATGCGGCACCTGCTCGATTCGATCGCGACCCGCCTCGACGAAGCCCGCGACATCTCCCGCTACATGACCGGCCTCCTGGTCTTCCTCGGCCTGCTCGGCACCTTCTGGGGCCTGATCGAGACGGTCGGCTCGGTCGGCAAGGTGATCGACGGGCTCAAGGTCGGGAGCGATTCCGGCGCGCTGTTCGACACGCTGAAGGAAGGCCTCGCAGCCCCGCTCGGCGGCATGGGCATCTCGTTCTCCAGCTCGCTGTTCGGCCTTGCCGGCTCGCTGGTCCTCGGCTTCCTGGACCTGCAATCGAGCCAGGCGCAGAACCGCTTCTACACCGATCTCGAAGACTGGCTCGCCACCACCGTGCGCGAATATGGCAGCGGCGAAGCGCCCGTTGCGACAGGCGGCGGCGTCGCCAGCGGCGAGCTGCAGGCCGCCTTCGAGCGGCTGCGCTCCGTGCTGGAGGAAGGCAGCGGCAGCCGCGGCACCACCGCGGCGATGGCGAGCCTTGCCGAAGCCATCCAGGCGCTGGTCTCGCACATGCGCACCGAGCAGCAGATGATTCGCGAATGGGCCGACGGCCAGGGCGAGCAGAACCGCGAGATCCGGCGCCTGCTGGAGCGAATCGCCCGTCAGCCGGAAAAGAGCTAGGCGCTTCGCCTGCTCGACGCGGCGTAGCGCAGCGGTCGCCGCGCCGAGGCAGGTCGCAGGGACGAGGAATGCGTCCCGGCTCTGCGCGGCAGCGTTGCACGCTGCGGCGCGTCCGGGACACGAGAAAACGGAGACGTAAATGGCTCTTGCCCGCGCCCGCCGCAACGAAGGCGGCCTCAACTACTGGCCCGGCTTCGTCGACGCGCTGTCGACGCTGGTGCTGTCGATCGTGTTCCTGCTCTCGGTGTTCCTCGTGGTGCAGTTCTTCCTGTCCCAGGAGGTGACCGGCAAGGACAAGGCGCTGGAGCAGCTCAACGCCAAGATCGCGCAGCTCAACGAGCTCCTGTCGCTGGAAAAGCTCGGCAAGCTCACCCTCGACGACCAGGTCTCGCAATTGAAGGCGGGCCTCGCCTCGGCGGAGTCCGAGCGCGACCGCATCAAGGGCCTCTATGACGGCTTGGCCGCCGCCGGCAACGACGCGCAGGGCAAGACGGCCGAGCTCGGCAAGGCGCTGGACTCGGAGAAGGCGGTCTCGGCGCGCGCCCTGGCGCAGATCGAGGTGCTGAACCAGCAGATCAGCGCGCTGCGCCGGCAATTGGCGGCGCTGGAAGAGGCGCTGGATGCCAGCGAGAAGCGCGACAAGGAATCGCAAAATCGGATTGCCGATCTGGGCTCTCGCCTGAACGTCGCGCTGGCGCAGCGCGTGCAGGAATTGTCGCGCTACCGCTCCGAATTCTTCGGCCGCCTGCGCGCGATTCTCGGCAACCGGCCCGACATCCGCATCGTCGGCGACCGCTTCGTGTTCCAGTCCGAAGTGTTCTTCGACACCGGCCAGGCGACGCTGCTGCCCGAGGGCCGCGCCGAGCTCGACACGCTGGCGACCGCGCTGATCGAGCTCGACAAGAAGATCCCGAGCGAGATCCCCTGGGTGCTGCGCGTCGACGGCCATACCGACGTGCGTCCGGTGAGTGGCGCGAACTTCAAGTCCAACTGGGACCTGTCGGCAGCGCGTTCGATCTCGGTCGTGCAGTATCTGATCTCGCTCGGCGTGCCCGCCCAGCGCCTTGTCGCGGCCGGCTTCGGCGAATTCCAGCCGCTCGATCCCGGCAACACGGAGGAAGCCTACAAGCGCAACCGCCGCATCGAGCTGAAGCTGACGGAGCGGTAGTGAGCGCGCTCCACCTTCGCCCCTACCACCCCGAGGACGAGGCCGCTGCGATCGAGCTCTGGCATCGCACCTGGCAGCAGGCCTATCCGCAGATCGACTTCGCGGCGCGTCTTGCGTGGTGGCGCGAGCGCTGGCGCAAGGATCTGGTGCCGAAGGCGTCCATCGTGGTCGCCGAACAGAACGGCGCCCTCACCGGCTTCGTCACGATCGATGGCGACGGCTATCTCGACCAGCTCGTCGTCGATCCCGCCCATTGGGGCTCGGACGCAGCAAGGTTGCTGGTGGAGGAGGCCAAGCGCCTGTCGCCATCCGGCGTCACGCTGCTCGTCAACAGGGACAATGCCCGCGCCATCCGCTTCTACGAGCGCAACGGCTTTGCCCATGCCGGCGACGACGTGAACCCCACCTCCGGCCGGCCGGTGCTGAAGTTGGAATGGAAGCCGTAGGCGTTCGCTCCAGCGTTGACCCGCTCTCACGCCCGCTCGAACTGCAACCGCGCGAGCC
This sequence comes from Bradyrhizobium sp. CCH5-F6, assembly GCF_001556045.1. GTDB lineage: Bacteria > Pseudomonadota > Alphaproteobacteria > Rhizobiales > Xanthobacteraceae > Bradyrhizobium. The sequence continues at coordinate 179,885 of NZ_LSIC01000094.1, forward strand.
TCGCATAGAGTCCGTTCGCCGCGACGAGCTCGGCATGCGTGCCCTGCTCGACGATCCTGCCCTGGTCCATCACCAGGATGCGGTCGCAGGAGAGCACGGTTGCGAGGCGATGCGCGATCACGAGCGTGGTGCGGTGACGCATCAGCTCTTCCAGCGCGGTCTGCACCAGCGTCTCGCTTTCGGCGTCGAGCGCGGAGGTGGCCTCGTCCAGCAGCAGCAGCGGCGCATCGCGCAGGATGGCGCGCGCGATCGCGATGCGCTGGCGCTGGCCGCCGGAAAGCGTCACGCCGCGCTCGCCGAGCGCCGTCTCGAAACCTTCCGGCAGGCGGCGGATGAACTCGGCGGCATGCGCGAGCTCGGCGGCGCGCTCGACCTCGGCATCGGTCGCATCGGGCCGGCCGAAGCGGATGTTCTCGCGGGCGGTCGCGGCGAACACCACCGAGTCCTGCGGCACCAGCGCGATGCGGGCGCGGAAATCGCGCGGATCGGCGGATTTGACCGGCACGCCGTCGAGCGAGATCGTCCCGCTGCGCGGATCGTAGAAGCGCAGCAGAAGATGAAAGATCGTGCTCTTGCCGGCGCCGGAGGGACCGACGATCGCGACCTTCTCGCCGGGGCGCACGGTGAACGACACGGCATCGAGCACCTTGACGTCGGACCGCGCCGGATAGGCGAAGCTGACCTGATCGAAGCCGACCTCGCCGCGCGCCGGCACCGGCAGCGCCCGCGGCGATGCGGGCGCGTTGATCTCGGGCCTCACATGCAGGATCTCGAACAGGCGCTCGGCCGCGCCTGATGCCGCCGAGACCTCGCCCCAGACCTCGCTGAGCTGGCCGAGACCCGCCGCGGCGAACACGGCATAAAGCACGAACTGACCGAGCCGGCCCGGCGTGATGGCGCCGCTCAGCACGTCGTGCGAGCCGATCCAGAGGATGGCGACCACGCTCGCGAACACGATGAAGATGATGATGGCCGTGAGCACGGCGCGGGCCTGGGTCGAGGTTCGCGCGGCCTCATAGGCCTGCTCGACCTCGCCGCCGAAACGCTTCTCGGCGAACTGCTCGCTGGTATAGGCCTGCACGGTGCGGATCGCGCCGACCAGCTCGCCGGCATAGGCGGAGGCTTCGGCGAGCGTATCCTGCGCATTGCGCGACAGCCGCCGCACCCAGCGCCCGAAGGCCACCAACGGCAGCACGATCAAGGGAATGGCCAGCAGCACGAAGCCCGACAGCTTCGGGCTCGTGATCACCATCATCGTCGCGGCGCCCAGGAACATCATCAGGTTGCGCAGCGCGATCGAGACGGAGGCGCCGACGGCCGATTTGAGCTGGGTGGTGTCGGCGGTGAGCCGCGAGATCAGCTCGCCGCTGCGGGCGGAATCGAAGAAAGCGGGCGAGAGCGAGAGCAGATGGGCGAAGACGTCGCGCCTGAGGTCGGCGACGATGCGTTCGCCGATCGTCATCACGAGATAGTAGCGCGCCGCGCTGGCGAGCGCGAGCACACCCACCACCGCGAGCATCACCGAGAAATAGCTGTTGATCAGCTCGATGCCCTCAGGCGTCAGGCCGAAATCGATCATCCTGCGCACCGCGATCGGCACCAGCAGCGTCGTCAGTGCGGCGATCGTCAGCGCGACGAAGGCCAGCGCCGCCCGGCCGCGATAGCGGGCCACATAGGGCGCGAGCGCGAGCAGCGGCCGCAGCTTGGCGCGGCCCTTGGCGGGCTCTTCGATCAGCTCGGCCTCGATCGACGGCGTGTCTGCGGCGTTCATTTGAGGCCGATCGACAATCTGGTCATCCAGCCGTTCCACTGCGCTCATGAGATCCGACCCATTGCATGCTTTCGCTCCCAATAGGCCGGTGCAAGGGTAGTGGCAAATCCGGGATGTCCCTTAGGGGCAAACCCGGCTCGCCAGCCCGGCATGGCTTGTTTTGCAAGGTTTCGTGAGGTATAGAGCCGCCCAAATCCGTCATTAGCTAGCCACCCAAGAAGGCGCCGGAGCGCCGAGGAATTGCCATGAAAGCCGAAATTCATCCGGATTATCATACGATTAAGGTCGTCATGACCGACGGAACCGAGTACCTGACCCGCTCGACCTGGGGCAAGGAAGGCGACACGCTGAACCTCGACATCGACCCGAAGTCGCACCCGGCCTGGACCGGCGGCTCCGCGCAGATCATGGACCGTGGCGGCCGCGTCTCGCGCTTCCAGAAGAAGTTTTCGGGCTTCCTCAAAAAGGATTGAGCCCCGGCCGCAAGGCTGGAGACGAAAACGCCCCCGCAAGCCGGGGGCGTTTTTGTTTTGCGGGGAGATCTGTAGGGCGGGCAAAGCGAAGCGTGCCCACCACTTCTTGTCACGATGTCGAAGGACTGATGGTGGGCACGGCGCTGCGTGCCTTTGCCCCACCCTACGGCACCTGTGACTTACCGCTCGAACGCCGCCTTCAGCGCGTTGAGGTGCGGCACCAGCGGGTTGCCGATCGCGGCGTGCTCAGCCGGCGGGGTATGGATCGTGCTGTCGAGGCGGCGCACGCGGGTCTGCAGGCTCATCGAGCGATGAATCAGGTCCTGGAGCTGCGCGGGGAGCTTCTCGACGGTGTCGGCGGGACCGGGATCGGCGGCGGTGAGCTTGACCTTGGTCTTCTCGCGGTTGGCCTGGCTCAGCGTCATCTCGCCTTCCTTCACCGCGCGGTGCAGCAGCAGCCACGAGGCGAGCTGCATCAGGCGGGTGGTGAGACGCATGCTCTCGGTCGCATAGGTGAGGCTGACGGCGCGGTCGAGCGCCTTGGCCTCGACCCGTCCGGCGCCATCGAGATAGGCAGCGGTTTCCTCGACGAGGTCCATGCCCTCACGGAACAGGTTGCCGAAAGCCGCAGAGTTGGTGAACCGCTCGCTGAGTTGAACGAGAGCGCCGTCGGCCTGCAAACGTTCCATGGTTAACGCCTCTTACGCAACTGTTTGACTGTCCGGCTTTGGCGCCGGCTTATGATGAACAAATCATTGCGCGGGCGAGACGCGGAGTCCAGCGACAAGCGCGGATATGGTTTCCACGGGTCATTCGTCGGAATGCAACCGGGCGGAGACTTTCGTCCGGCGCGTCTTCGTGACGCGAACCGGTATCCGCCCCGCCCCAAATCGCTTTGGGCAAAAAAAAGAGCCGCCGGAGACCGGCGGCTTTGAAAGTTGATAACAGGGAGGCGTCAAACAGAGTGGACAGGAGCCACTCGGTGTCCAAACGAGGACAGTTCCAGTCATAAACCCGAAAGCTTAATCGACCGTAAACGAGCTAATTTTTTGAGAGTTTGTTAGCCATGTCGGCCAGCGGCCGAGCTTTATCATCGCGCCCCGGATCATCGTGCCTGGACGCAGCGTCAAGTCCTACGACTTGAAAATACTGTTCGCCGCATCGCGCGAAGCGCGCTTTCTGGTGGCGGCTTCCTCGAGCCTCGCGATCTCAGTCTTGAGCAAGGTCACGCGCTCGGTCAGTTCCTCGACCGACAACAGGGAGAGATCCTGACCGATTTCGTGCGTGATCTTCCTGCGCGGGCGGTCGTCGTCTTCGATCGGCATCCTCGTTCCTCCTGCGTTCGCGCTGGGCCATGGCTGAGGCGGTTGCCAGCTTGGATGGCGCTGGCTAAGCAAGGGCCTCGCTTCATCCCGCACCTTTGCCCAAGGACACATCATGGACAAGCTGCCCGCGCAAATGACCGTGGTCGCCATCTCCAAGCCCGGTGGACCGGAGGTGCTGGTGCCGGAACAACGCGCCGTGCCGCAGCCCGGTCCCGACGAGATTTTGGTCAAGGTCGAGGCCGCGGGCGTCAACCGGCCCGACGTGGCACAACGCTCCGGTGCCTATCCGCCGCCGCCCGGCGCCAGCGACCTGCCGGGGCTCGAGATTGCGGGCGAAGTGGTCGCGGTCGGCAGCAATGCCAAGCGGCACAAGATCGGCGACAAGGTGATGTCGCTGGTCGCAGGCGGCGGCTATGCGCAGTACTGCATCGCCCAGGATACCCAGGCGATGAGCGTGCCGCCGGCATTGTCGATCAAGGAGGCTGGCGCGCTGCCGGAAACCCTGATGACGGTCTGGCACAACGTGTTCGAGCGCGGCGGCCTCAAGGCCGGCGAGACGCTGCTGATCCATGGCGGCTCCTCCGGCATCGGCACCATGGCGATTCAGCTCGCCAAAGCCTTCGGCGCCAAGGTGTTCGTCACCGTGGGATCGCAGGACAAGATCGACGCCTGCCTCAAGCTGGGCGCCGATCGCGCCATCAATTACAAGACCGAGGATTTCGTCGCCGTGGTCAAGGCGGAGACCAACAACGTTGGCGTCAACCTGATCCTCGACATGGTCGCCGGCGAGTATGTCGATCGCAACTATGATGCCGCCGCGGTCGACGGCCGCATCGTCCAGATCGCGACCCTCAACGGCCCCAAGGTCAGCGTCAACATCGCCAAGGTGATGGTCAAGCGCCTGACCCATACCGGCTCGACTCTGCGCCCCCGTACTAATGCGGACAAGGCGGCGATGGTGGCCGCGATCGAGGCGAAAGTGATGCCGCTTTTGCGCGAAGGCCGCATCAAGCCCGTGATGGACAGCACTTTCCCGCTGGAAAAGGCGGCGGATGCCCACCGGCGCATGGAGACGAGCGCACATATTGGCAAAATTGTGTTGGAGGCCTAGGCCAGCGGCCGACTGGACAAGGCGGAAACCCTTTGATTTTCCTCGCTTTCGTGGCATCTATCGCCACGCACCGAAGCACTTCCGTCCGGTCTGAAATCGCCTTTTAGATTCGCCTTGCACTCAGAGTTTGCGTCGAACGCGGAGAACTGACCTTGCGTCTGATCAGGTGCCTCGCGCCCATCGCGCTGGGCCTCATGATTCTCGTCGCCGCGTATCCCGCGCGCGCGCTCGACGCCGTCAGCGTCCGCAGCGACGCGCCTGCGATCGACCTCACCGGCGTGCTCGAGCATCAGCGCAGCGATGCCGACCGCATCCAGGTCTCGACCGCGCCCGGCACCGACGGCATCGTCCGCCGCATCGAGGTGCGTGCCCGCGAAGGCGGCCAGAACTGGGTGGTGTTCGCGCTCGCCAACAACACCGACGACCAGCTCGACCGCCTGATCGTCGCGCCGCATTACCGCATCGTCTCCTCGGGGCTGCTGTGGCCCGACCTCGGCCTGTCGCGCATCGCGACCATCACGCCCTCGATCGGCGACCGGCCGGAACGCCAGGAAAGCGCCACCGCAGACGTGTTCCGCATCACGCTCGACCCGGGCGCGGTTGTCACCTTCGTTGCGGAGCTGCGCACCGACAAGCTGCCGCAGCTCTATCTGTGGGAGCCGGAAGCCTACAAGGACAAGGTCAACTCCTTCACGCTCTACCAGGGCATCGTGATCGGCATCTCCGGGCTCCTGGCGCTCGTCCTCACCATCCTGTTCGTGGTCAAGGGCAGCATCATGTTCCCGGCCGCGGCGGCGCTGGCCTGGGCGGTGCTGGTCTATATCGGCGTCGATTTCGGCTTCTGGGGCAAGGTGCTCGACATGTCGAACAACGCCGAGCGCATCTGGCGCGCGGCGGGTGAGGCGATCCTTGCCGCTACGCTGTTGGTGTTCTTGTTCGCCTATCTCAATCTCAGCCGCTGGCACGTGCGCTATTCGCACATCACGGTGGGCTGGCTGGCGTTTCTGGGATCCCTCGTCGCGCTCGCGCTGTTCGATCCCGCCGTCGCCTCCGGCATCGCCCGCATCTCGCTGGTGCTGATCGCCTTCGCCGGCTTTGCGCTGATCGTCTATCTCTCCACCCACGGCTTCGACCGCGCCGTGCTCCTGATCCCGACCTGGTTCCTGCTGGTGGTCTGGGTGGTCGCGGCCGGCATGACGGTCGCCGGCTCCGTCACCAACGACATCGTCGGCCCGGCGTTGCTCGGCGGCCTCGTGCTGATCGTGATGCTGATCGGATTCACGGTGATGCAGCATGCCTTTGCCGGCGGCGGCGCCACCACCGGCATCGTGTCCGACATCGAACGGCGCGCGCTCGCGCTCGCCGGCTCCGGCGATCTGATCTGGGACTGGGACGTGTCCGCCGACAAGGTCTTCACCAGCCCCGAGACGGAAGCCTTGCTCGGCCTCAAGCGCGGCACGCTGGAAGGCCCGGCCGCATCCTGGCTCGAGGTGCTGCATCCGCTAGACCAGGATCGATTCCGCGCCGCGCTCGACAGCGTGCTCGATCAACGGCGTGGCCGCCTGGTGCAGGATTTCCGCCTGCGCACGCCCGACGGTCACTTCATGTGGTTCGCGCTGAAGGCGCGCCCGGTGGTCGGCTCCGATGGCGAGGTCTCGCGCGTGGTCGGTACCCTCACCGACGTCACCGAGCAGCGCAACGCCGAAGAGCGCCTGCTGCACGATTCCGTGCATGACAACCTGACCGGCCTGCCAAACCGCAAGCTGTTCATGGACCGGCTGGGTGCCGTCGCGAACTTCGCCAAGTCGATGCCGACGCTGCGGCCGACGCTGATGGTGATCGACCTCGACCGCTTCAAGCAGGTCAACGATTCCGTCGGCATCGCGGTCGGCGACTCCATTCTGCTGACGCTGGCCCGCCGCCTCACCCGCATCCTGAAGCCGCAGGACACGCTGGCGCGGCTGGCCGGCGACCAGTTCGGCCTGATCCTGCTCTCGGAGCAGGACCCGGCGCGCATCACCGCCTTCGCCGAAACCATCCGCAAGACCATCCGCGCGCCGATCGCCTTCAACGACCGGGAGATATTCCTCACGGCCTCGATCGGCCTCGCTTTGTCCGATCCGCAGACCCAGCTCACGGACGAGATCATCAAGGACGCCGAGTTGGCGATGTATCACTCCAAGCGCATCGGCGGCGACCGCATCGACGTCTACAAGCCAGCCATGCGCGCGCGGAAGACCGATCGGCTGACGCTGGAGAGCGAATTGCGCCGCGCCATCGAGCGGCAGGAGATCACCATCCTGTACCAGCCGATCGTGCGGCTGGAGGATCGCTCGATCGCCGGCTTCGAGGCCCTGGCGCGGTGGGATCACCCCAAGCTCGGACGCATGGCCCCGTCGGAGTTCATCACCATCGCGGAAGAGACCGGGCTGATCGTCGACCTCGGCATGTTCGTGCTCGACCAGACCGCAAAGCAGCTCTCGGTGTGGCAGCGCGCGATGCGCTCGCGCGACCCCATCTTCGCCTCTGTCAACGTCTCGTCGCGGCAGTTGCTGCGCCACGACCTGATCCACGACATCCGCACCGTGCTGTCGCGCTCCTCGGTGGCGCGCGGCACGCTCAAGCTCGAGCTGACGGAATCGCTGGTGATGGAGAATCCGGAGCACGCGGCGCAGATGCTGACGCGGATCCGCGAGCTCGGCACCGGCCTGTCGCTCGACGATTTCGGCACCGGTCACTCGTCGCTCGCCTATCTCCAGCGTTTCCCGTTCGACACCATCAAGATCGACCAGTCCTTCGTGCGCACCACCAGCCGCGGCACCCGTCCGGTAATCCTGAAGTCGATCATCGCGCTCGCACACGATCTCGGCATGGACGTGGTTGCGGAGGGGGCCGAAACCGATTCCGATGCGGTCGAGCTCTACCAGATGGGCTGCGAATACGCGCAAGGCTTCGCCTTCGGCGAGCCGATGGACGCCGATGCGGCGATGCGCCTGCTGACGGAAGTGCGGCTGGAAGCGGCGAGCTGACGGTTCTCTCTCCTTCTCCTCTTGTGGGAGACTGTTAATTGCGGTTGCTGCGGTGATTGTCAGCGTGGCCAGCATGGGCTTCAACTAGGCGGAGGCGAACCTGGATGCGCCGAACTCCTTCGCTTCCAATGCCCACATCGTCCAGGACGCCAGCTACATCGACTTAGGCTGCTGACGCAAAAGGCTTCGCGAGGGGGCCTTTTGGTTTGGCGAGTCGATGGGCGGGTAGGACAAACGGCCAAAGCTGCTCCTTGCGCCATCTCCTTGTCCCCGTTGCTGGACACAGAGGTCTAGTCCTTACGCGGCTCCCTTCCAACACCGGCTGGCCTATGTCGGAAATACTTGAGATGACCGTTCCGACTTCGGACCTTCCTGTGCGATGCACTCGCTTGAGCAGGACAATTGATTGTGCGCACGCAAAAGGAGCTGTTGGCAATCACCCGAGGCGCTTAAAGATCGCGCCAATCGTCGATGCGGCTTGCGGCCCGTAATAGTAGAGGACGAAGAGAGAAGACGTCCCGAAGAGGACGCTCCTAGACCAATTCAAGCACATCCCGATCAGGATGAGCCAAAATCCCTTGGCGCCGAACGCGGAAGCCGCGTGAGACTGCGCGATGATCGCCTCCAGGTCCCCCATCTTAGGGCGCACCTGTGCCCTCCCCCCGGAAGGAAGTTTATTGGATGTCATAACCAAACCCCATAAGGATTCTAGCCGCCACCTACGAACGGGGGGCTCATTTCCCTTCAATGCTCATACAGACAAACAGTTCGTCGCAGTACAAAGTGCTGATTCGTTTGGCGGTTTTCAAACTTCATTGGAGTTTAAGGCGCGCTATTTTCTGCGATAAATTCAATGGCTTACGCAGGCGCATATAAACACACTCGTTAAAACCTGTCCGGGTGCTACAAACTAAAATTACAAACTAAGAACTTACTGACTTACTTGTTGCAGATAGATTCACCCCGGATTGAGCGATGCCTATCCAATTTACAAGCACACAGGACTTCTTTTTCAATACGCCTCTCTATACCGAAGTCGAAATTGACTACGGCACGGCCACGAATGTTTTCCGTAAGAGCCACCGGGTCGACGGTTGGTGCAGATGGTGTGGACGAGAAAGCACGTTCTCCTACAATCCTACGAATACGGGCCCGTTAGGCCATACAAGCGAAAAACCTCACTTCTCTGGAACGCTCTGGTTCAAGTGCGTGCGGGACGAGGAGCATCATATCGCAACCTTCCACTGCCGCATGGTCTCTGGCCTGCTGCAGAAGATCGGCCAGTATCCTTCCTTCGCCGATATCGCCCAGGACCAGGGTAAGACGTACACGAAGCTGCTCGGCTCGAAATACTCTTCCGAATTCCATAAGGCGATCGGCCTCGCCGCCCACGGGGTTGGGATCGGCTCCTTCGTCTATATGCGACGGATCTTCGAGAAGCTGATCCAGGACCGCTTTGATGAATACAAGGCCGCTGAGAACTGGAAGGACGACGACTTTCGGAATATGCGGATGGTTGAGCGTATTCAGTTGCTCAAGGGCCACCTGCCCGACTTTTTGGTCCGCAACACCAAGCTCTATTCCATCATGAGCCGCGGCATCCATGAGCTGGACGAGGAGACCTGCCTCTCCGCCTTCAATCTCATCAAGGGCGCGACAATCATCATATTGGAGGAGGACCAGAAGAAAAAGGAAGAGCTGGCACGTCAAGCGGCGTTCGAGAAAGAGATCGCCGCCTTTGATGCTCCGAAAGCCGATGGCGAGAAGATGTCCCTTGCTAACCTCGAAGAGAGATACTTTCAAACTGGAGAGGACGTGTCTTAGGATTCATACGCAACGTCCAACTCCGCGCAGCTTTTGCGGTCATGGGACCCTTCAGCCGCAAGATCGTCGGCTGGGCGATGCAAGAACATATGCAGGTCGAGCTCGTCTCCGCGGCGCCGAAAAAATGGTCATTCGCATCGCGCTCGCCCGCAAGCTCTAATCCGGCGCTTCGCGCCACTTCCTCCCGCAAGGGAAGTAGGCAAAAGGCACCGAGCTAACTCTGCTTGCGCCGCAAACTCGCCACCAAACCAATCCCCGCCAGCAGCGACATCGCCGCAAGCCCGCCCCAGACCATGCCCGCCTGCTCCAGATATACATCCTGCGAGACCGGATCGTAGCAGCGGCCGAGCTCGTTGAAGCAGTCGCGCCAACGCCAGTAGCGGGCTTCGAAGGCGAGCGCGAATAGCACGCCCAATCCGATCAGTGCTGCGCCAAAGATCCCCCTCAGCCAGCGCAGGATCATGCGGGGCGAATTCACCGCTTCTGCGACTTCTGCTTTCTGAACCGCACGCTCTGGCCGTCCGGCATGCGCGTCGCGACGAAGCCGGCGGCGAGGCAGGCTTCGCGCTGCGGCATCTGGATGTCGGGGCTGCGCAGGCTGTCCCACCAGGAGGCACGATGCGCCGCGCGCGGCAGCGCCGCGCCGATGATCTCCTCGATCTGCTCGAAGCTCAGCACGAATTCCTCCTGCTTCTGCCGCATCAGATAGTCGCGCAACGCGTCGTAGTCGTTCACAAGCGCCCTCTCGTCCGAAGTCCCGCCCGGTCTGCCTAAAACCGTTCGGCCCATATACCGATTCTTAACTCATTGCGGCAGCGCCGTCCTGCCTTAAACACTACGCAAGTTTTCGGGCGCATCCACTTGTGTCGGGAGCGAACGATGCTGTCTGGATGGCGCGACGTCACCGCCCGCCGGCCGTGGCGGATTTCGGCGAAGCTGCTGATCATCTCGTCCGTCGTGACGGTGATCGGCTTCTCCGCCGTGTGCGTCAACGTGATGCTGGACGCGCGCCGGGGCGAGGAGGCCCTGGCCCGCCAGATGCTGGAGAACCTCGCGACCACCATCGAGTCCGACGTCAGCCGCAACATCGAAATCTACGACCTGTCGCTGAAGGCGGTCGCCAGCAACATGCTGCTGCCCGAGCTCGCCACGGTCTCCAAGCCGATCCGCCACCTGATCCTGTTCGACCACGCGACGACGGCCCGGCATTTCAGCGCCATCCAGGTGTTCGACGCCGAGGGCCGGCTGATCATCGACGCCTCCACGCTCGATCCCCTCACCGAGAACCGGAGCGCGGAGGACTATTTCACGGTCCACCGCGACAATCCCGGCGCCGGGCTCTTCATCAGCCGCCCGATGCTGTTTCGCGGCGCCTATTCCATCGTGCTGAGCCGGCGCATCAGCGACACCGATGGCGGCTTCCTCGGCATCGTCGTCGGCTCGATCCGCTTCAGCTATTTTCACGAATTGTTCGAGCGGCTGAACCTCGATCCTGAAGACACCATCACCGTGCTCAAGCGCGACCGCACCATCATGATGCGGCGGCCGTTCGATCTCGACATCATCGGCACGAACCTGAACGACCGCTGGCGCTGGAAGGCCGACAATCTCCAGGCCGGTGCCTCCTATTCCGGACAGGGCCCGGTCGATCCGACGCCGCGGCTCTATGTCCGCAGCGGCGACGGCGGACCGCTGTTCGTGGTCGCCGGCAAGCCCCTGACCGCAGTGTTCGCACTCTGGCAAAGGGAGGCGTTCCGCATCGGCGCCGTGGTGCTGTTGCTCGCGCTGTTCGTGCTGGGATCGACGCTCGTACTCGCGCGCGAGATCGGCCGGCGCGCCGACGCCGAGCGAAAGCTCGAGGAGATGGCGACGACGGATGCGCTCACGGGCCTGAGGAACCGCCGCAAGTTCGATACCGTCATCGACGTCGAATGGCGGCGCGCGATGCGCCAGAAGGCACCGCTCGCGCTCCTGATGATCGATGCCGATCATTTCAAGGCCTACAACGACACGTTCGGCCACCAGGCCGGCGACCAGGTGCTGGTCGGCATCGCCATCTGCATCTCAGATTCGGTGAGCCGCGCCGGCGACTGCGCGGCGCGCTATGGCGGCGAGGAATTCGCCGTGCTGCTGCCTAACACCTCGGCCGACGACGCCTTCAAGGTCGCCGAGAAGATCCGCTTCAAGGTGCAGGGCTGGTCCGACGATCAGGCGGTCTCGACGGTCTCCTGCGGAATCGCCAGCCTCGTGCCCGCCGCCGGCATGGACTGGCCGATCCTGGTCGCCGCCGCCGACAAGGCGCTTTATGCCGCGAAAGCCGCTGGGCGCAACCGGTCGGTGGTCGCGAGCCTGTCGAAGCTGTCGCTGGTGGCTTGAGGCTTACTACTCGTCATTGCGAGCGAAGCGAAACAATCCAGAGTCTTTACCACAGACGCCGTCTGGATTGCTTCGTCGCTTCGCTCCTCGCAATGACGAGGGGGTGAGCTATTGCCCCAGATACTTCTTCATCTCGGCGATCAGCCCGTCGCGCAATTCCGGACGCTTCATGCCGTAGGCGATGTTGGCGCGGAGGAAGCCGGGCTTGGAGCCGCAATCGTGGCGCTCGCCCTCGAACTCGACGCCGTAGAATTTCTGCGTCTTGGCAAGCCCGATCATCGCGTCGGTGAGCTGGATCTCGCCGCCGGCGCCGCGCTCCTGGGTTTCCAGGATCTTGAAGATCTCCGGCTGGAGGATGTAGCGGCCGGTGATCGAGAGATTGGAGGGCGCCGTGCCCTTGGCCGGCTTCTCCACCATGCCGTCGACCTCGAACATCTTGCCGTTGCGCTTGCCGACGCCGCAGATGCCGTATTGATGGGTCAGGTGGTCGGGAACCGCCTCGACCGCGATCAGATTGGATTTCTCGCCGAGCGAGGATGCCATCTCGATCATCTGCTTCAAGCAGCCGGGCGTGTTGAGCACGAGCTCATCGGGCAGCACGACGGCGAACGGCTCGTTGCCGACGATGTCGCGCGCGCACCAGACGGCGTGACCGAGGCCGAGCGGCGCCTGCTGGCGGGTGAAGCTGACGGCGCCCGCTTCCGGCTGGTTCTGCGCCAGAATCTCCTGCTCGGTCTTCTTGCCGCGCACTGCCAGTGTCGTGTCCAGCTCGAACATGCGGTCGAAATGATCCTCGATCACATTCTTGTTGCGGCCGGTAACGAAGATGAAGTGCTCGATGCCGGCTTCCTTCGCCTCGTCATAGACGTACTGGATCAGGGGCTTGTCGACGATGGTCAGCATTTCCTTCGGCATCGCCTTGGTGGCAGGCAGGACGCGGGTGCCGAGGCCGGCGACGGGGAATACGGCTTTGCGAATTTTCATGTGATCGATCGAATACCTGGGGGCACATGGGAACGGAGCAATGCATCTTGCTAGCCTGTTTGCAGCCGCCAACAAAGGCGGATGTGGGGCCTCGCCCCGACAGAGTTGAGAAAAAGGCCGTCACCAAAATTTCACCTTTGTTAAGCTATTGGCAACGCTAACCAGGCCTCCTGTGGCGGATATCAGGCCGACGGGTGGGACATGACGCAAACGATGGCAGGGCCGGCAAGACGGGTGGGATTTTTGACCGGCGCAGCGATGATTGCTGCCGCCCTGCTGCTGCCGGCCTGCGCGCACGCCCAGGCGCAGAACGGCCTGTCCAACCTGTTCGGCGGCATCTTCTCCGGCCCGAACCCCGCGCCCACGCAACCTGCGCCCGGCCCGCAAACGGGAGCGTTACCCTGGAGCGGCGAGGACGGCGCCTCCGGCCATCCGCTGATGACGGCCGCCGCGATCCGCGAGGCCGCCGGCAACTTCAACAATTGCGTCGCCGCGATGTGGCCCGATGCCGCACGGCGCGGCATCACGCAGGAGAATTTCCAGCGTTTCACGGCCGGGCTCTCGCCCGACCTGCGCATCATGGACCTCATGGACTCGCAGCCGGAATTCACCAAGTCGATCTGGGCCTATCTCGACATCCTGGTGAACGACAACCGCCTCGCCAAGGGCCGCGAAGTTCTCGCGAAGTACAAGGCGCAGTTCGACGCCACCGAAAGGGCCACCGGCGTCGACCGCTACATCATCGCCTCGATCTGGGGCATCGAGTCCAATTACTCGACCCAGATGGGCGACCGCAGCGTGCTGCAATCGACCGCGACGCTCGCCTGCATCGGCCGCCGCCAGGCGTACTTCAAGGACGAGTTCCTCTCCGCGCTGGAGATCCTCAATCGCGGCGATCTGCGCCCAGAGCAGCTGCGCGGCTCCTGGGCCGGCGCCTTCGGCCCGACGCAGTTCATGCCGACCGCGTTCAAGCGTTTTGCGGTGGACGGCGACGGCGACGGCAGGCGCGACGTCGTCGACAATCCGACCGACCTGATCGCCTCCACGGCCAACAATCTGAAGAAGGACGGCTGGCAGTCCGGCCAGACCTGGGGCTACGAGGTCGTGGTGCCGCAGGGCTTCAACTACATGCTGGCCGACCGCGCCAAGGCGATGCCAATCGCGCATTGGGAGAAGCTCGGGCTGAAACGGGCGACAGGCCAGCCCTTCCCGCATCCGGCCGAGAAGGCCTATCTGCTGGCACCGGCGGGCGCGCAAGGACCGGGCTTCCTGATGCTGCAGAACTACCGCGTCATCATGAAGTACAACCCGGCCGAGGCCTATGCGCTGGCGATCGGCCATTTCGCCGACCGTTTGCGCGGCGGACAGCCCTTCGTGCAGCCCTGGCCGCGGCAGGAGCGGGAGCTGTCGCGCACCGAACGGCTGGAACTGCAGCAATTGCTGGCCCAGCGCGGCTTCTACAAGGGTACCCCGGACGGCCAGTTCGGCGGTCAGACCCGGGAAGCCCTGCGCAGCTTCCAGGCCTCGATCGGAGTGCCCGCCGACGGATTTGCATCGTCCGACGTGCTGGACCGGCTGCGGGCGCGCTGAAATCGCGGCGAAATTCACCTTGAACGGGGATTTTGCCCGTCAGCCTTGACGGGGGCGCTGTTCCCCCGTGTATGGGCGAGAATCTGCAAAGAAACTGCCCGTTTGGCGCCTGATTCCGCTATTATATCCGAGCAACTTCCGATCCCCGTTGCGCGTGTCCGAGATCGCATGTCGAAGAAGTCCTTTTTCAAGGCGCTGACCGAGACCGGCCCGTTGATCGCGCTGGGGACGTCGCTTGCGATCCTGGTCTCGATCGTGGGACCCGCCTCGGCGCAGTTCTTCAACTTCCCCGGCTTCGGCGGCCCGCCGCAGCGTGCGGCGCCACCCCCGCCCCGCGGTGGCGGCGGTGGAGGCGGCGGCTGGTTCGGCGGCGACTTCTTTGCACCATTCCAGCAGCAACCGCCGCAGGCGCCCCGCCAGGACTTTTCGCGCGCACCGGCGCCGGCCAAGCGCGACACCATCCCTGAGAAGAACGTGCTGGTGATCGGCGACGCCATGGCCGACTGGCTCGCCTATGGCCTGGAAGACGCCTACAGCGAGCAGCCCGACATGGGCGTGATCCGCAAGCACAAGACCACGTCCGGCCTGATCAAGTACCAGCCCAAGGGTGAGCCCGCGGACTGGGCGGCGGCGGCCAGGGGCATTCTCGAGACCGAAAAGCCCGACGTGATCGTCGTGATGCTCGGCCTCAACGACCGCATCGCCATCCGCGAGCCCGCTTCCGACAAGACGGACAAGGCGGCCGCCGAAAAGGACAAAGACAAGAAGAGCGACAAAGGCGCGCGCGCCAAGCCGCAGGCAAAGCCGGGTGACGCCAAGCCTGGCGAGACGAAGCCCGGCACCGATACTGCCGCCAAGCCGGACGACAAGCCTGCCGACGCCGACCTGCCGCAGGACGACGCCGACAATGCCGACACGCCGGCGGCCGCGCCGGAGAAGACCGCCCGCAACCCGAACGGCCTCTACGAATTCCGTGACGACCGCTGGGTCGAGCTCTACGGCAAGAAGATCGAGGAGCTCGCCAACATCCTCAAGGCCAAGGGCGTGCCGGTGCTCTGGGTCGGGCTGCCCGCGGTTCGCGGACCGAAGGGCACCGCGGACACGCTGTTCCTGGATTCGCTGTACCGCGAGGGCGCGGCCAAAGCCGGCATCACCTATGTGGACGTTTGGGACGGCTTCGTCGACGAAGCCGGCCGCTTCCTTCAGAAGGGCCCCGACTTCGAAGGCCAGATCCGCCAGCTCCGCAGCTCCGACGGAATCTATTTTACCAAAGCCGGCGCGCGCAAGCTCGCGCACTATGTCGAGCGCGAGATCACGCGCCTGCTTGCGGGACGCTCCGGCCCGATCGCGCTGCCGAGCGAGCCTGGGACCCCCGATACCAGCGCCGAGCCGGGCAAGCCCGCGCCGCGGCCGCTGGCCGGGCCGATCGTGCCGCTGGTTGCTGCCTCGATATCGACCGATCAGTTGCTGGGTGGCCCGGGCACGCGTCCCGCCGCCGTCGACGCGCTCGCTGCGAAGACCATGGTGAAGGGTGAGCCGCTGGCGGCTCCGGCCGGTCGCGCCGACGATTATGCCTGGCCGCGCCGCGAAGTCGGCCGCGAGCAGGCCAAGGGCGATACCCCAATGGCAGCAACCACGCCCGACGGCGGCGCGTCTCAAGGCTCGCCAGGCGCGGCCGCGGCGATCGCCCCGCCAAAGCTCGCGCCGAAGAAGCCGCAGGTCCTGCCGCAGCAGCCGGCGCAGTCGACGCCCTCAGCCCGGGATTTCTTCGGGTTCGGCTCGCCGCAGCCACCGCCGCCGCCACGCCAACTGGCGCCGGCGCCAGGGCCGCGTAATCCGAATTCAAATCCAGGGATCCCGCGGCCCCCCGCCAATGTCGGGCGAGCGGCCGAGATGTTCCGTTAGTTCGCTTGCGTGATTTGGGATGTCATTCCGCGGCGCGCGCAACGCGAGCCCGGAAATAACTTCACCTGTACCAACGAATGAATTCCGGGCCCGCACCAGAAGGTGCGAGCCCGGAATGACGTGGTATTGGCTCAATCTCAATAGCGCCAGCGCGGCGGCGGGCGGCGGGCGGGTCGCGACATCAGGAGCGCCAGCGCGAAGCCGATGCCGCCGGCGACCAGCAGCGCGCCGAGCGGGTTGTCCTGCACCTTCTGCGCAATGGCCTTAGAACCGTCGCGGAAGGTTTCGCCACTGTTCTCGTAGGCGTCCTTGGCATAGCTCGCCGCGGTGTCCGTGGCATCACGCACCGCATCCTTGGCCTGGCCGTAGAGATTCTGCACCGTGCCTGCAGCTTCCCGTGCCTTGCCCGACGCCTGCGTCTTGGCATCGCCTGCGATGTCTCCGATCGCGCCTTCCGCGCGTCCGGCAAATTCCTTGGCCGATCCAACAATACGATCCGTGTCCATGACGTTCCTCCTCGGGGGTCAGCCCAAGTAACCGATCAGGGGCAGCGCAGTTCCATGACGTTTAGAGAATGAGCCCACCATCGACGACCAGCGTCTGGCCGATGATGTAGGACGACAGCGGCGAGGCCAGGAACAGCGCCGCGCCCGCCATGTCGGCCGGCGTGCCCAATCGTCGCAGCGGGATGCGCGCGAGTGCGCCTTCGAGCCGCTTCGGATTGTCGGTCGTCACCTTCGTCATCTTGGTGTCGACGAGACCGGGTGCGATGCCGTTGACGCGGATGCCGTCCTCGGCCCAGGCCTCGCCCAAAGTCCGCGTCAATCCGACCGCGCCGGTCTTCGACGCATTGTAGGCGGGATTGCCCATGGTGGAATGATAAGCGGCGGTCGAGGACACGATGATCAGCGACCCCTTGGAATCCCGCAACATGGAATGGAAGCGCGTCGCGCAGGCCATCAGGCTCATCAGGTTGACCTCGACCACCTTGCGAAAGCCGGCCATCTCGAACTCGCCGCGGCGATAGAGCACCGCGCCCTGCGCCAGCACGAGCACATCGAGCCTGTCGAAGGACGGCTTGAACGCCTCGACCGCTCCGGCATTTCCGACATCGAGCTGGGCATAGGCGAGGCCCGTGAGATCGGAGCCTTCCTCGATGGAATATTCCGCGGGCCGGGCACGCGTGCCGCAAACCGCGACATGCGCGCCTCTCGCGCGAAACGCCTGCGCGATGCCGTTGCCGATGCCGCTGGAACCGCCGACCACCAGCACCTGCTTGCCTGAGAAATCGAGCTCGTTCGCCATCGCGGCCTCCCCTTGCTTGTTTTCGTCTTGCTTGTTTGACCTGTCTGCGGATCGATGCCAGCCTTGTCAATCACAACAAGAACAAGCACAGCGCGAGGAACAGCATGTCCGACGTCAAGGAGCTCAGCCGGTCCGTGAAGGGTCTGACCGTCCTCATCACCGGCGCGGCCAGCGGCATGGGGCGCGCGACTGCGCGCGTGTTCGCCACCGAGGGCGCCAACGTTGCGGTCACGGATTTCGACGAGCAGGGCGCGCATGCGGTCGCCAAGGACATCACGGCGAGCGGTGGCGCAGCAAGAGCGTGGAAGCTCGACGTCGGCGACGGCGGCGAGATCAAGCGCGTGGTCGGCGATGTCGCCGCGCATTTCGGGGCGATCGACATCGTCGTCAACAATGCCGGCATCTCCGTGCGTGTCGCGATCGACGATGAGGCCTATGAGGACGCCTGGGCCAAGGGCATCGCCGTGATGCTGACGGCGCATCCGCGCATCATCCGTGCCGCGCTGCCGCACCTGCGCAAGTCGAGGAGCCCGCGCATCGTCAACATCGCCTCGACCGAGGCGCTCGGCGCCACCGCGCTGCACAGTCCCTATTCGGCGGCGAAGGGTGGCGTCGCCAGCCTCACCCGCTCGCTGGCGGTGGAGCTCGGCCGCGAGGGCATCACCGTCAACTGTATCTGCCCCGGACCGATCCGCACCGCCATCACCGACCGAATCTCCGAGGAGCACAAGGCGATCTACGCCAAGCGCCGCACCGCGCTCGGCCGCTACGGCGATCCTGAAGAGGTCGCGCATATGACGCTGAGCCTGTGCCTGCCGGCGGCGTCGTTCCTCACCGGCGCCGTGATCCCGGTCGACGGCGGATTGATGGCGCGGAACGCGTGACGGCCATGCGCGGCGAGCGTTGACAACGACTGACGCGGGAGTAGCTTTTTCGCCAACAGGGCGGGACCAACCGCTCGCGACCCGCGGGAGAGAACGTCATGACGATCGCCATCCGGCAGCTCCAGAAGCATTTTGTCGGCGAGGTGTCCGGCCTCGATTTGCGAAAGCCTCTCACCGAGGCTGAAGCGCGCCAGGTCGAGGCCGCCATGGACAAATACGCGGTGCTGGTTTTCCACGACCAGGACATCACCGACGAGCAGCAGATGGCCTTCGCGCTGAACTTCGGCCAGCGCGAGGACGCGCGCGGCGGCACCGTCACCAAGGAGAAGGACTACCGGCTGCAATCCGGCCTGAACGACGTCTCCAATCTCGGCAAGGACGGCAAGCCGCTGGCGAAAGACAGCCGCGCGCATCTGTTCAATCTCGGCAATTGCCTGTGGCACTCCGACAGCTCGTTTCGTCCCATCCCGGCGAAATTTTCACTGCTGTCGGCGCGCCTGGTGAATCCGAAGGGCGGCAACACCGAATTCGCCGACATGCGCGCGGCCTATGACGCTCTCGACGACGAGACGAAAGCGGAGATCGAGGACCTCGTCTGCGAGCACTCGCTGATGTATTCGCGCGGGTCGCTCGGCTTCACCGAATACACCGACGATGAGAAGGAGATGTTCAAGCCGGTGCTGCAGCGGCTGGTGCGCACCCATCCCGTCCATCGCCGCAAATCGCTGTATCTCTCGTCGCATGCCGGCAAGATCGTGGGCATGAGCGTTCCCGAGGGCCGGCTGTTGCTGCGCGATCTGACCGAGCACGCGACGCAACCCGAGTTCGTCTACGTCCACAAATGGAAGCTGCATGACCTCGTGATGTGGGACAACCGCCAGACCATGCACCGCGTCCGCCGCTACGACCAGTCGCAGCCTCGCGACATGCGCAGGGCGACAGTGGCGGGGACCGAGCCGACGGTGCAGCAGCAGGCGGCGGAGTAGCGCGCGTCACGCGCAGCTCAGCAAATGGTGTCATCGCCCGGCTTGACCGGGCGACGACAGCGGCGAATAGGAGCGAATACAGCGGACCTGATGCTACGCGTGCCCGGCCTCGTTCGAGAGCATGCCGGGATCGATACCGATCTTCTGCAAAGCACGGGTGTATTTGTCGTCGACGTCGTCGCCGAAGATCAAATCCGCATCGGCATCGCAATGCAGCCAGCCGTTGCTCTGGATCTCCGTTTCGAGCTGTCCCGGCGCCCAGCCGGCATAGCCGAGCGCGAGGATGGCGTGCTTGGGGCCGGAGCCGTTGGCGATCGCGCGCAGGATGTCGACGGTCGCGGTGAGGCAGACGCCGTCGTCGATCCGCAGCGTCGCATTCTCGATGTAGAAATCGCTGGAATGCAGCACGAAGCCGCGGCCGGTGTCGACCGGGCCGCCCCGCAGCACCTTCATGCTTTCGGCATTCTCCGGCAGCTTGATGTGCTCGCCCTTCCTGATGATGCCGAGCTGCTGCAAGAGCTCGGGGAAATCGATGCTGCCGGCCGGGTGATTCACGATGATGCCCATCGCTCCCTCGGCGGAATGGGCACAGAGATAGATCACCGAGCGCTCGAACCTGGAATCGCCCATCACGGGCATCGCGATCAGGAGCCGGCCGTCGAGATAGCCGGCCGAACTGGGCGGCGCGTGGCCCGAGCTGCGGGTGCTTTCGCCCGTCCTCTTGCCTGTGGGAGCCATCGGTGAAGCACTCCGGTTTCAATTCCTATCCTGATGTCGGACCGGGCGGCTGTCAAATCAAGGCTTGCGGCGACTTGATCGGAGACTCAAGTCCATCCATCACAAGCAATTCAATGGTTTGGCCCTGGGCGACCCTGTAAAGACGTACCATGCTCACGAGAGTTCCCCTGCATGCGGCGATTGGCGTCGCGGCAACCCTGCTTGCGTCGTCTTTGACCATCGCGGCCCGTGCCGATGACGCGTCGCCGTGGCAACGCGACGGACATTCCGCGGTGCGGCTATTGGCGGGATCGCGCAGCGGCGCGGTCCTGCTCGGCGGTATCGCGTTCCAGCTCCAGCCCGGCTGGAAGACCTATTGGCGTACGCCCGGCGATTCCGGCGTTCCACCGCGGTTCGACTTCTCGAAGTCCGACAATGTCGAGGCGGTGACGATCATGTGGCCGGCGCCGCTGAAATTCGACGACGGCGCGGGCGGCCATTCGATCGGCTATCACAACCAGATCGTGCTGCCCTTGCGCATCGTCGCCAAGGCGGCCGACAAGCCGGTGACCTTGCGCGCGGAGATCAACTACGCGGTGTGCGAGAAGCTCTGCATTCCGGTCGAGGCCAGCGTCGAGCTCGGCTTCAACAGCGTCGCCTCGACCGAGGATGCGAACTTGCGGGCCGCGCTCGATACCGTGCCCAAGCCCGCCAATATCGGCGACCCCAATCCGCTCACCATCCGCGACGTCAAGCGTGACGGACCCAAGAACGTGGTGGTCGACGTGGTGACGCCGGACAGCCGCAACGTCAATCTGTTCGTGGAAGGCCCGACACCCGATTGGGCGCTGCCGATTCCGGAGCCGGTCAAAGAAAGCCCGGCCGGCGTGAAGCGTTTTTCGTTCGAGCTGGACGGCCTGCCGCCGGGCGCAAAGCCGGATGGCGCGGCGTTGAAGTTCACGCTGGTCGGGCCTGACAAGGCGTACGAGTTCAATACGAATCTGGATTAGCGAAGGATTGAGTCTGGCGAAGCCTCGTGATTGCGAGTTTTCTCGAGTAGCCAGCATTTGGAATCATCGGTCCCGGAGAGTGGGGCAATAGCGCCCCCACCCAACCGAATCTTAACGAATGGTTGCTAAGTCCCAGGCCTGCCGCAGCATGCGAAAAATCGGGGACTGTTCGACGTGGCCGTGATGGATGCACAACCCGCAACGACCGGACCGGCCGCGCTGATGGCGCGGCTGAGGGCCAAGTTGACGGGCGGATCGAGCGAAGCATCGCTGACGCGGCGGCTCGCCGGCACCATCTTCATCATCCGCGTGATCAGCGCGGGACTAGCCTATGTCTCGCAGGTCCTGCTCGCGCGCTGGATGGGCACGTCCGACTACGGCGTCTATGTCTATGTCTGGACCTGGGTGCTGCTGCTCGGCAGCATGATGGATTTCGGCATCTCCGCCTCCGCGCAGAAGATCATCCCGGAGTACCGCACCAGCGGCGAGCAGGCACTGCTGCGCGGCTTTCTCTCCGGCAGCCGCTGGCTGACCTTTGCCGTTTCCGCGCTGGTCTCGCTCGCCCTTGCAGGCATCGTCAGGCTGCTGTCGCCCTGGATCGACCCGGCCGAGGAACTGCCGCTCTATATCGGCTGCATGACCCTCCCTGCTTTCGTCGTCGCCAATACCCAGGACGGGATCGCGCGCTCGCATGACTGGATGCAGCTCGGCCTGATGCCGCAATTCATCATCCGCCAGGCGCTGATCATCTGCCTCACGGCCGCGGCCTTCCTGCTCGGCTATCATCTCGGTGCGGTCGCCGCGATGGTCGCGAGCGCAGGTGCTGTCTGGATCGCCATGACCGGGCAGATGCTGGTGCTCAACCGCAAGCTCGCCGGTCACATCGAGCCGGGACCGAAAGCCTATGACGTCAAGGGCTGGCTCGCCGTCTCATTGCCGATCCTGCTGGTCGAGAGCTTCTACCTGCTCTTGTCTTACACCGACGTGCTGGTGCTGCAGCAGTTCCGCCCCTCGGACGAGGTCGGCGTCTATTTCGCCGTGGTGAAGACGCTGGCGCTGGTCTCGTTCATCCACTACGCGATGTCGGCAACGACGGCGCATCGCTTTGCGGAATACAATGCACTCGGCGACAAGGCGCGCCTGTCGGCCTATGTGGCCCACGCCATCAACTGGACCTTCTGGCCGTCGCTGGCCGCGACCATTGTGCTGCTGGCGCTCGGCAAGCCGTTGCTCTGGCTGTTCGGGCCACAATTCGTGATCGGCTACGACATCATGTTCGTCGCTGCGATCGGGCTCGTGGTGCGCTCCGCGATCGGGCCGGTGGAGCGGCTGCTCAACATGCTCGGGCAGCAGAAGATCTGTGCGCTGGCCTATGCACTGGCCTTCGTGATGAACCTCGTGCTCTGCATTGCGCTGGTGCCGCGCTATGGCGGCCATGGCGCCGCGGCCGCGACCTCGATCTCGCTCAGCTTCGAGACGGTGCTCTTGTTCTGGATCGTGCGGCAGCGGCTCGGCTTAGCCGTCGCCCCCTCAGCCGCTCTGAAATGCGACGACCGCGGCATCCGCCACCAGCAGCGCGTCGAGCATCTTGCGGCCTGACGTATCCGCCTGCATCAGCGGGTCGGACTTGAACATCGCCTTGAGATAGCTCGAGACGGCTCGGATACGCGGCACGAACTGGAGGTCGCTGTGGACGTTGATCCAGACGTCGCGCGTCGTCGACATCTTCTCGTGCAGCACCGGAACCAGATCGCTGCGGCCGGCCACCGCAAAGCTCGGCAGCAGCACCAGGCCGATGCCGCCGGCCGCTGCGTTCATCTGCGCGATCATGCTGTTGGAGTGAAAGCTGACCGGCGGATTGCGGATGATGTCGTCGAGCCAGCGCACCGAGTCGAGCTGGATCAAATCGTCGATGTAGGTGACGAAGCTGTGGCGCGCGAGGTCCGCGGGCCGTTCGGGCATGCCCTCGCGTGCCAGGTAATCTTGTGAGCCGTAGAGGGCGAGCTGAAAGCTGCCGAGCCGCTCGGACGCCATGCCCTGTCCCGGCGGACGGAAGAAGCTCAGGAAGATATCGGCCTCGCGGCGATTGACCGAGACCGCCTGCGGCGAGGTCAGGAGCTCGACGGTGAGATCCGGATAACGTTGCCGCAGCGGTGCGAAGCGAAATGCGAGATAGAGCGAGGCAATACCTTCCATCGTCGCGAGCCGGACGCGGCCCGCCATCCGGCTGCCGCCGCGCTGCACGTCCTGATGCATCGCAATGACGGCGCTCTCGATCCGCTCGGCGTGACAGAGCAGGCGCTCGCCGGCTTCGTTGACACGCAACCCCTGCGGTGAACGCTCGAACAACGTCGCGCCCAGCGCGCATTCGAGATGCGCGATCCGCCGGCTGATGGTGGATTGGTCGACCCGCAGACGTTTGGCCGCGCTGCCCAGGCTTCCGCCGCGGGCCGCGTGAAGGAATATCTTGAGGTCGTCCCAGTCGAGTGAGTTGAACTCCTGCATGCCCCACCCGACAGCAAGCGCTGTGCCAGCGGCGATGCACGCTGGGACGGATTGTCGCCCCCTGCAAGCCGTCTTGCAGGATTGTCTGTATCGGAGCCCCCGGGGACCCCACTAGCCTGTCCTGAACCAAGGACAAAGCCATGCTTCCTCGCTTCAAGGCCGCCGCGGTGCATGCCGCGCCGGTGTTTCTCGACCGCTCGGCGACCACAAAGAAGGCAATCTCGCTCATCCGGGAGGCAGCGGCCGCGGGCGCCGAGATCGTGGCATTCTCCGAGACGTTCATTCCCGCATTCCCGGTATGGGCTGCGCTCTGGGCTCCGATCGACAATCACGACCTGTTCGTCCGCATGGCGGACCAGTCCGTGCTGGTCGACGGCCCCGAGATCAAGGCGATCCGCGACGAAGCGCGCGCGCTCGGCGTCGTGGTATCGATCGGCATCAGCGAGAAGTCGCCGGCGAGCGTCGGTGCCATCTGGAATACCAACCTCCTGATCGGCGAGGACGGCGAGATCCTCAACCACCACCGCAAGCTGGTGCCGACCTTCTACGAGAAGCTGATCTGGAGCGGCGGCGACGGCGCGGGCCTGCGCGTCGTCGACACCAGGCTCGGCAAGATCGGGCAACTGATCTGCGGCGAGAACACCAACCCGTTGGCACGTTATTCGCTGATGGCGCAGGGTGAGCAGCTTCATATTTCGAGCTGGCCGCCGGTTTGGCCGACCCGCCGGCCGGCCGGCGGCGGCAATTACCACATCGCAGCAGCCACCCGGATCCGGGCGAGCGCGCATTGCTTCGAAGCAAAGGTGTTCGGCCTCGTCACCGCGGGTGTGCTCGACAAGGCGGCGCGCGACATGCTGGTGGCGCGCGACGCCTCCGCCGCCGCCGTGCTCGACGCGACACCGCGCGCGGAAACCTTCTTCCTCGATCCGACCGGCGAGCAGATCGGCGAGGCGCTGCGCGACGAGGAAGGCATCCTCTACGCCGAGATCGATCTCAACCGCTGCGTCGAGCCCAAGCAGTTTCATGACGTGGTCGGCTACTACAACCGATTCGACATTTTCGATCTCAGCGTCAACCGCCGCCGGCTCAATCCCGTGTCCTTCACCGGAAGCGCGGCGTCCCAGCCGGACGCGGAGAGCGATCACATCGATGCCGGGTCGTGAGCCCGGCTCGTACCCAACCGCATTTCACCGGCCGATCCGGCGGTGATGAAACATGGAAGGTGAGTCATGAAGCTTGATCGTCGTCAGATTCTGCTCGGAAGCGCAGGCGCCGCTGCCGGTCTCGTGCTTCCAGGTAGCGCCGCCTGGGCGCAGACGCCGGCCAGCATCGGCACCTTCCCGGACGGCGTCACCGCGGACTCGGTCTTCGTCGGACTGACCATTCCGCTCACCGGCGTTTTCTCCGGTGACGGCGGCGATCTCAAGCTTGGTTACGAGCTTGCGATCTCGGAGATCAACGCGGGCAGCGATTCCGCGAAGAAATGGGGCCTGCAAGGCAAGGGCGTGCTCGGCCGCCAGATCCGCTACAAGGTGTCTGACACCGAGGGCAAACCCAATCTCGACGTACAGAGCGCCACGCAGTTCATCCAGCGCGACAAGGCGATCATGCTGTCAGGCTCGGTGTCGAGCGCGAGCGCAATCGCGCTGGAGGAGTTGGGCTCGCGCGAAAAGGTGCTCTACATGGTGGGCATCGCCGGCTCCAACGACATCACCGGCAAGAACTGCCAGCGCTATGGCTTCCGCTCGCAGCAGAACGCCTACATGGCCGCCAAGGCGCTCGCGCCTGTCGTCGCCAAGGCGCTCGGCAAGAACATGAAGACCGCCTTCCTGGTACCGGACTACACTTACGGTCATACGGTCTATGACAGCTTCGCGAAGTTCTCGAAGGAGCAGGGCTGGCAACAGGTCGCCAAGGAAGTGGTCCCGCTCGGCACCACCGACTATTCCTCGGCGCTTCTCAACATCGCCAACAGCGGTGCGGACGTGTTCGTCAACATCGCCTTCGGTGCCGACGCGGTCGCCTCGACCAAGCAAGCCGAGCAATTCGGCGTGCTCAAGAAGATGAAGCTGGTGGTGCCGAACCTGTCCTCCTTCCAGGACAAGGAGCTCGGCGCCGAAATCATGCAGGGCGTCTATGGTAGTTGCGACTTCTGGTGGACGCTGTCGGATCGCTATCCGCTCGCCAAGGGCTTCGTCGACGCCTTCGTCGAGAAGAACAAGTATCACCCGCGCTGGGGCGCCCATATCGGCTACATGCAGACCTATCTCTGGGCGCTGACGGTCGAGCGGGTGAAGAGTTTCAATCCGGTCGAGGTCATCAAGGCGATGGAGGCCTCGAAGGAGCAGCCTTACGAGACCACGATCGGCAAGGTCTATTTCCGCGCCGAGGATCACCAGATGGTGCGTCCGATCCCGGTCCTGCGCGGCAAGGCGCCGGCGGCGATGAAGGGGCCCGAGGACTATTACGAGATCGTCGACGTCGCCGAAGGCGAGAGCGTGATGAATCCGCCGGACCTGTTCGGCTGCAAGCTCGGCCCCTATACCTGAGCCGCCCAGATGCCAAGCTGGCCCGCCCTCGCCTCGCAGGCCTTCAACGGCCTCGCCCTCGGTTCGCTGCTGGCGCTCGTCAGCAGTGGCCTGACGATCATCCTGGGCACGCTCGGTGTCCTGAACTTCGCCCACGGCGCGTTATTCGCCGTGGGCGCCTATGCCGCCTTCGTCATGCTGCAATACACCCAGTCGTTCCTGCTCGCGATCGCGGTCGGCTGCGGCTTCATGCTGGTGCTCGGCTTCCTGCTTGAGCGTCTGATCATCCGCTTCTTTTACGGCCGGCCGCATGAAGACCAGATCCTCGTCACCTACGGCATCGGCATTGTGCTCGTGGAGTGCGTGCGCGCCGTCTTCGGCGGCAACGCGCAGCGCGTGCCGACGCCGTCATGGGGACAGGGCGCAACGCAGCTCGGCTTCCTGATCTATCCGACCTACCGTCTCCAGCTCATCGCCATCATCGCAACGCTGCTGGTCGGCCTCTATCTCGTGCTCTACCGCACTTCGATGGGTCTCGTGGTTCGCGCCGGAATCGAGAACCCCGGCATGGTCGGCATCCTCGGCATCAATCTGCGGCGCACCTTCCTGCTGGTGTTCGCGATCGGCGTCGTCGCGGTTGGTCTTGCCGGCATGCTGTACGCGCCGGTCGTCGCGGTGACACCGGACATGGGCGCGAATTTCATGGCGCAGTCCTTCGTCGTGATCGTGCTCGGCGGCCTCGGCTCGTTCCCCGGCGCGGTGGTCGGCGGGCTGATCGCCGGCGAGATCATCAGCCTCACCAGCGCGTTCAACTCCTCCTATTCGGAAGTGATGCTCTACGCGCTGATGGCGCTGCTCCTGGTGCTGCGCCCGCAGGGCCTGTTCGGCTCGGAAGGACGGGTATGAAC
Source organism: Bradyrhizobium sp. CCH5-F6 (assembly GCF_001556045.1). Taxonomy (GTDB): domain Bacteria; phylum Pseudomonadota; class Alphaproteobacteria; order Rhizobiales; family Xanthobacteraceae; genus Bradyrhizobium. Next base: position 207,116 of record NZ_LSIC01000094.1, read on the forward strand.
AAGTCGCGATCGAACGGGCTGCGGAGCCACATTCCGGAGCTCGCGATTCTTGCCACGCTGATTGCGGCACCGGTGGTGCTGCCGCATCTCGGCTTCTCCATCGATCTGCTGACGCGGGTGCTGAACTGGGGACTGATCGGGCTCGGCTTCGACATCCTGTTCGGCCTCGCCGGCCTCCTGTCATTCGGCCAGGCCGCGTTCTACGGCGTCGGCGGCTTCGTCACGGCGTATCTGCTGGTTTCCGGCACGCTGAGCAGCGTGTGGCTGGCGCTCGCCGCCGGTACAATATCGGCCGGCGCATTCGGGCTCGTCGTCGGCTGGCTCGCGGTGCGCCGCATCGGCATCTACTTCACGATGATCACGCTGGCGTTCGGCCAGATGGCCTATTTCATCGAGAACTCGCCGCTGTCGCACTACACGGGTGGCGAAAACGGCATTCCCGGGGTGCCGGTGCCCGTGCTCGGCTTCGGCGAGCATGCCATCCGCATCGGCGCAGGTCTGCCGATGTACGTGCTGTTCGCGGTGATCTTCTTCGGTGGCTACGTGCTGGCGCGCCGCATCGTCCGCTCTCCCGTGGGCGCGATCCTGCTCGCGATCAAGGAGAACACCGCGCGCGTCGCAATGCTCGGCCACAACGTGCCGGCCTACAAGCTCGCAGCCTTCGTCATCGCCGCGCTCTATGCGGGACTCGCCGGCGGCCTGCTCGGCTCGTTCCAGAGCTACATGCCACCGGATGCATTCTCGCTGGAGACGTCGGGCCAGCTCGTGGTCCAGACCATCGTCGGCGGCGCCAACACCCTGATCGGACCGCTGGTCGGCGCCGCGGTCTGGCTCTGGCTGCGCGACAACCTCCAGCTCATTCCCGGCCTCACCACGCTGTGGAAGCTGGTGCTCGGCATCGCCTTCATCGTGCTGGTCGTGGGCCTGCGCCGGGGCATTTGCGGCGAGATCATCCATTGGTTGACCGAGCGCCGGACCCTTTCCGCACGTCAGGCCGCTGAGGCCGCAACCGAGGCGATCGAGGCCGGCGGCGCGGTGAAAGCTGCATCGGGCGGCCGTCGCGACACTGCCCTGCCATTGCCCTCACCCGCCACCGGCGACAGCGACATTGCCCTGGAAGCCTGCGCGCTCGCGCGGCACTATGGCGGCCTGAAAGCCGTCGACGGCGTTTCGTTCAAGGTGCGCTGCGGCTCCATTCATGCCGTGATCGGCCCGAACGGCGCCGGCAAGAGCACGCTGTTCAAGATGCTGCTGGACGAGGTCAGCCCGACCTCGGGTCATGTGCTGTTGTTCGGATCGCAAGTGACCGGCCACGGCGTCAGCCGGACCGCGCAATTCGGCATCGCCAAGTCCAACCAGTTGAACCAGCTCTTTCCGAATCTCTCGGTGCGGAAGAATTTGCGCATCGCCGCCTTGGCACGCTGCCGCGGACCGCTGCGGATCGACCTGCTGCGAACGGCCGACAGCCTGCCGGAGGTGGAGGCACAGATCGACGCGATCATGGCGCTGCTCGATCTTACAGCGCGGGCCGACACGCCGGCGCACATCCTCGCCTACGGCGAGAAGCGGCGGCTCGAGATCGGCATGGCGTTTGCGACGAGCCCGAAGGTGCTGTTGCTCGACGAGCCCCTCGCCGGCATGAGCCCGTCGGAACGCGCCGCGACCTGCACACTGATCCGCGACATCGCCCGGACCTGCACCATCGTCATCGTCGAGCACGACCTCGACGCGATCTTCGGCCTCGCCGAACGCATCACCGTGCTCTACGAAGGCCGCTTGCTCGCCGACGGCACGGCGGACGAGATCCGCGGCAACCGGCAGGTTCAGGACGCTTACCTCGGAGGGCTTCACGCGCATGAGCCTGCTTGAAGTCGACCGCATCAACACGCTCTACGGCGATTCCCATGTCCTGTTCGACCTCTCGATCCGGGTCGAGGAAGGCGAGGTCGTGGCGCTGCTCGGCCGCAACGGCGCCGGCAAGACCACGACGCTGCGCTCGATCATGGGCGTGCTCGCCCCGAGGAGTGGCGAGATCCGGCTCGATGGCAAACCGATCAGCGGTCTCGCTCCATCCGCCATCGCCAACATGGGCGTGCAGCTCGTCCCCGAGGAGCGCGCGATCTTCGGCGGCCTGACGGTCGAGGAAAACCTGCGCATCGCGGCCTTGACCGCGCCGAAGGCGTGGTCGTTCGATCGCATCTACGGTGTGTTTCCGCGCCTGAAGGAACGACGCAAGTCTCTCGGACGAACGCTGTCGGGCGGCGAGCAGCAGATGCTCTCGATCGCCCGCGCGCTGATCCGGGACGCCCGCATCATCCTGCTCGACGAACCGTTCGAGGGCCTGGCGCCGCTGATCGTGCGCGACCTCGTCAACGTTGCCGCCGACCTCGCGCGCGAAGGCCGCACCATGATCGTGGTGGAGCAGAACGTCGCCGCAGCGCTGAGCTTCGCCACCCGCGTCTACGGCCTCAACAACGGCCACGTGGTGTTCGAGGGCACCTCCGCCGAGCTGACCGCAAACCCTGCCCTGGCGCGGGATTTCCTCGGCGTCGGCGCGTGAGCACCGCGAACGGCTGTTTCGCAGGAGGGCACCGAGTTGGGCGAAACGACTGCCCATCGCCCCGGCGCGGAAAGATCTTTCTCATTTGATCGAAAAGCTTGCCCATCAGGGAAGGTTCATTCTACGTCGTATTGCCCAGCCGACGAGATCAACCTAAGCTTCCCCTCGATATGTTCGATCCACTTTACGTCGCTTCCGGATTCGCCGTCGGCCTGCTTGTCGGGATGACCGGCGTCGGCGGCGGCTCGTTGATGACGCCGCTGCTGATCCTGTTGTTCGGCGTCCACCCCGCCACCGCGGTCGGCACCGACCTGCTCTATGCCGCCGCCACCAAGGCCGGCGGCAGCGTGGTGCATGGCTGGTCGCGCAGCGTGCACTGGCCGGCGGTGCTGCGGCTCGCCTGCGGCAGCATTCCCGCCAGCGCGGTGACGCTGCTGGTGCTGTGGAAGCTCGACCTCAAGAGCGATGCCGAGCGCAGCCTGGTCAATCTGGTGCTGTGCTTTGCGCTGCTGCTGACTGCGACCTCGCTGATCTTTCGCAAGTCGATCATGGACCGCTATCGAAAGCGACTCGAGCAGGTCGACGAGCGCACGACTTTGATCGCGACCGTGATCACCGGCATCGTGCTGGGCGTGCTGGTCTCGATCTCCTCTGTCGGCGCCGGCGCGGTCGGCGTCACCGTGCTGCTGCTGCTCTATCCGCGCCTGCCGATGGCGACCATCGTCGGCTCCGACATCGCCCATGCGGTGCCGCTGACACTGGTTGCCGGCATCGGACACTGGGCGCTCGGTGACGTCGACTGGGCCCTGATGGGCGTGCTGCTGCTGGGCTCTCTGCCCGGCATCATCGTCGGCAGCTTCAGCGCGACGCGCGTGCCCGAGACGGTGCTGCGGCTGACGCTTGCCTGCGTGCTGTTCGCGGTCGCCGGCAAGATCATGTTTGCGGAGTTGAATTTGTCGTCGGCCATCGTGACGGCGCTGGCCTGGAGCCATTGAGGCCGGGACCGGACGATAGAATCCTGGGGTGAGCAAAGCGAAGGCGTGCCCACCATGTCACGTCGATAGGGAACGCCGGGTGGGCACGGCGCAACGCTCCTCTGCCCACCCGGCGGCACTGCCTCGTCGTGCTTACTCCGCGGTCCAGCCGCCGTCGATCGAGAGATTGGTGCCGGTGATCTGCGCGGCATCGTCGCTGCACAGGAACAGCGCGAGCGCCGCGACCTGCTCGGAGGTGACGAACTCCTTGGTCGGCTGCGCGTCGAGCAGCACGTCGTTGATGACCTGCTCGCGCGTCAGATTGCGCGCCTTCATCGTGTCGGGGATCTGCTTTTCGACCAGCGGCGTCCAGACATAGCCGGGGCTGATGCAGTTGCAGGTGATCTTGTGGGTCGCGACCTCCAGCGCCACGGTCTTGGTGAGACCGGCGATGCCGTGCTTGGCAGAGACGTAGGCCGACTTGAAGGGCGAGGCAACCAGCGAATGCGCGGATGCCGTGTTGATGATGCGGCCCCAGCCCTTCTTCTTCATGCCGGGGACGGCGGCACGGATGGCATGGAAGGCCGAGGACAGGTTGATCGCGATGATCTGGTCCCACTTCTCCGGCGGAAACTCCTCGATCGGCGAGACGAACTGGATGCCGGCGTTGTTGACCAGGATGTCGACCGAGCCGAACGTCTTCTCGCCGAGCGCGATCATGCCGGCGATCTCGGCGGGCTTGGTCATGTCGGCCGGCGAGTAGATCGCCTTGACCTTGAAGTCCGACTCGATCTTGGCGCGTTCCTTCTCGATGTCCTCGGCCGAGCCGAAGCCGTTGATGACGACGTTGGCGCCGGCGGCGGCGAATGCGCGCGCGTAAGCGAGCCCGATGCCGCTGGTCGACCCGGTCACGACAGCGTTCTTGCCTGACAGACTACCCATTCTATTCGCTCCTTTTTGCCGGGGCCGCGGAGACGTCCCCCGTGAGATCGTAGGTCACCATGGTCTCGCCGGACTGCGGCCGCTCGAGCCAGTCCCTATGGCGCATCGACAGATGCACGTCGCGCACGCCGGCTTCCCAATGCTCGACCATGGCAACATGCGAGAAGTCGTAATCTTTCGACGAGGATTCGTAGTTCTTGCTGCGGTAGATCAGATGCACCACCGTGACGGTGCTTTCGCGCGACACTTTCGCCAGGAACTCGACCGAAGGATCGTTCTTGAGATAGTCGGGCAATTTTCCGATGAGGTCGCGCACGGCCCTGCGCGCGTTGTGCAGCTGCTTGTTCTTGTCGGTGTTCATCCGCGTGCGGCTGGAATAGCGAATGTCCTTCTCGCGCTCGGCTGCCTCCAGCAGCGAATTCGGCAGATCGCCGCGCGCGGAAAACAGGTCGACCTGGAAGATCAGCATGTCGCGGTCGAGCTCGGTATCGAGCACGTAGTCGAGCGGGGTGTTGGAGGCGATGCCGCCGTCCCAATAATGCTCGCCGTCGATGACGACGGACGGAAAGCCCGGCGGCAGCGCACCCGAGGCCATGATGTGCTCGGGGCCGATGGCCTTGCCGAGCTTCTTGAACTCGTAATTGTCGAAATACTTGAAATTGCCCGAGGTGACGCCCACCGCGCCGACCGACAGCCGCGTCTTCAGATCGTTGATGCGGTCGAAATCGACGAGACGCTCCAGCGTCTTCTTGAGCGGCGAGGTGTCGTAATAGCTTTCCGCTTCGGGATGCCCCGGCGGCCAGAGCGGCGCCGGCGGAATGCGCGGGGTGAAGAAGCCGGGCACGCCGAAGGTCGCAATCAGCGCAGCACTGGTCGAATTGAACAGTTCGCGGCTGTGGTCGCTCTTGCCGAGCGGCTTCCACGGCACGGGTGCCGAGACCATTTCCCAGAATTCCTTGAGCCGCTTGACCCGCGTCTGCCCTTCATTGCCGGCAATGATGGCGGCGTTGACCGCGCCGATCGAGATGCCGGCCACCCATTCCGGCTCGAAGCCGTAGCCGCACAGCGCCTGATAGGCGCCGGCCTGGTAGGAGCCGAGCGCGCCGCCGCCCTGGAGGACCAGGACGCGTTGCGCATTCGTCGGGATCGTTGCGATGTCCGGACTGTGATCTGTCATTCGGGAACAATAGCAAAAGGCTGGCCACCGTGGCGACACCCCGCCGCGGCGTCAATGCATCCCGGGATCAAGTCTTGCTTATCGAGGCTCCGTCGAGGCCAGGATCATGGTCCAGAACACCTTGTACTTGGTGCCGGGAGCATAGCTCGCCGCAATGCCCAATTTTGTGACACCGCCCTTGAGCATGTTGGCGCGGTGAGGCGGCGAGTCGCGCCAGCCGGAAAACGCTTCCGCCAGCGTATGATAGCCGGCCGAAATGTTCTCGACTGCCACGGTCGCGGGATACCCGCCGGCGGCCAGACGCTTGGCCAGCGGCGCGCGGACGTCGTGGTCCATCTTGTTGGCCGCCGCCATCGCACCCGACTGGGACTCGGCGAGCCGCATCAGATCAGGATCGATCACGACGGTGCCGAGCCCGTTGTTCTGTCGGTACTGCGAGATCATCACGGCAGCCGCCTGCGCATCGAGCCTGGAGCCCGGGACCGCCATGTCGGCATACATGGACGGCTGCTGGACCGGTGCTTCGTTGCCGGCGCAGCCGGCGAGCAGCAAAGTGACGAGGATTGCGGCCGCAGCGCGCATGAATCGAGGCCCCCAAATGAGCGGCCGTTGTTGCATACCAACCGTGGCTGAAAGGTGAATTTTGAAGAAAATCGACGCAAGTCGTTCGGGGGCGATGCGGGCACCTAACCCGGAATCTCGTTCCATGACATCGAGATTCCGGACTCGCGCTGACGCGCGCCCCGAAACGGCGGGGGTTTAATCCGCAAATATCCGGTAGCGGCGAGGCTCCAGGCCGATCGTGTCGCCGGCGCGAAGTTCCTTGTCGCGAGGGGCATCGATCTCGATGGTCTGGCCGCCCAAGAGCGCGACCTCGGCACGCTGCACCGGGCCGAAATTGCGGACATGCCGGACCGCGCCCTCGAAGGCGCCGCTGCCGGGCGGGCCGACCAGCATGTCATGTCGCCGCACGAACAGTCTCGACGCGCCAGGCGCAAGCCCCTCTGCCGCAAGCCGAAGCGGCCTGCCTCCGAGCCTGATGGCACCGCCCTCGACCTCGACCGGCAGCTCGATCGATTCACCGATGAAGCCGTGGACGAAGGCGGTCGCGGGACTTTCATAGACGTCATCGGGCGAGCCGATCTGCTCGATCCGGCCCTTGTCCATCACCACGACGCGGTTGGCGACTTCCAGCGCCTCCTCCTGGTCGTGGGTGACGAAGATCGAGGTGACGTTGATTTCGTGGTGCAGCGCGCGCAGCCACTTTCGCAGCTCCTTGCGGACCTTGGCATCGAGCGCGCCGAAGGGCTCGTCGAGCAGCAGGATGCGCGGCTCGATCGCGAGCGCGCGGGCGAGCGCGATGCGCTGGCGCTGGCCGCCGGAGAGCTGGTTCGGATAGCGCTCGGCAAGCCAGTCGAGCTGCACGAGATCGAGCAGTTCCTTGACCCGGGCGCGGATTGCAGTCTCGTCCTTGCGGATCGCGCGCGGCTGCACGCGCAGGCCGAAGGCGACGTTCTCGAACACGGTCATGTGGCGGAACAGCGCGTAATGCTGGAACACGAAGCCGACATGCCGCTCGCGCGCACCTTGCGCCAGCGCGTCCTCACCATTGATGAAGAGCTCGCCGGAATCGGGCCAGTCGAGCCCGGCGACGATCCGCAGCAGCGTGGTCTTGCCGGAGCCGGACGGACCGAGCAGCGCCACCAACTCTCCGCTGTCGACCTTGAGATCGACGCCGTCGAGGGCTCTGAAGCTGCCGAACGACTTGACGAGATTCCTGACTTCAATGGTCATTTGGGTCTTGTCCTTCGTCCAGACGGCGTTCGAGAACGGTTTTCACGATCAGCGTGATCAGCGCCAGCATCGCCAGCAGCGAGGCGATCGCGAAGGCGGCGACGAACTGGTACTCGTTGTAGAGAATCTCGACAAGCAGCGGCATCGTGTTGGTCTCGCCGCGAATGTGGCCGGAGACGACGGAGACGGCGCCGAACTCGCCCATCGCGCGGGCGTTGCAGAGCAGGACGCCGTAGAGCACGCCCCATTTGATGTTGGGCAGCGTGACGCGGAAGAAGGTTTGCAGGCCCGAGGCGCCCAGCGAGATCGCGGCCTCCTCCTCCTGCGTGCCCTGCTCCTGCATCAGGGGGATCAGCGCGCGCGCCACGAAGGGGAAGGTGACGAAAGTGGTGGCGAGCGCGATGCCCGGCACCGCGAACAGGATCTGGATGTCGTGCTCTCGCAGCCAGCTGCCGAAATAGCCCTGTGCGCCGAACAGCAGCACGAAGACGAGGCCCGAGATCACCGGACTGACCGAGAAAGGCAGGTCGATCAGCGTGATCAGGAACGTCTTGCCCGGGAAATCGAACTTGGCGATGGCCCAGGCGGCGACGAGGCCGAACACCAGATTGAGACCTACCGAAATCGCGGCGACCAGCAAGGTCAGCCTGATTGCGGCCAGCGCCTCCGGCTCGGCGAGCGCGGCGAGATAGGCGAAGATGCCTCTCGAGAACGCCTGCGCAAACACGACGACGAGCGGCAGCACGACGAAGACGGTGAGGAAGATCATCGCGAGCGCGATGATGGCGATGCGCACCGCGCGCGGCTCGGTACGCAGATTGTCCCGCGCTGCCGCCGCCTGCGCACGCGCCTTCGCGTCGGAGGCCGAGAGCGATATGGAATCTGCGATCTGCATCGTCATGATCCGCCCTCAGCGCTCCGGAATCCGGCTCTGCGCCCAGCGCTGCAGCCGGTGGACGGCAAAGATGATCACGAACGACACGACCAGCATGACCACCGCGATCGCGGTCGCATCGGCATAGCGGAACTCGGAGAGCCGGATCACGATCAGGAGCGGCGCGATCTCGGAGACGTTGGGCAGATTGCCGGCAATGAAGATGACCGAACCGTATTCGCCGACCGCGCGGGCGAAGGCGAGCGCAAGGCCGGTGAGCAGCGCCGGTGCCAGCGAGGGCAGGATCACGCGCATGATGGTCTGCCAGCGGCTGGCCCCAAGGCTGCCCGCAGCTTCCTCGATCTCGGGGTCGAGATCCTGGAGCACCGGCTGCACCGTGCGCACCACGAAGGGAATACCGATGAAGATCATGGCGACGAAGATGCCGAGCGGCGTGAACGCCACCTTGAGGCCGAGCGCGGCAAGCGGCGCGCCCAGCCAGCCCTTCTCCGCGAACAGCGCAGTCAGGGCCACGCCGGCGACCGCTGTTGGCAGCGCAAACGGCACATCCACGATGGCGTCGAACAGCCGCCGGCCCGGGAAGCGGTAGCGCACCAGCGCCCAGACGATGATGCTGCCCATGACGAGATTGACGCAGGCCGCAGCAAAAGCGAGGCCGAACGAGACGCGGAGCGCGTTCAGGGTGCGGCGGCTGGAAAGGATATTCCAGAACTGTTCGGGGCTGAGTTCGAGCGATTTCAGGAACAGGCCGGCGAGCGGAATCAGGATGATCACGGACAGCCAGGTCAGCGTCAGTCCCATGGTGAGACCGAAGCCCGGCAATGTCCGGCGTCGTGCTGCAACTGCGCTCACCAGGCCCCCCGCAAAAGCCTCTTATGACAGCGCCTGATCAGTTCTTGTAGATCTGATCAAAGACGCCGCCGTCGGCAAAATGTTCCTTCTGGGCCTTCGTCCAGCCGCCGAAGACGTCGTCGATCGTGAACAGCTCGACCTTGGCGAAGGCATTTTCATACTTCTTGGCGATTTCGGCATCCCGCGGGCGGTAGAAATTGCGCGCGGCGATCTCCTGACCCTCCCTCGTATACCAGTACTGGAGGTAGGCATCCGCGACGTTGCGATTGCCCTTCCTGTCGGCAACCTTGTCGACGATCGCGACCGGCGGCTCGGCCAGGATCGATTGTGGCGGCGCCACGATCTCGAACTTCGCGGAGCCGAACTCCTTCAAGGCGAGGTGCGCCTCGTTCTCCCAGGCGAGCAGCACGTCGCCGACGCCACGCTCGACGAAGGTCACGGTAGCACCGCGCGCGCCGGTATCAAGCACCGGCACCTGCTGATAGAGCTTTCCGATGAAATCCTTGGCCTTGTCGGCGGAGCCGAGCTTCTTCTGCGCGAAGCCCCAGGCCGCGAGATAATTCCAGCGCGCCCCGCCCGAGGTCTTCGGGTTCGGCGTGATCACGGCAACGCCCGGCTTGATCAGATCGTCCCAGTCCTTGATGCCCTTGGGATTGCCCTTGCGCACCAGGAAGACGATCGTCGAGGTATAGGGCGATGAGTTCTGCGGCAGGCGCTTTTGCCAATCCGCCGCGACCAGGCCCTTGGCCGCGATGGCATCGATGTCATAAGCGAGCGCAAGGGTCACCACATCGGCCTGCAATCCGTCGATCACTGCGCGCGCCTGCGAGCCGCTGCCGCCATGCGACTGCTTGATCTCGACGCTCTTGCCGGTCTCCTTCTGATAGGACGTCGCGAAAGCCTTGTTGAACTCGACATAGAGCTCACGCGTCGGATCGTACGAGACGTTCAAAAGATTGATGTCGGCGGCGAACGCCGAGCTTGCCCAGAGGAGTCCTGCAGCGAGCGGAACGATACGGCGCATCATGTCCATCTCCATTCACCTCGACGACATCGGCGTCATCGATGGCAGGCATAACTCGGGGCGAAAGGCGCTCAAGTCAACGGAACCGGATTTTCTTGTTCGCAGCGTGGCAGCGCAACCGTGCTACGAAATCTTCATCGTGTGAATGCCGCATTCTGTCTTGGCGCGGCCCCGCCAGCGGCCGGCGCGAGAATCCTCGCCCTCGGCCGTTCTGCTGGTGCACGGCATGCACCCCACCGACAGGAATCCTGACGCAACCAAAGGATGCCGCGGCAACCTAGCAACGGTAAAGATCGCCTCGATCTCCTCGCGCGAAACGTTGGCGAAGGGATTGAACTTCAGCCGTGCGCCGTCGCTCTCGACGACGGGAATGTCGGCACGCGCACTGCCCTGAAACCGCTTGCGGCCATTGAGCCAGGCCGAGAACGGCTTGAGCGCACGCGCCAGCGGTTCCACCTTGCGGATGCGGCAGCAGGCATCGGGATCGGAGAACCAGAGGTCGCGGTCGGGATCGTCGCGCGCCAGCGTCTCGTCGGCCGGCTTGATCGATCGGACGTCCGTCAGGCCCAACATTTCGATCAGCGTGTCGCGGTAGGCGAGCGTCTCCTCGAATAGCCAGCCGGTATCGAGAAAGATCACCGGGATCGCCGGATCGACGTCCGCCATCACTTTCAGAAGCGTCGCCGATTCCGTGCCGAAGGACGACACCAGCGCGAGATTGTCGCGCCCGACCGTCTTCAGCGCCGCAGCAATCACCTCCGCAGGCGAGGAATCGCGCAAGGCGCGATCGAGCTCTTCCGCCGAAGGGAACGCGGGGACGGACGCGGAGGACATCTGAGGCGCGATTGCGTTCACGTGCCGACCCTTTCGGAGTGGCGCAGCTGCATGCGCCGATGCAGCGCCGTGATGCGGCCGTCGCCGGTCGGCTGATAGAACACCGAATAGCGCTTCGCCGTCTGCATGAAGGCTTCCGCGTCCGCCTGCTTCTTGACCTCGAACGCGTCGAAGCCGGCGCGCAGCATGAACACGAACTGGTCGCGCAGCACCTGGCCCGTGGCGCGCAACTCGCCGCGGTAATTGTAACGTTCTCGCAGCAGCCGCGCCTGGCTGTAGGCACGCCCGTCGCGGAAAGTCGGAAACACCAGCGCGACCGCCGCCAGCTTGCCGAGATACGACGCCAGCTCGGCGATGTCGCGATTGTTCGGCCAGATCACGCCGACCTTGCCGGCACGCGCGAGCAAGCCTTCGGCATCGCTGAGGAAACGCTCGGCCGGCACCAGAATGTCGCCGCGCTCGGGCAGCGGCGTATCGACGGCGAGCTTGACGAAGCCGTCGTCGACGATCTTTCCGCCGTTAACGAGTGGCATAGACGCGCTCCTTGAAGGGTTCGACGCCGAGGCGCTTCACCGTGTCCATGAACAGCTCTTCGGGCCGCTCGCGCAGCGCCAGATAGGCTTCCACGATGTCCTCGACGACGTCGGCGACCTCGTCGAACTTGACGCCGGGACCAATCAGGGTCCCGAGCGCGGCGTTTTCGTCGGCGCGGCCGCCGATGGTGATCTGGTAGACTTCCTCGCCGTTCTTCTCGACGCCGAGAATGCCGATATGGCCGACATGGTGATGGCCGCAGGCATTGATGCAGCCGGAGATGTTGATGTGGAGACGGCCGATGAGATTGGCGAGCTCGTGATTTGCGAAGCGCCGCGTCAGCTCCTGCGCGATCGGGATCGAGCGCGCATTCGCCAGCGAGCAGTAGTCCAGCCCCGGGCAGGCGATGATGTCGGTGATCAGATTGACGTTCGGCGTCGCAAGCCCGAGCTTGTCGAGCGCCTTCCACAGCGCCGGCAGGTCGCGCTTGGCGACGTGCGGCAACGCCAAATTCTGCTCGTGGCCGACGCGAATTTCGCCGAACGAATATTTGTCGGCGAGATCGGCCAGCGCATCCATCTGCTCGGCGGTGGCATCTCCCGGAGGCGCGCCGATCGGCTTCAGCGAGATCGTGACGATGGAATAGGCCGGGTTCTTGTGCGCGGCGACCGAGTTCTTGCGCCAGGCCTCGAAGTCGGGATCTGCCGCGGCCTGCCGCAGTTCGTCCGGCATGTGCGGCAGCTTTTCGTAGGCCGGATAGATGAAGCGCGAGCGGATGTCCTCGATCACCCCGTCGTCGATCTGGAGCGAGGAATAGCGTATATGCTGCCACTCCTCCTCGACTTCGCGCGAGAACTTCTCGATACCGAGCTCGTGCACCAGGATCTTGATGCGCGCCTTGTAGATGTTGTCCCGGCGTCCGTACTGGTTGTAGACGCGCAGGATGGCCTCGATGTAGCTCAACAGATCGCGGCCATGGACGAAATGCTTGATGGTCTTGCCGATGAACGGCGTGCGGCCGAGACCGCCGCCGACCAGCACTTCGAAACCGGTTTCGCCCTTCTCGTTCTTGATCAGGCGCAGGCCGATGTCGTGGACCTTGATCGCAGCGCGGTCGTGGTCCGACGCGGTGATCGCGATCTTGAACTTGCGCGGCAGGAACGAGAATTCCGGATGCAGCGTGGTGTGCTGGCGGATCAGCTCCGACCAGATGCGGGGATCCTCGATCTCGCCGGGCGCGACGCCGGCCCACTGGTCCGAGGTGACGTTGCGCATGTTGTTGCCGGACGTCTGCATCGCGTGGATGCCGACCTCGGCGAGATCGGCGAGCGCATCCGGCAGGTCCGACAGCTTGATCCAGTTGAACTGGATGTTCTGGCGCGTGGTGAAATGGCCGTAGCCGCGGTCGTACTTGCGGGCGACATGGGCGAGCCGCCGCAACTGGTTCGACGCCAGCGTCCCATAGGGGATAGCGACGCGGAACATGTAGGCATGCAGTTGCAGATAGACGCCGTTCTGCAGGCGCAGCATTTTGAATTCGTCTTCGGTGAGCTCGCCCGAGAGACGGCGCTGCACTTGGTCGCGGAATTCCGAGACGCGCTCGTTGACGAGCGTGCGGTCGATTTCGTCGTAAGCGTACATAAGAGCGCGCCTTAAACCTGGGCCGGCTGGCCGATGGTGACGCCGGTGCGGCGGATCTGTTCGCGCAGATTGCCGGGCAGGATCTTGCCATCTTCGCCGATCTGCACCGGCGCGATATAGGGACCGATCGCGCCGACGTCATCGGCTACGGCTTCGGCAAGCAGCGCCTTCGCCTCGTCGGAGTTGCGCACGATCGCGGCTTCTGCGAGTTCCGCCGACCAGCCCTTGTTGGCGGTTCTGTAGACGACGATGCCGTCCCAGGTACGGTTGGCGGTCACGACGGAGGGACCGGCGATCTTGATTTTCTGTTGCAGGGGAGAGGTCATTCGGCAGCATCCAGCAGGTCAGAGATGATTTGTTTGGGCGTTTCGCGGCGAGGCGAACCGGCATGCCGGACCACCTCGCCGATGATGAGGATGGCGGGACCGCCATGGATCCGCCCCACGAGCTCGGGCAGATCGCGCAGCGTACCGATCGCGCCCTGCGCATCGGGCCGCGTGACGCGGGCGAACACGCCGACCGGCGTTTCCGGTGCCGCCGTCATGCCCATGTAGACCACGACGGTCATTTTCGTGTCGGTCAGCATCGACCAATCGATATTCTCGGCATCCCGCGCCTTGTGCGCGGTGAGGAAGGTGATCCGGGTCGCTTCATGACGATAGGTGAGCGGCACCTCGAAATCGGCGGCGCCGCCGAGCCCGGCCGTGATGCCGGGAATGATCGAATAGGCGACGCCGGCGGCGCGCAGCGCTTCGACCTCTTCGCCGCCACGGCCGAACACGAAGGGATCGCCGCCCTTCAGCCGTACCACCCGCTGGCCTGATTGCGCCGCCTCGATCATGCGCTTGTTGATGGCGTCCTGGCCGATGCCGGGCTTGCCGACGCGGCGGCCGACGGCAACGCGCGTGGTGTCGCGGCGGATGCGATCGAGGATTTCCGGCGAGACCAGCTCGTCGTGAAAGACGATGTCGGCGTCCTGCAATGCGCGCAACGCCTTGATGGTGAGGAGATCGGGATCGCCGGGACCGGCGCCGACCAGCGCGACCGAGCCTTCCGGCTTGTCGGCACGCGCGAATTCGGTGGGATCGGCAATGGCCTTGAGCGCAGCGTCCGCCTCGCTTTTGCGGCCGGCGAGCACGGACGCACCGATTGGGCCGTCGATGACGCGCTCCCAGAAGCGGCGGCGCAGCGGAAACTCGGCGATACGCTCGTTGATGGATTTGCGGAAGCCGCCGATGAACTCGGCAAGCTCGCCGATGCGGGCCGGCAGCAGGGCCTCGATCTTCTCGCGCACGCGCCGTGCCACCACCGGCGAGGTGCCGCCGGTGCCGACCGCGACCACGACGTCGCCGCGATCGACGATCGCCGGAAAGATGAAGCTGGAATGCTCGAGATCGTCCATGACGTTGACGGGCAGGCCGAGCGCCTTCGCACGCACGGACATCGCAACGCCCACGTCGCCCGCACCCGCGCAGACGATGGCGATGACACCTGAGAGATCAGCGGTAAGTGGATCGCCGCCCGCGACTTCAATGCGCGCCGCGTCCTCGGAGCTGAGGCCAAAATCCTGATTGCCGTCGATCGCATGCACGCGAAGGCGCGCGCCGGCAGCGGCGAGCACGCGCATCTTGGCGCGCAGAAGCTCGCCCGCACCGATGAGGACCACCGGGCCGGCCTTGAGATCGAGAAACACCGGCAAGAACCGCATGCGCTACTCGCTTCCCCACAAACGGGGTTGACTGGAATTATTTTCTATATATGTCTCGTTTCGAGCGCGCAAAGAGAAAATTTTTTCTTCTCTTCCGCGCTGCAACTATAGAATTTTCGCCTTCAAACGCAAAGTGGCAGAGATGCATCTTCTCAAGGACGATTCCGCTGCTGATCGACTGAGCAACCCGGCGCTGGCCGAGCGCGCGCGTGCGCAAGAATTTTCTGCCGAGCTTGCCCCCAGCATGGACCATCTCGATCAGCTCGAGGCCCAGAGCATCTACATCTTCCGCGAGGCCTTCGCCCGGCTGAAGAAGATCGCCCTTCTGTGGTCGCTCGGCAAGGACTCCAACGTGATGATCTGGCTGGCGCGGAAAGCCTTCTTCGGCAAGATGCCGTTCCCCGCCCTTCACGTCGACACCGGCAAGAAGTTTCCGGAGATGTATCGCTTCCGCGATCATTACGGCAAGGAGTGGGAGCTGGATTTGCGCGTCGAGCCCTGCCCGCCGATCGATGCCGTCGATCCGACGCTGCCGCCGGCCGCGCGCTCCGCCGCGCGCAAGACCGAAGGCCTCAAGATGGCGCTCGCCAAATACGGCTTTGACGGCCTGATCGCCGGCATCCGCCGCGACGAGGAGGCGACGCGCGCCAAGGAGCGCGTGTTCTCGCCGCGCGGGTTGGAGGGCAATTGGGACGTGCGCGACCAGCCGCCGGAGTTCTGGGATCATTTCAATGCCTCGCCGCCGCAAGGCGCGCATCTGCGCATCCATCCGATCCTGCATTGGACCGAGGCCGACATCTGGGCCTACACCAAGCGCGAGAACATCCCGATCATCCCGCTGTATCTCGCCAAGGACGGCAAGCGCTATCGCTCGCTGGGGGACCAGGACATCACCAATCCGGTCGCCTCGAACGCCTCGAGCATCGACGAGATCCTGATCGAGCTCGAACAGACCAAGGTGCCGGAGCGCGCCGGACGCGCGCTCGACCACGAGACCGAGGACGCTTTCGAGCGCCTGCGCGTCGCCGGCTATCTCTGACCTCAAGGACGACACGCGGCCATGAACATGATCGTCACGCCTGCTTCGCCCGCCACCCCGAACGGCACCACGCGTCCCCAGGTACGCATCGTCATCGTCGGCCATGTCGATCACGGCAAGTCGACGCTGGTCGGCCGCCTCCTGCACGAGACCGGCAGCCTGCCCGAGGGCAAGCTGGAAATGCTGAAGGCCGTGAGCGCGCGGCGCGGCATGCCGTTCGAATGGTCGTTCCTGCTCGATGCGCTCCAGACCGAGCGCGACCAGGGCATCACCATCGACACCACGCAGATCCGCTTCCGCACCAATTCGCGCGACATCGTGCTGATCGACGCGCCCGGCCACGCCGAGTTCCTGCGCAACATGATCACCGGCGCTTCGCAGGCCGACGGCGCGGTGCTGATCATCGACGCGCTCGAAGGCGTGCGCGACCAGACGAGGCGGCACGGCTATCTCCTGCATCTGCTCGGCGTGAAGCAGGTCGCGGTCGTCGTCAACAAGATGGACCGCGTCGATTTCTCCGCCGCGCGCTTCAAGGACATCAGCGACGAGATCTCGGCGCATCTGAGCGGCCTCGGCGTGACGCCGACCGCCGTGATCCCGATCTCGGCGCGCGACGGCGACGGCGTCGCGGAGCGCACGGGGCGCATCGGCTGGTACAAGGGACCGACCGTGGTCGAGGCGCTCGACCGGCTGGAGCCGGCGCGGGCGTTGGAAGCGCTGGCGCTGCGCCTGCCAGTGCAGGCGATCTACAAATTCGACGACCGCCGGATCGTGGCGGGCCGCATCGAATCCGGCAGCCTCAAAGCCGGCGACGAGATCGTGATCATGCCGGCCGGCAAGATCGCCAGGATCAAGACGGTCGAAAGCTGGCCGGTGACGCCGCTGGCGGGACGACAGGGCGCCGGCCGCTCGGTCGGCATCACGCTCGACCGCGAATTGTTCATCGAGCGCGGCGACATCGTCGCGCATGCAGGCAGTGCCCCGCGCGAGACGCGGCGGCTGCGTGCGCGCATCTTCTGGCTGCACGACAAGCCGCTCGCCAAGGGCGACCAGATCCTGGTGCGCAGCGGTCCGAAGGAGAGCCGTGCCACCGTCGTCGCAATCGAGAAGGCCGTCGATCCCGGCGAACTGTCGAGCACCGAGAACAAGGCGATCGGTCGCAACCATGTCGGCGAGATCGACATTTCGCTTTCCAGCCCGATTGCGACCGATCCCTACACCGAGAATCCGCGCACCGGCCGTCTCGTGATCGAGGTCGCGGGACGCATCGCCGGCGGCGGCCTGGTGCTGTCGGTGGACGCCGGCCAGCGTGCCGTGCCGGTCGATATCGTGCCGGTGGAATCCGCCCTGCGACCCGACGAACGCTCCGCGCGCTACCGCCACAACGGCGCCGTGGTCTGGCTCACAGGTCTGCCCGCCTCGGGCAAGTCGACGCTGGCGAAGGCGCTGGAGCGGCGGCTGTTCAGCAATGGCGGCTCGCCAATCCTGCTCGACGGCGACACGCTGCGCGCCGGGCTCAACAGCGATCTTGGCTTCTCCGCCACTGACCGCAGCGAGAACATCCGCCGTCTCGCCGAGGTCGCCACGCATCTGGCCCGCAACGGCCATATCGCCATCGTCGCCGCGGTCTCGCCGGCGCGCGAGGACCGTGCCACCGCGCGCCGCATCGCGGATACTGCGTTTCGCGAGATCCACGTCGCGACGCCGGCACAGGTGTGCGAGGAGCGCGATCCCAAGGGCCACTACAAGAAGGCGCGCGCCGGCACGCTGGCCTCGTTCACCGGCATCGGCAACGACTACGAAAGACCGGAGGCCGCCGAGCTCGTGATCGATACCTCGACGAGAACGGTCGCTGAGGCCGCCGACGAGATCGAGCAGATGCTGAAGGCGACCGGCGTGCTGTTCGACGAGGTCGTGGACCTCGCCGCGAATATTTGAGCGTGCCCTAACCCCCGCTGTCGTCGTCCGGCTTGCCGTCTTCGCTAAAGCTTCGCCGGCCCAACATCGAAGAGCCCGGCGAAGCCTTTGGCGTAGCCGGGACCGGGCGGCCCAGTTTTCCAGAGCCAGCGTGGGGATACCGAGAGGCCACGGCGTCCTGGATTCCCCGCTTTCGCGGGGAATGACAGCCGATGCGTTGGGGTCCGCACCTTCCTTGACATTTTGACAAGCCTTTGGGGGTCTTCTCACCGCCCCGATTTTGGGGCTAATAGGTCCCGAAAGCCGCCCCTCGTGGGTGCATTTTGCTGCTGACGGGTCAAAAGCAGCCAAAAACAGCCATTTCCAACAAGAAAGCCCATCATGAAACGCGTCGATGCCCACGGATTGAAGATCGCTCCCGTCCTGTTCGATTTCATCGCCAAGGAAGCGGCCCCGAAAACGGGGATCGCGCCGGATGCGTTCTGGGCGGGGCTTGCTGCCATCATCAAGGAACTGGGCCCGAAGAACCGCGAGCTGCTCGCATTCCGCGACACGCTGCAGGCCAAGATCGACGACTGGCACCGCGCCAACAAGGGCAAGGCCTTCGACCTCGATGCCTACACCGGCTTCCTGAAGGAGATCGGCTATCTGGTCCCCGAACCGGCGACGCAGAAGGTCGAGACCGCCAATGTGGACGAGGAGATCGGCAAGATCTGCGGCCCGCAGCTGGTCGTGCCTCTCACAAACGCGCGCTACGCGCTGAACGCGGCGAATGCACGCTGGGGCTCACTCTACGATGCCTTCTACGGCACCGACGCGATCCCGCACGATCCCTCGGAAAGCGGCAAGGGCTACAACAAGGCGCGCGGCGACAAGGTGATCGCCAAGGCCAAGGCGTTCCTCGACAGCGCCGTGCCGCTGGCAACCGGCAGCCACACCGACGTCACCGCCTACAGCGTCGTCGCGGGCCAGCTCGCGGTGAAGCTGAAGAGCGGCAACGCCACCGCGCTGAAGAACGCCGCGCAGTTCGCGGGCTTCCAGGGCGATGCCGCCGCGCCGAGCGCGGTGCTGCTCGTCAACAACGGCCTGCATGTCGAGGTCAAGATCGACCGCAGCAGCGCCATCGGCAAGGACGATCCGGCCGGCGTCGCCGACATGATCATGGAAGCGGCGGTCTCGACCATCCTCGACATGGAAGACTCGGTCGCAGCGGTCGATGCTGACGACAAGGTGCTGGTCTACCGCAATACGCTCGGCCTGATGAACGGCACGCTGTCGGCCGATTTCGAGAAGGGCGGCAAGACGTTGACGCGCTCGCTCAACGCCGACCGTTCTTACAAGACACCGGACGGCAAGGGCGAGGTGACGCTGCACGGCCGCAGCCTGCTGCTGATGCGCAATTGCGGTCACCACATGTTCACCGACGCGGTGCTCGATGAGAAGGGCGAGGAAATTCCCGAGGGCCTGCTCGATGCTGCCGTCTCCGGCCTGCTCGCGATCCACGACCTCAAGGGTCTTTCCAAGGTCAAGAACAGCCGCACCGGCTCGGCCTATATCGTCAAGCCGAAGATGCACGGCCCGGACGAGGTGTCGCTGACCTGCGAGATCTTCGATCGCGTCGAGAAGATGCTGGGCCTGCCGGAAAACACGCTCAAGGTCGGCATCATGGACGAGGAACGGCGCACCACCGTCAACCTCAAGGCCTGCATCCAACGCGCCTCCAAGCGCATCATGTTCATCAACACCGGCTTCCTCGACCGCACTGGCGACGAGATCCACACCTCGATGGAAGCGGGCCCGATGATCCGCAAGAACGAGATGAAGGCGCAGGCGTGGATCAAGGCCTATGAGGACTGGAACGTCGACATGGGCCTGACCTGTGGCTTGCCCGGCCATGCGCAGATCGGCAAGGGCATGTGGGCGGCGCCCGACAAGATGGCGGATATGCTGGCGCAAAAGCTTGGCCATCCGCAGGCCGGCGCCACCACTGCCTGGGTGCCGTCGCCGACGGCCGCGACGCTGCACGCGCTGCACTACCACCAGGTCAACGTCACCGCGCGCCAGGAAGAGCTCACCAAGGGCGGACCGCGCGCGAAGCTCTCGGACATCCTCACCATTCCGGTGTCGAAATCGAATTGGGCGCCCGACGACGTCAAGCAGGAGATCGACAACAATTGCCAGGGCATCCTCGGCTACGTCGTGCGCTGGATCGACCAGGGCGTCGGCTGCTCCAAGGTGCCCGACATCCACGATGTCGGACTGATGGAAGACCGCGCGACCTTG
The DNA here is from genome assembly GCF_001556045.1 of Bradyrhizobium sp. CCH5-F6. Taxonomy (GTDB): domain Bacteria; phylum Pseudomonadota; class Alphaproteobacteria; order Rhizobiales; family Xanthobacteraceae; genus Bradyrhizobium. The sequence goes on from NZ_LSIC01000094.1 coordinate 227,290, forward strand.
CGCATCTCCAGCCAGCACCTCGCCAACTGGCTGCACCAGGGTGTGATCACCGAGGCGCAGGTGATGGAATCGCTCAAGCGCATGGCCGTCGTCGTCGACAAGCAGAACGCGGGCGATCCCATCTACAAGCCGATGGCACCCGCCTTCGACGGCGTCGCCTTCAAGGCCGCCTGCGACCTCATCTTCAAGGGCCGCGAGCAACCGAACGGCTACACCGAATACATCCTCACCGCGCGCCGCCGCGAGGCGAAGGCGACGGGCTGAGCTCCGATCGAGAACTTCAAGAGCCCCGGTTCACGCCGGGGCTTTTTTGCGGGCGAAACGCCGCGGCGGGCCGCGGAACGGCTGCGCCGGGGACCGCGTTGTACCGCCATCACCAACGGGAGATGGTCATGGATTGGAATCGGATCGAAGGAAACTGGAAGCAATTCAAGGGCTCTGCCAAGGAGAAATGGGCCAAGCTCACCGACGACGACCTCACTCTGATCGAGGGTCGGCGCGAGCAGCTCGAGGGCCGGCTCCAGGAACGCTATGGCAAGGCCAAGGACCAGATTCGCCAGGACGTCGACGACTGGCTCAAATCGCTGCACTAAAGCAGCACAAACGAAGCCCCGGCTCACGCCGGGGCTTTTCTTTTGAGATGTAGCCCGAATGAGCGAAGCGATATCCGGGGACTTTTGTTGCGTCTTCCCGGATATCGCTTCGCTCATCCGGGCTACGATACCTTCGCTAAAATACCGCCAGATATTTCAGCAGCGACACGATGCCGATGATGATGACGACCACGCGCGCGATCTGCTTGGCGCGGCCGTCCATGGGCAGCATGTTGATGAGATAAAGCACGAGAATAACGACGAGAAAGGTGACGAGTACGCCGACCAGCATCGCGAGGGCCCCCTTCAGGCAAATTGCCGATGCTATCTAACGCACGGCATCGACGCTGGTTCCATTGAGGCAACCCGCTGCAAATTCTGGCTAATCTGGCGCATACGATCGGTATCGTGCCGGAGAAAGCCGGAACGGTGGGCTACTCCTTCGCCACGATCGGGACCTGGCGGAATTTCGCGCGCACCGACTCCGGCAACGGCGAGAAATTCATCGTCACACCGCGACGGTCGTTGGCATTGCGGCTGGCGACCACGAGGCCGCCGGCGCCGGCAACGATGTCACCCTTGCGCAGGGTTGGGTCGTCCTCGGCCTTGACCGATGCGAGCCCCGCCGGATCCTTGCCGTTGCAGGTGCAGCCCGCGACGATCTCGGTGCGATACCTGAACGCATTCGGCAGATCGGAATACGACTTTCCGTTCTCCGTCGTGGCGTCGTCGATATTGCTGCCATAGACCAGCGAGGTTTCCGAGGCCGGGCAGAAGCTCTTGCAGGATTGCGCCTTGCTCGCTGAATCGGAGCCTTGCGCCGGGAAGTAGCGGCCGTCGCAGCCGCGCACGCAATAGGCCGTGCCGCCGCCATAGGAGGCCCGCCGTGGCGTGTCGTAGCGCGGCCCGTCGTCGTTCGGAAGCGGCATCCGGATCTCGGGCGGCGGCCGCATCCGGAAGCCGCCGAACAATGCCGAGAAGAAATCCTCCGCATGCGCCGACGGTGCCGACGCCAAACCGGCGGAGACAGCGATCAGGATCGCCGCACCGCCAGCCACTTTTCCAACCAGGCGTCTGCTCATATGACCTCGCTCACTTTCAGTTCACGGCCGAGGTCGTGATGTTCAAAGCCTGCCGGCCCGAGGGCAGCATCGTCACGGCCGGACGCTTGCGGACGGGGTCGCCTCCCTTGGCCATCAAGGGAGCGTTCTTCGGCAGCACCACGACCTTGGCGCCGACATTGACGCGGTTGAACAGGTCGACGACGTCCTCGTTGGTCATGCGGATGCAGCCCGACGAGACGAACTTGCCGATCGTGGAAGGGTCGTTGGTGCCGTGGATGCGGTATTGGCTGGAACCCAGATACATCGCACGCGCGCCGAGCGGATTGCCGGGGCCGCCGGCGACGAAGCGGGGAAGATAGGGCTGACGCGCAATCATCTCGGCCGGCGGATGCCAATCCGGCCACTCGGCCTTCCGGCTGACGGTCTGCACTCCGGACCAGGTGAAGCCTTCGCGGCCGACGCCGACGCCGTAGCGGATGGCGCGGCCGTTGCCCAGCACGTAATAGAGATAGGTGTTGTTGGTATCGATCACGATCGTCCCGGCCGGCTCGCTGCGGTCGAAGCCGACGATCTGCTTGCGCAGGCGATCAGGCAGCTGAGCATCCTCTTCCGACGCCGGCGGCGCCTCGTTCAAATAATCCTGTGAGTAGCCCTGGTCCTGCGGATACGCCTGCGACTGTATCGGCGCATAGCCGAACGTCTGCGCGGACGCGCTGCCAAAGGGCAGTGCCAGCATTGCGGTTGCGAAGGCGAATGCGGTGACGGCGCGCGGCGAGACGCTGCGACGGACTACCGAGAACTTGGTCATGTGCTGCCCCGTGGGATTGTGCACCAAGCGTGATGCGCTGCCGAACAACGCCGTCAGCGGGATCGAAGTTCCCGCGAGGCGTGAGGCAGCGACGTCACAGTCAAGCGAGCTTCTGTTCACGATACCGCGATGGAACCGACAGGCCGTGCGCGCGTTGTCTGACCATTGATGGGCGCGCGGATCGCGGATTCCTCGCGGGAGAAGTATTGTGCGCGTCCTTCCAAGTGAACGTCTGATTTCCGGCCACAGCGACGGCGAGCCGCTTCCCGAAAGTCATGCCGAGCTGCCCCCGGTTATCCGCCGCACCGACTTTGTCGCCTTCGCGCTCGCCGGGCTCTTGCTGATTGCCATCGTCGCCGTGCTCTATTTCGGCAGGGCATTCTTCCTGCCGGTGGTGATGGCGTTCGTGACCGGCACTATGCTGTCTCCGGCGGCGAGCTTCCTCGAGCGGAGCAAGGTCCCCCGCAGCCTCGGCGCCGTCCTGATCGTGGTCGCTGTGACCGCGGTAGTCGCCTTCGTCGTGGCGTTGATTGCTTCTCCCGTGATGGAATGGAGCACGCGCCTGCCGGAGCTCGGCGCGCAACTGAAGGACAAGTTGCACGTGTTCGACCGTCCGCTTGCGTTGTGGCGGGAGATGCAAGCCATGCTCGGCGGCTCGGAAGGATTGCCGAGCTTCCACATGCCCAAGGTCGAGTGGGTGCAGCCGACGCTGGAATTCCTGTCACCGACCTTTACCGAATTCCTGCTGTTCTTCGTCACCCTGATCCTGTTCATTGCAAGCTGGCGCGACCTGCGGCGGGCCATGATCATGACCTTCAGCGATCATGACGCGCGCCTGCGTACGCTCCGCATTCTCAACGAGATCGAAGTCCATCTCGGCAATTATCTCCTGACCGTCACCCTCATCAATGTCGCCGTCGGTGTCGCCACCGGCCTCATCTGCGCGCTTACCGGAATGCCCAATCCGGCCGGGCTCGGCGCGCTGGCGGCAACGCTCAATTTCATCCCGATCATCGGGCCGGTTGCGATGTTCGTGGTGCTGGTCGTGGTGGGGCTGGTCGCCTTCCCGACCATCGGCGGCGGGCTTTTGGCCGCCCTCGCCTTTGGTGGCCTCACCTTTCTGGAGGGGCACTTCATCACGCCGGCCATCATCGGGCGGCGGCTGGCCTTGAATGCGCTCGCCGTGCTGCTGGCACTCGCGTTCTGGACCTGGCTTTGGGGGCCGATGGGCGCGTTCCTGTCGTCGCCGCTCCTGATCGTCGCGCTGATCCTGAAGGAGCACTTGCTGCCGGTGAATTCGCCGCAGCTCCCGCAAGCCTGACCGGTTTCAGCAAACGGAACTTACGCGGCGACGAAGCGTTCTCCGCCCATCTCAGCCGTCAACACTTCGGAGCTCCCGATGTCCACGACCAATGTCGAAGCGGGGATGAGAGACTGGACCGACAAAGCCACCAGAGAACGCCTCGAGAAGGATGTAGCAGCCGTGAAAAGCGATATCGCCGCCCTCACCGACCAGATCACCGACGCGCTCAACACCTTTGCCAACTCCACGAGCAAGCAGGCTCGTAGCGGCTACCGGCAGGCGCGCGAGAACATGGATTCCGCGATGGATGACATGTCGCATCGCGGCAGCGCGATGATGGAAGCTGCGCAGGACGCCTATGGCTCGATCGAGGAGACGCTGGAAGACGCGATCACGCAGCGGCCGCTCGCGACCGTCGGGCTCGCGCTCGGCATCGGCTTCCTGATCGGCGCTGCCTGGCGCCGATAGGCTTGCGGAACGGATATTGGAGACGGCGGCGCTGCGGCGCCGCCGCTGCCGGATCGTGACGATCCGGCGTGTGGGGATTGAGGAGCGAAGCCATGTTTCAGCGCATCATCGACGGGATCAGCGCATCCGCCGGCACGACCGTGCGGCTGACCTCGCTGGCTGCGGCTGCCGCCTTCGCGCTGTTCGTGACGACGTGCTTCCTCTGTGCCGCAGCCTTCATCTCGGTGCTGGAGCAATATGGCCCGGTGCAGGCCTGCCTTGCCGGCGCGGGAATCTTCTTCCTGCTGACGATCACGGCGGCAGGCTCCTATTGGGGTTACAAGCGCGAGGTGCAGAAGCGGGCCCGTATCGCGGCCGAACGGGCCGCGAGGTCGACGGCGCAGAGCATGCTCGCCGACCCCATGCTGCTGGCCACCGGACTCCAGATCGTTCGGGCCATCGGCATGAAGCGGCTGTTGCCGATCCTGGCGATCGGCGGTGTCGCGCTCGGAATCATGGCAAGCCGCGCCGGCATGTCCGACGAAGCGTCGGCTGAACCTGCCGAGTAGCGACGCTCACGCTGCCCGGCTGCGAACGATGCAGATCGCGGCCAACGCGAGCGGAATGGCGAGCGCGATCCACGACAACGCCAGCCATATCCCGGTTTGGCCGATCAACGCGGCCAGCAGGCCGAACACGTTCAGAACCGCAAGCAAGACCGGCCAGCGCCAGATCAGACGAAGCGATCGCGTTCCGGTCATTCAGCCGCTCCCGGCAGCGGCAGGGCCGTGGCGGAATGCTGCTGCGTTCTCGGCCCGCGACCGTGACAGCCATAGATATAGCCCGCTGCCGAGCACGGCGATCGTGACGAGGTCGAGCAGTACCCAGATGATCTTCAGCGGCATCCCACCGTAGTCGCCGAAATGCAGCGGGCGCGACAGCTCCAGGGCTCGGAGGTACCAGGACATGGCGACCGCGGACACCAGCACGCCGCTCTATCCGGGATCCGAGCACGTCTGCTGCAGCCTCGCGCCGCTCGTGGTCACCCTCTTCAAGAGGCCGATATGACCGGAGGACAGATCGTCTTTCGCTCCAAAGATGCGCGGCGGACCGCGTAAACCGAGGCGCGGGCACTCCTGCGCGATTTTTAGGCTGACGGGACAATCCGGTCCCGCTCACGCAAACGCTACTCGGATAGGCAGGCAGTTGCCGCTAAAAGCATCATCCTGATTCCCAAAGCTATTTTACTCAATGAAACCGTCCGTCAAGGCGAACCTCGCCGCATTCAAGCACGACACCAGGCTCTATCTGACGCTCGGAATCGCCAATTGGTCGGTGTTCGTCGACCACATTCCGAACAACGTCGTCAACCTGCTGACGCTGCGCAATTTCGGCTTCAGCGGAGCGGCGGATCTCCTCGTGTTCGTGGTGGGCTATGGGGTGGCCATCATCCACGGCAGGATGGCACTGGAGCGCGGCTACGTGGTAGCGGCGACCCGAATCTTTCAACGCGTCTGGCGGCTTTACGCCGCCTATGTCGTGCTGTTCGTGATCTACATCGATGCCATTGCCTATGTTGCCTCGCAATCGATGGCGCCGGAGATCATCCACGAATACAACATCTCGGGCATTCTCGAGCACCCGCTGCGCATCCTGATCCGCGGCCTCTTGCTCCAGGAAGAGCCGCTGAACCTCGACCTGCTGCAGCTCATGATCCCGCTGATGGCCTTCTTTCCTCTCGCGCTATGGGGTCTGTTGCGACGACCGAACGTGACGCTGGCGGCATCGGTCGCGCTGTACCTTGCCGCACGCTGGTTCGACTGGAATTTTCGGGTCTATCCGGATCAGGAGTGGACCTTCAATCCGCTCTGCTGGCAGATGCTGATGGTGCTGGGCGGCTGGTTCGCCGTCACGGGAGCGCCATTGCGGGTGCTGCGCGATCTGCCCTGGCTGCGAATACTCGCAGGCAGCTATCTAATCTTCGCCATGGCCGTTACCCTGTTGCGCCGTTCGCCGGAATTGTCCGCCTATCTGCCGGATCTCCTCCTCGACAGCATCGCGCCGACCGACAAGGAGAACCTCGCGCCTTATCGCGTGGTTCACTTCCTCGCGCTCGCCTTCCTCGCCACCCATCTGATCCCGGCCGATCACCCCGGCCTGCGATTGAAGCCGCTTCAGGCGGTCATCCGATGCGGCGAGGAATGGCTCGCCGTGTTCTGCGTCGGCGTGTTCCTGTCCTTTGCCGGCCATCTCATCCTGATCACCAGCCCCAATCTGGTGATGATGCAGATCGTGGTGAGCATCGTCGGTTTCGCCGCCATGACCGCGGTGGCTTACTACGTCGCCTGGTCCAAGCGGCAGGACCTGCCTGCCGCCCTGCGGCAGCAAGCCTAGTCTAGCCGCTAGATCGTGCGATTCTGCTAGGCCGAAAGCTGTGGCTGCGCTATGCCGGGAATCTCGTGAGGAGACCGGGCGTGGCGATGGCGAAAGGCGGGGGTGACGAGGCTGACAATGCGCCCCGGCGCGGCCGGCCAAGGTCAATCGAGACCAGCAACGCCATTCTCGAAAGCGCCTATGCGCTGATGGCTTCCACCGGCCTTGCGGCCACCACCATCGACGCGGTCGCGCGCCACTCCAGCGTCTCCAAGATGACGATCTACAAATGGTGGCCGTCCCGCGAGGCGCTCCTGATCGACGCCTTTCTCCACCACACCGCACAGATGCTGCCGCTGCCGCCCGAAAGCTCCGGCAGTCCCGCCGCCCGCGCGCGCCGCCACGCAGCCGCCTATGCCGAGGCTCTCCAGGGAGAGTTCGGCAAGGTCCAGCTCGCCGTGATCTCCGAATGCATCTCCAAAGCCGGCTCGGCGGAGCTGTTCTACACGCGCTATCTGCAATTCCGCCGCGCCGCGCTCGTCGAGATGATCGCCGCGGGCCAGAAGGACGGCAGCATTCTGGCCGAGGGGCTTGCTGAGGATCTCTACGACGCGATCTATGGCAGCCTGTTCTATCGCTACGTCTTCGGCATCGCGCCGGTCACGCCGACTTACGCACGCAACCTCGTCGATCTCGTGTTGCGGCCGAAGGGTTAAAGCATGATCCGGAAAAGTACGAGGCGGTTTTCCGAAAAGATCATGAGATAAAGCCCTACCGCACGGGCCTGACCGGCGCCGAGATCTTGTCCGTGCGGTCGCGTTCGGTCATGTCGACCACCGTCTCCATCGGCGCGGTCAATTCATAGACGTAGGAGACGTCGGTGAAGAAGCGCTTGGCGGTGCCGCCTAACGCCTCTGGAGCGACGCGATCGAGCAGGATGAGGCCGAAATCGGAATCGGGCCGGCGCGTCGATTCGCTGGTGTTGAACTCTTCCCAGCGGAAATGGAAGACCTCGTCACCCTCCTCACCCGTCACCGTCCAGCTGGCAGTGATATGCGGATGCTTTCCGACCAGCGACAGCCCCTCGTCGGAATGGGAGGCAAGCTCGAAGAACAGTAGCGATAGGCTCTGTGCCGCGCGTGCGCTGACCGCGATGTCAGGACCGGTCACCGCGATGCGATCGGCATGCGGGATGGCTCGCGCCTCGAACAGGCCCTTCAGCTTGACGCCCTGCCACTGGCTCTCGCTGAGCAGCGAGACCACGTTGGACATGGCGTGGATGCGCCCGATCAGCAGCTCGCGCGCGACGTCGATGTCCGAGCCGTGGCGCAAGGTGCGTGTCACGATCGACTGGATCACCGCCAGGATGTTCTTGACGCGGTGGTTGAGCTCGTCGATGACCGCGGTGAGCCGGCGCTCGAAGCCGATTCTGACCTGGATCTCCCGGCTGAGCCGCAGATTGTTGTAGGCGACATAGCCGAACAGGCCGCACACCATGGCCGTGATCGCAAAGCCGATCGCCGCAACGATGATCGCCGTCTGTTCGGCGCGGCGCAACGAGTTGGTCTTGGCGTAATAGCCGAGCTGCCAATCACGGCCGCCGAAGCTCACCGTGCGTATCGCGGACGGGGCCGCTCCTTCCGCCGCCATGCGCGTCGAGACCACGCCCTGGTCGTTGGCAATCAGCTCACCGCCTTCCTTGCGCGGATCCCTGAGCGCGACCGCGAACAACGACATGTCGTCATTGGTCAACATCAGCGAGGCGAGCTCATAGGAGAATGTGACGAACCCGGCCGGCTCCGTTGCGCCCTCGGGAATGACCGGGGCAGCCACGATGATGCCGATCGCGCCGTTCCCGCGGATCAACGGCACCGGGTCCGAGGCGACCGACCTCTTCTCGGCGCGCGCACGTGTCAGCATCGCACTGCGAACCGGATCCTGATCGTAGCTGCGGCCGGGCAGCGCCTTGGTATCGTTGCTGCGTGGCTCGAGGTCGATCAACACGTCGATCGGCTGAGTGACGTCGGCCGGATTGATCGGCTTATCGTCGTAGGAGCGGATCTGCGGATTTGGAAAGCCGCCGCCGGCGATGGCAGCCTGCGCCGCCGCCAGTTCATTCGGCTGAAGCCGGGCTATCCAGCCGGCTACCACGAAATCGGTCTTGAAGGCGTAGATCGCCGAGCGCAACGGCTCCAGCATGTTTGGCTTGATCACGGATGGCGCGCGGAACAGGCCTGAGGCGACACGCGCGAGCAGCTCCCGCTCGGTGAGGCGGTCCTGAACCAGGCTCGCATGAACGTCGATCGCACGCGCGAGCGCGATCCGGTCCAGCGCCAGCTCCTGGTCGTGGACGCGATAGGCTGCAAGCCCGGAGAGCAAGACCCCGAGCAGAGCAATGAAGCCGATGATGAAGCCCAGCCTGACCACGCGACTACTCAGGCGAAAGCAGGAGGTCGGCAATAGATACGGAGCATATGAACGCCGCCCGAACGGCCATGTGCCGAAACAGGGCAAACCCTGGTGGCGGAGATAATGAAGGAGGAGGCATCAGTACGCAACTTGGGTCGCCTGAAAAGCTTAATCCGCCTGGCCGATGGTCTGGCCGGGATGAATTCGCCCCGGGCACAGGAGGTAGTCAATCGCCATGTCCGAATTTTGTTCCGGGGTCACGGCGCTACCCGGGCGTTAACGACGAAAACACCTGCGCCAACGGGTCGCGTCCCGTCAGCCCGGCCGTTTCAGGCCGCCTTTGGCCTCGATGAAGCCGACAATCCGGTCCAGCCCCTCGCTCTTCTTCAGGTTGGTCATGACGAAGGGACGCTCGCCGCGCATGCGCCTTGTGTCGGTCTCCATCTTCTCCAGGGAGGCGCCCACATGGGGCGCAAGGTCGGTCTTGTTGATGACCAGCAGGTCGGACCGGGTGATGCCAGGGCCGCCCTTGGACGGGATCTTGTCGCCAGCGGCGACATCGATGACGTAGATGGTGAGGTCGGCCAGCTCCGGGGAAAAAGTGGCAGCGAGATTGTCACCGCCGGACTCGATCAGCACGAGATCAAGTCCGGGAAACTTGGCGCGCATGTCCGCGACCGCGGCCAGGTTCATCGAGGCATCCTCGCGGATCGCGGTGTGCGGGCAGCCGCCGGTCTCGACGCCGGCGATGCGATCCGGCGTCAGCGATCCCGAACGCACCAGGAACTCCGCATCCCATTTGGTGTAGATGTCGTTGGTGATCGCCGCAATGTCATAGCGCTCGCGCATGGTCTTGCAAAGCAGGTCCATCAGCGCGGTCTTGCCCGATCCGACCGGGCCGCCGACTCCGACACGCAAGGGGCCGTGAGATTTCGACATACGATTCGCTCTCTCTCGATGGGTTGAAGGCCGCACGGATCACGACCGGAACAGCCGCGTGTATTGCGTCTCGTGGCGCAGGCTGGCGAGATCGGCGCGAAACGTCGCACTGCCGAGATCGTCCAATGCCGCATTCAGCGCACGATTGGCGGTCGCTGCGACGGCGGCTTCCAGCCTCACCAGCACGCGCTGGCTGTCGGTCTGCCCGAGCGGAATGAGCCGGCTAGCCGCCGAAATCCAGTTCGAGACCAGCGCATGCAGGAAGGCGTGCAGCGTAGGCGCCAGTGGCACGCCGTGCATCGCACCGACCACGCCGACCGCGACGGGATAGACCAATGCCGTGCGGCATGCCGCGACCGTGGCATCCAGCCCATCGGCGTCCCAGGCGGCGCGGGCGATGTCGATGAAGGCGCGGCCCTGCGAGGTCGTTTCAAGCTGCCGCTCGCGCGAGGGCACGAAGGCGGCGGCGAGCTCGGCGATGTCGTTCAAAGCGGCAGTCTCGCCTGCTTCCGCGGCGCGATAGGCGTGGACCAGAAACGTCGCGTCACAAAAGCCGGAGCCGTCGACGAGCATCGCATCGAGCCAATCCGCCAGCGAGGCGATGTCGGTGATGTCGCCCGCCTCGACCGCCCATTCGAGGCCGCTGGAATAGGAGAAGCCGCCAACCGGGAACGCGGGCGATAGCCAGGTCATCAACCGGTACAGCGCCGCCGCCTCGCGCGCGGCGAGGTCAGTAGCGCCGACCGGCTCATTTGTGGTCATGAGCATGCTTGTGGCCGTGGTGATGGTCGGGGTGGTCACAATGCTCGTCGTGATGATGGTCATGATCGTGGCCATGGTCATGATCGTGGTGATGGTGACCGTGATCGTGATGCGCATGGTCGTCGTGCCCATGCGCGTGGGCCGCATCGGCATAGGCCCCACCTTCGGGATCGAACGGCGCCTCGATCTCGATCACGCGCGCGCCGAGGCCCTTCACCATCGCCTCGATGACGTGATCGCGACGAATGCGCAGGGCCTTGGCCATGATCTGCGTCGGCAGATGACGATTGCCGAGGTGCCAACCAACGCGAACGAGATGGTGCGGATCGCGCCCGCGGATCTCCAGCAGCGGCTCGGGCGCGGCGACCACCTCGACCAGCCGGCCGTCCTCCAGCACGAGGGCGTCGCCGCCGCGCAGCGCAACGGCCTGTTCCAGGTCGAGCAGGAACTCGAGGCCCCGCGTGCCCGTCATCGCCATGCGGCGACGGTGCCGATCGTCGAAATCGAGCACGACCGTATCCGCTGGCGCTTCCGTGAAGCGGTGCTGTCCCCTGACCTGCGTCGCCCGGATCATCCGTTTACCCCGCTACCGCGTCTCAACCTTCTCGGGCGTGATCACCTCGATCTTCGGCGGCGCCGTAAAGCATTTCACCGCGACGCGGCCGAACGTCTTCATGTGCTCCATGCCCCGATGCGGCACCAGCGCCTCGGCATTCTCCCACTGCTCGACGAACACCATCTTGCTGGGATCGGTGACGCTCTCGTGCAGATCATAGGCGATATTGCCGGGCTCCTTCCGGGTCTCCTTGATGCAGGCGGTGGCCGCTGCAATGAATTCGGCGCGCGTTTCGGGCTTGATGGTCAAGGTAGCAACGACGTAGATCACGAGAAATCCTCCCGGCTTTTCTTCTGGCTTCAGATACCGAGCGGGACATTAGACCAGGCGGGATCGAACGCAAAACCGAAAAGCCACCCGGACATGCTCCTGAGGCATGCAAACGCGCTATTTCAGTACATGAAATATCGCTGCGCCATGGGCAGCACCTCGGCAGGGGCGCAAGTGAGCAGCTCGCCGTCGGCGCGGACCTCGTAGGTCTCCGGATCGACCTCGATATTGGGCGTGGCATCGTTGTGGATCATGCTCTTCTTGGAGATCCTGCCGCGGGTGTTCTGGACGGCATAGAGCTTCTTGTCGATGCCGAGCTTTCGCGCGAGGCCGCCGGTGATGGCCGCCTTCGAGGCAAAAACGACGGAGGACGCCGTGCGTGCCTTGCCGAAGGCGCCGAACATCGGCTGGTAGTGCACCGGCTGCGGCGTCGGGATCGAGGCGTTGGGATCGCCCATGGGCGCTGCGACGATGCTGCCGCCCTTGACGATACAGTCCGGCTTGACGCCGAAGAAGGCCGGCGACCACAGCACGAGATCGGCGAGCTTGCCCTTCTCGACCGAGCCGATCAGCTTCGACACGCCGTGCGCGATCGCCGGATTGATCGTGTACTTGGCGATGTAGCGCTTGACGCGGAAATTGTCGTTGTCCTTACCCTTGTCCTGCGGCAACGCCCCGCGCTGCTTCTTCATCTTGTCGGCGGTCTGCCAGGTCCGGATGATGACCTCGCCGAGGCGGCCCATGGCCTGGGAGTCCGAGGACATCATCGAGAGCGCGCCGAGATCATGCAGGATGTCTTCGGCGGCGATGGTCTCCTTGCGGATGCGGCTCTCGGCGAAGGCGAGGTCTTCCGCGATCGAGGGGTCGAGGTGATGGCACACCATCAGCATGTCCAGATGCTCGTCGATGGTGTTGCGGGTGAAGGGCCGCGTCGGGTTGGTCGAGGACGGCAGCACGTTCTTCAGGCCTGCGACCTTGATGATGTCGGGCGCGTGACCGCCGCCGGCACCTTCGGTGTGGAAGGCATGAATGGTGCGGCCCTTGAATGCCTTGATCGTATCCTCGACGAAACCCGATTCGTTCAGCGTATCGGTATGGATCATCACCTGGATGTCGTGATCGTCGGCGACCGACAGGCAGTTGTCGATCGCGGCCGGCGTCGTGCCCCAATCCTCGTGCAGCTTCAGCGCGCATGCTCCGGCCTTGATCATCTCGACCAGCGCGGCCGGCCGCGAGGCGTTGCCCTTGCCGGAGATGCCGAGATTGACCGGGAAAGCATCGAACGACTGGATCATCCGCGCGATGTGCCACGGACCCGGCGTGCAGGTGGTGGCGAAGGTGCCGTGCGACGGACCGGTGCCGCCGCCGAGCATCGAGGTGACGCCGCTCATGAGCGCGTGCTCGATCTGCTGCGGGCAGATGAAATGGATGTGGCTGTCGAAGCCGCCCGCGGTAAGGATCTTGCCCTCGCCCGCGATCACATCGGTGCCCGGGCCAATGATGATGGTGACTCCCGGCTGGATGTCGGGATTGCCGGCCTTGCCGATGCCAGCGATCATGCCGTCCTTGATGGCGACGTCGGCTTTCACGATGCCCCAGTGATCGACGATCAGCGCATTGGTGATGACCGTGTCGGCCGCGCCCTGCCTGTTGGTGACTTGCGACTGACCCATGCCGTCGCGGATCACCTTGCCGCCGCCGAATTTCACCTCCTCGCCATAGGTGGTGAAGTCCTTCTCGACCTCGATGATGAGGTCGGTGTCGGCGAGCCGCACCTTGTCGCCGGTGGTCGGGCCGAACATGTCGGCATAGACGGAACGCTTCATCTTGACGGACATCACAAGCCCCGTTTGCGTTTGAATATCTGGTGGGTCACAGCAGCGCCTTCGCTGCTTTCACGGCATCGTCGAATTTCTCGTCGAGCCACGCATTGCCGCCGCGGCAACCCGCAACGACCTGCGTGGCCCACGCGACGTAATCGGCGAGATCGTCGCGTTCCTCGGCACTGGGTTCGATTTGAATCCGCGCCCCTGTATTGCTGATCTTGTCCGCGATCTTGATCAGCTTCGCGCCAGCGGATTTTCTCGGTGCGTCCATCACCTGCCGGCGCCGCCGTTCGGCCTTCGGCAAGCTCATGTCGTCGGTGCATTCAACGACGAGGGAAGCGACACGCGCGGAAAATCTCTGCGCCAGCTCCTCGGGCGCTGTGTCGGTGTCCTCGATCGCATCATGCAGCCAGCCGGCCGCAACCAGCTCGGCGTCGGCGCCGTCAGTCGCGGTCGCAAGCAGGTTCGCGACCTCGGCGAGATGATTGATGTACGGCTCGTTACCGCGCCCCTTGCGCGCCATGCCGTTGTGGCGCTGCGCGGCGAGCTCGGCGGCTTCGGAGACAAGGCGGATTGGCGAGAGCATGGAAAACACCTCCGTTCCCGCCTCAACCGTGCCGCGCCGCGCTCGTTCCTGTGGGGATCAAAGCTTCCCCATCACGTCGCCGCGGAAACCATAGATGGTCTTCTTGCCGGCCATGGCGACGAGCTGGACGTCGCGGGTCTGGCCGGGCTCGAAGCGGACGGCGGTGCCGGCGGCGATGTCGAGACGCATGCCGCGGGCCTTCTTGCGGTCGAATTTCAGGGCCGGATTGGTCTCGAAGAAATGGTAATGCGAGCCGACCTGGATCGGGCGGTCGCCGGTGTTCGCGACCGTCAGCGTCACGGTCTTGCGGCCGGCATTGAGCTCGATCTCGCCGTCCTGGATGAAGAGTTCGCCGGGGATCATGCGTTTTGCTCCTACCTGATCGGCTCGTGCACGGTGACGAGCTTCGTTCCGTCCGGAAATGTGGCCTCCACCTGGATGTCGTGGATCATCTCGGGAATGCCCGGCATCACCTGGTCGCGGGTCAGCACCTGCGCGCCGGACTGCATCAGCTCGGCGACGGTGCGGCCGTCGCGCGCGCCCTCGAGGATGAAGTCGGAGATGATCGCGACCGCCTCGGGATGGTTCAGCTTGACGCCGCGATCCAGCCGGCGGCGCGCCACGATCGCCGCCATCGAGATCAAGAGCTTGTCCTTTTCGCGGGGAGACAGGTTCATGCAACATCTCTTCCGTTCAACACGTCAATTCAGCCGATCAATTCAACCACAGCCGCGGCAGCGCGGCGCCGGTGCGCGCCAGCACAGCCATCATGTCGGCGCGCAAACGCGCCGCATCTTGGGCACAGAACCGTGCCATTGCAAATCCATTCCACGCGGATATCCCGACCTCGCCGGAGAACGACTCCGACGCCTCGCGGATGCGATCGACCAGTGCCTCATCGCCGGGCACGATCAGGGCCGTGCCGATCGCCGCGCCACCCTTGGCGACCGCGGATCGCGCGAGCTTTGGGCCGATAGCGCCGCCGAGCCTGACCGTCTCGGCGAAGACCAACCTGCCGCCGCGGCGCATCCGCCAGCTGTCGACGAATTCACCCTGCTCCATCCGCTCGCCCATGGCGGTGCGGCCGAACACGACGATCTCGCAAAGCAGGAGCGAGGCGTTCTCGTCGAGCGTGATATCGAAGCGGCGGTGAACCCGGGCACGATCGAACAGGATCGTCTCCTGAGGCAGCCATGCGAGATGCGCTCCCGCGGCGACTTTCAAGGCGATACTGAGCTGCGCTGCCGCACCGGGCGCACGATAGACCTTTTCAGCCGCCGCAGTGGTGAGTGTCAGCCGCGAGCCCCGCTCTGCTGCGATTTCGATGTCGAAACGGTCCCCGCCAGCCACCCCGCCGGCCGTATTGACGAACACGCCGGAGAGCCCCTCGCCTTCCGGCGAGGGAAAACGCACGCGCAGCGAGCCGGACTCATGCAAGGCGCCCCGCCGCGTCATCCCATCGCGCGCGTGCACGTCGAAGCGCACCGCGCCGCGGGCGCGGTTCGCTTCGAAAACCCCGGACGTGACTGAAACGTCGCTGCGCATCCGCCTCCCCAGCCGGTCGCGGCAGAAACTGCCGGCTTACAGCGCCATCTGGCGGCTGATTTCGCTTGCGTCGAGATTGGAGCGATCGCAGGTGTACTTCACCGCGCCGCGATCCATCACGGCGAAACTGTCGCCGAGTTCGCAGGCAAAGTCGAGATATTGTTCGACCAGCACGATGGCGATGCTGCCGAGGTTGCGCAGGTAAGAGATGGCGCGGCCGATGTCCTTGATGATGGAAGGCTGGATGCCTTCGGTCGGCTCGTCGAGCAGGAGCAGCTTCGGCCGCATCACCAGGGCGCGGCCGATCGCGAGCTGCTGCTGCTGGCCGCCGGAGAGATCGCCGCCGCGGCGGCCGAGCATGGATTGCAGCACCGGAAACAGCGAGAACACGTCGTCCGGAATGTGCCTGTCCTCGCGCTTGAGCGGACCGAAGCCGGTCTTGAGATTCTCCTCGACCGTCAGCAGCGGGAAGATCTCGCGGCCCTGCGGCACGAAGCCGATGCCCTTGCGCGCCCGCTCATACGGCTTGAGGCCGGTGATATCGCTGCCGTCGAACACGATGGCGCCCGATGCGATCGGATACTGGCCGACCATGGCGCGCAAGAGCGAGGTCTTGCCGACCCCGTTGCGCCCCAGCACGCAGGTAACCTTGCCGGGCTCCGCCGAAATCGAGACGCCGCGCAGCGCCTGGGCAGCGCCGTAGAACAGGTTGATGTCCTTGACCTCAAGCATGGCTCAGCGTCCCAAATACACTTCGATCACCCGCTCGTTGGACGAGACCTGGTCGATGGTTCCTTCCGCGAGCACGGTACCCTCGTGCAGGCAGGTGACCTTGACGCCGAGCTCGCGCACGAACGTCATGTCGTGCTCGACCACCATCACGGTGTGGGTCTTGTTGATCTCCTTCAGCAGCTCGGCGGTGAGATGCGTCTCGACGTCGGTCATCCCCGCGACCGGCTCGTCCACGAGCAGCAGCTTCGGATCCTGCGCCAGCAGCATGCCGATCTCGAGCCACTGCTTCTGGCCGTGACTGAGGCTGCCGGCAAGGCGGTTGCGGGCGTCGGTGAGGCGGATCGTCTCCAGCACCTTGTCGATGCGCTCGGCCTCCGCCTTGCTGCCCCGCCAGAACAGCGTGCCGCGGACCGAGTGGTCGACGTTGAGCGCGAGCAGAAGATTGTCCTGCACGGTCTGGCTCTCGAACACGGTCGGCTTCTGGAATTTGCGGCCGATGCCGAGCTCGGCGATGCGGGTCTCGTCGAGCCGCGTCAGGTCGGTGACGCCGTCGAACAGCACCACGCCCTCGTCGGGCTTGGTCTTGCCGGTGATGATGTCCATCATCGTGGTCTTGCCTGCGCCGTTCGGGCCGATGATGGCGCGCATCTCGCCGGGCTCCAGCGCCAGCGACAGATTGTTGATGGCGTGGAATCCGTCGAACGAGACGTGCACGCCGTCGAGATAGAGCATCGCGGAGGTCGCGCGGGTGTCCATGACGTTCATCGCGCTACTCCGCCATCTTGGGTTCGGTGACGCCGTCTTCGGCCGCAGCGCTCGCCGCGGCCGCGGCGGTGCGCTTTTCCTTCGACGTGTCCCACCAGGCATTGAATGTGCCGACGATGCCCTTGGGCAGCAGCAGCGTCACGAGTATGAACAGCGCCCCCAGCATGAACAGCCAGTAGGGCGCCAGCATGCCGGACGTGAAGAAGGTCTTGGCGTAATTGACCACGACGGCGCCGAGCGCTGCGCCCACCAAGGTGCCGCGGCCGCCGACCGCGACCCAAATCACCGCCTCGATCGAATTGCCGGGGGCGAATTCGGAGGGGTTGATGATGCCGACCTGCGGCACGTAGAGCGCGCCGGCGACGCCGGCCATGCAGGCGGACACCGTGAACACGAACAGCTTGTAGGACTCGACGCGGTAGCCGAGGAAGCGCGTCCGCGATTCCGCGTCGCGCACCGCGATCAGAACCTTGCCGAGCTTGGACGAGACGATGGCGCGGCAGATCAGGAAGCCTATGATCAGCGCCAGGCAGCTCAGCGCGAACAGCGCCGCACGAGTGCCCTCCGCCTGCACGTTGAAGCCCAGAATGTCCTTGAAGTCGGTCAGGCCGTTGTTGCCGCCGAACCCGAAATCGTTGCGGAAGAAGGCGAGCAGCAGCGCATAGGTCATCGCCTGCGTGATGATCGACAGATACACGCCGGTGACGCGGGAGCGGAACGCGAGCCAGCCGAAGCAGAAGGCGAGCAGGCCGGGCACGACCAGCACCATCAGCGCTGCGAACCAGAACATGTCGAAGCCGTACCAGTACCAGGGCAGCTTCTGCCAGTTCAGGAACACCATGAAGTCGGGCAGGATCGGATTGCCGTAGACGCCGCGGGTGCCGATCTGCCGCATCAGATACATGCCCATGGCGTAGCCGCCGAGCGCGAAGAAGGCGCCATGGCCGAGCGAGAGAATGCCGCAATAGCCCCAGATCAGGTCGATCGACAGCGCGAGGATGGCGTAGCAGACATATTTGCCCCAGAGCGCGACGAGATAGGTCGGCACCTGCAGGAACGAGCCCGCGGGCAGCAGCAGATTGGAGAGCGGGATGAGGATGCCGCAAGCCGCGACGACGGCGAGGAAGATCGTCGCGCTGCGGTCCAGCGATCGCGTCAGCATGTGAGGGGTCATGCTTCCACCGCACGGCCCTTGAGCGCGAACAGGCCGCGCGGCCGTTTTTGAATGAACAGGATGATGAGAACCAGGATCGCGATCTTGCCGAGCACGGCGCCGGCCACCGGCTCCAGGAACTTGTTGGCGATGCCGAGCGTAAACGCGCCGACCAGCGTGCCCCAGAGATTGCCGACCCCGCCGAACACCACGACCATGAAGCTGTCGATGATGTAGCTCTGGCCGAGGTTGGGGCTGACATTGTCGATCTGCGACAGCGCGACGCCGGCAATGCCGGCAATGCCCGAGCCGAGGCCGAAGGTCAATGCGTCGACACGCGAGGTCGCAATGCCCATCGAAGCCGCCATGCGGCGGTTCTGCGTCACCGCGCGCATCTCGAGGCCAAGCGCGGTGTAGCGCAGCATCGCGAGCAGGATCGCGAACACCGCGAGCGTGAAGACGAGGATCCAGAGCCGGTTATAGGTGATGGTGATCTGGCCGAGCTCGAACGCGCCGCTCATCCAGGAGGGATTGCCGACCTCGCGGTTGGTCGGGCCGAACATGGTGCGCACCGCCTGCTGCAGCACCAGCGACAGACCCCAGGTCGCCAGCAACGTCTCCAGCGGACGGCCATAGAGGAAGCGGATGATGCTGCGCTCGATCAGGACGCCGATGGCGCCGGCGACCAGGAAGGCGAGAGGCACGGCGATCAGCAGCGAATAGTCGAAAAGGCCGGGATAGCGGGTGCGGATCACCTCCTGCACCACGAAGGTAACGTAGGCGCCGATCATCACCATCTCGCCATGCGCCATGTTGATGACGCCCATCACGCCGAAGGTGATGGCGAGTCCGATCGCCGCGAGCAGCAGCACCGAGCCGAGCGAGAGGCCGTACCAGGCGTTCTGCACCATGGACCAGACCGCGAGCGAGCTCTGGATCGAGCCGATCGCACTCGCGGCGGCCTTGGTGACCGACGCCGGCTGGTCGCCCATGCCGGTGAGCAGAGCCAGCGCGTCCTGGTCGCCGCGCGCCTTGAGGGTGGCCACGGCCTCGAGCTTCTCGACCTCGGTGGCGTCGGGCTTGAACAGCAGGATCGCGGCGCGGGCCTCGCCGAGCGCGGTCTTGACCGATTTATTGGTTTCCTTGGCAAGCGCGGCATCGACCGCCTCGAGCGCGGTCTCCTCATGCGACTTGAAGACGGATTGCGCGGCCTGCAGGCGCGTTCCGACATCCGGCGACTGAAGCGTCAGGCTGCCGACCGCGGCATCGACGCTGCGGCGCAGGCGGTTGTTGAGGCGGACCGCGGTCGCGCTGTCGGGCACGCTGGTGACGGCCTCGCCGGTCGCAGCGTCGATCGACTTGCCGTCGGTGCCGGTGACGTAAACCTTCTTGCTGTCAGGATCGGCCATGAGGCGGCCGTCCTGGAGCGCGCTGATGATGGGGAAAGCCAGCTTGTTGCCACTGCCGGCGACCACACCGATCGCCTCTTCCGTGTCGGAAAAATCGTCGTTGGCGAATTTGGCGACCGCGTCCTCGAACGGACCGGCGAAGGCCGGCAGCGCGAATGCGATCAGGAACAGCGAGAGTGCAAGCGAACGGAGACGGGCGGACAAATGGGCTGGCACTGTGAATGACCCCGGCAGAAATGAGTGGAGAAGGCGGCGGGATCGCCGCCTTCCCCGATCGTGCATGGAGCGTCAGATCCGGATCAGGAGCCCGAACCGAGGCACTTGCTGGTCTTGGTGTTGAAATTGCCGCACTTCTTCTCGACCCAGTCGCCGATCAGGTCCTTGGAGCCGTCCAGCTCCTTCGACCAGGCGTCGCCCGGAACGAGACCCGGCGTCTTCCAGACCACGTCGAACTGGCCGTTGCCCTTGATCTCGCCGATGAACACCGGCTTGGTGATGTGGTGGTTCGGCAGCATCTTGGACACGCCACCGGTCAGGTTCGGCGCCTCGATGCCGGGGAGCGCATCGATCACCTTGTCCGGATCGGTCGACTTCACCTTCTCGACTGCCTTCACCCACATGGCGAAACCGATCACATGCGCTTCCATCGGATCGTTGGTCACGCGCTTCGGGTTCTTGGTGTAGGCCTGCCAGTCCTTGATGAACTTCTCGTTCGCGGGGGTCTTGATCGACTGGAAGTAGTTCCAGGCGGCGAGATGGCCGACCAGCGGTTTGGTGTCGATGCCGGCGAGCTCTTCTTCGCCGACCGAGAACGCGACCACCGGAATGTCCTTGGCCTTGATGCCCTGGTTGCCGAGCTCCTTGTAGAAGGGAACGTTGGCGTCGCCGTTGATGGTCGAGACCACCGCGGTCTTCTTGCCGGCCGAGCCGAACTTCTTGATGTCGGCGACGATGGTCTGCCAATCGGAGTGACCGAAGGGCGTGTAGTTGATCATGATGTCTTCCTGGGCGACACCCTTCGACTTCAGATAGGCTTCCAGGATCTTGTTGGTGGTGCGCGGATAGACGTAGTCGGTGCCCGCGAGCACCCAGCGCTTCACCTTCTCTTCCTTCATCAGATAGTCGACGGCGGGGATCGCCTGCTGGTTCGGCGCAGCACCCGTGTAGAACACGTTGCGCTCGCTCTCCTCGCCCTCGTACTGCACGGGGTAGAACAGGATGTTGTTCAGCTCCTTGAAGACCGGGAGCACCGACTTGCGCGACACCGAGGTCCAGCAGCCGAACACGACCGAGACCTTGTCCTTGGTGATCAGCTCGCGCGCCTTCTCGGCGAACAGCGGCCAGTTCGAAGCGGGGTCGACCACGACGGCTTCGAGCTTCTTGCCGAGCACGCCGCCCTTCTTGTTCTGCTCGTCGATCAGGAAGAGGATGGTGTCCTTCAGCGTGGTTTCGCTGATCGCCATGGTGCCCGACAGGGAGTGGAGCACGCCGACCTTGATGGTGTCGTCCGCGGCCTTCGCGCCAGTCAATGAAGCCAGACCAAGCACCAGTCCGGCGGTCGCGGCGAGTACGCCGCGGCGGCTAAATGATGCCGCTATATCGTGAGTGGATTTGTTAAACATGAGTGTCTCATCTCCCTGACGCAGACGTTAAAACGCTGCGAAACGGCCCCACGGCCGCCTGCGATTAACGGAATCGCAAGAACCATGCCATGGTCTGAGCACCCTTTAACCTATTGTTTCGGCAGGAATAATCGACAGAAATCCAAGTTTCGCCGCAGTCATTTCGCCTAAATTACAGGCAATTCAAATGTATGCGAATGCGGCAGGCGGCTTATTATCTATGCAATAGATCGCCTTTGGCTAAATTTCCGGCATCACTATTTTTGCACCTCAGTCACCGTTTCGGGCGAACTTGCCTTGAAAGCGCCCCCTCGATGTTCCATATGAGCATTCGAGACCTCTTGCGAATCAAGGGGTCGTAGCGAGCTGCGTGTTCTTAAGCCCGTACGGGCCTCTGGCTTGCCCCATATCTCCCAAGCCCATCCGACACCCCAAACACGCAGGTGTCTTCTCGACACCCTTTTGCGCGCGCCGCGCCGAATGCGCCGGGCGCCCGCTTTTGACATGGAAAGAACCCCTCTTTTGACTTCCTTTCAGGATTTCGGCCTCGCCGAGCCAATCGCCCGTGCTCTTCGTGAAGAGAACTACATCACCCCCACCCCGATCCAAGCCCAGACCATTCCGACCGCGCTGACCGGCCGCGACGTCGTCGGCATCGCCCAGACCGGAACCGGCAAGACCGCGTCCTTCGCGCTGCCGATCCTCCACCGGTTGCTCGAGAACCGCATCAAGCCGCAGCCCAAGACCTGCCGCGTGCTCGTACTCTCTCCGACCCGCGAGCTGTCCGGACAGATCCTGGACAGCTTCAACGCCTATGGCCGTCACCTCCGGCTGGCCTCGACCCTCGCCATCGGCGGCGTGCCGATGGGCCGCCAGGTCCGCGCCTTGATGCAGGGCGTCGACGTTCTGGTCGCCACCCCGGGCCGCCTGCTCGACCTCGTGCAGAGCAACGGGCTGAAGCTTTCCAGCGTCGAGTTTCTCGTGCTCGACGAGGCCGACCGCATGCTCGACATGGGGTTCATCAACGATATCCGGAAAATCGTCGCCAAGCTGCCCATCAAGCGGCAGACGCTGTTCTTCTCGGCCACCATGCCGAAGGACATCGCCGAACTCGCCGACGCCATGCTGCGCGATCCGGCCCGCGTCGCGGTGACCCCGGTCTCCTCGACCGCCGAGCGGATCAACCAGCGCATCGTCCAGGTCGACTTCTCTTCCAAGCCCGCCTTCCTGACCAAGCTGCTGAAGGACGAGCCGATCAACCGCGCACTGGTTTTCACCCGCACCAAGCACGGCGCCGACAAGGTGGTGAAAACCCTTGAAAAGGCCGGCATTGCCGCGAGCGCCATCCACGGGAACAAGTCCCAGAACCATCGCGAGCGGACGCTCGCCCAGTTCCGCTCCGGCGAGATCCGCACCCTGGTTGCGACCGACATCGCCGCCCGCGGCATCGACGTCGACGGCATCACCCACGTCATCAATTTCGACCTGCCCAACGTCCCCGAGACCTACGTCCATCGCATCGGTCGCACCGCCCGCGCGGGCGCCGACGGCACCGCGATCTCGCTGGTCGCAGGCGGCGAGGAGCTCAGCTATCTCCGCGACATCGAGCGGCTGATCCGCGTGGCGCTGCCGCGCGAGGACCACCGCACCGATGCCGGGCGCCGCGATGCCGGCCCCGCCCCGTCGCAGCAACGGCAGGGCCGGCCGGGCAGCCGCCCGGGCCAGCGCCCGCAAGGGGCACGGCACGGTGACGCTCGGCGTGCTGACGAAAGACATGCCGACGGGCGCCACCATGGTGCCGGCAAGCAAGGCGACGGAAGGCACGGCGAAGGACGGCACGCCGAGGCGAGGCATGCTGACGGACGGCCCGGCAATGGCCCGAATGCGTCGAAGGGTTCGCGGCGCCGCCGCTCCGGTGGTAAGATGCATTCATCGCCTGTCGACCGTCCGGAACAGCGTTCCGCGCATAGCGCCGGGACCCCTGATGGGATACAAGGCGTTGCCTTTTTGCGCCGCGAGAGTCGGCCAAACAGCCAACCGAACCGCAAACCCTATTCGCACTAGCCGTCCACGACCTGGAGAAATTCATGGCTAAGGAAGAGCTGATCCAGTTCGAAGGACTGGTCACCGAAATCCTCCCCGACGCCCGCTACCGCGTGCAGCTCGACGCCGGCCACGAGATCGTTGCCTATACCGCCGGCAAGATGAAGAAGAACCGCATCAAGACGCTCGCGGGCGACCGCGTGACGGTGGAGATGTCGCCCTACGACCTCGAGAAGGGCCGGCTGATTTTCCGCCACAAGGACGAGCGTCCCAGCACGGCGGGCGGACCGCCCCGTCCCGGACAGCGCGGCGGCCAGTTCCGCCGCCGCTAATCCCGCTGCGGCACGCGGGCGCGCGATACAAAATCCGAGCTGCATATGTTGATCCGCCGTGCCGACGGCGGATCAAAAAATCGTGCACGTCCCGATTGTTTCGAAGCCCTGTTTTCGATAAAATGAATTAATCGATTTTCGGCCGGACGACATTGGCATCCACCGGTACAGCCGGTTCAGACACGCTGACGACCCTTCCAGAAATTCGATCTAACCTGCCCGCGCGAGCGGGCTCCGACATTGTGTATCTGAGAAGGACTACCCCATGAGCATGGGAACCGTGAAGTGGTTTAACGCGACCAAGGGCTTCGGCTTCATCCAGCCCGACGACGGCGGCCAGGACGTGTTCGTTCACATCAGCGCCGTGGAGCGCGCTGGTCTCGGCTCGCTGCGCGAGGGCCAGAAGATTTCATACGAGATCGTGGCCGACCGCCGCTCCGGCAAGTCGGCGGCGGACAACCTCCGCGCAGCGGGCTGAGCCTGCGGGCCCTTGCCCCAGATCGGTCAACCGAGCCGGAACAAGCAAGAAGGCCGTGCGTGACGCACGGCCTTTTTCATTCCGGGGTCGGCCTGCGATTCAACACGTCGACGGCACGCCGTTGTAAGGCACGCAGGTGACCTGGCGCGGTCGCGTGTAGGAGAGATCGCTCAGCGTTATTTTCGGCTTCAACACGTAGCCGATGGCCGGCGTGTAAGTGTAGTTCGCCTCGCTCAGTATGAGATAGCTCGACGGAATCAAGAGCGTCGGGGGGATCTCCGAGGTGACCTTGTCGCCAGCCTTCCGAGCCGAGGTCGCCAGCGTGGCTTGCGTCGCGCCGCTCGCGATGACGCCGGCCTTGCTCCACTGGACCGTGGCAATGCTGTTGGCGTCGATGTAGATCTGGGAAATCGTGCCCTTCACGAGCGCAGCGTCGTAAGGCATGACGACAGAGATGCTTGCCGTGAACGTGTTCTGCATGTCGGCATCGGCGAGCGACGTCGATTGCGACGTCAGATCGGACAGCGTCCGCGCGATCAACGTGACCTTGCGGTCGATCGCCACCGCGGAGGAAAATTCGACGGTGCCGAAGAACATGACCAGCATCAGCGGTACGATCACCGCGAATTCGGTCGCCGCGAGCGCGCGCTTGTCGGCGACGAAGTCGCGCGCGGAGCAACGTGCATTCCTCCAGATATCCGCAATCGCCTGCATTGGTCCGCTCAGATTCATCTGCCTCAGAAGGGTTCGTTCTTGAAGGCGGTGGTCGCCACCATCAGCCGCTTGTTGCTGCATCCCATGTTGTAGCCGAGGCCGGTGACGACGAGCGGCCACTGATAGAACAGCCGCACCACGACGACCTGGCCGGAAGTTCCGGCATTGTACTGCATGCCGTTGGGATTGAAGTCGCAGGACGTGCCAAAGTTCTTGAGGCTCAGCGCTCCGAAGGAGCTGGTGCTCACGACGT
Source organism: Bradyrhizobium sp. CCH5-F6 (assembly GCF_001556045.1). Taxonomy (GTDB): domain Bacteria; phylum Pseudomonadota; class Alphaproteobacteria; order Rhizobiales; family Xanthobacteraceae; genus Bradyrhizobium. The sequence goes on from NZ_LSIC01000094.1 coordinate 252,332, forward strand.
CGACGTAGAGCTTGCTGCAATCGAACAACGCCGGAATCTGGCTGCAGACATAGGTCTTGAACGTTGCCTGGTCGCACGCCATGACGGTATTGGGCGCGGTCTGGCAGGCCGCCACCGAGCCGCCCTGCCCCTGCGCCTGGCCGGTCAGAATCGCGCGTGCGGAATTCTGCGTGACGGTCTCGAGCACCTGGCTCGCGAAGAACATGAGCGCCGTCTCGATGATGGCGAACAGCAGCGCGAAGAACATCGGTGCGACCAGCGCAAACTCGACGGCTGCGGAGCCGCGGCGGTTGCCGCGAAACCGGGCCAGCGCTTTCCGGAGCGTGAACCTCGTGGGTGCAGGCGATGGCATCTCGTCAAATTCCCCAGCAACGCGCGATCATCTGCCCGTTCAATAGCGGAAACTGATTGTCTAAGTGTTTCAGGCGATCCGCGTGCGGCGGACCGCGCCATTAGGAATGCGTTAACCAGGCGCGACCCGAAGCACGGAAACACGGCACGCGCGAAGGGACGTCGCCTCGAATCCGCAGGGGAGCCTTTAGTTTGATTTGGCAGCCGACCCGGCACTGCCGCTACCGCTGGCACTGCTGCTCAGCGAACCGGCCTGGTTCATCGTGTTGGTGAAGTAGGTGTCGCTGTCGCCGAGCGTCACGCGACGCTGACAAAGCGGTACGCAGCTGTACGATTCGCGCTCGATCCCGCGATAGACGGTGACGAGCCGGTCGCTCGGACCTTCAACCTGGATCTGACGGTCGACCAGAATCTCGCCGCCCCGGTCGAGCGCGATGAAGTTGGTGGCCCCATAGCCCTTCCCGGTCACGACGATCATGCCGCCCGGCTGGAGCGTGACGTCGGCGATCAGGGGATTGCCGACCACGATGGTCGCCACCTTGCCGGGCAGCCGTATCAGCTTGGCCTGGTCGACATTGACGGCGATGGTGTCGGCGGTGGGCTCGGCAACACCGACGGTTGGGCATGCCAGCACCGCGGCCACAACGAGAAGACAGACGCGCGCCTGACGGCGCAGCAGTTCTTTACGCATACTCTTACCCCCGGGACGTCACAAACCGGCAGAAGCGACTCGACACGGCGGAGCCGGTGCCCGACCCGGCTAACCTGCCTTTAATTCGTGAACGTTCCGCAAACTCTCCGATCATTGTTTGAACGGACTGGCATTTGCGGAGCCACCATCCCTCCTAGTGGCGGAACGGATAGGCGAGCTGGCCACCGATCTCCTTCGGCATGGTCGCTTCGTCCTTGCCGTAATCCTGCGGCAGTTGCCCCTCCGGCATGCGGAAGGTACCGAACAGCACGTCCCAGATCGGGAACGTTCCGGCGAAATTGGTGTCACCGCCCTCTTCGAGGGAGGTATGGTGCCAACGGTGGAATACCGGCGTCGCCAGCAGATATTTGAACGGTCCGAAGGTCCAGTTGAGGTTGGCGTGCACGAAGGCCGAATGGAAGGTGGTGAACGGGCCGACCCAGATCATGACGTTCGGGGAGATGCCGGCCATCAGCAGCACGACATCGACGCTGATCGTTCCGAGCAGGAGATTGACGGGATGGAAACGAGCCGCGGAGATCCACCCGATCTCCTCGGACGAATGATGGATGGCATGGTACTTCCAGAAGCCGCCATCGTGGAAAAGCCGGTGCAGCCAGTACAGCATGAAATCGGACAGCACCAGGAATAGCAGGCCCTGGACCCACAGAGGCAGCTGCGCCAGCGGGCCGTGGCCGTTGTCGTAGAAGGCGATGAGTTCGTCGGGGTCGTGGATGTTGAAGACGACGCTGGCGCCGACGATCAGAAGTCCGATCCGCATGGTGCGGGCGAACACCGGAACGAAGAACCAGTAGCAGATGTCGGTGACGATCTCCCGCTTGCGCCACCACGGCGCGCCGGGATTGCAGGCCCAGAAATGCTCCAGCACGGTGAAGACCGCCGCGAGGACGAAGGTGACGGGAATCACCTTCACGATGGTCTCGCCGAGCATCAGGGCGACTTGCATTGGCAGGCTCGACATCGTCGCCTCTCTCGCGAATTTCACTCCTGCCTACGTCTACTCAGCGAAATTTAAGGGAGGGTGAAGCAGGCGCCGCGCTGCTGATGCATCTGGAACTACGACGCACGGCAGCGGTCGCCTTAAGGGGAAATTCACTCTGGGCAAAAGCATCGCGCCGGACGTGGGTTTACCCGATCGAATTAACTCTACCGAAAGAGCTCGGCTCTCATGGTCGTCGCGTCAAAGACAGCGCCGAACGAGGCGATCTCACCCAGATGGAGTTTTGGTTCATGAAGAACTTGATTGCGCGTTTCGCGAAGGATGAATCCGGCGCCACCGCCATCGAATACGGCCTGATCGCCGCCGGCATCGCGCTGGCCATCATCACCGTCGTCAACAATCTCGGCACCACGCTGAACACCAAGTTCACCTCGATCAGCACGTCGCTGAAGTAAGCAACCGACGACGACGGCAAGAGCCCCGGACCTCCGGGGCATTTGCTTTTCTGAAGACGGCAAGTTCCAGTGGCGTTGCACAAGTTCAGAACCGATGCCGCTGTCGCGGCGCACGAGCCGGAAGCGGCGGCCAGCACGCCAGCCTATTGGATCTGCCTTGCGCTGTTGCTCGCGACGGTCGCGCTTGCCGCGCGCATTGCCAGCTTCTGGTGAAGGCGCGTTCGGCGGCCTCGGCATCGCGCCCTCGTCGCCATTGTCGGTTTGTTTAACACTGCGCGCTAACATCCGGCGACGCCAGTTTCCGCGGCAAACCCAGGCCTCAAGACGCAGCCCATGATCCTCGACCTTGCGCGCCTCCTGCTCTTCCCGGCCCTGATGGCATTCGCCGCCGCGAGCGATCTCTTCACGATGACGATCTCGAACCGGGTGTCGCTGGCACTGGTCGCAGGCTTCTTCGCCCTCGCCATCGCTGGTGGCATGGCACCTCACGAGATGCTCAGCCATGTCGGTGCCGGCGCGCTGCTTCTCGTCGTGGCCTTCACCTGTTTCGCGATGGGCTGGGTCGGCGGTGGCGACGCCAAGGTCGCGGCCTCCGTCGCACTCTGGTTCGGCTTTGCACATCTGATGAACTTCCTGCTCTACGCTTCGCTGTTCGGCGGTGCGCTGACGCTTCTCCTGCTCCAGTTCCGGCAGTGGCCGCTGCCCTACGGCCTGGCGGGCCAGGCCTGGCTTGCACGGTTGCACGCCAAGGAGAGCGGCATTCCCTACGGCATCGCGCTCGCGCTGAGCGCGTTGTTGGTCTACCCGGAGACCGAATGGGTGAAGGCGATCGACCTCGCTCACCTCGCACTGCGCTGAAAACACCGGGTAAACCCGGCGTTAAGGCGATTTAGATACGCCTCATTAACCATGCTTTGACGAATAGCTGGTCAACTGCCGATCACGGCGGCGGCAGCGTCGCGGCGTATTGTTGGAAAGTGAAGCGTATGAATAGGGCACGCATTGTCGTCCTGACGGTCGCGATCTGCGCCGGCGGCGTCGCCGCGTACCTGGCGAGCGGGACGGATAATTCTGCGCCGCCTCCGGCACCGACCGCGCAGCTTCCGACAGTCGACGTCCTCGTGGCCAAGAACGACATCGGTCTCGGCCAGACCGTCAAGCCTGACGACGTGCAATGGCAGACCTGGCCGGCAGCGACCGCCAGCGCCACTTTCATCCGCCGCAACGAGCGTCCCGATGGCGTGACCCAGGTGACCGGCTCGATCGCGCGCGCTCCCTTCATTCAGGGTGAACCGATCCGCGACCAGAAGCTGGTCAAGGCCGAGGGCTCGGGCTTCATGGCCGCAATCCTGCCGAGCGGCATGCGGGCGATCTCGACCGAGATCTCGCCGGAGACCGGCGCAGGCGGCTTCATCCTGCCAAACGACCGCGTCGATGTGATCCTCACGCGCCGGCTCAAGAACCCCGACCAGAGCAACGGCGCTCCGGACATCGTCACCTCCGAGATCATCCTTACCAACATCCGCGTCCTGGCCATCGACCAGGCGCCGAAAGAGAAGGACGGCCAGAACACGGTGGTCGGCAAGACGGTGACCTTGGAGCTCGCTGCAGCACAGACCCAGGCGCTTTCGTCGGCCCGTCAGGCCGGAACGCTGTCTCTGGCACTGCGCAGCATAGCCGACGTCAAGATGAGCGAGATCACGCTCGATGATTCCGCGCAGAAGGGCGACGGCGTCGCGATCATTCGCTACGGCATTCCAAGTCAGACGGCTAAGGCACGATGAAGACAGTCGATATGAATTTCCGGGCAGATTTGGCGACAATGCGAACCTCGGTGGTCCGCGCCCTGTCGTTTTCCGCCGCCCTCGCCTTGACGCTCAACCCGGCCATCGGCCCTGTGGTCGCTGCCGATTACCGACCCGCGGCGCCGGTCGCGGCGGACGGCCAGATCAACGCGCGCTTCCTCTCGCTCGGCGTCGGCAAGTCCGTCGTGATCGACCTGCCGCGCGACATCAAGGACGTGTTGGTCGCCGATCCCAAGATCGCCAATGCGGTGGTCCGCTCGGCACAGCGCGCCTACATCATCGGCGCCGCCATCGGCCAGACCAACATCGTGTTCTTCGATTCCGCCGGTCAGCAGATTGCGGCCTATGACATCGCGGTCAAGCGCGACCTCAACGGCGTACGGGCCGCGCTGAAGCAGATCCTGCCCCATTCAGACATCCAGATCGACGGCCTCGGCGACGGCATCGTCCTGACCGGCACGGCAGCCAACCCGATGGAAGCGCAGCAGGCCAACGATCTCGCCGCGCGCCTGGCCGGCGGCGCCGACAAGGTGGTGAACTCGATCGTGGTGCGCGGCCGCGACCAGATCATGCTCAAGGTGACGGTGGCCGAGGTCCAGCGCAACATCGTCAAGCAGCTCGGCATCGACCTCACCGCCAATCTCAACTACGGCACCTCCGTGGTGAGCTTCACCAATTCGAACCCGTTCACGGCCTATGGCCGCAACCTGGTGGACGGCAACAATCTGACCACGAAGTTCGGCGCGACACCGTCGGTGCAGGCCACCCTGCGCGCGATGGAAACCGCGGGCGTGATCCGGACGCTGGCCGAACCGAACCTGACCGCGATCTCGGGGGAATCGGCGACGTTCATCGCCGGCGGTGAATTCCCGGTCCCGGCAGGCTATGCGTGCGACCCCGTCACGCATGTCTGTACCACCCAGATCAGTTTCAAGAAGTTCGGCATCTCGCTGAATTTCACCCCCGTGGTGCTGAGCGAAGGCAAGATCAGCCTTCGGGTGATGACTGAGGTCTCGGAGCTGTCGAACGAGAATTCGATCACGCTGTCGCAGGCCGTGACCTCGACCTCGGTGAACTCGCTGACGGTGCCCTCGATCAGGACCCGCCGCGCGGAGACCTCGCTGGAAATTCCCTCCGGCGGCGCGATGGCCATGGCCGGCCTGATCCAGCAGCAGACCAAGCAGGCGGTCAGCGGATTGCCGGGACTGATGCAGCTCCCGATCCTGGGCACGCTGTTCCGCAGCCGCGACTTCGTCAACAACGCGACCGAGCTGGTCGTGATCGTGACGCCCTACGTCGTCCGCGCGGTGGCGCCGAAGGACCTGTCGCGGCCGGATGACGGCTTCGCCCCGCCTTCGGATCCGCAGGCTCAGCTGATCGGCAACATCAACCGGCTCTACGGCGTGCCCGGACGAACCGAACCGGCCAAGAACTACCGCGGCACCTACGGCTTCATCACCGACTGAGGCGGAACGGGGAATTCACGATGATCACAAGACCACCCCAGCTTCGCAGACGCGCCATCCGCCTTGGTGGCGCGCTCGTCGGCATGGCGCTCGCGCTCGGCGGCTGTCAGCACGACGAGGTGACGACTGCCTCCATTCCCGACGACTACAAGCAGCGCCATCCGATCGCGGTCGAGGAGCAGAATCGCTCGATCGTCGTCTTCGTCGGCCATGCCCGCGGCGGATTGACCGCCGCCCAGCGCGCCGACGTGATGGGCGTCGCATCAGCCTGGTTGCGCGAAGGCACTGGCGCCGTTCGCATCGACGTGCCGTCCAATACGCCCAATGCTCGTCCGGTTGCGGACACGATGCGTGAGATCCAGGCGATACTGACGGCGGCAGGCGTTCCGCCGCGCGGCATCAGCGTCCAGCCCTACCAGCCGGAAGACAAGCGCTTCCTGCCGCCGATCCGGCTCACTTATTCCAAGATCGCGGCCGTCGCCGGTCCCTGCGGACTGTGGCCGGAGGACATCGGCCCCTCGATGAAGAACAAGCGCTGGTTCGAGAACAAGGATTACTACAATTACGGCTGCGCCTATCAGCGCAACCTCGCGGCCATGGTCGACAACCCGTCCGACCTCGAGCAGCCGCGCCCCGAAACTCCGTCATACACCCCGCGGCGCATCACAGGTCTCGAGAAATATCGCAAGGGAGTCTCGACGACGACCACCTATCCCGAAGCCGACAGGGCCAAACTCAGCGACACCGGAAGATGATCAGCTACGCGCGCCAGACACACGAAGAGCAGCCGGAAGCAGTTCCTCCGCCGGTCGAGGAGCATATTGCGCCCGCGCCCCGCGTCTCGGTCCAGGCCTTCTGCGAAACCGTGGAGACTGCCGCGGCGGTCCAGTCGGCCGGCGAGGATCGCCGTCTCGGCAAGGCCCATCTCAAGATCCAGATGGGCGGCATGGCAGCCGCGATCGAGGCCTACCGTTCGGCCCCGACGCCGAACGTGATCGTGCTCGAGAGCGACGGCCGCAACGATTTGTTGGGTGGGCTCGACCAGCTCGCCACCGTCTGCGACGCCGGCACCCGCGTCGTCGTGATCGGCCGCATCAACGACGTCATGCTCTATCGCGAGCTTGTCCGCCGCGGTGTCAGCGACTACGTGCTCGCGCCGGTCGGCGCGATCGACGTCGTGCGCTCGATCTGCAACCTGTTCTCGGCGCCGGAAGCCAAGGCGGTCGGCCGCATCATCGCCGTGGTCGGCGCCAAGGGCGGCGTCGGGGCTTCCACCATCTCCCACAATGTCGCCTGGGCGATCGCGCGCGACCTCGCGATGGACGCCGTCGTCGCCGACCTCGACCTCGCCTTCGGCACCGCCGGGCTCGACTACAACCAGGATCCGCCGCAAGGCATTGCCGACGCCGTGTTCTCGCCCGACCGCGTCGATACCGCTTTCATCGACCGCCTGCTGTCGAAATGCACCGATCATCTCAGCCTGCTGGCGGCGCCTGCGACGCTCGATCGGGTCTATGATTTCGGCACCGACGCCTTCGACGCCGTGTTCGACACGCTGCGCTCCACCATGCCGTGCATCGTGCTCGACGTTCCGCATCAATGGTCGGGCTGGACCAAGCGCGCCTTGATCGGAGCGGACGACATCCTGATCGTGGCCGCGCCTGACCTCGCCAACTTGCGCAATACCAAGAACCTGTTCGACCTGTTGAAGGCCGCGCGCCCCAACGACCGGCCGCCGCTCTACTGCCTGAACCAGGTCGGCGTGCCGAAACGGCCCGAAATCGCCGCCGCGGAGTTCGCCAAGGCGATCGAGAGCCAGCCGGTCGTCTCGATCCCGTTCGAGCCGCAGATCTTCGGCTCGGCGGCCAACAACGGCCAGATGATCGCGGAGATCTCCGCCAACCACAAATCGATCGAGATGTTCTTGCAGATCGCCCAGCGCCTGACCGGCCGCAGCGAGACCAAGAAGCAAAAGTCGTCCCTGCTTTCACCTCTGATTGAGAAGTTGCGGGGAAGATAAGCCGCGGCATGGAGTTGTTAAGTGTTCGGTAAGCGTAGCGGAACAGACACCGACTTTCGGGCGCCAAAGCCCGGCGCCGTGTCGCTCGAGCCCGTCCAGGCTCCGGCGCCGACGGTGTCGCGCGTCCCGCCTCCGCCGGCCATCGCCTCGCCGCCGCTTGCTCCTGCCAAGGCTCCGCCTCCGCCGGCCATGGAGAGCCGGCGTTCGGACAACTATTACGAGGTCAAGGCGACCATCTTCGGCGCACTGATCGAGGCCATCGACCTCGCCCAGCTCGCCAAGCTCGACTCGGAATCGGCGCGCGAGGAAATCCGCGACATCGTCAACGAGATCATCGCGATCAAGAACATCGTGATGTCGATCGCCGAGCAGGAAGAGCTGCTCGACGACATCTGCAACGACGTGCTCGGCTACGGCCCGCTGGAGCCTCTGCTCGCGCGCGACGATATCGCGGACATCATGGTGAACGGGGCCGGCACCGTCTTCATCGAAGTCGGCGGCAAGATCCAGCGCACCGGCATCCGTTTTCGCGACAACCAGCAGCTCCTCAACATCTGCCAGCGCATCGTCAGCCAGGTCGGACGCCGCGTCGACGAATCCTCGCCGATCTGCGACGCGCGCCTCGCCGACGGCTCCCGCGTCAACGCCATCGTGCCGCCGCTCGCGATCGACGGTCCCGCCCTCACCATCCGAAAATTCAAGAAGGACAAGCTGACGCTCGATCAGCTCGTCAAGTTCGGCGCGATCTCGCCGGAAGGCGCCGAAATCCTCCAGATCATCGGCCGGGTCCGCTGCAACGTGCTGATCTCCGGCGGTACCGGCTCGGGCAAGACGACGCTGCTCAACTGCCTCACCAACTACATCGAGCACGACGAACGCGTCATCACTTGCGAGGACGCCGCCGAGCTCCAGCTCCAGCAGCCCCATGTGGTCCGGCTGGAAACCCGCCCGCCCAACATCGAGGGCGAGGGCCAGGTCACCATGCGCGAGCTGGTGCGCAACTGCCTGCGTATGCGCCCCGAACGCATCATCGTCGGCGAAGTCCGCGGACCCGAGGCGTTCGACCTGCTCCAGGCCATGAATACCGGCCACGACGGCTCGATGGGCACGCTTCACGCCAACAACCCCCGCGAGGCGCTGTCGCGCTGCGAATCCATGATCACGATGGGCGGCTTCTCGCTTCCCTCGCGCACCATCCGCGAGATGATCTGCGCTTCGATCGACGTCATCATCCAGGCCGCGCGCCTGCGCGACGGCTCGCGCCGCATCACCCACATCACCGAGGTGATGGGCATGGAAGGCGACACCATCATCACCCAGGACATCTTCCTCTACGACATGATGGGCGAGGACGCCAACGGCAAGATCATCGGCCGCCACCGCTCGACCGGCATCGGCCGTCCGAAGTTCTGGGAACGCGCCCGCTATTACGGCGAGGAGAAGCGCCTTGCCGCCGCACTCGACGCGGCGGAAGTGGCAGCGAAGACGTGAGCAGGTCAACGTCACCATGAACATGCAGGTCCTCGCCCTCGCCTTCCTCGCCACCGCCGCCGTCGGCGGCATCGCCTGGGTCTTCCTCTATCCGCTGCTGTCCGGCGAACGAAAGGCGGAGAGCCGCCGCGCCTCGGTCGCCCGCGCCGAGGCGCCCATGGCCCGCCAGGCCGAGAAGACCCAGCGCTCGCGCCGCGAGCAGGTCGAGACCACGCTCAAGGACCTCGAGGCGCGGCGCTTGCAGGAAAAGAGCGTACCGCTCTCCGTCCGCCTGTCGCAGGCGGGGCTCGACTGGACGCCACAGAAGTTCTGGATCGTGTCCGCCGTCGTGGCGGGCGTGTTCTTCGCAACCGCCCTGTTCGCCGGAGGCGGCCTGATCGGCGCTGCCGGCCTTGCCTTTGCCGGCGGCTTCGGCCTGCCGCGCTGGGCACTCGGCTTCCTGAAGAAGCGCCGCGAGACCAAGTTCCTGGCGGCGCTTCCCGACGCGGTCGACGTGATCGTGCGCGGCATCAAGGCCGGACTGCCGCTGTTCGAGTCGATCAAGGTCGTGGCCGCCGACGCGCCCGAGCCGCTACGCAGCGAGTTCCTGACGATCATCGAGACGCAGGCGATCGGCATGCCGCTGGGCGAGGCCTGCGCGCGGCTCTACGAGCGCATGCCGCTGCCGGAGGCCAATTTCTTCGGCATCGTCATCTCGATCCAGCAGAAGTCGGGCGGCAACCTCTCCGAAGCGCTCGGCAACCTCTCCAAGGTGCTGCGCGACCGCAAGAAGATGAAGGAAAAGATCCAGGCGATGTCGATGGAAGCCAAGGCCTCGGCCGGCATCATCGGTTCGCTGCCGCCGATCGTGATGTTCCTCGTCTATCTCACGACGCCGCAATACATCTCAGTCCTTTGGACTCATCCCACCGGACAGCTGATGCTGGTCGGTTGCGTCGTCTGGATGTCGATCGGCATCATGGTGATGAAAAAGATGATCAACTTCGATTTCTGACGGTGCCGTATGGTCGACTTTCTCGTCTCGAAACTGCACGACGTCCGCTTCATGACCATGCTGCTCGCGGCCATCGCCGCGAGCGCAACCGTGTATACGCTGGTAATGCCGTTGTTCGCGGGCGAGGGCCTCTCCAAGCGCATGAAGGCGGTGGCGAGCGAGCGCGAGCGCATCCGTCAACGCGAGCGTGAGCGTCTCCACAAGAGCGAAAAGGTCTCGCTGCGTCAGACGCCGAAGCAACTCGTCTCCAAGGTGGTCGAGGACTTCAACCTCACCAAATGGCTCGCGCAGGAAGCTGCGCGAGACAAGCTCATCATGGCGGGTTACCGCGGCCAGGCGCCCTACATCACCTTCCTGTTTGCCCGCATGGTCGCCCCGATCGTGCTCCTGATCGGCTCGGCGCTCTACGTCTTCGTGATCGCGCATATGGAACAGGCGTTGCCGGTCAAGATCGGCATCTGTCTCGGCGCCGCCTATCTCGGCCTCCAGGCGCCGATGCTGTTCCTCAGAAATGCGATCTCGAAGCGGCAGCTCTCGATCAAGCGCGCGTTCCCCGACGCGCTCGACCTGCTGCTAATCTGCATCGAATCCGGCATGTCGGTCGAAATGGCGTTCCGGAAGGTTGCTACGGAAATCGTGGGCCAGTCGATCGCGCTGTCGGAGGAGTTCACCCTGACCACGGCCGAACTGTCCTATTTGCAGGACCGCAAGGTCGCCTATGAGAACCTGGCGCGGCGCACCGGGCTCGAGGGCGTAAAGTCGGTGTGTCTCGCGCTTCAGCAGGCGGAGCGTTACGGCACCCCGCTCGGCCAATCCTTGCGCGTCATGGCGCAGGAGAATCGCGACATGCGCATGAACGAAGCCGAAAAGAAGGCCGCCGCCCTGCCGCCGAAGCTGACGGTGCCGATGATCCTGTTCTTCCTGCCGGTGCTGTTCGTGGTCATTCTCGGACCGACGGGCATCAAGGTCACGGAGATGCAATGAGTTCGGGGCTGACCGCGCGGTTCACCGCATAGGCCCGAGATCGGAAGATCAGATCTGATCAGTCAGGCTGGCTGAGCGAAGCAACCGGCGTCCGCTTCGCTGCGCCGCGCGGCGCGTCGCTGCGGCTGAGCATGTCCTTGAGATAGGCGACATTGGCCGCGGCCTGGTCCGGCGGCAGGTCTGCTTTGACGATGGTCTCCGCTTCCGCGAAGCGCCCCTGGAGGCCGACGACCAGGGCGAGGTTCTGCCGCACCCGGGCGCTCGCGCGCGGCGAGGCGTAGGCCTGTCGCAACGCCTCTTCGGCCTTCGGCAGGTCTCTCGACAGCATGTAGGACAGGCCGAGATTTGAGAGCACGCCGGGATCGCCCGGTGCGATCTTGAGCGCGCTCGCGTAATAGGACCGCGCCTCCTCGTGACGACCCATCTGGTCGAGCGCGGTGCCCTGCACCGAGAGCAGACGCCAGTCCGGATTGTCGGGCGAATGAGCCTTCGACAGGACGTCGTAGGCCTGCTGGAAGTTGCCGTTGTCGGCGAGTGCGCGGCCGTACTGGGCGAGCAGTGCCCTGTTGCCGGGATTGGCGATGGTCGCCTGCTCGAGCACGGCGGCGGCCTGGGCGCGCTGGCCGTTGGCGCGCAGGGCCTGACCGTAGGCGAGCGCGGCGTCGGCATCCTTGGGGTTGGCGCGGTAGCGCTCGCCATAGGCTTCGACGGCACGCGCCGGATCGGTGGGCGCGCGATCGGCCGAAGGCGCCTCCGCCCGGGGGCCGACCGACCCCGTCACTTCGGAGAGCTTCGACATGGCCGTGCAGCCGCCGAGGCCCATCGCCACCGCCGCGACCAGCGACGTGGACGCAAGTAGCCGGGCGAGACTGATCCGTTGACGCATGACGCTTTGACTCTCGAGCCGCTCGATCAAGCCGAACGTGCCAGCAATAGAATGTTAACCCTAACGGCCGGTTAACGGCGCTTTCTGGCCTCTCACGGCGGCGTCACGACCGCAACGCGTGCCAAGGCGTGAGTCGCAAACGGTAACTGTCGGCTTGAGGGGCGAGATCCGCGCGAGGACGTTTTCGTCTCGCCCGGTCAATACTCGATGGCGAGCCGCCTGCGGATTTCGTCGACGCGTTTGTCGAGCGCGTCGAACCGCGCGTGGACCGAGCGGTCGTGGAGATAGAAGACGTAACCGCCGGCCAGGAGCGCGAAGATCCAATGGTGATGCTCGACATAGCCAAAGACCGCATCGACGGCCTGGCCGACGAATGTGACCACGCTCCACACAAATTCCATCGCATTCCTCCCGGCGCTTCGTCGTCGATCCCCGGGGATCTCCACATCCGGCGACCGCTCCCCGGAACCTAGCATGGCCCCCTTGCGGCGAGTAGCGACTCGCTGAACGGTGACGGCAAAGCGGATTGCAGCGGCGGCGAAACTCTGCGAAGTCTCGTTTTGCTCGCATCACCCGCTCGATCTGACGATCCGGACCCGCCAAATGCCTTCTGTCTTCGATACGTCGCCCAATGCCATCCCGATCACCTTCGTCACCAGGTCGAGCTGGGATCAGGTCGCCGAGACGCTGCCGCCGGCGCAACGTCAGTTCGCCGCTGTAAGTGCCTTTGCCGCCAAGCCGGGCCGCTATCTCGCGCTGCCTGCGCCCGACGGCACGATCGCGCAGGTGCTGTTCGGCCTCGAGGACGAGGGCGCGCGAGCGCGCGACCTGTTCCGGCCCGGCGCGCTCCCCGGCCTGCTGCCGCCGGGCACCTATCGCTTCGCCAATGCACCGCACGATCCGCGGCTGGCGGCGCTCGCCTTCGCATTGGGGTGCTACCGCTTCGCCCGCTACCGCAAGGCCGAGCGCCCCGAGGTCCGGCTGGTGCCGCCTGACGGCGTCGACGCGGCCGAGATCGAGCGGATCGCCGATGCCGCAATGCTCGCGCGCGACCTCATCAACACGCCGTCCAACGACATGGGCCCGTCGGAACTCGCCGAAGCCGCGCTCGCGCTCGCCACCGAGTTCGGCGCTAGCTTCGCCTGCACCATCGGCGAGGACCTGAAGACGAATTTCCCGCTGATCCACGCCGTCGGCATGGCGTCCAGCCGCGCGCCACGTCTGATCGACATCGGCTGGGGCGATCCTGATCATCCCAAGGTGACGCTGGTCGGCAAGGGCGTGTGCTTCGATACCGGCGGGCTCGACCTGAAGCCGTCGAGCGGCATGCTGATCATGAAGAAGGACATGGGCGGCGCCGCCAACGCGCTGGCGCTCGCGCGCATGGTGATGGATGCGAAGCTGAAGGTGCGGCTGCGCGTGCTGATCCCGGCCGTGGAGAACGCCGTCGCGGGCAACGCCTTCCGCCCGCTCGACATCTTCAAGTCGCGCAAGGGCATCACCGTCGAGATCGGCAACACCGATGCGGAGGGGCGCCTGGTGCTCGCCGACGCGCTGGCGCTGGCCGACGAGGAGAAGCCCGATCTGCTGATCGACCTGGGCACCCTGACGGGCGCGGCCCGCGTCGCGCTGGGGCCGGATTTGCCGCCCTTCTACACCAATGATGAGACGCTGGCCGCCGACGTCGCGCGCTGCGCGGTGAAGGAGAACGATCCGTTGTGGCGCATGCCGCTGTGGCCGCCTTACGATGCCTGGCTGGACTCCAAGACGGCGACCATCACCAACGCGCCGTCGGGCGGCTTTGCCGGCTCGATCACCTGCGCGTTGTTCCTGCAACGTTTCGTCGAGCACGCCAAGAGCTGGCTGCATGTCGACATCTACGGCTGGACACCGTCGGCCAAGCCGGCGCGGCCCGAAGGCGGCGAGTGCCAGGCGGCGCGGACCATCTACGCACTCTTGAGCGAACGCTATGCGTGACGCAGGACACGATCCGCGGCTGACGCCGGCGCGGGGCGACATCGCCGCGAAATATCTCGAAGGCAAGGTCGAGGCGGATCGCTTCGTCACCGGCGAAGAATTCGAGGTGGTCGAGGCGCTCGCGCCGGTGCGCGAGCAGCCGTCCTCCGACGCGATGCTGATGACAGAGGCGCTGCGCGGCGAGCGGGTCACCATCTACGATCGTAACGGCGAGGGCTGGGCCTGGGGTCAGCTCAATGACGATGGCTATGTCGGCTGGCTTCCCGACGCGGCGCTCGCGAAACCGAAATCGGCACCGACGCACAAGGTAGGCGTGCTGCGAACATTCGCGTTCCCCGGTCCCTCGATCAAGCTGCCGCCGGCCGACACGCTCGTGATGGGATCGAAGATTGCCGTGGCGCGCGAGGACGGCTCCTTCGCCGTGACGCGCGACGGGAGATTTTTACCGAGGACGCACCTCGTCCCGTTCGATCATCGCGAGGCAGATTTCGTGTCGGTGGCCGAGCGCTTCGTCGGCACGCCCTATCTCTGGGGCGGCAAGAGCAGTTTCGGCATCGACTGCTCGGGTCTCGTGCAGGTGTCCCTGACCGCTGCGGGCATCGGTTGCCCGCGCGACAGCGACATGCAGCAGACGGGCCTCGGCCGCGCACTGGAGCCGAATGAGCGGAGCAGCTTGCTGCGCGGCGATTTGATCTTCTGGAAGGGCCATGTCGCCATCGTGCGCGACGCCGGCACCATGGTTCACGCCAATGCGTATCACATGGCGACGGCGATCGAGCCGATCGAGCCGGCCATTGCGCGGATCAAGCAGGCGGGCAGCGAGATCGTGGCGATCAAGCGGCTCTGACGGGGCTTACGTCGCCACCGAGCCGTTCCCTGCCGTCTCCAGCCGGAACGCCGCCGCGAACAGCGCGCGCGTGTAAGCCGTCTTCGGGTTCTTGAAGAGCTCGGCGGCCTGGCCTTCCTCGACCACCTTGCCGCCGCGCATCACGATGAGGTGGCTGGCGAGCGATGCGACGACCCGCAAATCGTGCGAGATGAACATGTAGGTGAGCTCGCGCTTGCGCTGGAGCTCGCGCAACAGATCGACCATCTGCGCCTGGAACAGCATATCGAGCGCGCTGGTCGGCTCGTCCAGCACGACGAAATCCGGCTCCAGCACCACCGCGCGCGCGATGCTGATGCGCTGGCGCTGGCCGCCGGAGAACTCATGGGGATAGCGGAAGCGCGTATCCGGATTGAGCCCGACATCCTCAAGCGCCTTGACGACGCGCACCTCGCGCTCCTCGCGCGAGAGCTTCGGCTGATGCACGGACAGTCCTTCGGCGATGATGTCGGCGATCGACATGCGCGGGCTGAGCGAGCCGAACGGATCCTGGAACACGATCTGCATGTCGCGCCGGAACGGCCGCATCTCCTTGAAGCGCAGGCCCTGGATGTCCTTGCCGAGGAACACGATGCGCCCGTCCGAGGAGATCAGCCGCAGCAATGCGAGCCCCAGCGTGGTCTTGCCCGAGCCGGATTCGCCGACGACCCCAAGCGTCTCGCCCTTGCGCACGGCGACGCTGACGCCGTCGACCGCCTTGATGTGGCCGACCGTCTTGCGCATCAGCCCGCGCTTGATCGGAAACCAGACTTTGAGATCATCGGCCGACATCACCACCGGCGCATCCGGCTGCGGCGGCGCCGGATCCGGCTTCGGCTCGGCCGCGAGCAGGTCGCGCGTATAGGGA
Source organism: Bradyrhizobium sp. CCH5-F6 (assembly GCF_001556045.1). GTDB lineage: Bacteria > Pseudomonadota > Alphaproteobacteria > Rhizobiales > Xanthobacteraceae > Bradyrhizobium. The sequence continues at coordinate 268,146 of NZ_LSIC01000094.1, forward strand.
TGCTTCGGGGTCTTGAAGACCTGCTCGACCGGTCCCTGCTCGACGATCGCGCCCCCCCGCATGACGCAGACGGTGTCGGCGATGCGGCGGACGATGCCGAGATCGTGGGTGATGAACAGCAGGCTCATGCCGAGCCGCGAACGGATCTCGGCGAGCAGCGCCAGGATCTGCGCCTGCACGGTGACGTCGAGCGCGGTGGTCGGCTCGTCCGCGATCAGCAGGTCCGGCTCGTTGGCGAGCGCCATCGCGATCATCACGCGCTGGCGCTGGCCGCCGGAAAGCTGGTGCGGATAGCTCTTCAGCCGCGTCTCGGGCTCGGGAATGCCGACCTGCGTCAGCAGTTCCAGCGTCCGCCTGCGCGCCTCGGCATTGCTGGTGGGATTGTGCAGCTGGATGATCTCGCCGATCTGCGCCTCGATCGTGTGCAGCGGATTGAGCGAGGTCATCGGCTCCTGGAAGATGATGGAGATGTCGCTGCCGCGGATCTCGCGCATCTGCTGCTCGGTTTGGTCGATCAGCTCGCGCCCCTTGAAGCGGATGCTGCCCGAGGGATGCGACGCGTTCGGATAGGGCAACAGCTTCAGGATCGAGAGCGCGCTGACCGACTTGCCGGAGCCGGATTCGCCGACCAGCGCGACGCACTCGCCGCGCTTGATCTGGAACGAGACCTTGTCGACCGCGAGCGTGGTGGCGCCGCCCTGGTGGAAGGCCACCGAGAGATCGCGCACGCTGAGCAGGGGCTGGTTGATCGCGTCCATCGGCCTACCTGAACGTCTTGCGCGGATCGAAGGCGTCGCGCACGGCTTCGCCAATGAAGATCAGGAGCGACAGCATGATCGCGACCGAGAAGAAGCCCGAGAAACCGAGCCAGGGTGCCTGCACGTTGGATTTGGCCTGCGACAGCAGTTCGCCCAGCGAAGGCGATCCCGGCGGCAGGCCGAAGCCCAGGAAGTCGAGCGCAGTCAGCGTCATCACCGAGCTCGACACGATGAATGGCAGGAACGTCATGGTCGCGACCATCGCGTTCGGCAGCAGATGGCGGAACATGATGACCGGGTTCGAGACGCCGAGCGCCCGCGCCGCCTGGATGTATTCGAAGTTGCGCCCGCGCAGGAACTCGGCCCGCACCAGACCGACCAGCGAGACCCAGGAGAACAGCAGGAGGATGCCGAGCAGCACGAAGAAGCCGGGCACGAGCACCGAGGACAGGATCAGGAGGAGGTAGAGCGAGGGAATCGCCGTCCAGATCTCGATGAAGCGCTGGAATATCAGGTCGACCCGGCCGCCGAAATAGCCCTGCACCGCCCCCGCCGCAATGCCGATGACGGATGAGACGATGGTGAGACAAAGGCCGAACAGCACCGAGATGCGGAAGCCGTAGATCAGCCGCGCCACCACGTCGCGGCCCTGATCGTCGGTGCCGAGCCAGTTGTATTCGAGATCGCGGCAGCTCTTCAGCCCCTTCTTCTCCAATACCGGCTTGCATTGCGCTTCCGTCAGCATCCAGGTCGGCTTCGACGGTGCCGGTGTCGGCAGGTCGAGATTGTGCGTGTCGTAGGAGTAGCGGATCAGCGGCCAGACGATGGTGCCGCCCTTCTCCTTGATGAGCTTCTGCAAATAGGGATCGCGATAGTCGGCCGCGGTTTCGAAGTCGCCGCCGAAGGCCGTTTCCGAATAGGTGACGAAGGCCGGCCAATACAGCCGGCCGTCGAACTTGATCAGGAAAGGTCGATCATTGGCGATCAGCTCGGCGAACAGCGACACCACGAACAGGACGATGAAGAGCCAGAACGACCAGTAGCCGCGACGATTCGCCTTGAAGTTCTGCCATCGACGCCTGTTGAGCGGCGATGGAGCGAACGGCTTGCGGGTCATCGGCACCGCGTCGCCGAGCGGTGACTTCGCTGTAGTTTCGATCGGAGTCGTCGGAGCGGCCAGCGTCATCAGACCTCCCGCGCCTCGAAATCGATCCGGGGGTCGATCCACATATAGGTCAGGTCGGAGATCAGGTTGATCACCAGGCCGACCAGCGAGAAGATGTAGAGCGTCCCGAACACCACGGGATAATCGCGGTTGAGCACGCTCTCGAAGCTGAGCAGCCCCAGCCCGTCCAGCGAGAAGATGGTCTCGATCAGGAGCGAGCCCGAGAAGAACGCGTGAATGAAGGTCCCGGGGAAGCCGGCGATCACGATCAGCATCGCATTGCGGAAGACATGGCCGTACAGCACCCGGTTCTCGCTGCAGCCCTTGGCGCGCGCCGTCATGACGTATTGCTTGCGGATTTCGTCCAGGAACGAGTTCTTCGTCAGGAACGTCATGGTGGTGAACGCGCCGAGGGCCATGGCTATCAACGGCAGCGTCAGATGCCAGAAATAGTCGATGATCTTCCAGTACCAGGGAAATTCCGACCAGCCGTCCGAGGTCAATCCGCGCAGCGGGAACCAGTTGAAGAAGGAGCCGCCGGCGAACAGGATGATCAGGAGGATGGCGAACAGGAAGCCGGGAATGGCATAGCCGAGAACGAGCACCGTCGACGTCCAGGTGTCGAAGCGGGTGCCGTCCTTGATCGCCTTGCGGATGCCGAGGGGGATCGAGATCAGATAGGTGATCAGAGTCAGCCAGATCCCCAGCGAGATCGAGACCGGCAGCTTTTCCTTGATCAGCTGGAGCACGCTGACGTCGCGAAAATAGCTCTTGCCGAAATCGAAACGGGCGAAATTCCAAACCATCAAGAGAAAGCGTTCCGGCGCCGGCTTGTCGAAGCCGAACTGCACCTCCAGCTTCTTGATGAAGTCAGGATCGAGTCCCTGCGCACCGCGATATTTCGAGTTGATCGCATCGCTGCCGGCACCGACTTGTCCCGGCGCGCGTTGCGCAAAATCGCCGCCGCCCGAGATGCGTGACGTGCCGCCGGTGTCGGCGCCCGAGAGCTGCGCGATCACACGCTCGACCGGGCCGCCCGGCGCGAACTGCACCACGACGAAGGACACGAAGAGGATCCCGAGCAGCGTCGGAATCATCAGGAGGATGCGGCGGGCGATATAAGCGCTCATGGCTATTTTGATTGCTCGAGCTTGGCCGCCTTGGCGGGTTCATGCCACCAGATATCGGGGGCGCCGACGCCGTGGGCATAACGCGGCAGCCTCGTTGGATGGCCGAATTGATCCCAATAGGCCAGCCGGTGCGTCTTGTTGTACCATTGCGGCACCCAATAGCGGCCGGCGCGGAACAGCCGGTCGAATGCGCGGCAGGCGACGGTCAGCTCTTCGCGGCTGTCAGCCGACATGATCTTTTCGATCATGGCGTCGATGGCCGGGTTGGCGATGCCCGCGAGATTGTACGAGCCCTTGGTGTTCGCGACCTGCGAGGAGAAGAAGGAGCGCATGGCGTCGCCCGGCGTCGCGGACATGCTGAAGCGCTGGATGGTCATGTCGAAATCGAAGTCATCCTGGCGCGCCCTGTATTGCACCGGATCGACGAGGCGCACGCTCGCCTCGATACCGAGCGTCGCGAGATTCTTGATGTAGGGCGCATGATGCGGCTGGAAGGAGGGTTCGTCCAACAGGAACTCGATCCTGAACACCTCGCCATTCGGCAGCATCCGCTTGCCGTCCTTGACCGGCACGCCTGCGTCGCTCAGCAGTTGCTGCGCCTTGCGCAACAGGCTGCGGTCTTGTCCGGAGCCGTCCGTGACCGGCGGCGTGAACGGTGCCGTGAAAACGTCGTCGGGAACCTGGCCGCGAAACGGCTCCAGCAGCTTCAGCTCTTCCGGCGAAGGCGGCGCATCGTTCGCCATGAGGTCCGAGTTCTGGAACGGCGACACCGTACGGGCATAGGCACCGTACATGATGGTCTTGTTGGTCCACTCGAAATCGAAGGCGTTGATCAGCGCCTCGCGTACGCGCGGGTCCTTGAACTTCTCGCGTCGCGTGTTGATGAACCAGCCTTGCGCTCCGGACGGAGTGTCGTCGGGAACGACCTCCATCTTGACGCGGCCATCCTTCACGGCCGGAAAGTCATAGCGCGTTGCCCATATGCGGGAGGTGAACTCCTCGCGATAGAGATAGCTCTTGCCGGTGAAACCTTCGAAGGCGACGTCGCGGTCGCGATAGAACTCGTACCGCACGACATCGAAATTGTAGCTGCCGCGGCAAGGAGGCAGATCGGCGGCCCACCAATCCCTGACCCGTTCAAATTCGATGTAGCGGTTGACCTCGAACCTGCCGACCTTGTACGGACCGGAGCCGAGCGGCACGTCCAGTGTCGATTCGTCGAAGGGCCGGGACGTGTAGTACGCTTTCGAGAAGATCGGAAGTCCGGCGGCATAGAGCGGCACGTCACGGGCGCGCCCCTTGGCAAAGGTGACGACGAGCGTCGCGTCGTCGATCGCTTCCGCGCTCACCACGTCGCGCATCTGCACCGTGATCAGCGGATGGCCCTTGGCCTTCAGCGTCGTCAGCGAAAACGCCGCATCATGCGCCGTGAGCTTGGTGCCATCGTGAAATTTCGCCTCCGGCCGCATCGTGAAGCGGTAGACCAGCCTGTCCGGCGATATCTGCACGGATTTGGCGGCAAGCCCGTACATCGCGTCCGGCTCGTCGCTCGCCCGTACCATCAGCGGCGAAAACGTCATGTCCATGCCTTGCGCGCCGTCGCCCTTCAGAATGAAGGCGTTGAGCGAGTTGAAGGTCTGGTAGGACTGGTTATACGATCTCGTCCATGGGATGAGCGAGAACGTGCCGCCCTTCGGCGCAGCCGGATTGACGTAGTCGAAATGGTGGAAATCGGCGGGATATTTGAGATCGCCGAACGCCGAGATGCCGTGCGCCTCGGTCCCCGCTTCCGATGCACGCGCACTGCGCAACGGCGCACCAATGGACGCCCCGAGGGCGCCGCCGACACCCAAGACCAACACCTGGCGGCGTGACATCTGCGTCATGCGGGGAACGTCCTTCACGACTTCTTTGCGATCCGCGCCGCCTTGTCTGCGTCGTACCACCAGATGAACGGGAAGCCGGATTGCCCGTATTTGGGCAATTCCGCCGGCCGGCCGAAACGGTCCCAGCGCGCGGTGCGCACCTTGTTGTAGGTCCACTGCGGCACGACGTAGTGATTCCACAGCAGCACGCGGTCGAGCGCCTTGGTTGCGGCCACCAGGTCGTCGCGATCGGTGGCGTAGATGACCCGTTCGATCAGCTTGTCGATCGCAGGATTCTTGATGCCGGCGATGTTGCGCGACCCGGCGATGTCGGCGGTCTTGGACGACCAGAACTCGCGCTGCTCGTTCCCCGGCGACTGCGACTCGCCCCATGAGTTGGTGACGATATCGAAGTCCCACTCGCGCGTCCTGTTCTCGTATTGCGTCGGATCGACCGTCCGCACGCTGACGGCGATGCCGAGCCGCTCCAGCGACGGCTTGTAGAACAGGGTGATCCGCTCGAAGCTCGGATCCTGGTTCAGCAACTCCAGCGAAAACTGGGAGCCGGTCTTGACGTCGATCAGCTTGCGATCGCGCACCTCATAGCCAGCCTCCTTGAACAGGCGCAGCGCTTCGCGAAGATTCTCCCGGACGGCCTCCGGGTTGCCGCCGACCGGATTGCTGTAGGGCGTCGTGAAGACCTCGGGCGGGACCTGGGCGCGCACGGTCTCGAGGATTTCGAGCTCCTTCCCCTGCGGCAGCCCCGTCGCCATCAGCTCTTCGATGCCGTCGAAATAGCTGCTAATGCGCTTGTACTGACCGTAGAAGATCTGCTTGTTCATCTCCTCGAAGTCGAAGGCGTAGTTGAGCGCACGACGCACGCGGGGATCGCTGAACTTGGCGCGGCGCAGGTTCGGCACGAAGGCCTGCATCACGCCCGAGCTGCGATTGGCGAATTCCTCGAGGATCACACGCTTTTCGGTCACGGCCGGGAAGTCGTAGGCGGTCGCCCAGCTCTTGGCGCTGTTCTCGGTGCGCCAGTCGACCTGGTCGGCCTTGAAGGCCTCGATCGCCACCGTGCCGTCGCGGAAATATTCGTAGCGCAGCTCGTCGAAATTGTTGCGGCCCACATTGGCGGGGAGGTCGCGGCCCCAATAATCCTTGACGCGCTCCAGCGCGATCGAGCGTCCTGCTACGAACTCCTTGACTTTGTAGGGGCCCGAACCGAGCGGCACTTCCAGCGTGGTGGCGGAGACATCGCGCTTGCGGCCCTGCGCGTCCGTCCCCTCCCACCAATGCTTCGGCAGGACCGTAAGCTGTCCGACGATCTGCGGCAGTTCGCGGTTGCCGGGCGCGTCGAATACGAACTTCACCTCGCGCTCGCCGACCTTCTCGGCCTTCACCACATGGCTGTAGTACGCCGAGTACATCGGATGGTGCTTCTTGAAGGAATCAAGCGAGAAGATCACGTCATCCGGGGTGACGGGCTTGCCGTCATGCCACTTGGCCTCCCGTCGCAACCGATAGGTGACGAAAGAAAAATCGTCGGGATGGCTGACGGCCTCGGCGAGCGCGCCGTATTCGGTCGAGACCTCGTCGAGCGACGGCGTCAGCAGCGTCTCATAGATGAATGCCACGGCACCGGCGACCTGCCCCTTCACACCTGAAACGACGATATTGAAATTGTCGAATGTGCCGACGGCGGTCTGGCGCGCGACGCCGCCTTTGGGCGCGTCCGGATTGACGTAATCGAAGCGCTTGAAGTCGGCCGGGTACTTGACCTTGCCGAACAGGGACAGCGCGTGGCGCCAAGGGAGCCCGCCGGAAGGCAGCTCAGTTGCTGATTGCGCATGCGCCGAGCCGACGGCAACGCCCGCGACGGAGCCAAGGGCTGGAAGGGCTGCGGCAGCGGTGCCGGTGAGCAGGAGATCGCGTCGGGTAATGGCCAAATCAACATCCCTGTCTTGAAGGAGGCTACTCCTTTAAGTTCCCAATATAGGCGAGGTTTCGACCGAATATGTTGCTTTTTCCTCATCTTGGAAGCCCAGCCGGCCTGTCGGATGCGACCAAACGCCCCGATAAACTCGCCGCGAGGCCCGAATAAGCGAACGGCCAGGCTGTTCAGCCTGGCCGTTCATTCCAAAACGGTTATGAGCCTTACTTCGACGCCGTCGGCAGTGGCTGCGGACTCTCCGACAGCGAGTTCAGATAGGCGATGACGTCGGCACGCTCGGAATCCTTCGCAATACCGGCGAAGCCCATCGCGGTGCCCGGGATGAAGCCCTTCGGATTGGCGATGAACTTGTTGAGGTCGTCGAACGTCCAGTTGCCGCCCTTGCCCTTGAGGGCCGCCGAGAAGTTGAAGCCGCCACGGCCCTGGCCCTTTGGCTCGCCGACGACGCCATAGAGGTTCGGACCGACCCGATTCGGGCCGCCCTTCTCGAAGGTGTGGCAGGCGCCGCACTTCTTGGCGGCGGCAGCGCCCTTCTCGACGGAGGCGGTCTGGAGCAGCTTCTCGATGGGCTCGGCGGCAGCAGCCGCGGCGCCGCCTTCCTTCGCCGAACCGGCGTCTTCCTTCACGGCGATCTCGAAGCCGGGCTTTTCCGGCATCTTGGGCGAGAACAGCGCCTCGGCGGTGATGCTCGTCACCATCAGAAGAAGGCAGGTGGCGAGCACCGCACCGAGAATCTTGTTGAGTTCGAAAGAGTCCATTTCCGGCCAGGCCCCACCGCAAGAAGGAAACAGCGGCCCAAGCGGCCGCCGAGGACGAGCCTCGGGAGAATCAAAACGTTCCCTATTGTTTCCCCGAGTTTTGCCATTGAGATATCGGTTTGCCCGGGGTCTGGCAACCCGTATAAGCGACCCGGTTTTCAGCCCGTCCCCACTCCATTTCTCGGCGCGGAAAACGCCCCGTTTCCAGGCCCTTGACCCCAAGCCTTTGAGCACATGATCGATCCCCGCATCCTGGTGCTGATCCCGGCCCGCATGGCCGCCACCCGCCTGCCCGGCAAACCGCTCGCCGATATCGCGGGCCTGCCGATGATCGTGCATGTGCTGCGCCGCGCGGAGGCCGCTGCAATCGGCCGGGTCGCGGTGGCCACCGACACGCCGGAGATCGCATCCGTGGTGACTGCCCATGGCGGCGAGGCCGTGATGACCCGCCCCGACCATCCCTCGGGCTCGGACCGCATCCACGAGGCCATGCAGAAGCTCGATCCGGACGGCAAGGCCGAGATCGTGGTCAATCTCCAGGGGGATTTCCCGACCATCACGATCGACAACATCCGCGAGGTGCTGCCGCCGCTGCAAGACCCGGCCGTGGACATCGCGACGCTGGCCTCGCAAATCCACACCGAGGAAGAGGACCTCGCTCCGAGCGTCGTGAAGGCGATCGGAACCTCGCTCGGCGGCCGGCGCATGCGCGCACTTTATTTCACCCGCGCGACCGCCCCGACCGGCGACGGACCGCGTTACCACCATATCGGCCTTTATGCCTATCGCCGCGCCGCGCTGGAGCGGTACGTCTCGCTGCCGCCCTCACCGCTGGAGTTGCAGGAGAAGCTCGAGCAGCTCCGGGCGCTGGAGGCTGGAATGCGGATCGACTTCACCATCGTCGATACCGTGCCCCGGGGGGTCGATACGCCGGCGGACCTGGAGACCGCCCGCAGCATCCTTTCCAAATCCTGAGCCGCTGCTACAAGGCCGACCATGAGCAAGATGAAGATCGCATTCCAGGGCGAACCCGGAGCCAATTCCCATATCGCCATCGTCGAGGCCTACCCCGACGCCGAACCGTTGCCCTGCGCCACCTTCGAGGACGCGCTGTCGGCGATCTCGTCGGGCGAGGCCGATCTCGGCATGATCCCGATCGAGAATTCGGTCGCCGGCCGCGTCGCCGACATCCATCATTTGCTGCCGGCGTCAGGCCTGTTCATCATCGGCGAATGGTTCCTGCCGGTCCGGCACCAGCTGATGGCGGTGAAGGGGACCAGGCTCGAAGACATCAGGAGCGTCGAGAGCCACGTGCATGCGCTCGGCCAGTGCCGGCGCATCATCCGCAAGCTGGGCATCAAGCCGATCGTGCACGCCGACACCGCCGGCAGCGCCCGCGACATTTCCGAGCGCAAGGACAAGTCCGTCGCCGCGATCGCCTCGCGTCTCGCCGCGAAAATCTACGGCCTCGACATCCTCGCCGAGGACATCGAGGACGAGGCCCACAACACCACCCGTTTCGTGGTGCTGGCGCGCGAGCCGAAATGGGCGACCCAAGGCTCGGGCCCGCTCGTCACGACTTTTGTTTTCCGCGTCCGCAACCTGCCGGCGGCCCTCTACAAGGCGCTCGGCGGTTTCGCCACCAACGGCGTCAACATGACCAAGCTCGAGAGCTACATGGTCGACGGCAACTTCTTCGCCACGCAATTCTACGCCGACGTCGACGGCCACCCCGACGACAAGGGCCTCGCCTTTGCGATCGAGGAGCTGAAGTTCTTCTCGCGCGAATTCCGCATCGTCGGCGTGTATCCGGGACACCCGTTCCGCGCGACGTTCAGCGAGACGCAGGAGTAGCCTCATGTCCCGGACGCGCGAAGCGCGAGCCGGGATCCGAGGAATGCGAGACCAGGAGCGCGATCGGCCTAAGCCGCACCTTTAACCAGCCCGAACGCCTCTGCCAGCAGCGAATACGATTTCTTCCGCGCCTCATGGTCGTACACGGCGGTGATCACCATCAGCTCGTCCGGCTTGCTGGCATAGATCAGCGGCTGCAGCTTCTTCTGCACCGTCGCGGGGCTGCCGACGAAAAGGCGCGAGCGGTTGCGCAGGATCGAGGTGCGCTCGGCATCCGTGTACGGAT
>NZ_LSIC01000095.1 GCF_001556045.1 Bradyrhizobium sp. CCH5-F6
TTAGCGGAGCAGCTGCAGCACGCTCTGCTGCGACTGGTTGGCCAGCGACAGCGCGGAGACCGCGATCGACTGGCGGGTCGAGAGCGCCTGGCTGTTGGCCGCCTCGACGTTGGTGTCGGCCAAGGTCAGGTTGGACGAGCCGGTCTGCAGCACGTTGATCAGGTTCTTGTTGAAGTCCTGACGGACCTGCACGATGGTCAGGTTCGAACCCAGAGCAGAAGCTTCCGAGCGCAGCGTGCTGGACGCCGTGTTCAGGTTGGTGAGCACCTTGTTGGTGGCCGCATTGTCGATGAAGTCGACACCGCTGGTCAACGCAGCAAGGCCCAGACCCTTGGAGTTGTAGGTCACGCCGGTGATGCTCAGGCTCGACTTGGCAGTCTCGTCGAACACCAGCTTGAGCTGATCGCCGTTGAGCAGGTTGACACCGTTGAACGAGGAGTCCTGCGCGGTCGAGTCGATCTGCTGGAGGATGTTGTTGTACTGGTTGACCAGATTGGCACGCGAGGTCTGCGCGACGACGTCCTGAACGGGGGTGGAAGCCGTCGAGAAGGTCAGCGACGAGGTCAGCGTGCCGCCGATCG
>NZ_LSIC01000096.1 GCF_001556045.1 Bradyrhizobium sp. CCH5-F6
CGCACGGGCAACCGATCAGAAGAATGGCCAATCCCTTGTAGATCCACTCGCGCCAAGTTGCGCCTGTCCAGACGAGTGGCGGCAGGACCGCCACGATCGTAGCGACCACAACCACGCCGGGCGTATAGTAGCGCGAGAAGCGATCGATAAAGCGCTCCGTGGGCGCCTTGGACTCCTGCGCTTCCTCAACGAGCTTGACGACACGGGCGATGGTGTTGTCCCGGGCGGAGGCCGTGACCTTGATCCGGAGCAGGGACTCCCCATTCACCGTTCCGGCGAATACGGCCTCCCCGACCTTCTTGGAGACCGGCGTGCTCTCACCGGTTACGGGCGCCTCGTCGATGGAGCTGCGTCCGGAGACGATGACACCGTCGGCAGGAATGCGATCGCCGGGACGGACGTGGATCAGAGCGTCGACGGATAGCGTCTCGGCTTCCACCTCGCTGACTTCGCCATCGGATTCTTCGAGACGGGCGATCTTCGGGACGAGCTTGGTCAAATCCCGGATGCTCGCCCGGGCCCGCCCCGCAGCGAACCCCTCAAGAAGTTCGCCGATCAGAAACAGGAAAACGACAGTCGCCGCTTCTTCCGTCGCGCCGATGAAGACCGCGCCAACGGCCGCGATGGTCATCAGCATCTCGATCGAGAACGGTGTTCCAGCGAAGGCCGCCGAAAACGCTCGCTTCGCGATAGGAATCAGACCGACCAGCATCGCGAGCAGGAACGCCCAGCTCTCGATGCTCGGAATCGCCTTTCCCAGGGTGAACGCGACTGCCAGCGCGGTTCCGCATGCAATCGTCGCATCGCCCTTGCTCGATCGCCACCACGGTTCCTGGCCGTCGGCGGCATGACGGTGACCGTGACCGTCGTGGTCATCGGAATGACCGTGCTGGTGCGCCGGCCCCTCTTTGCCTTGGGGCCGATCCTCTTCGACGACGTACCCTAGGGCTGCGATCTGCCGGCTGACTGCCTCCCGCTGAACGGCCCCCTCATGATCAATCGATACGCTTCCGCCGGTCACCGAGACTTCGACGCCCCGCACCCCGGGCATCCGCGAAACGGCATTCTCGATCTTCGTGGCGCAGGCCGCGCAGTCCATCCCGCCGATCCGAAGTCTCACCTTCTGAGCGGCCTCGGTCACGCGTGGCTTCCCTGCGCAGCGTCATCCAAGTCGTTTTCCGGTCGAGGTGCCGGCGCGGAGTCCTTCCGGAACAGCACGTAAAGGGCCGGCAGCACCAGCAGCGTCAGGATCGTCGAGGAGATGATGCCGCCGATGACGACGGTGG
>NZ_LSIC01000097.1 GCF_001556045.1 Bradyrhizobium sp. CCH5-F6
AAGGCGACGGGGGCAATAGTGCATCGCTCCCCGGGGAGAGCGCGCCATAAGCCGTCAAACCACTGCGCAGGGAAAGGCCGGGATGTCCGGGCTGCCCTGTATGCCGCTGTGCATCTGTCTTCGCGCAATTTGCGCACAGCGGACCGCGGGTGCCAGCCGGCGCCCGGCCTTCCCTGCGCCCTTTCCAACGAAGGGGCGTCGAGAGAAGCAAAGGACTCGGGCGTCATGCGCCGCGAGGCTGTGTTGGCGTGTCTTGGCCTGAGTTGCTGAACCAGTCCGTCTTCGCCGGACGGACACGTTTCGCCGGTCGGCCTCGCATGGCCGCGCCACGCGAAGCCCGAAGGGCGAAGCGTGGTGCCCCTGGCCGGAATCGAACCAGCACTCCTTGCGGAACTCGATTTTGAGTCGAGCGCGTCTACCAGTTCCGCCACAGGGGCCCTCGGTCGGCCGTGATGCGGCGTCGCGAAGCCGGCGGACTATAGCCATGGGCAAAGCGAGGTCAACCCGCGCCAAAGTGATCCCGGCCGTTCTCGACAGCGGCATGGGCCGGGGCTAGAGGCTTAGCGTTGCAACCCACCGGAACGAGGCTGCCGTGACGACCCAGAGTGCCGCGATACCCGCGTTCAAGCCGGCCAGCGCCGGCCCCGCGCTGACCGCCTCGCTGCTCGTCACGCTGATCGCCGTAGTCACGATCGCGGGCGCCTGGTTCTTCCAGCTCGTGCTGGAGATCCTGCCCTGTCCATTGTGCCTCGAGCAGCGCTACGCCTATTACCTCGCGATCCCGCTCGGAGCGCTGACGGCGCTTGCGGCGAAGAGCGGCGCGCCGCGGTCGCTGCTGCTCGCGGGACTCGCGATCCTCGCGCTGGCCACGCTCGCCAATGCCGGCCTCGGCATCTACCATTCCGGCGTCGAATGGGGCTTCTGGAAAGGGCCGACCGACTGCTCCGGTCCCGTCGTCAATCTCGGCAGCGCGGCGGATCTGCTCTCGAAGCTCGACACCGTGAAGGTGGTGCGCTGCGACGAGGTGCAGTGGCGCTTCCTCGGCCTGTCGCTTGCCGGCTACAACGTGCTGATCTCGCTGCTGATGGCCGCGATCGCCGCCTGGGGATTCGCGCGGACGGCGAAGCGCTAAGGCCTAATCATCCACGTCGTCCTGCGTGCGCCCGAACAGGTGCACGATGCCTGGCGTCGCGATCGTCACGAAGACGAACCGCGACAAATGATGGGCGCCGACGAAGATCGGGTCGATGTGCAACGTCAGCGCCAGCGCCAGCATCGCATCCATCGCCCCCGGCGCGAAGGCGACGACGATGTCGGAGAATTTCGCCTGCGTGGTCAGCGCCACGATGCCGACGAAGATGGCGGAAACGGCGATGGCGACCGTGAACGAACCCAGAGCCGCGCGGAGGTGACCGGCGAGCGTCCTGATCTGCATCCGCGCGAAGCGGCTGCCGATCAGCGCGCCGATACCGACCAGCGCCGCGCCGCGCACCCAGTCCGGCAGGCCGCCCTCGACCCATCCGGCACCGTGGAGCACGCTGGAGGCGATCATCGCGCCGAACATCCAGCTCGCCGGAAACTTGATCAGCCGCAAGACGAGCGCGGCGGCCAGTGACGCCGCGGCCAGCTCGAGGAGCTCGAGCGGCGAGGCGATCGTCGTCGTCGTGAGCGACGGCGCAACAGAGGGGGCGACGCCGGCGAGGGCCAGCACCATCGGCAGCGCGGCGGTGAGGATGATGACGCGCATCGTCTGCACCACGGCGATGCCCGGCAGGTCGGCGCCGCGCTCGACCGCGAGCATCGTGATCTGCGACAGCGCGCCGGGGCTGCCGGCCAGGAAAGCCGAGGTGCGGTCCCAGCCATGGATGCGCTGAAGGTAATAGCTCGAGCCGAACGTCGAGCAGAAGGTGGCGAGCGCAAGCAGCCCGATGGTGAGGGGATAGGCGCCGACCTGCTGCAGCAAATGGCGCGAGACGACCGAGCCCAGCGAAATGCCGAGCAGCACCAGCACGGTCTGGGTCAGGAGCGGTGGCAGCGACAACCGGCGGCCGGCGATCGCGGCGATACCGACCGCGATCATCGATCCCGAGATCAGCCCGCCGGGAAGATTCGCGACGAGAAACACCAGGCCGCCGGCGGTGCCGATGACGAGCGTCTCCAGCGTGCTCAAGATCTCGGCACGGCTCGGCCACTCGAATGGAAGGGAGGCGGTGATCTGCTTCACGCCGCCTTATCGCAAATCGGCGAGAGGCGCACAATTGCAGGCTCGTCATGCCGCAATGCGCGCGCCTCTCACGGATGCTCGCAAGGGATCGTGACGGACTTACTTCTTGTCGGCGGCGGGCGCGGCTGGAGCGGCCGTGCCGGCCCTCGCTTCCTTCTTGCACTCGCGGCGAAACTTCTTGCGCTCCTTGCCTTTCAACCCCTTGGCGTCCGCCTGCCTGGAGCACTCCAGCGACTCGGCCGAACGCTGCATCGATGCTTTCTTGTCGGCGGTGGCGGCATCGGCTTTCGGATCGCTCTTTGCCGCCGGCGCGGCGGTCTGCGCGAACGCGGTGCCGGTGACGAGCAGGGTGGCGAGAGCGACGGCGGCGAGGCGAGACGTGAAGGTCATGTGTGGCACTCTGCTTGCGAGAATTGAGAAGGGCTGGAACGTCGGCCCGCATTGCTGAACGCGGCATGAATGAGTTGAGCGGCGGGATCACTATATTTTGCCGGCGCAACGCATCGCATCCTTGTCGCAAGCGGCCGACACGCTAGGATAGCAATCCTCGTTTCGCTTCCGTCCGGGAAGATCAAGGAGGAGACCCAGGGATGACCATTCAGACGAAATTGTTGTGTGCGATTGCGGCGTCCGCCGTCGCTGCATTGGTGGCGAGTGCGCCGGCGCAGGCGCTGACCGCGCAGGAATGCGGCGCGAAGTATCAGGCGGCCAAGAAGGACGGCTCGCTCGGCACCATGAAGTGGAATGACTTCCGCAAGGCCCAGTGCGGCGCCGCTGCGGCGCCCGCCGCTGCGCCGACCGCGGCCGCTCCCGCTGCGCCTGCCGAGCCGAAGCAGGCGGCGAAGGAGGCGGCACCCGCCTCCGCGCCAGCCCTGCCGGCCGGACCGGCGGTCTATCCGAACGCGGTCGATCCGAAATATGCCAAGGAGACCCCCGGCAAGGCGCGTCTGCACACCTGCGTCGACCAGTACAACGCCAACAAGACCACCAACGGCAATGGCGGCCTGAAGTGGATCCAGAAGGGCGGCGGCTATTACAGCGAATGCACCAAGAAGCTGAAGGGCGCTGCCTGAGCTTCGAACTGATAAATGGCCGGAGCAGCGCTCCGGCCATTGAGTCTAGCCGAGCAGCCTCTCGGCCGATTTCGCCACGAGCTGCGACCGCTTGCGCGGACCGCTCTCGACGAACAGCAGGCTCTGGCCGAAGATGAAGCAGTAGAACAGGAAGGCCTGCGCTTCGGCCTCCTCGGCCGCAAGGCCGGTCGCGCGATAGAGTTCGCCGACGTGCTTGAGACGTGCCGCGTCCACGCTCGCCACCGCCGCCGCGGCGCTCTCGTCCGAGCGCGCCCATTGCCGGATCGCGAGCTCGATCGCCATGCCTTCCGGATTGAGCCGCTCGGAATAGAGCTGGATCAGCGCCTTCAAGCGCTCGCGGGGCTCTTGTCCTTGCAGGCTCGTCTGCTGCGCGATTGCGGCGACGCGTCCCTCGCGCCAGCCTTCCAGCATGGCAGCGAGCAGCGCGGCGCGGTCGGCAAAGCGGCGGTAGAAGCCGCCCTTGGTGACGCCGAGATTCTTGGCGAGCACCTCGACCCGCACGCCCTCGACCCCCGCGCGGGCGAGCTCGGCAAAGCCTGCCTCGACCCAGACATCGCCCTTGCCGTCACTCATGAAGGAAGCCTCACCAGCTCTTGATACGGTACCGTATTGCTATCGCGATACGGGTTTGATACGCTACCGTATCAACGATCAAGGACGAAATTGCGGGAGGAAGTGATGGAGCAGGAGGCGACCTATCGCGGCACGGTCTATCCGTGGCAATGCGATCACGTCGGGCACATGAACATCATGTGGTATGTGGGCAAGTTCGACGAGGCCAACTGGAATCTGTTCGCCCGCCTGGGCCTGACGCCGAGCTATCTGCGCAGCTCCGGCCGCGGCATGGCCGCCGTGCAGCAGACCATCGCCTACCGGCGCGAGCTGCTGGCCGGCGACATCGTCGAGATCCGCAGCCATCTGCTCGAGCTACGCGACAAGTCGATCCGCTTCCGGCACGACATGACGAATGCCGAGACCGGCGAACTCGCGGCGACGTGCGAGATCACCGGCGTGCACATGGACCGTCAATTGCGGAAGTCCGCACCATTCGCCGATACCATCCGGGCGATCGCCGTGAAGCAGCTTTCCGAGCCGGCGGAGGCTTGAGCGATGGGCACATTCGAGCCGAGAAACCCCGACTACAACACCGACGCGACCGCGATGTTCGCCGCCCAGCCGGCGATGCGCACGCTGGGCATTTCGATCGTCGATCTGGCGCCGGGCCGGGTCGAACTGGCGATGCCCTATGCATCCGCCTTCACGCAGCAGAACGGCTTTGTCCACGCCGGCATCATCACGGCAGGCCTGGACAATGCCTGCGGCGTCGCCGCCTTCACTCTGATGCCGCGCGAGGCCGACATCCTCACCGTCGAGTTCAAGACCACGCTGCTTGCGCCGGCCCGGGGCGAGCGATTTGTCTTCAGGGCCGAAGTCGTCAAGCCCGGCCGCACGCTGACCTTCTGCGAGGCCAAGGCGTTTGCCGAGCATGACGGCAAGACCACGCTGATTGCGGCCATGACCGGAACCTTGATGGCGATGCTGCCCCGCATTGCGGCCTCGGACGTGCCGCGCCCGCCCGCCGCATAGCGGCGATTGACAAGCGTGCCAACGCATCCATTGATGCGATGGCCATGCTTGCGAGTCTCGGCCTCATCCTGCTCTGTCAATTGATCGGCGAAGCCGTCGCGCGCGGGCGCGCTGCGCAATGACGGTGTCGAGACGGCGAGCAAGGGCCCGTTGGCAGTCACGCTGCTGGTGCGATGACATCGCTGCCGCGACACTCTATATGTCTGTAACAATTCCTGGTCCTGAGCCGTATCTGCGGTGATGGGGCCGAAACGGGACGAGATATGACCGAATTTGGGAACAAGAGCCGCCTGGTGCCGACCCGGCGTGCGGCGCTGACGTTGATCGGAGCGGGCGCCGTCGCAGCGAGCGGGATCAAACTTGCGCGCGCGGCGACCGGGGATGACGAGGTGCTGACCGAAGCCAAGGTGCTGCGCGATCCCGATACCCCGGTCGCAGGCAATCCCGACGGCAACATCACGATCGTCGAATGGTCCGACTACAATTGTCCCTATTGCCGCAAGCTCGAGCCCGAGCTGCGTCAGGTCGTGCAGGACGACGGCAAGGTGAGGCTGGTGATGAAGGACTGGCCGATCCTCGGGCCGGTGTCGGTCACGGCGGCGCGGACCGCGCTGGCGGCGAAATTCCAGGACAAGTACCTCCCGGCCCATGACGCCATGATGGGAGTCAGTTCGCGTCTGACCGAGCCGCGCGTCAACGAACTGCTTGCGGCTGCCGGGGTCGACATGGACCGGTTGAAGCGCGACCTCGCCGGCCGCGCCAAGGACATCGACGCCATTCTCAAGCGAAACAACGAGCAGGCCGAGGCCTTTGGTTTCAATGGCACCCCGGCCTTCATCGTCGGCAAGTATCGCGTCCCCGGCGTGCTCAGCATGAAGGAGTTCGAGCAGGTCATCGCCGACGCCCGCAAGGCCAAGATGAAGTGAGCCGGGGATTCATTGCCCGACACAAAGGCGCCGCCGCGGGTTTCGCGACGGCGCCTTGTTCATGATGAAGCGTCGTTACTTCGACGAGATGCGGACCCAGTCCTTGTGCGCGCGGTCGCGCAGCGCGTCCCAATCGGCCTTGGCGACATCCCAGTTCACGATGGTGCGATTGGTGCTCGCGACATCGCCCCTGGCGACCGACGACGTCTGCATGGAGTCATAGACGTAGACGCCGCCCGCGAGCAGCAGTGCGCCCAGGATCATTCCGAAAATAGTCTGCATGGCGAACCTCCGGTGACGGGCGATAACGTCGGCCCGGAGTGATGGTTCCGCGGCCATGCGGCGCATCCAAGGAGCGGTCGTTCATGCGCCGTTCAGCCACCGCAGCAGCTCCGCATTGATCTCGCGCGGATAGGTGTGGCTGAGGTCGTCGATCTCGCGGTAGGTCACATCGGCGCCGGCTGCGGACAGCGTGGCCTGCGTTTGCCGCGCAGTCTGCACCGGAAACATCCAGTCGAGCTTGCCGTGAGTCATGAACACCGGAAGGCCTTGCAGGCGCGCGGCATCCGCCATTTCCGCCATCAGCGGATGAAAGGTCGCCGCAACAGGCGCAAGGTGGGTAAACGGCGAAGCGCCGTCGAGGCCGGTGACGTAGCAGAAGGTGCCGCCGTCGCTCATGCCGGTCAGCAGCATGCGCGAGGCGTCGATGCTCCAGCGGCCGCGCACCGTCTCGAGGATGCGCATGAGGTTGGGCGTGTCGGTGTCGTCGCCCATCAGAGCCCAGGTCGGGCCGGTCGCGGTCGGCGCCACCAGGATTGCGCCAAGGCTGCGCGCGTCGCGCAGCCAGCTCCACAGAAAGCCGCGCCCGTTGCCGCTGCCGCCATGCAGCGCCATCACCAGCGGCATGGCGCGATCGGGCGTGTAGTATTCGGGGACATAGACCGAGAAGCCGCCGCGGCTGCCCGGCTCGTTGTGATCGTGGAAGATGCCGGTGTGCTCGCCCGCGCCGGCTTCCAGTCGTGACAGCAGGTCTTGATTCTCGCGATTGGCGTCGTTCAGAAAGAAGCTGCTCACGGGCGGAAACTGCACCGCCAGCGGATAGAGCGCCTCCTGCGCGCGCGGGACATGGCGCAGCGCGCGGAAGACGGCGACGAGATCGCCATTG
This sequence comes from Bradyrhizobium sp. CCH5-F6, assembly GCF_001556045.1. Classification (GTDB taxonomy): domain Bacteria; phylum Pseudomonadota; class Alphaproteobacteria; order Rhizobiales; family Xanthobacteraceae; genus Bradyrhizobium. The sequence continues at coordinate 6,997 of NZ_LSIC01000097.1, forward strand.
CCACGCTCGACCTCACGAATGCCGGCAAAGGCGGTGAGCGTCTCGTTGCAGGCGGCGTCGAGCCGCGCGCGCAGGCCGGCGAACTGCTCCGGCCAATCGCCGATCGCCGCGCGTGCCGATTGCAGCGCTTCGTCCGGTGTGCCGATCGCGTTCATTACGGAGGCAAACGCCGGCGGGTGCAAATGCCGCTGGAAGAAGCCGAGTGCTTCCAGTGCATTGAGCAGCGGCGGCAGCACGGCCACGATGTCGTCCACCACGGCCTCGGTCATTGCCCGCGTCCTCAAGCCTCGAGATCAGTGCAGCTTCGGCGCCTTCAGGAGCTTGAAGCGATCGGTCGAGGTCACCGCGACGTCGAAGGTGACGCCCTCATGGTGAACGGTCAGCGGCACGTCGACGCCGGCGGGGCCGAGCGCCCACATCTTCTTGTAGAAGGCGCTCTGGCTCGTGACCTTTTCGCCGTCGACGGCGAGGATGACGTCGCCGGTCTTGAGCTCGGCGCGGGCGGCCGGGCCGTTCGCGGAGATTCCGATCACCACCACGCGGTTGTCGATCTCGGTCGAGTAGAGCCCGAGCCAGGGCCGTGCCGGCTTGTTGACGCGGCCGAATTTGCGCAAGTCTTCCAGGATGGGCTTCAGGAGATCGATCGGCACGATCATGTTGACGTGCTCGGCCTTGCCGTCGCGTTCGCGCTCGAGCTGGAGCGAGCCGATGCCGATCAGCTCGCCGCGCTCGTTGAGCAGCGCCGTGCCGCCCCAGTTCGGATGTGCGGGGCAGGTGAAGACGGCCTCGTCCAGCAGATATTCCCAGTAGCCGGCGAATTCCTGCTTGGCCACGATCTGGCTTGCGACCGAGCGCGTGCGACCGCCGGCACCGCCGACCACGACGCGGTCGCCGATCCGGGTCGCCGCCGATGAGCCGATCGGCAAGGGTTCGATGTCGAGCCGGCCGAGCGCCTGAACGAGGCCGAACCCGGTCTCGGAATCGAACCCGAGCGCATGACCCTCCACCACGCGTCCGTCGGCACGGTGCAGCCAGACGGACTCTGCCTCAGTGATGAGATAACCTATCGTGAGCACCAGCCCGTCGTCGATCACGACGCCGTTGCCGGCGCGTTCGGTGCCCAGCGTCTCGGCGCTGAAGGCGTCGGGCGGGATGATGGCGTGCAGGCCGACGACGGAGCCGAGCGCGCGGTCGAGATCGAAACCGTAGTCGCTCGCACGCGGCTGATTGGCCGGCGGCACTCTCCATTCGGTCAGAGCGGGCATGGAGTTCTCCTGGCTGGGTGCGTCGCTCCGAGATTGCTCCAGAGCGAGGCGCGAAGCACCCATAATTTAGGCCGGAGGAGGCCGTCTTGAAAGCCTCGTTGCCAACTATTCGTGAGAACGCCGGGTGAAATCTTCGAAAGGCACGGGAGCACCTCGTGCACGGGTGGCAGGCAACCCTCGATCCGGCATGCGCCGCATGGCTGCTGTCCGGCGAGATGCTAGGAGGCATGAAACGAAGCTGCTAACCATTGCGGCTTCGTTTGACCCTGGGATCACGGACGACGAGCATGGACAACCGCAGCGACATCTGGCGTGGCATCGACACGATCAAGGCACGTTTCATCGACCTCAGCGACAGGGTCTGGGGCATGCCCGAGGTCTGCTACACCGAGGCGCGGTCTGCCGCCGAGCATCTCGCCGAGCTGCGCCATCAGGGATTCCGCATCACCGAGAACGTCGCCGGCATCCCGACCGCGCTGATGGGCGAGTGGGGCGAGGGCGGTCCGGTCATCGCCTTCATGGGCGAATATGACGCGCTGCCGGGCCTCAGCCAGGAGGCGGGCGTTGCCGAGCACCGTCCGATCGAGACCGGCGGTCATGGCCATGGCTGCGGTCACAATCTGCTCGGGTCCGCCGCGCTCCTCGCCGCGACAGCGGTGAAGGACTGGCTGGCCGAGAACAAGGTGCCCGGCCGCGTGCGCTATTACGGCTGCCCTGCGGAAGAAGGCGGCGCGGCAAAGGCCTTCATGGTGCGCGCGGGTGCGTTCGAAGATGCCGACGTCGCCGTCACCTGGCATCCGCACAGCTTCTGGGAAGTCGCGGTGACGCCCTCGCTCGCCAACACGCGCGCCGATTTCACCTTCACCGGTAGGACCTCGCATGCGGCGGCTTCGCCGCATCTCGGCCGCTCCGCGCTCGACGCGGTGGAATTGATGAATGTCGGCGTGAACTACATGCGCGAGCACATGCCGAGCGATGCGCGCGTGCACTACGCCCTGCTCGACACCGGCGGCATTGCGCCCAACGTGGTGCAGGCGCATGCACGCGTGCGCTATTCGATCCGCGCCCGCGATCTTCCCGGCATGAACGAGCTGGTCGAGCGCGTGTCCAAGATCGCGCAAGGCGCCGCGCTGATGACCGAGACAAAGGTAGAGATGAAGATCATCTCCGCGGTCTCCAACATCCTGCCGAACGCGCCGCTGGAACTGGCGCTGCACCAGGTGATGGAAGAACTCGGACCGCCGCATTTCGATGATGCGGACAAGAGTTTTGCCAGCCAGATCCGTGCGACGCTGAGCGACAAGGACATTTCGTCGGTCTATTACGCGATCGGCATGGAGCCGACCGATCGGCCGCTGGCCGACTTCCTCGTGCCGCTCGACGCCAAGCGCAACCCGCTGGTCGGCTCGACCGATGTCGGCGACGTGAGCTGGGTGGTGCCGACCGTGCAGGTGCACGCACCGACGGTTGCAATCGGCACGCCCTTCCACACCTGGCAGGTGGTGGCCCAGGGCAAGAGCCCGCATGCGCACAAGGCCATGGTGCAGGCGGCCAAGGCGATGGCCGGGCTCGGCATCAAGGCGCTCACCGACCCGGAGCTGATCAAGGCCGCCAAGGCGGACCTGAAGAGACGGACGGCGAGGACGCCGTATGTCTGTCCTCTGCCCGATCACGTCGCGCCGCCGCTCGACATGTCCGTGGCGTAGCGTCCTGCCTCGATACTTCGTCTGATGCAGCGAACAAATTTTCCGCAGTGCAGCGCGCAATCCGGCGCGTTTTGATGCCGGATTGCCGAACGGATGGGCTGCGGAACGCGGTTTTGCCCAACGCGCAGCCAGAAGACCGTTTGCATACACACGGTCCCAGTTGACGTGCACCCCGTTCGGTGTGCCATCTACCACCAGCCAAACCCGGCGGTCGCCTCTCGCGGCCGCCTGCATCCATACCGGGAACCAGACGGGGGAAACCATGCTGGATAAAGAACTGCGTTCGATGATCGGCCAGGTGAAGGACGGGCGGATCGACCGCCGCGCCTTCATCCAGCGCATGGCCGCCGTTGGTCTCACCGCGCCCCTGGCCAACCAGATTCTCGCGCTTGGCGGCGTCGCCATGGCGCAGAGCCCCGCTGTCTATAAGCCGACCAAGCGCGGGGGCGGCGGCCCTCTCAAGCTGCTGTGGTGGCAGGGGCCGACGCTGCTGAATCCGCATTTTGCGACCGGCACCAAGGACCAGGACGGGTCGCGGCTGTTCTACGAGCCGCTCGCAAGCTGGGACGCCGACGGCAATCTCAATCCGATTCTGGCCGCAGAGATTCCCTCGGTTGCAAACGGTGGTCTCGCCGCCGATGCCAAATCGGTGGTCTGGAAAATCAAGCCGGGTGTCAAATGGCACGACGGCAAACCGCTCACTGCCGACGACTTCGTGTTCACTTGGGAATATGCCAGCGATCCCGCCACGGCCGCCGTCAGCGTCAGCACCTACGGTCAGATCACGGTCGAGAAGGTGAGCGATCTTTCGATTCGCATCCTGTTCAAGACTCCGACGCCGTTCTGGGCAAATGCCTTCGTCGGCGCATATGGCTGCGTTCTCCCCAAGCATCTGTTCGCGGACTACAAGGGCTCGAAGTCCCGCGAGGCGCCGAACAATCTGGCCCCCGTGGGCACCGGCCCCTACAAATTCGTCGAGTTCAAGCCGGGCGATGTGGTCCGCGGGCAGCTCAATCCCGACTACCACATGCCCAACCGGCCGCATTTCGACACGATCGAGATGAAGGGCGGCGGCGATGCCGTTTCCGCTGCGCGGGCAGTGATCCAGACCGGCGAGTTCGATTTCGCCTGGAACATGCAGGTCGAGGACGACGTGCTGCTTCGTCTGGAGAAGGGCGGCAAGGGCAAGACGCTCTACGCCACCGGCGGCGACATCGAGTTCATTGCGATCAACTTCACCGATCCGCACACCGAGGTCGACGGCGAGCGCTCCTCGATGAAGACCAAGCATCCGATCCTCTCGGATCCGAATGTGCGGAAGGCACTTGCCTTGCTGGTTGACCGCGAGTCCGTCAAGAAGGCGATCTACGGTCGTGCAGGCCGCACCACCGCCAACTACCTCAACGGTCCCGAAAAATTCGTTTCCAAGAACACCACGTGGGAGTTCAACATCGAGAAGGCGTCGAAGATGCTCGACGAGGCTGGATGGAAGGTCGGATCGGACGGCATCCGCGAGAAAGACGGAAAGAAGTTCAAACTTCTGTACCAGACATCGACCAACGGTCCGCGCCAGAAGACCCAGGCGATCGTCAAGCAGGCCTGCCAGAAGGCCGGCATCGATGTGGAGCTGAAGTCGGTCGTTGCCTCGGTGTTCTTCTCGTCGGACGTTGCCAACCCCGACACCTACCCCAAATTCTATGCCGACATCGAGGAGTTCCAGATCCCGATGACGCAGCCGGATCCGGCGTTGCACATGCGCCGCTACATCTCCGCCAACGTGGCCACCAAGGAGAACAAGTGGCAGGGGCAGAATTTCCCGCGATATGTCAACAAAGACTATGATGCCGCCATTGCGGCGGCCGAGACCGAAACCGATCCGGTCAAGCGCGCCGCGCTCTACATCAAGTGCAACGACCTGCTTTGGCAGGACACCGTGTTCATTCCGGTGATGCACCGCCTTAAGGTGGAAGCCGCGGCCAACACCCTGAGGCCAGCGCTGAGCGGCTGGGCGAACGAGACTGACAACATCCAGGACTGGTACCGGGAGGCTTGATCGCAGGCTAGACGGGGGCCCTCCCTATGAGTCAGTACGTCCTGCGTCGCCTTTTGATCGCCATTCCGAGCCTGCTGGCCATCTCGCTCGTGCTGTTCGTCGTGCTCGCGCTGGCGCCCGGCGACCCGTTCTCGGAACTGGCGACCAACCCGAACGTGCCGCCCGAAGTGCAGGCCGCACTTCGGGCCAAGTTCGGGCTCGACGATCCGATCTACCTCCGTTACCTGCACTGGCTCAACGCCATGCTGCACGGCGACTGGGGTTTCTCCTTCGTCAGCCGCATGGACGTCGACACGCTCATCCTCCAACGCTTGCCGGCCACGCTGTATGTGATCGGCTCGGCGCAGATCCTGGCGCTGCTGATCGCGATTCCCGTCGGCGTCTATGCCGCCACCAAGCCGTATTCGCTGTTCGACCAGATCGCGAATACGCTCGCTTTCGTCGGCTTCTCGCTGCCGACCTTCTTCACCGGCATCCTGTTCATCCTGATCTTCTCGGTCACGCTGGACTGGCTGCCGTTCGTCTACACGACCGACATCAAGGCGACCGGCATCCGCTGGGTGCTGGAGATGATCCGGCAGGCGATCATGCCGGTCGCGGTGCTCGGCCTGTTCCAGGCGGCGTCGATGACGCGCTTCGTCCGCTCGGCGATGCTCGACGTGATCCGGCTCGACTACGTCACGACGGCGCGGGCCAAGGGCCTCGGTCAGGCCAAGGTCATCGTCAAGCATGTGATGCGCAACGCCATGATCCCGGTGGTGACGCTCATTGCGCTGCAGATGCCCGCGGTGTTCGGCGGCGCCATCGTCACCGAGCAGATCTTCCGCATTCCCGGCATCGGCTCGCTGCTGATCTCCTCCATCCTTTCCAACGATACGCCGGTGGTGATGGCGGTCACCTTCGTCTTCGCGTGCCTCGTCGTGCTGTTCAATCTCATCGCGGACGTTCTTTATGGCTGGCTTGACCCTCGCATCTCCCTCCGCTGAGCGGCGCGTCTACTCGCCCTGGCGCGAGACGTGGCGACGCTACAGCCGCCACAAGCTCGCCGTGGTCAGCGCGTTTCTGCTCCTGGTTCTGGTCCTGGCGGTGGTATTCGGTCCGTTCATCTGGCGGGTCAAGATCGACGAGATCGACATCGTCGCAGGCTTGCAGGGGCCGTCGCTGGCCCATCCGTTCGGCACCGACGATCTCGGGCAGGACATCCTTGCCCGCATGATCTATGGCGGGCGCATCTCGCTCGCGGTCGGCCTCGCCGCGATGCTGGTCTCGGTCTTTGTCGGAGTGCTGATCGGCGCGCTCGCCGGCATGTCGCGCGGAGCGCTCGGACACGGCCTGATGTGGCTCACCGACCTGTTCCTGTCCTTGCCGCAACTGCCGCTGCTGCTCCTGCTCATCTATCTCTTCCGTGACGGGCTGAAGCAGATGTTCGGGCCGGAGGGCGGCATCTTCATCCTGATCGTGCTCGTGATCGGAGGGCTCCGCTGGATGCCGGTCGCGCGCCTCGTGCGCGCGCAGTTTCTGTCCATCCGCGAAAAGGAGTTCGTCGAAGCGGCGCGCGCGCTCGGCGCAAGTCCGCTGCGACAGGTGGTCAAGCACATTCTGCCGAATGCGCTGGGTCCGGTGATCATCGCCGGCACCATCGACGTTGCGGCCGCCATCATCGCCGAATCCACATTGTCGTTCCTCGGCCTCGGCTTTCCGCCGGATACGCCGACCTGGGGCCGGCTGCTGTACGACGCCAAGGATTTTCTCGACATCGGCCCGCACTGGGCGCTGTTTCCGGGCGGCGCGATCTTCGTCGCGGTGGTCGCCATCAACTTCATCGGCGACGGCCTGCGTGACGCGCTCGATGCGCGACGGGTGATCTGATGGCGCCGCTGCTCGAGATCAAGGGCCTCAAAACCCACTTCTCCACCGACGACGGCATCCTCCAGGCCGTGGACGGCGTCGACATTTCCATCAACAAGGGCGAGACGCTCTGCGTCGTCGGCGAATCCGGCTGCGGCAAGACCGTCACCGCAATGTCGATCCTGAAGCTGATCGCAATGCCGCCGGGGCGGATCGCCGCGGGCCAGATCATCTTCGAGGGCCGCGATCTCGTCCCGTTGACGAGCAATCAGCTCGACGAGATCAGGGCCAAGGAGATCGGCTTCATCTTCCAGGAGCCGATGACCTCGCTCAATCCGGTGCTCACCGTCGGCGAGCAGATCGCCGAGAGCCTGCGACGGCACGAGGCGGTGACCAGGAAGCAGGCACTCGAGCGCACCATCGAGATGCTGAAGCTGGTGCAGATTCCGAACGCCGAAGGCCGCGTGCACAATTATCCGCACCAGTTCTCCGGCGGCATGCGCCAGCGCGTCATGATCGCGATGGCGCTGGCCTGCAAGCCGAAGCTGATCATCGCCGACGAGCCGACGACCGCTCTCGACGTCACCATCCAGGCGCAGATCCTCGACCTGCTGCAGGACATGAAGAACCGCTTCGGCATGGCGGTGATGCTGATCACCCATGCCATGGGCGTCGTCGCCGAGACGGCGCAGCGCGTCGTCGTGATGTATGCTGGCAAGGTGGTGGAGGAGGCGCTGGTCGACGACCTCTTCGGCGATCCGCGCCATCCCTATACGCAAGGGTTGATCCGCTCGATCCCGCGCATCGACCTCGACAGCGAGCACAAGACCCGGCTGGAGGCGATCGGCGGATCGGTGCCGATCCTGATCAATCCGCCGGTCGGCTGCCGCTTCGCGGCGCGATGCAAGTTCGCGATGGACGTCTGTACCGAGAAGGAGCCGCTCCTGCGCGAGGTCTCGCCCGGCCACCGCATGGCCTGTCACTTGGGAGATACCAGCCTGGGAGGCGCGGCATGAGCGAACCGTTGCTGCGCGTCAGCGGCCTGAAGAAACATTTTCCCGTGCTGGGCGGTCTGCTGTCGCGCCAGGTCGGCACCGTCTACGCAGTCGACGGCGTGTCGTTCTCGGTCAATCGCGGCGAGACGCTCGGTCTCGTCGGCGAATCCGGCTGCGGCAAGTCGACGACGGGACGGTGCGTGCTGCGCCTGATCGAGCCAACCGACGGCGAGGTCACCTTCGACGGCCAGGACGTGCGCAAGCTCGGCGGCAACGATCTGCGCGCGATGCGGCGGAACATGCAGCTGGTGTTCCAGGACCCGTTCGCCTCGCTCAATCCGCGCATGACGGTCGGCGCGATTCTCGGCGAGGCCTTCACCATCCACAATCTCGCCTCCTCCACGAAGGAGCGTGAGGAGCGCGTCGCGAGCCTCCTGGTCAAGGTCGGGCTGAAGGGGGAGCACATGCGGCGCTATCCGCACGAATTCTCCGGCGGCCAGCGCCAGCGCATCGTCATCGCCCGCGCGCTCGCGGTCGAGCCGAAGCTGATCGTCTGCGACGAGCCGGTCTCCGCGCTCGACGTCTCGATCCAGGCGCAGGTCATCAACCTGCTGGAGGACCTCCAGGCCGAGTTGAACCTGACCTATCTGTTCGTCGCTCACGATCTTTCGGTGGTCGAGCACATCTCAGATCGCGTCGCTGTGATGTATCTCGGCCGCATCGTCGAGCTGGCGAAGGCGAGCGATCTCTACCGCAATCCGCAGCATCCCTACACCAGGGCGCTGTTGTCGGCGGTGCCGGTGCCCGATCCCAAGCTGAAGCGCGAGCGCATCCGCCTCAAGGGCGACGTGCCGAGCCCGATGAAGCCGCCGTCGGGCTGTCACTTCCACACCCGCTGCCCGATCGCCCAACCGCGCTGCGCGGAGAGCGCGCCGGTGCTGAAGGAGGGGGCGGGCGGGCACTTCGTGGCGTGCCATCTGGCCTGATGGTGCCGCGCGAGGCCGATTTTGCGCCGGCGCTCAGCGAGGCGTGCCGTTCGTCGTCTTCAGTGAATGGACGAAATCGACCACTGCCAGGATCACCACGCTAACCACAATGACGATGAGCGGGATGGCCTTGATCCAGACCACCAGGATTCCAAGAAACGTCATCATAAGCGCGAGGCCGATGAGGCCGGTGATCAGATTGGTCATCGCACTTTCCTTTTCTCCGCGCCGGGAGCCGTGTTCGACCCGGCGCTCGGGACGTTGCGCCGACCGCTGCCACGAGTGCGCCCGATATTCTTGGCGAGCCAGCACGCCGTGCGCAAGAGGCGGGCATCGTTGCCGCGGCGGCCGACGAGCTGGACGCCCAGCGGAAGACCGGCTTCGGAACGCATCAATGGCAGGCTGATGGCGGGTACGCCGAGATAGGTCCAGAGCGTGCAGAAAACCGGGTTGCCGGTGGTTTCAATGCCGGGCGCCGCACCCGGCGCCGCAGGCGTCAGGACGGCGTCGTACTCGTCGAAAATGTGGTCCAGAGCCTGGTTGAGCGGCGCAATCCCGGCCAGAGCGCTGCAATAATCCACCGCGAGATGCGCGCGGCCGCGCTCGATCGCCTGGCGTAGATGCGTGCTCAGCTTGTCGCGGCCTCGCTGGTAGTCGCGCCGCAGATTGTGCGCCATATCAACTTCCATGATGATACGGTGCATATCGACGGCTCTATCGAAGCTCGGCCCAAGCTCGACTTCGCTGCACGCCTCGCCCAAAGCCTCGACGAGTTCAGCAAAGGCCTCATGCGTCACCGGCTCGGCCTGATCCCAGGCCGGAGAGCGCACGAGGGCAAATCGCGGCGGCAACGGCGGCTCGCTCGCCGCTACCGCAGAGAATGGCGGGCGCGCAACAGGCCGCGTGTCCAAATCCTCCCGGTCGAAGTCGACCATGACCTCGGCCAGCAGGGCCGCGTCCTCCACGCTGCGCCCGAACACGCCGACATGATCGAGCGTGCGCGACAATTCGAGCGCGCCGCTGCGCGGAATGAGGCCATGCGAGGGCTTGAAGCCGACCACGCCGCAGAAGGCGGCAGGACGGATCACCGAGCCGTTGGTCTGCGAGCCGATGGCACCCGGCACCATCAGCGCCGCGACGGCTGCGGCGGAGCCCGAGGACGATCCACCCGGCGTGTGATTTGGGTTGTGCGGATTTCGGGTCTTGCCCGGATTGTAGTACGCGTACTCGGTGGTCACCGTCTTGCCGAGGATTACGGCGCCGGCCGCGCGCAGGCGCGCCACGGCCGCCGCATCGCGCCGCGGCGTGCGTCCGGCCCACAGCTCTGATCCGAATTCCGTCGGCATGTCGCCGGTGTCGAATATGTCCTTGATGCCCACGGGCACGCCATGCAGCGGGCCTGTGGCCTTGCCCTGCTGACGATGATCGTCAGCGGCCTCGGCCTGCCGCATCGCGTGGTCGCGATCGAGGAACGCCCACGCCTGGATATCGCGATCGACCTCGTCGATGCGCTTGAGGCAGTCGCCGACGAGCTCCGCCGAACTGAGCCGGCCGTCGCGGATTCCGGCCGCAGCTTCCATGAGGCCGAGCGCGTTGAGACTCATGCGCGGCCTTTCGGCGGTTTACCGGGTGCGCTCATCGCGATCCATAGAGATAGGTGGGCAACCATAACGCGATCCCCGGGAAGATGTAGACCAGTGCCATTGTGAAGAAGACCAGGCCGACAAAGGGAAGCGCGCCGGAGAAGATGTCGGTCAGCTTCACCTGAGGCGGCGCCACGCCCTTCAGATAGAAGGCCGCCATCGCGACCGGCGGCGTGTTGAACGCGGTCTGCGTGTTCAGCGCCACCAGGATGCCGAAGAAGATCGGATCAATGCCGTACTGGGGCAGCAGCGGCAGGAAGATCGGCACGAAGATGATGATGATCTCGGTCCATTCCAGCGGCCAGCCGAGCAGGAAGATGATCACCTGGGTCAACAGCAGGAACCCGATCGGCGACAGGTTCATCGCGGCGAAGAACTGCTCGACAACGGTCTGTCCGCCGAGGACGGCAAACACCGCGGAGAACGTCCACGACCCGATGAACAGGTAACAGACCATCGCGGTGGCACGAACGGTCAGATAGACCGATTCGCGCATCATCGTGAAGTTGAGCGAACGATAGGCGGCGGCCAGAACGATGCTCATGAGCGCGCCCACCGCGGCCGCCTCGGACGGCGTTGCCAGCCCGAACAGGATCGCGCCGAGCACCGAAACGATCAGCAACGCGAGTGGCAGGAACGACGTGGCGAGCGCCCAGATCACCGTGCCGAGCGGCACGTTGGTCTCCTCGGGCGGCAGCTTCGGCGCGAGCGCGGGATTGATGATCGCGCGCGCCATCGCATAGAGGACGTAGAGCCCCGCCAGCAGGAACCCCGGAAAGAAAGCGGCCGCGTAAAGCTTGACCGCCGAAACGCCGGCGGTCGCCGCGTAGACGATCAGCAGAATGCTCGGCGGAATCAGGATGCCGAGGCAGCCGCCGGCGCAGACGACGCCTGCCGACAGCTTGACGTCGTAACCGGCGCGCAGCATCGCCGGCAAGGCCAGCAGGCCCATCAGCGTGACAACCGCGCCGACGATGCCGGTGGCGGTCGCGAACATCGCGCAGGTGATCAGGGTTGCCACCGCCAGCGCGCCCGGCACGTTCTTCATCGACAACTGAAGCGAGTAGAACAGGCGATCGAGGATGTTTGCGCGCTCGATCAAATAGCCCATGAACAGGAACAGCGGAACCGCGACCAGCACATCGCTGGATGTGACCTCGAACGTCTTCTGCACCAGAAGCGTGAAGATGCGGTTCTGGAAGAAGTCCTGACCGGGGGTGTAGTAGGCATAGTAGCCGAACGAGACGCCCATCGCCATCAGCGTGAACGCGATCGGGAAGCCGAGCATGATGATGAAGATGAAGAGGCCCAGCATCAGCATGCCGAGTTGAGGATCGGTCATGCGCCTGGTCCCTTCTCGCTCTGCGGCTCAGCCGCTTGCTGCTGATGTTCGCGGATGACGAGGCTCTCGGTCTCTTCCACGTCGTGCAGGCGTTGCGGCCATCGGCCGGTGCGGATGCACAGCACACAGCGAATGATTTCGGCGAACCCTTGCAGAAACAGGAGGAAACCGGTGAGAGGGATCAGCGCCTTCAACGGAAATACCGGCACACCGGCCGGACTGAAGATACTGACTTCGCGGAAGCGAACCGACATCTGGGCGTAGTTCCAGCCCGAATACATCAGCGCGGCGATCGCCGGCAGGAAAAACAGGATATACAGGACGAGGTCCATCATCGCCTGGGTGCGCGGCGACCAGAGGCGGTAGACCACGTCGGCGCGCACATGGCCGTTGCGCGAGAGCGTGTACGCGCCGGCCATCAGGAACATCGCGCCATAGGTGATGTAGCTGATGTCGAAAGCCCAGGTGGTCGGCGCACGCAGCACGTAGCGCACGAATACCTCGTAGCTGACACTCAGGGTGAGGACGAGAATCAGCCAGGCGAACGCCTTGCCGACCCACGTGCTGAGCTCATCGATGAAGAACAGGAATTTCGTCATGCGAGCTGAACTCGCTGCGAGCAGTACATTCGAATGTCCCCCTCCCGACTCGCGAGCGGCGCTTCAATTGCGCCGCCCCTCACGATACGACCTCACGCGATGCGCCGCGACAGCCGTCACACCTTGAGCACGCCTGGGAAGTGATGCTCGAAGGCGCCGCGGTAGTCCGTCGCGTTGTTCATGTTGTAGTAGACCACGCGGCGCACCCATTCCTTCTGCGAGTCCATGACCTTCTTCATGAACGGATCCGATCCGAGCTGGGCGATCAGACCATCCCACGCCTTGATCTGCGCGTCGAACACCGACTTCGGCGTCCGCATGACGTTGACCTTGTCCTTGTTGATCAGCTCCTGCAGGTCCTTGGAATAATAATCCATGCCTTTCCATTCGTTGGCGGAGGACACAGCTTCGGCGGCGTATTGCAGGATCGCCTGCTGTTCCTTCGGCAGCGTGTTGAATTTCGTCCGGTTGAACATGATCTCGAAATATTCCGTCGCCTGATGATGGCTGCCCATCATGTAGTTCTTGGCGACATCCTGTGCGCCGAAGCGCCGGTCCGAGGTCGGATTGTTGAACTCGAACCCGTCGATCACGCCGCGCTCCATCGCAGGCACGATCTCGCCGCCGGGTAGCTGCGCGACGGATGCACCCATCGCCTGGAAGAGATCGGCGGCCAGGCCCACCGTGCGATACTTCAAGCCCTTGAGGTCATCCGCGCTGGTGATGGGCTTCTTGAACCAGCCGAGCGGCTGGGTCGGCATCGGCATAGCGAAGAAGCTCTTGATGTTGACGTTCATGATCTTGGTCTGGAGCTCCTCAAACAGCTCCTTGCCGCCGCCATTGTGGATCCAGCCGAGGCCTTCGTTGGCGTTGAAGCCGAACACCGGGCCCGTACCGAACAGCGAGGCGGCCTTGTGCTTGCCGTACCAGTAGACGGTGACCGTGTGTGCTGCGTCGAGCTGGCCGCCATGAACGCCATCGAAAACCTGGAACGGATGCACGACCGAGCCGCCGACCAGATAGTCGATGCGCAGTCGACCTCCGGCCATTTCGTTGACGCGCTTCACATAATCTTCGGCCATCTCGTTGAAGACATCGGCCTTGCCCCACGAGCCCTGCATCTTCAGGGTCGCCGTTTGCGCGCGGCTGACTTGCGGCATGGCGATGGTGGCAGCGCCGGCCGCGCCGGCGGTCAGCAGGAATTTGCGACGAGTTGTTCTGCTCTTTTGAGACTTTGCAGTCATGGACGTCCTCCCTGGCGGCCTGGTTGTTCGAACGCGTTTCGGTGCGCTTCGTTTTTAACCGCTGGGGGTATGCCGCATTCCAGCGACTTTCATCACAGTCTGGACGCATTGCCGGCATCCGACAAGCTGCGCGATGTCGCATTTTTGATGTCGGCGAGCTTTTGTTTTGCAGGAGTCGCATAGTCGTCGCGTGTCGCAGCGCAGCAAATATGCAGACGCTCTCTCGGACTTCGGAAAGCTGCGTGCACCGCCGAAGAGAAGCTGGCAGCGCAGCAGATGGGACGGAAGGGTTGGGCTGACTGATTAGGGCTGCGCTGCGCGCTGCCGGGCCAGTTGGTGCAGCACAGTGTCGATGGCCGGCACCGCTCCGGTCTCGCGCAGCCATGTGTCGGCCAGCTCCCGCAGCTCGCCGGGCGTGAGGCCGAACTTGCGGCGGAATGCGCGAATGAAGGTGGAGTCGCTGCTGAACTTCATGCTGATCGCCAGATTCATCAGCCGCTTGTCGGCTTCTGTCTGCGAGATCATCTTCTGGAAGGCCAGATTAAGCCTCTGCTCGCGAATGTAATGAGCCAGCCCTCCGTCTGCCTCGAACAGGCGATAGAGCGTCGCGCGGGAGATCCCGAACTGGCGGCAGAGCTCGGTAGCCGTGAGCAGGTCGGTCTCGAGATTCTCGGCGATGTGGCGCTTGATCATCGCGAGGTAGAGATGGCGCTCGGCACGGTCGACGCCCGCGACGATGTTGGCCGTGCCGCCGGCGGCCGCGGCCACGAGATCGGCAATCGCTTCGACCGTGGCGTCGACACTCGGGACGCCGGGCCGCGCACTCACGGCGAGCTCGGCGAAATGGCTGGCGATCAGTCGCGCATGCGGATGATCTGCGGACAGCACGATCGCCGTCGCCGAGTCCGGATGCGCCAACCTCGGAGCCAGCATGGCGCGCTGGAGGATCAGCGCCATCAGCCGCGTCCGGTCGCCGCCGCCGCGCAGGACCGTGTGATTGGGCTGGGCCATGTCGATCAGGCAAATATCGCCCGGCCGCATCGTGACGTCCCGCCGGCCGGAGCTGAACCGCATCTCGCCGTCGATGCAGAGGCTGATCTGATAATGATTGAGAACGCCGCGCGCGACATGGGCGGGCGTCCGCGCATATTCCACGTCGGTGATGCGGGAATCGAGCAGCACCGCATTGCTGCTCATCATGGTGGCGGTGGTGACGTGGAAATCTTCCTCTGCGGTGAGCGGAATGACATCGCAGATGTCGCGCGTTTCCGCCCGCATACGGGCCAGGGCCTGCAAGCCCCGTCCGGGATCTTGCGGCATGCTTTCGTTCAACGTCGCACCGTTCGCTTCACGGCGTCCCTGTAGGCAAACGACCGGGACGACTTCACCACAACGGGATCTAGCCGAACCATCCTGCATTTCGCAAGCGAAGCTGCCTTCGTTTCCCGATTGTTACAGCGAAACAAAGCTCGCCTGTGGCGTGTCTGCATCATGTCTGCCCGATTTCAATTGATGAGACGGCGGGCACATCGCGTCGTCAGGCGGTCTGCTAGCCATCGCGTCGGAATGGCCTGTCGCGCAGGCTTGCAGGACGATCATGACAGTTGGACTGAATTCGCAAAACTATCTTTCAACCGAACCGCGCAAAACCATTCGATCCGTATTGCGCACCATGATTGTCGTTTGGGCTGCCCTGGCCGTCGGAATTCTCTCGATCTCGGGTGCGGGCGCAGCGACCTTGCTGGTGACCTCAACGGCCGACAGCGGCGCCGGCAGCCTGCGCGCGGCGATCGCCAGCGCCACCAGTGGCGACACCATCCAGTTTCAGGTCGGCGGCACCATCACGCTGGCGAGCGAGCTGCCGGTCATCACCAAGAACATCACTATCGATGGCAACGGCAACAACCCGGTGATCAGCGGCGCCGGCACCTATCGGCCGTTCTTCATCGGCGATGCCGGCACGACGGGCTCGATTTATGCGGTGACCTTGAAGAACCTCGCCATCGCCGATGCAGTTGCGCAAGGCGGGGCGGGCTTGGGTGCCGGTGCAGGTGCCGGCCTGGGCGGCGCCATCTTCGTGTCGAGTAACGGTGCGCTGACCTTAGCCAATGTCGCCGTCTCGAATACCCAGGCCAAAGGAGGAAGCGTGCTGGATAATCCATCGCAGGTCGGGGGAGGCGGAGGCATGGGTGGCAAGTCGGCGCCTTACACGCCGGGAGGAGGCGGTGGATTGTTTGTCGGCTCGGACGACAACGGTTCGGGGGCTGGCGGCGGTCCAAGCGGCGGGGCACATCATGGTGGCAATGGCCCCCAGACCGGTGGTGCGGGTGGTTTCGCCAGCGGCGGAGGCGGCGGTTCGTCCAACGGGGGCCCCGTGGCCGGAGGCGCGGGCGGTTTCGGAGGTGGCGGGGGCGGCGCCAATGCTGGCGGAGCAACAACGGGCGGCGCGGGCGGCTACGGTGGCGGTGGCGGTTCCGCGGCCGGCTCGTCGACCTCGATCGGTGGGCCGG
>NZ_LSIC01000098.1 GCF_001556045.1 Bradyrhizobium sp. CCH5-F6
TCCTCCTCGATGGAGGAGATGGCTTCGAACGTGAAGCAGAACGCCGACAACGCCAACCAGACCGAGAAGATCGCCGCGCAGTCGGCCAAGGATGCGGAAGCGTCCGGAGCTGCCGTCGGCCGCGCCGTGGATGCGATGCAAACGATAGCCGAGAAGATCACCATCGTGCAGGAGATTGCCCGCCAGACCGATCTGCTCGCGTTGAACGCGGCCGTCGAAGCGGCGCGCGCCGGCGAGCACGGCAAGGGCTTTGCGGTCGTCGCCTCCGAGGTGCGCAAGCTCGCCGAGCGCAGTCAGGCGGCCGCGGCCGAAATCGGCACTCTCTCGACCGAGACGGTCAAGGTTGCGCAGGAAGCCGGCGAGATGCTGGGCAAGCTCGTGCCCGACATCAAGAAAACGGCCGAACTGGTCCAGGAAATCACCGCTGCCTGCCGCGAGCAGGACGTTGGCTCCTCGCAGATCAATCAGGCGATCCAGCAGCTCGACAAGGTCGGTCAGCAGAACGCCAGCGCTTCCGAGCAGGTGTCCTCGACCTCCGAGGAACTGGCTTCGCAGGCCGAGCAGTTGCAGTCGACGATCGCCTTCTTCCGCATCGAGGACTCCACGCGCAAGGCGAACGCCGCGCCTCGGGAAATCGACCGGGCCGTTGGCCAGCTTCGCGCCAAGGCGGCGACGATGGCGGCGGTCGATCGGCGCGGCAAGGCACCTGCAGCCAGGCCGGCAAAGGCCCTGAAGGTCGCGGGCGGCGGTGGATTCGCCTTCGATATGGATGACGGCGGCGACGATCGCGACGCCGAGTTTCAACGCTAGACGCTCTTCCGGGACGCGGGCTGTTGCGCTCGCGTCCCCTCAAAATCAGACCGGGCCGAACCCGAGGGAATTCGAACATGAGATTCACCGTCAAGGCAAAGCTGGGCAGCGCTTTTGGTGCCGTTCTCGTCCTGTCCATGATCGCAGGCGCAATCTCATATTCGAAGCTCACCGACCTCGCGAGCGCGACGGAGGTCATTATCGGGGCCGCCGGACGATCGAGCAAAGCCGCCGAACTCGAGCGGGATCTCTTGCTGCAGGTGCGCGCCGAGAAGAACGCCATCATGGCGCAGTCGGACGCGGATGCCGAACGTTACACGGCTGAGCTCCGGAAGATTCGCGAGAGTCTGCTCAAGACCAGGGACGAAATCTACGCCACCGCCACAGAGACCGGCAAGAAGATGCTCGACAGGTTCTCGGGACTGTATGCGAGCATGAACGCCGTCGAAGACGAGACGCTCAAACTGGCCCGCACCGACAAGGCAAAGGCGATCGAGCATTCGACCAGCGAAGTCCGCCGCGCCGTCGGCGAGGCGACCAAGGCGCTGGACGAATATCTTGATTTCCTGAAAAAGTTGATGTCCGACAGGTCGGACGAGGCCAGAGCGGAGAGCAGCCGCGCGCAGATGCTGTTGATGAGCATCCTCATCGTATCGTTGCTCCTTGGCGCCGTCGCCGCAACCTTCATCGCGCTGAGCATCAGCCGATCCCTCATGCGCGCGGTCGGCCTTGCCAACGCGGTCGCGATCGGCGACCTCAGCCAAACGGTCGAGGTCAAGAGTGACGACGAGGTCGGCGATCTCGTCAAGTCGCTGAATGCAATGACAGCGAACCTCAACGCGACTGCCGCGATCGCCAACGAGGTCGCGCAAGGCAATCTGGCCGTCGAGGCCAAACGTCTATCCGACAAGGACACTCTGGGAATCGCGCTGGAGCGCATGATCGCGAGCCTGAACGCCAATGCGGAGGTCGCCAACGAGATCGCGCGGGGCAATCTCACGATCGAAGCCAAGCGGATTTCCGACAAGGACAAGCTCGGCATCGCGCTGGAAACCATGGTGCAGAGGCTCCGGCAGGTCGTCTCGGAAGCCCTGACTGCGGCCCAGAACGTCTCGGCCGGCAGCCAGGAGCTTTCCGCAAGTGCCGAGCAGCTCTCGCAGGGAGCGACCGAGCAGGCCTCATCCGCCGAGGAAGCCTCCTCCTCGATGGAGGAGATGGCCTCGAACGTGAAGCAGAACGCCGACAACGCCAACCAGACCGAGAAGATCGCGGCACAGTCCGCCAAGGACGCGGAGGCCAGCGGTGCAGCCGTCGGGCGTGCCGTCCAGGCGATGCAGACCATCGCGGAGAAGATCACCATCGTGCAGGAAATTGCGCGGCAGACCGACCTGCTGGCCCTCAACGCGGCGGTCGAGGCCGCGCGCGCCGGCGAGCACGGCAAGGGCTTCGCCGTGGTCGCTTCCGAGGTGCGCAAGCTCGCCGAGCGCAGCCAGGCGGCCGCCGCAGAGATCGGGACGCTCTCGGTCGAAACCGTCAAGGTAGCGCAAGAGGCCGGCGGCATGCTCTCGAAGCTCGTACCCGACATCAAGAAGACGGCCGCGCTGGTCCAGGAGATCACATCGGCCTGCCGCGAGCAGGATGTCGGTGCGGCCCAGATCAACCAGGCGATCCAGCAACTCGACAAGGTCGGCCAGCAGAACGCCAGCGCGTCCGAGCAGGTGTCATCGACCTCGGAAGAGCTCGCCTCCCAGGCCGAGCAATTGCAGTCGACGATCTCCTTCTTCCGGATCGAGGAGGGCGCGAACAAGGCCAAGGCAGCTCCGCGCGAGATCGAACAGGCCGTTGCGCAGCTTCGCGCCAAGGCGGCAAGGATGGCGGCGGCTGACGAGGTTGCCAGAAAGCCGGCCGCCAGACCGGCACGGGCCCTCAAGGTCGGCGGTGGCGGCTTTGCCTTCGATATGGCCCAGGCCGACGACGATCGCGACGCAGACTTTCAACGCTAACCGGCAGGCCCCGACGGGGCGCCGCCCGACACCTGATCGAATGGATGCATCATGGCCGCAACCTCGCAATATCTGACCCTCGGTCTCGCCGGCGAGACGTTCGGCATCAGCATCCGAAACGTCCGGGAGATCCTCGACATGCGGCCGATCTCGCGGCTGCCGCATGCGCCGGCTTTCCTGCTCGGCATGATCGACGTGCGCGGCAGCGGATATCCGATCGTCGACCTCCGGATCAAGCTCGGCCTGCCGAGCGTGCCTGCCACCGAAGCCACGCGCATCATCATCCTCGACGTGCCGATGAAGGACCGCCTGGTCGGCGTCGGCTTCGTCGCCGACTGCGTGTTCGAGGTCACCGACATCGACGAGCAGGCGATCGAGCCGGTGCCCGAAGTCGGCGGGAAATGGCAATCCGACTATGCGGCCGGCATCGGCCGCAAGGGCGAGAAGTTCGTCGTGATCTTCGATCTCGCCAAGCTGATGGCCAGCGACGAGATACCAGGGCTACGAGAGGCGTCGACCGATGCCTCCTGCGCGGCGTGAAGCGTACCCGTGAAATGTTGTCGAGCGTAGCCATTCAATTGATTCAAGGAAACCTTCCATGAGATTCACTGTCAAGGCAAAGCTTGCCGCCGCGTTCAGCACCATCATCGTGTTGTCGATGGCGACGGGGGGCATCGCTTACATGAAGCTCACCCAGCTCTCCGACACTTCTGAAAGTCTCGTGCAGCGTGCCGCCCGCATCGACAAGGCAGGCGAGCTTCAGAACTTCGTGTTCTATCAGACCCGCGCGGAACGAGAAGTCATCATCGCATCGACCGATCAGGAGATGCAGAAGATCGCCGACGAGATCAAGCAGTACCGTAAGGAGGCAACACGCCTGCGTGACGAGATCTATTCCGTCGCCAACGCCACAGGCAGGCAGCTCCTCGACAAGTTCACCGTGGCCTACGACAAGATGAATGCGACGGAGGACACCGTCGTCAAATTCGGCATGATGAACTCCAATAACCGAGGTGCGCAGCTCTGGGCGGCCGAAGGCCAGCCGGTCAGGAAGGCTTGGACCGAGGCCGTGGATGCGGTGTTTGCGGAGGTGAGTCGGACGGCTTCCAGCCCCGAGCGCGGCGACGCTCTCATGGCTCTTCAGAATCTCCGGTTGGAAGGCGCTCAAGCGCAACGGCAGATGACCGCAACGTTCTCGGCGTCCAGCATGGACGAGCTGGGCGGGGAAATGAAGGAACTGGGCGTGCGGACGGACGCATTTCAGAATGCGGCGCGGCATGCCGGCGCGTCACTGAAATCGATCGGCATCTCCTCTGCATCGCTGACGGCGCAGACGGACAGTTTGATCAAGGTCATCACCCGTGTCGGCGACGTCGTGAAGGAAGGTGGCAACATCCGCGCCGCGGCACTCGCCGCAAGCGAAGGCAAGGCGAATGCTGCCGAGGCAATCTCGACGTCGACCGACTACATCAATTATGTGAAGAAGGTGATGTCGGAACTCGCGGGCGCTGCTGCGCAGGAAGCCGCCAACGCCAAGCTCGTGTTGTTGAGCATCATCGTTGCATCGCTCGTCATCGCGGCCGGATCGGCCGTCTGGATCGCCGTCAACATCAGTCGCGGTCTCGCCCGTGCGGTTGGGCTTGCCGATGCGGTTTCCATCGGCGACCTCAGCCAGAAGATCGACGTCTCCAGCAACGACGAAGTGGGCGATCTCGTCAAATCGCTGAATAAGATGACCGCGAATCTGAACGCGACTGCAGCCCTCGCCAACGAGATCGCGCAGGGCAATCTGACAATCGAGGCCAAGCCGCTGTCGGACAAGGACACGCTCGGCCTTGCGCTCGAACGCATGGTGGAGAAGCTCCGGCAGATCGTATCGGAAGCGCTCACCGCTGCCCAGAACGTCTCGGCCGGCAGCCAGGAGCTCTCGGCCAGCGCCGAGCAGCTGTCACAAGGCGCGACGGAGCAGGCCTCCTCCGCCGAAGAAGCGTCCTCCTCGATGGAGGAGATGGCTTCGAACGTGAAGCAGAACGCCGACAACGCCA
>NZ_LSIC01000099.1 GCF_001556045.1 Bradyrhizobium sp. CCH5-F6
GAGCTATGCGGGAAAGTGGGTGATGACGGGTTGAGAGAGGCGGCGTATCGAGGCGGGTGTCGAGCCTGCCAGAACCTCTCAAGGAGAGCGATACGCCATGAACGAGACTACCAACATCCTGCCCTTCCGTCAGCCGTCTGCGGTTGACGATCCACTGACAGAAATTCTGCGGAACGGAGCCCGTGAGCTGCTCGCCCGGGCCGTCGAGATCGAGTTGCAGGCATTTCTGGAGACGACGGCGGAGCTGAAGCTGCCGGATGGCCGTGCCAGGGTGGTGCGGCACGGCTTTGGGCCTGCGCGTAAGATTGCCACGGGGATCGGCGCGATCGAGGTCGCCCGGCCCAAGGTCAGAGACCGCGGTGCGAGCGGAGCTGATCGGATCCGCTTCACCTCGGCGATCCTGCCGCTGTGGGCGCGGCGGACGAAGAGCCTGGATGCCCTGCTGCCGATCCTCTATTTGCGCGGCATCTCGACCGGCGATTTCCAGGAAGCGCTCTCGGCGCTGCTCGGCCAGGATGCGCCGAACCTGTCGCCATCGGTGATCTCAGGCCTGAAGGCGCAATGGCAGGGCGAGTACGAGCGCTGGCAGAAGCGCGATCTGTCGACGCGGCGCTATGTCTACGTCTGGGCTGATGGCGTCTTCCTGCAGGCCCGGATGGAGGACCACAGCGAATGCATGCTGGTTTTGATCGGCGCGACGCCCAAGGGCAAGAAGGAGCTGATCGGCTTTCAGGTCGGCGTGCGCGAGAGCGCCCAGAGCTGGCGCGAGCTTCTGATCGACATTCGCCGGCGCGGACTGCAGGCTGCGCCTGAACTGGCGGTCGGCGATGGCGCCCTCGGCTTCTGGAAGGCGATGGACGAAGTCTTCCCCGGCACGCGGCGGCAGCGCTGCTGGCAGCACAAGACCGTCAACGTGCTCAACAAGGTTCCGAGCTCCGTGCAGAGCGGCATGAAGAAAGCCCTGCAGGACATCTCCATGGCCCCACACGGGGCTGCCGCGGAGCTTGCACTCGAAGCCTTCGCCGAGAAATACGGAGCAAAATATGCGCGCGCGGTCGATTGCCTCATCAAGAATCGCGAGGATCTGCTGGCATTCTATGACTTCCCTGCCGAGCACTGGGTCCACCTGCGAACCACCAATCCGATCGAAAGCGTGTTCGCCACAGTGCGACACAGGACGGTTCGGACCAAGGGATCGTTGTCGCCACAGACGGCCAGGCTGATGGTGTTCAAGCTGATCGATGCAGCCTCGAAAACCTGGCGTCGATTGAAAGGCACAAATCAGTTGCCGAAGATCATCGCCGGTGCCAGATTCGCCGACGGCATCGAGGTCATTCCGCCCCAGCAAAGCCACGCCGCCTGATCGGCTCCGTCACCCAGATTCAGGCATAGCTC